>NZ_CP162010.1:1281502-1922254 GCF_041734645.1 Aggregatibacter sp. HMT-949 | reverse complement strand
TTTGTGGATAATTTGGTATTTTATCCACAGAGTTTAAAAATTTAAATTTTATTCAGTGAAAAAATACAGGTTTTTGACAAGTTTTTATTAAGTTATCCACAAGCAATAAAAAACGATGATTGAAAAAATCATCGTTTTTTATTTTTAAATTAGGCTAATGCTTGAATAAATTGCGGAAGCCATTGTTCACTATAACTTTCAGGATCATCCACATTAAGTACGTCGATGGTTAATGTGTCGCACAATTTGAACGCATTTTTGGCCGATAAAATTTGTTCAATACGTTTTGCTGCATAGCAAAAAGTATCATAATCGGAATTGCCTAAACCGACTATGGCAAAACGTAAGTTACAAAGATTTAAATTCGATTGCATGATTTGATCAAACAGCGGACGTAAATTATCCGGAATTTCGCCGGCACCGTGAGTGGAGGTCACGATCAGCCATAACGGTTCGTCAATCACTTCGTCATAATTCGCACCGTGGTAAAGTATTGTGGAGAATCCTTGTTTTTTTAGCGCTTCTTCTAAGTGCTCCGCTACATACTCCGCGGTGCCTAAAGTGCTACCTGAAAGAATACAAATTTTCATAAAAATCCCTAAAGAAAAAAGGCTTAGATTTTCTAAGCCTTTTAATGTAATTAAACATTATCAAATTTGCCGAGTAATGAACGAATATGTTCTTGCCAATTATGGTGTTCGTTTTTCAGTTGTTCATTTTCGTTTTGTAATGACTCGATAGTTTGTTGAGCTTGGTTTTTTTGCTCTTTTAATTCTTCCACTTCAAGTTGAAGCAATTGAATGGTTTCTACCGCTTGTTTAATTTTATCTTCAAGCTGGTTTAAAATTTCTAATGACATAGCGATTTCCTTTTAAAATAACGTCTGAAACGGCTTTATTGTACTCACTTCACTTTTCTTTTTAAAGGTTTGGCTAAAAATTTATTACGCAAACGTTTGCATAGTGTTAGAATAGCCCGATTTTTTTGCTTGCGACAAAACGGAGAAACAAAATGAATCGTGCATTGGCTATTGAATTTTCTCGTGTAACGGAAGCGGCGGCATTAGCAGCTTATGGTTGGCTCGGACGCGGCAATAAAAACGCTGCGGATGAGGCGGCGGTGAAAGCGATGCGTTATATGCTCAACCTTATTCATATGGACGGCGAAATCGTTATCGGCGAAGGAGAAATAGACGAAGCACCAATGCTTTATATCGGCGAAAAAGTAGGTTCCGGCAACGGAGAATTGGTTTCTATTGCAGTGGATCCGATTGATGGTACGCGGATGACCGCAATGGGCCAATCTAACGCGATTTCCGTTTTGGCGGCAGGCGGCAAACATACGTTCTTAAAAGCGCCGGATATGTATATGGAAAAAATAGTAGTCGGTCCGGAAGTAAAAGGTATGATCGATTTAACTCTTCCGCTTGAACAAAATTTGCGCCGTACGGCTTCCCGCTTAGGCAAGTCTTTATCCGATTTAACCGTCATGATATTGGCAAAACCGCGCCATGAAAAGGCGATTCAACAAATGTACGACTTGGGCGTACGCGTATTGGCGATTCCGGACGGAGACGTCGCGGCCTCTGTGTTATGTTGTTTACCGGATGCCGAAGTAGATATGCTGTACGGTATCGGCGGTGCGCCGGAAGGTGTAGCGGCAGCAGCGGCAATACGCGCTTTAGGTGGCGATATGCAAGCGCGTTTAATTCCGCGTAACCAAGTGAAGGATGATAGCGAAGAAAACCGAAAAATCGCCGCCAATGAAATTCAACGCTGTGCAGTCGCGGGTGTGCAAGTCAATGCGGTGCTGAAATTAGAGGACATCGTACGTGACGATAATCTGGTTTTTACTGCAACGGGCATTACCAACGGTGATTTACTGAAAGGCATTTCCCGCAAAGGTAACCTCGCCGGCACGGAAACCTTACTGATTCGTGGCAAATCTCGCACCATTCGTAAAATCCAATCGCTTCATTATTTAGATCGTAAAGATTCGGAAATTTATAAAATTTTGAATCTTTAACATAACTCTTTAACATAACAAAGCCCATCTCGACGGATGGGCTTTGGTGTTAAAGTACGATTGGTTTTAACCGAATTTTACTTATTTCTGCATCCATTTATCATAGATTTCTTGATATTCGCCGTTCGCCTTAATGGCGTTTAATCCCTGGTTTAAACGGGTTTGAAGCGCTTTATTTGCTTTGTTTAAGGCGATTCCGACGCCGCGCCCGAAATATTTTTCATTGCTGACTTTTTCACCGACAAATTGCAGATTCGGCTCTTTTTTCAATATATCTGCCAACAGTGCGGTATCACTTAACACGATATCGATCCGACCGTTTTGTAAATCTAAAATTGCGTCTTGTAAATTCACGTAAGATTTCGGCGTATATTGCGGTGTTTCCGCAACCGTATATTGTTGGAAAGTGGAACCATTTTGTACGCCGATATTTTTTGCGCTCGCTAAATCTTTGCCTTTCAGCGCGATATAACTCGCCGAACTGTCATAATAAGGTGCACTGAATAAAACCTGTTTTTCGCGTGCTTCGGTAATATCAATTGCCGACATAGCCGCATCAAAACGTTTGGCTTTTAAGCTTGGAATTAACGCATCGAAAGGTTGGGTTTTGAAATGACAGGTGGCGCCGATTTGTTTACAAATTGCCAGTGCCACATCGATATCAAAACCGACCAATTCACCTTTTTCGGTGGTAGCTTCAAAAGGCGGATAGCTCGGTTCGGTGCCAAACGTTAATTCTTCTGCTGCAGAAATGGCGCTAACGCCCATTAAAATCGCGGCTAATAGTCTTTTTTTCATGTTGTGTGCCTCATATAAATAGATTAATTAATCGCATAGATATTAAATAAAAATGAATAAATATGCAATATTTAAGCATAAAAAAACGCGTAAATAAAACCACTTTCTTCAACATTGGCTTTTCTCGTTCAAAACCCTAAAATAGCGCCCTATTTAAAGCTATATCCGAACGGCGCATTTCACTGCAATAAAACAGGTAACTCAATGATTTCAGAAGAATATTTAACCCAGCATACGCCCATGATGCAACAATATCTCAAACTCAAAGCTGAGAATCCGGATGTTTTATTGTTTTATCGGATGGGTGATTTCTATGAGCTGTTTTATGACGACGCGAAAAAGGCAGCGGCATTGTTGGATATTTCATTGACCAAACGCGGACAATCGGCAGGACAGCCGATTCCAATGGCGGGTGTGCCATATCATGCGGTGGAAGGTTATTTGGCAAAATTGGTGCAGTTGGGCGAACCGGTGGCGATTTGCGAACAAGTGGGCGATCCGGCTACGGCAAAAGGGCCTGTTGAACGCCGAATTGTGCGTATTGTGACGCCAGGCACGGTAAGTGACGAGGCCTTATTACCGGAACGCCAAGACAATCTTATCGCTGCCGTGTATCAAGAAAAAGATAAATTCGGCTTGGCGACTTTGGATATGACCTCCGGCCGTTTTCAACTTTGTGAACCCGCTGATAAGGAAACTTTGCGCGCGGAATTACAGCGCATTGCGCCGGTGGAATTGTTGTATTGCGAAGAATTTAATGAAATAGCGGCGATTGAACACTGCAAAGGTTTACGCCGTCGCCCTATTTGGGAATTTGAACTTAGCACTGCAATTGATCTGTTAAATCGCCAATTCGGCACCAAAGATTTGCGCGCTTTCGGCGTCGAAAAATCACCGCTCGGCTTAAGCGCGGCGGGATGTTTGTTGCAATATGCCAAAGAAACTCAACGCACCGCGCTCCCGCACATTCAAAGTATCGGCGTGATTCAAAATCAAGATTTCATTCAGCTGGACGCTGCCACCCGTCGCAATTTGGAACTCACCCAAAATCTCGCCGGCGGCACGGACAATACTTTAGCGTCCGTATTGGATAAATGCGTTACGCCCATGGGTAGCCGGTTGTTGAAACGCTGGATTCATCAGCCGATTCGCAATATTGAAAAATTACAACAACGCCAACAAACTATCGCGGAAATTCTGAATTTTGATTTAGTGAACGAATTACAACCCTATTTGCGACAAGTGGGCGATATGGAACGTATTTTGGCGCGTGTAGCATTGCGTTCGGCGCGTCCGCGCGATCTCACCCGTTTGCGCACCGCATTGGAACAAATCCCAGAGCTGCATTCGGTTATTCAACAAAAAGCGCCGCCATTTTTGAGCACGCTTTTCGGGCAAATTGCCGACTTTAGCGAACAATGTGATTTACTACAACGTGCGATTATCGACGTGCCGCCGCTGCTCATTCGCGACGGTGGCGTGATTGCGCAAGGTTTCAATGCGGTGCTGGATGAGTGGCGCGCGCTTTCCGACGGCGCAACGCAATATTTAGAAAAGTTGGAACAACGCGAGCGCGAAGCCACCGGCATTGATACGCTAAAAATCGGTTTTAATGCAGTGCACGGCTATTACATTCAAATCAGCCAAGGGCAAGCCCATAAAGCGCCAATTCATTACGTACGCCGCCAAACCCTGAAAAATGCCGAGCGTTACATTATTCCCGAATTGAAAGAATACGAAGATAAAGTGCTTAAATCCAAAGGCGCGGCGCTGGCGTTGGAAAAGCAGCTATATGACGAATTATTTGATTTATTGTTGCCGCATTTGGGCGCGTTACAGTTGGCCAGTTTGGTCTTATCCGAATTGGATGTGTTGGTGAATCTTGCCGAACGCGCAGAGCGCTTAAATTACGTGATGCCGATGTTTTGCGACGAAGTCAGTGTGAAGATTGAAAACGGCCGTCATCCGGTGGTGGAACACGTATTAAAAGATCCTTTTATTGCCAATCCGGTAGAGCTCAATACAAATCGCCATTTATTGATTATTACCGGCCCAAACATGGGCGGTAAAAGCACCTATATGCGCCAAACCGCATTGATTACGCTGATGGCGTATATTGGCAGTTTCGTGCCGGCAGACAGCGCGCAAATCGGCCCTATTGACCGCATTTTCACCCGTATCGGCGCATCCGATGATTTGGCATCCGGCCGTTCGACTTTTATGGTGGAAATGACGGAAATGGCGAACATTCTGCACCAAGCCGGCGCGCAAAGTTTAGTATTGATTGATGAAATCGGACGCGGCACCTCCACTTACGACGGGCTTTCGCTGGCTTGGGCCTGTGCTGAATGGTTGGCGAAAAAAATTCGTTCGCTGACGCTTTTTGCTACCCATTATTTTGAATTGACGGCTTTGCCTGAACAATTGCCGGGCGTCGCCAATATTCATTTGGATGCACTTGAACACAATAACAGCATCGCCTTTATGCACTCGGTGCAAGACGGCGCGGCGAGTAAAAGTTACGGCTTGGCGGTGGCGGCGCTTGCCGGCGTGCCGCAATCAGTAATTAAGCTTGCCAAACAAAAATTGACGCAATTAGAAAAAATTGCCGGCCATTCTGCCGACCAACAAATTCAAGCGTTACGTGAAGCCAATCATAATCAAGGCGAATTGTTATTTGAACAAGAAACCGATGCCTTGCGTGAAGCCATCGAAAAACTCGAGCCCGATGACTTAAGCCCAAAACAGGCGCTGGCGTATTTGTATCAGTTGAAGAAGATGGTGAAATAAAAATTTGAACGCTACGGAATATCGTGCAGTGTTCAATTTATAGGTTTCATAGTTACTGTTCAACTCTCAAAATAGCACCGCATTGGAAGCCGTTCCAATGCGGTGCTGTTATTCAATACTAAACTTGCGTTTTATAATTCCGGTTCATTTAATACATTAATTAAATTGAGCCTTTTATGATAGCTTTTTAATACGCAATCAATGTGATTTTGAGGCATAAAAGAATTTTCATAAATATTTTTAACTCTTTCTCTTTCTTTTGTTATTTCAGGAATCAGTTTTTGAATAATTACCTTTTTATTCAAACCGATATTTTCACCGAATTCCACAAAATCGTCGCCGATATATTCGCCGTATTGCGTGTTAAATCCGTGTGCTAAAGAACCACCCTCTTGCCTCTCAAGCAAAGGCAGGGCAAGCAGAGATGAATTAAATACTTCCGGATAAGGTGCAATGGAAACGAAATCATAAATAGGCGCTAATTGACGAATATTATTTTTCGGATAAAGCAAAGAAAAATTGCGTAAATGCAGATCATTGTTACTAAGTAGATGATAAAAAACCGGCTTTGCCTGAACAAAGCCGGTTTTAAATTCAATTTGCTTTGAGATTAACCCGCAACTGCGATACGTTTCATATCCGTCATATAACCGCGTAATTCTTGACCAATTAATTCTACCGGGTGATTACGAATTGCGTCATTTACATCGCGTAAAGTGATGTTGTCGATTTCAACGGTTGGGGTCGGTTCACCCAAGTCGCCTTTTTGAAGGTGAGGGATAATTTCTTTGGCAAGAATCGGCGTTGCAACGTTAGAGAACAAATAGTTGCCGTATTCTGCCGTATCGGAAATCACCACGTTCATTTCATACAAGCGTTTACGCGCGATGGTATTGGCAATTAATGGTAATTCATGCAAAGATTCGTAGTAGGCGGATTCTTCATAAATACCGCTCGCTACCATGGCATCAAAAGCCAATTCAACACCTGCTTTTACCATTGCAATCATTAATACGCCATTGTCGAAATATTCTTGCTCGCTGATTTTGCCATCATATTTCGGTGCGTTTTCAAAAGCGGTTTTGCCGGTCGCTTCGCGCCATGCAAATAAGTCTTTATCACCGTTTGCCCAGTCGGCCATCATGGTGGCAGAGAAGTGACCGCTAATAATGTCATCCATGTGTTTGTAATATAAGAAACCGAGGCTTTCTTTGATTTGTTCGGAAAGCTCAAACGCACGTAATTTTGCGCTGTTAGATAAGCGATCCATCATTAAGGTAATACCGCCTTGTTTTAACGCTTCGGTAATCGTCTCCCAACCGTATTGGATTAATTTACCCGCGTATGCCGGATCTTTACCGTCAGCCACGAGTTTGTCGTAACAGACGATGGAGCCGGCTTGTAACATACCACACAGAATCGTTTGTTCGCCCATTAAATCAGATTTCACTTCCGCTACGAAGGAAGATTCCAACACACCCGCGCGATGACCACCGGTTGCTGCTGCCCACGCTTTCGCAATTGCCATGCCTTCGCCTTGTGGGTCGTTTTCAGGGTGAACCGCGATTAATGTCGGCACGCCGAAACCGCGTTTGTATTCTTCACGCACTTCGGTACCCGGGCATTTCGGCGCCACCATTACTACGGTGATGTCTTTACGAATTTGCTCGCCTACTTCCACGATGTTGAAACCATGTGAATAACCGAAGGCCGAATTTTTTTTCATTAACGGCATAACGTCCGCCACTACTTTAGAGTGTTGTTTATCCGGTGTTAAGTTGATGACTAAATCCGCAGTTGGAATTAATTCTTCGTAAGTGCCAACGTTAAAACCGTTTTCTGTTGCGCGTTGGAATGATGCGCGTTTTTCCTTAATAGCTTCCGGACGTAATGCGTAGCTGATGTCCAAACCGGAATCACGCATATTTAGCCCTTGGTTTAAGCCTTGCGCACCGCAACCTACGATCACGATTTTTTTGCCTTTTAAGAAATTCGCTTCATCAGCGAATTCTTCGCGATTCATAAAACGACAACGACCTAATTGGTCTAATTTTTGACGTAAATTCAATGTGTTGAAATAGTTAGCCATGTTTTTTCCTTGTTTGTAAGGTGAATGTTGGATGAGGTTGTGTTTGTATATAGTTTTGTTATGGGTGGGATTATAAATTTTTTTGTAGTTGCGTAAAGTGATATTATAGGAATTTTATGTTGTAATTTTTGCAATTATAAGCATTAATTAAAATTTGTTTTTGTTGAAAATCGATTTTCAACGATAGCGGCTTACTTTAATAAAATAGAAACTATTATGGACTTTCAAGATCTTAATTTATTTATAAAACTCACCGAAACCCAAAACTTCGCTAAAACCGCTACCCAAAACCATATGTCGCCCTCCACCCTTTCCCGTCAAATTCAACGGCTTGAAGATGAATTGGGAAAAATCCTTTTTATCCGCGATAACCGCCAAGTTACGCTGACCGAACACGGCGAGAAATTTTTACAATTTGCTAAAACCGAATGGCAAAATTGGCGACAATTTCGTCAACAGTTCAACGACGAGGACGAATTAAGCGGCGAATTGAAACTGTTTTGCTCGGTAACCGCGTCCTATAGCCATTTGCCGCAAGTGTTAAAGCAATTTCGCCAGCGCTATCCTAAAGTGGAAATTCGGCTGACTACCGGTGATCCGGCATCGGCGTTGGAATTGATTCAAACCCAACAGGCGGATCTCGCCCTTGCGGGTAAGCCGCAAAATTTACCGGCGAGCGTGGCGTTTCATAAAATCGATAACATTTCACTTTCTTTGATTGCACCTCGCGTGGCTTGTTTAGCCACCCAGCTTTTGCAAGAAACACCGATAAACTGGCAACAAATGCCGTTTATTTTTCCGTTGGAAGGGCATGCTCGACAACGGATTGAGCAATGGTTGCGTGAAGAAAAACAGATTAAACATCCGAAAATTTACGCTACCGTGGCCGGTCATGAAGGCATTGTGCCGATGGTAGGTTTGGGTTTCGGATTGGCGATGTTACCCGATGCGGTGATTGATAACAGTCCAATGAATCATCAAATTTCGAGACTAAATCTCGACGTGCCGATTGCGCCTTTCGAGCTTGGTATTTGTACACAAAAAAGAAATCTTGAACAGCCCTTGATCCGTGCATTTTGGGCGATGTTGGAATAGAATGGGCGGTAATTCGTGATAAGGATCTGTTATGCTCAAAGGCATTCTCATTTCATTGTTAGCCTCTTTTCTATTCGGCTACATGTATTATTTTTCCACCTTGCTCAAACCTTTGAGTGGCACGGATATCTTCGGCTATCGAATGATTTTCACCTTTCCTTTCGTCGTATTTGCGGTGTTGATGTTTAAACAAAAAAACGCCTTGCTTGAACGCTTAAAACACATCAAAAATCAGCCTTATTTTGCCTTTTCTTATTTTTTTTGCGGCGCACTGATGGGTTTTCAAATGTGGCTTTTTTTATGGGCGCCGAATAATGGTAGTTCGTTAAGCGTATCGTTTGGTTATTTGTTGTTGCCGATCGTGATGGTCGCCGCCGGACGCTTGATTTTCAAAGAACGCATTTCCACTTTTAAATTCATTGCGGTGCTAATTGCGACGCTCGGCGTCATTTCTAATATAGTGCTTAAAGGCGGATTGTCGTGGGAAGCGGTAGTCATTTGCATAGGTTATACCACTTACTTCTCGGTGCGAAAAGCGTTGAAAAATACCGATCTTGCTTCCTTTTGTTTGGAAATGCTAAGTTTAATGCCGATTAGCGTTTATTTTGCGTTGCAAACGGATTTCGCTTTAGTGGAACAAAGCAATTCGGCGATTTGGGGTCTGCTGATATTACTCGGACTCATCAGTGGCACCGCATTGATTGCTTATGTGATCGCCAGTAATAAATTACCGATGAATTTGCTCGGCCTGCTTGGTTATGTGGAAACTATTATGATGCTGTTCGTTTCTTTTTTTATCGGCGAAAAAATTGATGCGCAAAGTTATCCGCTTTTTATTTGTTTAATTTTGTCCATGAGCCTGGTGATTATTGATGGCCTGTACAAACAACAGGCGAGAGGATCTTAAGATATGTCATTTCAAGAAATAACCCCGCAACAAGCCTGGCAAATGGCACAACAAGGCGCGGTGTTGGCCGACGTACGCGACGCGCAACGTTATGCTAATGCACACCCGAAAGGCGCTTTTCATTTGACCAATCAGACTTTTCTGCAATTTGAAACATTGGTAGATTTTGATTCGCCAATTATTTTGAGTTGTTATCACGGCGTGAGTAGCCGAAATGTTGCCGCTTTTTTAGTTGAGCAAGGTTACGAAAATGTGTTTAGCGTGATTGGGGGATTTGAAGGCTGGATAAAAGCGAGCTTGCCGGTGGAAACGGGCTATTGATTTTTTCTTTGTTTATTTCCTCGGCAAATTTATTAAGCGTTATTTGAGATCCTGATTTAGCACCGCATTGAAAGCTCGTCAAATAAGGTTTCAATGCGGTGCTGAAACGGAGAAACAAAAATCCCTCCATCCGGAGGGATTTTTGCTTATTTAAACAGACGCAACAGTTCTTGTTCGTAATAACAGATATTGAGCGGGTTGGTTGGCAGTTGCGAATCAAGATACTCATTTGCGCGTTTGACGTATTCATCGTGCCGTTTGTCGTGATTTTCGATGACCTCGAGCAACACTTTGGCGCCTTCTTCGGCATCGAATTGATCATAATAATAACCGACGCCTTTTGGAATTAATTTGGAATTATGGATAAACGGGTAACCGCCGTATAGCGCGTCGTTATAAGCATAGTTTAAGCCATTTTCCCATTGGTGGCTTAATACGACGTCCACATAACGGGTTAAGAAATCCGGCATTTGGTAACGTGCTTCCACACTCATAATATTATCGCGTACGATATCGGTGTGGCCGATAAAATTGCGGAAAGTCGGATCTTCCCGTTTATCATAGGTGTTGCACATAAAAACATGTTCGATTTTTTCAGGTTGCATGCGATAAGCCTGTTCGGCGATCAAAATCGGTATGAAACAGGTTTTCACAATATGTGCATTTGATTCAAAGGAAGCGATACGTTTTGCTGTTTTTGTTGGATTCGGGCAATAGCCGAAATCAAGGTTGTGATCTCTTTTCAACCAACCGATTACTTTATCGCAAAACACAGGCGACCAAATAAACGGTACGATATAAACCGGACAGCGGTACATCGTGTGGAAATAAGATCGACAGGTATTTTCATGGTGCGGAAAAGTCCAAACCGCATCGAATGCGGTGCCGTTAAAGGTACGCGAAGTCGGACGATTAAACAGCATATTTTCCGCATCCATAATCATATCGTTACCCATTTTATAGCATACGGTTTTGCCGCCGTGAGCGCGCATCCGCTCGATTTGATGCGGTTCTATGACCAACATTCCCTCTATTAATACGTCAAGCTCGTCAATGACATCGTCAATGTAGGCAAAGTTAATATCCAATCCGTCAAGTAAAAAACCTTCCGGCGGCGTAGTGCGTCTTGCTGCACCCCAAGAAACCAATACGACATTTTCTACTAAAGAAGAGTGTTTAAATAAATTGTAAAGATGAATGACATTTTGATTTGCGCCGTTTGCCCAAATATCTGAGATCTCGGATTCTAAATTAAAGGTGATACCTATTTTGTATTTTTTGCTTGCGTTCATAGTAAGTAAGCTGACCTTTTATATAAAAATAACGGAAGGGCAATTCGGATAAAAATGAATTTTTTGAACCCTGTAGCCCACGGAGGAAAGCGGTATTTTGCCATTGTGAAGTGATTTTGGCGAACAAAAATTTTAATATTTTGATCTTGTTCACAAATTCACAAAGAATCGGTTTTATTCATAATTTGTTAATGATATAGATTCTCCGGCTGAAGAGGATTTTGGCCATTAAGTAATGATTTAAGCAATAATGAGGTATGCATGCAGTATTTGAATGTTCAAGATGAGCGTATTGAATCCGTTTGTTTACGAGCGGATAGATTAATTGGAAATGTGACATCCCGAAACCTTTTTACCGGTTATGGGTTGTTTTATAAGAAGGAATTTATGTTCGCACTATGGTTAAACGGAAAATTTTATCTGCAAGCCAAAAACGAACTCGCACAACAATTAATGCGTTCCGGTTGTTCGCCTTTTACCACGAACGAAGTCAATCGCAGGTTTGTTCTCGCCGATTATTACCGATTGTCTTCTAATATTATGGGGGATGAGTCGTTATTGCGTAAATTATTTATGCTTTCTATTAAGCAAATCCAAGAGAGAAGAAATGCGCTTGCATTATCTAAAGCGAATCGCTTGAAGGAGTTGCCTAATCTTTCGATAAAGTATGAAAGAATGCTAAAGAAAGTGGATATTCCGGATGTCGCGACATTAAAATCGGTAGGTGCAGAAAATGCCATTGTACGTTTAAAAAAAGCGGGCATTCCGGCAACACTGCAAACTTATTGGAGGATTGTTGCTGCGTTACACAATAAAAATTGTGTATTGTTTACTAAATCACAAAAGGAGATTTTACTGAAAAAATTAAATGAGGTGCTACATAAAGCCGGTTTCAGAAAATACAGAAAAGTAGATGATGAATAAAAATTAATCTCTTAAGTAAAAATCTGAAAAAAGGTGTTGCAAAGGATCTAAAAATTCCTATAATACGCGGCACACAACGACGCATGGTTGTGAAATAGTCAAATTTACACATGCGTCGTTGTTTTTTGCTCTTTAACAACGAATCAGACAATCTGTGTGGGCACTTGTTGATTGACTTGTTTTAAAACTATTTTTAATTTTGAAGTCTTAATAGGTGCTAACTAGAAATTCATAAAACTTACTTTAAATTTAATTTATAAGTGAGAAGCGAAAACTTTTAGCAAGCAGAATATTGAGCGATTAAACTTGAATTGAAGAGTTTGATCATGGCTCAGATTGAACGCTGGCGGCAGGCTTAACACATGCAAGTCGAACGGTAGCAGGTAAGTACTTGTACTTATGCTGACGAGTGGCGGACGGGTGAGTAATGTTTGGGAATCTAGCTTATGGAGGGGGATAACGACGGGAAACTGTCGCTAATACCGCGTAGAATCGGAAGATGAAAGTGCGGGACCTTAGGGCCGCATGCCATAGGATGAGCCCAAGTGGGATTAGGTAGTTGGTAGGGTAAAGGCCTACCAAGCCTGCGATCTCTAGCTGGTCTGAGAGGATGGCCAGCCACACCGGGACTGAGACACGGCCCGGACTCCTACGGGAGGCAGCAGTGGGGAATATTGCGCAATGGGGGCAACCCTGACGCAGCCATGCCGCGTGAATGAAGAAGGCCTTCGGGTTGTAAAGTTCTTTCGGTGTTGAGGAAGGTTGTTGTGTAAATAGCGCAACAAATTGACGTTAAACACAGAAGAAGCACCGGCTAACTCCGTGCCAGCAGCCGCGGTAATACGGAGGGTGCGAGCGTTAATCGGAATAACTGGGCGTAAAGGGCACGCAGGCGGCTATTTAAGTGAGGTGTGAAAGCCCCGGGCTTAACCTGGGAATTGCATTTCAGACTGGGTAGCTAGAGTACTTTAGGGAGGGGTAGAATTCCACGTGTAGCGGTGAAATGCGTAGAGATGTGGAGGAATACCGAAGGCGAAGGCAGCCCCTTGGGAATGTACTGACGCTCATGTGCGAAAGCGTGGGGAGCAAACAGGATTAGATACCCTGGTAGTCCACGCTGTAAACGCTGTCGATTTGGGGGTTGGACTTTAAGTTTGGCGCCCGAAGCTAACGTGATAAATCGACCGCCTGGGGAGTACGGCCGCAAGGTTAAAACTCAAATGAATTGACGGGGGCCCGCACAAGCGGTGGAGCATGTGGTTTAATTCGATGCAACGCGAAGAACCTTACCTACTCTTGACATCCATGGAATCCTGTAGAGATACGGGAGTGCCTTCGGGAACCATGAGACAGGTGCTGCATGGCTGTCGTCAGCTCGTGTTGTGAAATGTTGGGTTAAGTCCCGCAACGAGCGCAACCCTTATCCTTTGTTGCCAGCGCGTAATGGTGGGAACTCAAAGGAGACTGCCGGTGACAAACCGGAGGAAGGTGGGGATGACGTCAAGTCATCATGGCCCTTACGAGTAGGGCTACACACGTGCTACAATGGCGTATACAGAGGGTAACGAAGCTGCGAGGTGGAGTGAATCTCAGAAAGTACGTCTAAGTCCGGATTGGAGTCTGCAACTCGACTCCATGAAGTCGGAATCGCTAGTAATCGCGAATCAGAATGTCGCGGTGAATACGTTCCCGGGCCTTGTACACACCGCCCGTCACACCATGGGAGTGGGTTGTACCAGAAGTAGATAGCTTAACCGCGAGGGGGGCGTTTACCACGGTATGATTCATGACTGGGGTGAAGTCGTAACAAGGTAACCGTAGGGGAACCTGCGGTTGGATCACCTCCTTACCAAAAATGAGCGACAGCGAGTGTTCACACAGATTGTCTGGTGTATTGTAGATAGAAGAGTAAGCAACGAAGCTGAAAGTGACGTTGAAATATAGAGTATCTTTACTTGATGTCCCCATCGTCTAGAGGCCTAGGACATCGCCCTTTCACGGCGGTAACCGGGGTTCGAATCCCCGTGGGGACGCCAACTAAAGATAGCTTTATATTTATCTTATTTGTTCTTTAAAAAATTGGAAACAAGCTAAAAACGAGAGATTTTCGAAAGAAAGTCTGAGTAAAACGAAATAACGACATGTTTTGTTAAAAACTCTGAATTGAACAAAAGCAATTTAAGAGTGTTAGTTGAATTAAAGATAGCCACTAAATGCAAATCGTAAGAAGAGCATTTGAGGTTGTATAGTTAAGCGACTAAGCGTACAAGGTGGATGCCTTGGCAATCAGAGGCGAAGAAGGACGTGCTAATCTGCGAAAAGCTTGGATGAGTTGATAAGAAGCGTTTAATCCAAGATATCCGAATGGGGCAACCCAGTGGGTGAAGAGCCCACTATCAACGAGTGAATACATAGCTTGTTGAGGCAAACCGGGAGAACTGAAACATCTAAGTACCCCGAGGAAAAGAAATCAACCGAGATTTCGTCAGTAGCGGCGAGCGAAAGCGAAGTAGCCTGTTAATGATAGCGACAGAGACAGAGGAATGTGCTGGGAAGCACAGCGACACAGGGTGATAGCCCCGTACTCGAAGTCCAGGTCGTGGTACTAAGTTAACGACAAGTAGGGCGGGACACGTGATATCCTGTTTGAAGAAGGGGGGACCATCCTCCAAGGCTAAATACTCCTGATTGACCGATAGTGAACCAGTACTGTGAAGGAAAGGCGAAAAGAACCCCGGTGAGGGGAGTGAAATAGAACCTGAAACCTTGTACGTACAAGCAGTGGGAGCCCGCAAGGGTGACTGCGTACCTTTTGTATAATGGGTCAGCGACTTATATTTTGTAGCGAGGTTAACTAAATCAGGGAGCCGAAGGGAAACCGAGTCTTAACTGGGCGAAGAGTTGCAAGGTATAGACCCGAAACCCGGTGATCTAGCCATGGGCAGGTTGAAGGTTGGGTAACACTAACTGGAGGACCGAACCGACTAATGTTGAAAAATTAGCGGATGACTTGTGGCTGGGGGTGAAAGGCCAATCAAACCGGGAGATAGCTGGTTCTCCCCGAAATCTATTTAGGTAGAGCCTTGAGCGGACACCTTCGGGGGTAGAGCACTGTTTCGGCTAGGGGGCCATCCCGGCTTACCAACCCGATGCAAACTACGAATACCGAAGAGTGATACTCAGGAGACACACGGCGGGTGCTAACGTTCGTCGTGGAGAGGGAAACAACCCAGACCGCCAGCTAAGGTCCCAAAGTCTATATTAAGTGGGAAACGAAGTGGGAAGGCTTAGACAGCTAGGATGTTGGCTTAGAAGCAGCCATCATTTAAAGAAAGCGTAATAGCTCACTAGTCGAGTCGGCCTGCGCGGAAGATGTAACGGGGCTCAAATATAGCACCGAAGCTGCGGCATCAGGCGAAAGTCTGTTGGGTAGGGGAGCGTTGTGTAAGCGGACGAAGGGAGTTCGAGAGGGCTGCTGGACGTATCACAAGTGCGAATGCTGACATAAGTAACGATAAAACGGGTGAAAAACCCGTTCGCCGGAAGACCAAGGGTTCCTGTCCAACGTTAATCGGGGCAGGGTGAGTCGGCCCCTAAGGCGAGGCTGAAAAGCGTAGTCGATGGGAAACGGGTTAATATTCCCGTACTTGGTAAAGCTGCGATGTGGGGACGGAGCAGGTTAGGTTAGCGTGCTGTTGGATATGCACGTTTAAGTTGGTAGGTGGGAAGTTTAGGCAAATCCGGACTTTCTTAACACTGAGAAATGATGACGAGGCCTCAAGGGGCTGAAGTAACTGATACCACACTTCCAGGAAAAGCCACTAAGCGAAAGGCTTTACTAAACCGTACTGAAAACCGACACAGGTGGTCAGGTAGAGAATACTCAGGCGCTTGAGAGAACTCGGGTGAAGGAACTAGGCAAAATAGCACCGTAACTTCGGGAGAAGGTGCGCCGGCGTAGATTGTAATCCCTTGCGGATGAAGGTTGAACCGGTCGAAGTGACCCGCTGGCTGCAACTGTTTATTAAAAACACAGCACTCTGCAAACACGAAAGTGGACGTATAGGGTGTGATGCCTGCCCGGTGCTGGAAGGTTAATTGATGGTGTTATCGAAAGAGAAGCACCTGATCGAAGCCCCAGTAAACGGCGGCCGTAACTATAACGGTCCTAAGGTAGCGAAATTCCTTGTCGGGTAAGTTCCGACCTGCACGAATGGCATAATGATGGCCAGGCTGTCTCCACCCGAGACTCAGTGAAATTGAAATTGCCGTGAAGATGCGGTGTACCCGCGGCTAGACGGAAAGACCCCGTGAACCTTTACTATAGCTTGACACTGAACATTGAATTTTGATGTGTAGGATAGGTGGGAGACTTTGAAGTCGTCACGCCAGTGATGATGGAGTCGACCTTGAAATACCACCCTTTAACGTTTGATGTTCTAACGAAGCGCCCGGAACGGGTGTTCGGACAGTGTCTGGTGGGTAGTTTGACTGGGGCGGTCTCCTCCCAAAGCGTAACGGAGGAGCACGAAGGTTTGCTAATGACGGTCGGACATCGTCAGGTTAGTGCAATGGTATAAGCAAGCTTAACTGCGAGACGGACAAGTCGAGCAGGTACGAAAGTAGGTCATAGTGATCCGGTGGTTCTGAATGGAAGGGCCATCGCTCAACGGATAAAAGGTACTCCGGGGATAACAGGCTGATACCGCCCAAGAGTTCATATCGACGGCGGTGTTTGGCACCTCGATGTCGGCTCATCACATCCTGGGGCTGAAGTAGGTCCCAAGGGTATGGCTGTTCGCCATTTAAAGTGGTACGCGAGCTGGGTTTAGAACGTCGTGAGACAGTTCGGTCCCTATCTGCCGTGGGCGTTGGAGAATTGATTGGGGCTGCTCCTAGTACGAGAGGACCGGAGTGGACGCATCACTGGTGTTCCGGTTGTGTCGCCAGACGCATAGCCGGGTAGCTACATGCGGAAGAGATAAGTGCTGAAAGCATCTAAGCACGAAACTTGCCAAGAGATGAGTTCTCCCACACATCAAGTGAGTAAGGGTTGTTTAAGACGAAGACGTAGATAGGCGCGGTGTGTAAGTGGTGTGAGCCATTGAGCTAACGCGTACTAATTGCCCGAGGGGCTTAACTATACAACGCTCAAATGTTTTTAAGAGAGCAGTGAAGCTAACGAAAAAAACGAAATAAAACAAAACAGAATAAAAGTTTAGCTTGTAGCCAATAAAAGTGCGCATAAAGCATAAAGACGACAAAGACAACAAAGACAAAGACGAAGAGGTAAAGCTAACGTCCAAGGTCTAAAGTCTAAAACCGAATAATCCTGGCGGCGATAGAGCGGTGGTCCCACCTGACCCCATACCGAACTCAGAAGTGAAACGCCGAAATGCCGATGGTAGTGTGGGGCTTCCCCATGTGAGAGTAGGGCACCGCCAGGTAGATATGAAATGAACCCCGGTCAGAAGGCCGGGGTTTTTTATTGGCGAAAAATCGCAAAACGGGAGAAAGACAAACAGCCCCAATGCGGTGCTCAAACCGATGTTCAATTCTGTGGCTTAATTGGCGCGTCTATAATCGTTTCCAATGCGGTGCTCAAACCAAAAGACAAAACTTCCGAAAACAATTACTTTTTCCGCTTCGCGCGTGGATGAGCTTGGTCATAAACATCAGCGAGATGTTGGAAATTGAGATGGGTATAAATTTGGGTTGTAGAAAGATTGCTGTGTCCGAGCAATTCTTGTACCGCGCGCAGATCGGAACTGGCTTCCAACATATGCGTGGCAAAAGAATGGCGCAGTTTATGCGGGTTCAAATGACTGCTTAAGCCTTGACGAATCCCCCATGTTTCCAGCCGTTTTTGAATGGAGCGATGGGAAATGCGGTTGCCTAATTGGCTGACGAATAAGGCCTCATCTTTCGGATTGAAGAGTAACCTCACTTTAAGCCATTGTTGCAGCGCGCGCGAGGCGTAATGTCCGAATGGTACAATGCGTTCTTTATTCCCTTTTCCTAACACGCGTACTTCTCGTGTTCGCGTGTTAATGCTGTTTAAGTTCAAGCCTTGCAATTCCGATAAACGTAAGCCTGAACTATACATAAGCTCTAAAATCGCCCGATCGCGAATATCAATAGGTTCTTTACTGTCATTGGCGAATAATCGTTGAATTTGATCGCTGTCGATATTTTTCGGCAAATGCTTACCCGCTTTTGGTGCGGAGATGCCGGTGGCAGGGTTAACGTTCAATTTGCCTTGTTGCACCAAATAACTAAAAAATCGCCGAAGGGCAGACAAACGTAAAGCCAGGCTTTTTTCTTTGAGCCCGGCTTTTTTACTTTGTACTAGAACAAAACGCACAATATTCGGCGTAATTTGCTGCCATTGTCGAATGTCTTGCTCAGCAAGCAATTTTAGCACCGCATTGAGTTGGCGTTGATAGTTAACGAGCGTGTGCGGACTGACCTGGCGTTCAATGCGCAAATAATCCCAATAAGATTGCAGTTCGGTTTGCATTATAAACTCAATTCAAACAGGCTTTTTTTCGGGTTTAATTTGAAGCCTTCGCGTTCTAACAATTTATGTTGGGCTTGTCCTAATTCGGCGACAAGGCGGTTTGACTGGGTATAAAGTACGAAATCTTTCGCTTTGGAGATTAACGCTGCATAAATTTCCGCTTGTTGGGGACGATTTGTTACGTAAATATCGGTTAATTGCCAATAACGCTGTAACTGCAAGGAAGAGAGGCGGGGATAAAGTTGAATAAAGCCTACCGCTTTATCTTGTTTATCTACATCCTGTTCATCTACTGCGATAAAAAATAGACTTTCATTAAAACGAATGCGATTGGTTAAGAAAGTTAGAGTACGCTCGGGGTTTTCCGTCATTCCGTTGGCGCGACGGTAATGTTCAAAAAGAGGCAATAGTACTTCAATGTTCCATTGTTCGGCTTTGAAAATCTTCATTTTTATAAAATTGGTTATTTTTTATTGATTCTATACAGTAAATTGTAGCTTTTTCATGCCAAAGAAGCACGCGCTCGGGGAGAAAAATTTTAGATTTGTGATTTTGAACAAAAAATCAAATCGAAAATTTGGTATAGTAGCCGCGTTATTAATTAATACGGAGAAACTAAAATGGCACGTCGTCCCTTAGTTATGGGTAACTGGAAATTAAACGGTAGTAAAGCGTTTACCAAAGAATTAATCGAACATCTAAAAACTGAATTAGCCGGTGTTGAAGGCTGCGGCGTGGCAATCGCTCCGCCGGTGATGTATCTTGCCGAAGCAGAAGCTGCCTTAAAAGGCAGTCAGATCGCCTTAGGCGCACAAAACGTGGATGTGAACGTAAAAGGTGCATTTACCGGCGATATTTCCACTGAAATGTTAAAAGATTTCGGGGCTAAATATATTATTATCGGTCACTCCGAGCGTCGTACCTATCATAAAGAAAGCGATGAATTCATCGCGAAAAAATTCTGCGCATTAAAAGAAGCGGGTTTAGTGCCGGTATTGTGCATCGGTGAATCCGAAGCGGAAAACGAAGCGGGTAAAACCGAAGAAGTGTGCGCGCGTCAAATCGATGCGGTGCTCAATGCGTTAGGCGTTGAAGCCTTTAATGGTGCGGTAATCGCTTACGAACCGATTTGGGCAATCGGTACCGGCAAATCCGCCACGCCGGCGCAAGCGCAAGCAGTACATGCGTTCATTCGCAGTCATATCGCGAAAAAATCCCAGGCAGTGGCAGACCAAGTAATTATCCAATACGGCGGTTCCGTAAATGATTCAAATGCAGCTGAATTATTTACCCAACCGGATATCGACGGTGCATTAGTCGGTGGTGCATCGCTTAAAGCACCTGCTTTTGCGGTGATTGTGAAAGCCGCGGCAGCAGCAAAAAATTAATTTTCATTCGATCAGAAAACAAAAAGTGCGGTAGATCAAATTTACCGCACTTTTTTGTTTGCCTTAATGTTGCTCCCGTTCCCACAAATCCGCATATTTTACCAAGGTAGAATGCGCCGAAAGCACGGCGAGCAGAAAGCCTTGTTTACCGTCTAAGAAACCGGCTTTTAACAGATACATTTTCACAAAACAGCCGATAGCGTGGCTGACACCTTGCCAAAGCGTAGCTTTTTTGCCTTTGGCTTGGCGTTGATCCGCCCAAGCTTTCGCGTAGTTCGCCGATTTCACTAAGTAATGATGAATGCTTTTATAAGTGAAATGTTGCAAATCGCCTTTCAGTTTTTCAATACGCGCATTTGCCGGAAATTCCACTTTTTCATGTACTAAGGAATCGTTATAGTTCGCGTAATCGGTGCGATATAGACGCACCACATAATCCGGATACCAACCCGAATGGCGAATTTCACGCCCGAATACTTCGCTTACGCGCGGTAGTTCATAAATAGTATGGGGCGAATCAAGTTGCACAGCCTGTTTAATGGATTCGCGTAATTCGGGTGTGACGCGTTCGTCGGCATCCAGCCAAAGCACATAATCGCTTGTGACATACTGCTGGGCGAGTTGGCGCTGTTTGCCGAAACCTGGCCAATCGGCGTTTTCATAGAATTTGGCGCCGTAATTTAATGCGATTCGTTTGGTGTCGTCTGTGCTACCGGAGTCCAAAATTACGATTTCATCCGTCCAACCTTGTACTGTTTCCAAGCATTGCGCGAGATCTTGCGCTTCGTTTTTCACGATCATGGCAACGCTAATTGTTGGCATATTCCGATCCTTTTTTTGCTATACTACTGAAAATTTTCGTAAGTATAACCGAATTTAATTTATGTGGCGTTTTTTTTATACCGGCCTGATGTACCTCATTCAGCCGCTGGTGCTTATCTTTATGTGGACGCGTGGTTTTAAGGCGCCAAATTATCGAAAAAGGCTCGGCGAACGCTATGGATTTTACGGCGCGTTGGCTAAACCGAATCCGCACGGCATCATTATTCATGCAGCTTCCGTAGGTGAAGTCATTGCCGCCACGCCGTTGGTGCGCAAAATTCGACAAACTTATCCGGCTTTACCCATCACATTTACTACGGTTACGCCGACCGGTTCCGACCGCGTCAAAGCCGCTTTTGGCAGCGACGTGACGCATTGCTATTTGCCTTATGATTTACCCTGCGCAATCAATCGTTTCATTGATTTTATCCGGCCGAAATTGTGCATTGTAATTGAAACGGAACTCTGGCCGAATCTAATCCGACAACTACATTGTCGAAATGTGCCTTTTATTGTGGCAAATGCTCGCTTGTCGGCACGTTCTGCGCGTCGTTACGGCAAAGTGCGTGCGCATTTACAGTCTATGTGGTCGCAAATTAGTTTGATTGCGCCGCAAGATCAAATCAGCGGTAAACGTTTTTTGGAGCTCGGTTATCCAAAAGAAAAGCTGCAGCTTACCGGTAACATTAAGTACGATTTGGTAATTACGAGTGAACTTCAGCACCGCATTGAAATCTTGCGCCGTCAGTGGCGGTTACAACGTTCGGTATGGATTGCCGCCAGCACGCACGAAGGCGAAGAGGAAATCATTCTAAAAACTCACCGTCGCTTGCTGAAAAAATACCCGAATTTATTGTTGTTGCTTGTACCGCGTCATCCCGAACGGTTTAATGCGGTGGCCAGATTACTGCAACAGGAAAAATTTCATTTTATCCGTCGTTCTACGGGGGAACTGCCGAGTGCCGATACGCAAGTGATTTTGGGCGACACCATGGGGGAAATGATGGTGATGTACGGTGTGTCTGATATTGCTTTTGTAGGCGGCAGCTTAGTGAAACACGGCGGACATAATCCGCTTGAACCGTTGGCCTTTAAAATTCCGGTGATTAGCGGCAAGCATACTTTTAATTTTCCCGAAGTATTTAGAATGCTACTGGAAGTGCAAGGTGTGCTGGAAGTGAATGCAAGCGCAGACGCGCTGGAACGCGCAGTGGAAGCGCTGCTTAATTCGCAAGCGGCGCGTAAACGTCTTGGATGGGCCGGCCATGAAGTATTAGTGGAAAATCAAGGCGCGTTACAACGTTTGTTAGATTTATTAAAACCTTATTTGGAGCGCAATGATGACGACAGCCAGTTCGGTAATTTATCCCGGCACCTTTGACCCGCTCACTAACGGGCATTTAGATATTATTGTGCGAAGTGCGGCTATTTTTCCGCGCGTTTGGGTGGCGGTGGCGAACAGTCCGCGCAAAAATCCGCTCTTCTCGCTGGAAGAACGAGTAGAATTGGCGCGTCGTTCTGTTGCGCATTTACCGAATGTAGAAGTGTTCGGCTTTTCTGATTTATTGGCAAAAGTGATTCAAGCGCGCCATATTTCCGCCATTATTCGTGGTGTGCGTACCACGACGGATTTTGAATATGAATTGCAACTTGCTGCGCTTAATCGTTTATTAACCGAAGGTGTGGACAGTTTATTTTTCCCGCCGACCGAAAAGTGGGCATTTGTCTCGTCCACTATTGTGCGCGAGATTTATTTGCATGGTGGGGATGTGTCAGCGTTAGTTCCGATGCCGGTATTACAAGCCTTAAAAGCGCGATGAAAAAACATTATTTTTACTAAGCGCACTCTTCGTCTTGTCCGAATGCGGTGCTGTCGCGGCACCTCTCGACTCTACCGAAAAATACACCGCCTATACCGGCACAGCCTGCGATCTTAAAATGGCACAGCAATGGGACTTACCGATTTTAGATGTGCCGCTGTCGTTTTTACCGGATACATTAAAGTCTGAGTTTGCATTAAAAGATAGCACCGCATTGAAAGCGGCTTCAATGCGGTGCTATTTTGCAAGGGTAATTTTAGCGTTGTGCAACTGCTCCATAATTTCGGTATTTTCTATCTTTTTTGTCGCTTCGTTGTCATCTCTCCTAAACGAAGGAGCGAAGCGGTAAAAACCAAGTTTTTATGAATACGTATTTACAATAAACATGAAACTCAATCCCCAACAGCAACAAGCTGTCGAATTCGTCAGCGGGCCTTGTCTTGTGTTAGCCGGGGCGGGCTCCGGTAAAACGCGCGTGATTATCAACAAAATCGCTCATTTAATCGCACATTGCGGTTATTTGCCAAAGCACATTGCGGCCGTTACTTTCACTAATAAAGCCGCACGTGAAATGAAGGAGCGGGTCGCGCATTCCATCGGCAAAGAACAATCCAAGGGCTTGACGGTTTCCACTTTCCATACGCTGGGTTTTGACATCATCAAGCACGAATATAAAGCTCTCGGATTTAAATCAAATATGACTTTATTCGACGAGCACGATCAATTCGCACTTGTCAAAGAACTCACTGCAGACGTGTTAAAAGAAGATAAGGATTTGTTGCGCGAGCTGATTGCGGCGATTTCCAACTGGAAGAACGATTTAATTTCGCCGAAGCAAGCTTATGCGCTTGCGCGCGATGCCAAATATCAAACTTTCGCCAAATGTTATGAGCGCTATGCAGCGCAAATTCGTGCTTACAACGCGTTAGATTTTGATGATTTGATTATATTGCCGACGTTGTTATTCAAGCAAAATGAAGAAGTGCGCTCAAAATGGCAAATGAAAATCCGTTATTTGTTGGTGGACGAATATCAAGACACCAATACCAGTCAATATGAATTGATTAAGTTGTTGGTGGGTGAGCGCGCCTGTTTCACTGTAGTGGGCGATGATGATCAATCCATTTATTCATGGCGTGGCGCGCGACCGGAAAATATGGTGCGGTTGCGTGATGATTTTCCACGTTTGCAAGTGATTAAGCTGGAACAAAATTATCGCTCCACCCAACGCATTTTGCATTGCGCGAATATTTTGATCGATAACAACGCGCACGTGTTCGACAAAAAATTGTTTTCCACGATCGGTGAAGGCGAAAAATTATTGGTAATTGAAGCGAAAAACGAAGAGCACGAAGCGGAGCGCATTGCTGCGGAATTGATTGCGCACCGTTTCAGCCATAAAACCAAATATAAAGATTACGCGATTTTATATCGCGGCAATCATCAATCGCGTTTGTTAGAAAAAGTGTTGATGCAAAACCGTATTCCCTACAAAATTTCCGGCGGTACATCGTTTTTCTCGCGCCCTGAAATCAAGGATATGATGGCTTATTTGCGCTTGGTGGTGAATCAAGACGATGATGCGGCATTTTTGCGTATTGTGAACACGCCGAAACGTGAAATCGGTACGGCGACTTTGCAAAAATTGGGCGAATTGGCACAAGAAAAGCACATTAGTTTGTTTGAGACGATTTTTGAATTTGAACTGATTCAACGCGTCACGCCGAAAGCTTATGATGCGCTGCAAAAATTCGGGCGTTGGATCGTGGAACTTCACGACGAAATACAGCGTTCCGAACCAGCGCGTGCCGTGCGCTCGATGCTGTCGGCGATGCATTACGAAGAATATTTGTATGAATATGCCGTAAGTCCGAAAGCGGCAGAAATGCAAAGTAAAAACGTCGCGACCTTGTTTGATTGGGTGGCGGATATGCTTAAAGGTGACGAAACCAACGAACCGATGAATCTCAATCAAGTGGTTACACGCTTGACTTTACGCGATATGCTTGAGCGCAGCGAGGACGATGATGAAAGCGATCAGGTGCAACTGATGACTTTGCATGCGTCCAAAGGTTTGGAGTTTCCATACGTGTATTTAATCGGCATGGAAGAAGGCATTTTGCCGCATCAAACCAGCATCGACGAAGACAATGTGGAAGAAGAGCGCCGTTTGGCTTATGTGGGCATTACGCGTGCGCAAAAAGCGTTGACCTTTTCTCTTTGTCGTGAACGCCGGCAATACGGCGAATTGGTGCGCCCTGAAGCGAGCCGTTTCTTAGCCGAGTTGCCGCATGACGATGTCCTGTGGGAACGTGACAAACCAAAATTAACGACGGAACAAAAACAACAGCAAACGCAAAGTCAGTTAGATCGTTTGCGTACGATTTTAAACGGTTAGTTTGCACTTAGAAAAATCGCCATAATATAGCTGCTACACAAAGCGAAAATTACCTTCATCAAATAGCACCGCATTGGAACCAATTCCAATGCGGTGTTGTTATTGCATTCAATTTACTTTGAATTTTACTCAATATATTGTTAGCCAAGTTAAAGCTAAAAAAATGTTAGAATTTGCGCCTATTTATGAATAAGGAACGCGATGAAAATCGGATTAGTATTAGAAGGCGGCGGGATGCGCGGGCTTTTTAGCGCGGCGGTGCTGGATGTGTTGCTGGAACAGCGGATTAACATTGATACGATCGTGGGCGTGTCGGCAGGGGCGTTGTTTGGCGTAAATTATGCCTCCAATCAAAAAGGGCGGGCGTTGCGTTATAACCTCGAATTCCTCGGCGATAAACGTTATATGGGGCTTTGCAGTTTGCTTACCACGGGTAATATCATAAATAAAGATTTTGCTTTTTATGAACTGCCGATGACACTCGATCCTTTCGACCAAGCGGCCTTTGCGCAATCCGCTGTTAAGTTTTACGCAACGCTGACGAATGTCGAAAGCGGTGCTGCAGAATATCGTAAAATCAGCGATGTGTTTGCGCAAATGGAAGTGTTGCGCGCCACCTCTGCAATGCCGTTCGTCTCGAAAATGGTGGAACTGGACGGGCAAAAATATTTAGACGGCGGCATTGCGGACAGTATTCCGCTTGATTTTGCCCGTACGTGCGGTTGCGATAAATGGATTGTCGTGCTTACTCGCTCAGCGGGCTATCGGAAAGAAAAGATGTCCGCCGTTTTGCCTTCTCTTTTTTATCGGAAATATCCTAAATTGGCGGAAGCGTTGATAAATCGCCATGAGGTTTATAATCGGCAATTGGATGCGGTGCTAAAAGCGGAGGAGACGGGGGAAATTTTTGTGATTCGCCCTTCGCAAGATCTCAAAATCGGCCGTTTAGAAAAAAATCCGGCAAAAATTCAAGCCATGTATGATTTGGGCACGCAAGACGCTAGCGCATCACTTAATGCCTTATGGGATTATCTAAACCGTTAATTTTTAAGCAAAACTATATAAGCTTTGCGATCTTTTTCACATTTTTTTGCAAAGATCAAAATTTCTCTTGATACTGTATATCAATACAGATAGAATCTACACGAAATTTTATTCCGTTTAATAAAAAAAGGTTAAGGTTATAACATGGCGACTCAAGAAGAAAAACAAAAAGCCCTTGCGGCGGCATTAGGTCAAATTGAAAAGCAATTTGGTAAGGGTTCGATTATGAAATTGGGCGATACCAAAGCGCTTGATGTCGAATCGGTTTCAACCGGCTCAATCGGCCTGGATGTCGCGTTGGGGATCGGCGGTTTGCCGATGGGACGTATCGTCGAAATCTTCGGGCCGGAGTCCTCCGGTAAAACTACGCTAACTCTCTCCGTTATTGCGCAAGCGCAAAAAGCAGGTAAAACCTGTGCCTTTATTGATGCGGAACATGCGCTGGATCCGATTTATGCGGCGAAACTTGGCGTAGATGTAAAAGAATTATTGGTTTCCCAACCGGATAACGGCGAGCAAGCGTTGGAAATCTGTGACGCTTTAGTACGTTCCGGTGCGGTAGATGTTGTGATTGTGGACTCTGTCGCTGCATTGACGCCGAAAGCGGAAATCGAAGGCGAGATGGGCGATTCGCATATGGGGTTACAAGCGCGTTTGATGTCCCAAGCGTTACGTAAATTGACCGGTCAAATTAAAAATGCAAACTGCTTAGTCGTGTTTATTAACCAAATTCGGATGAAAATCGGTGTGATGTTCGGCAATCCGGAAACTACAACGGGCGGTAACGCGCTGAAATTCTATTCTTCCGTGCGACTGGATATTCGTCGCACCGGTTCGGTGAAAGACGGCGAGGAAGTCATTGGTAACGAAACCCGCGTAAAAGTGGTGAAAAATAAATTGGCCGCCCCTTTCCGTCAAGTGGATTTCCAAATCCTTTATGGCGAAGGCATTTCAAAGGCCGGCGAACTGATTGAATTGGGCGTAAAACATAAACTTGTGGAGAAATCCGGCGCTTGGTATGCCTACAACGGTGAAAAGATCGGTCAAGGTAAAGCAAACGCTATGAAATGGTTGCATGAAAACCCGGCGAAAGCGGACGAACTTGAAGCTAAACTTCGTGCGGAATTGGTTGCAAATCCCGAACAGGCACTAATGGCAGATATTGAGCAACTCGACGACGATACTGCCGACAACGAACTATAAATCTGATTCTTATTTTATTTCTGTGCGGTCAAAATGAATGTAATTTGGCCGCACTTTTTTATGGCACAAAAATATGTCTGATATGGCTTTAAGTTATGTGGTGAATTTGCTTGCTCGTCGTGAGTATAGTGAATTTGAACTGCGCAATAAAATGCAAGAGAAAATGTTTTCGGAACAAGAAATTGAAAACGTCCTTCGTTATTGTCAGCAAAAACACTGGCAGAGCGATCGTCGTTTTGCGGAGAATTATATTAATGCTAGAGCGCAACGTGGTTATGGCGTAAATCGCATTAAACAAGAACTTCGTCAATTGAAAGGCGTGCCGGAAGATGTGATTGAGACCGCATTGGAGGACTCAATGGTGGATTGGTCGATGATTGCATTGCGCGTGCTGAAAAAGAAATTTCCTTATTACGGGGAAAAGCAAACCCCCAAAAGCAGGCAAAAAATTTGGCAATATATGCTTTCTCACGGATTTTATCGTGAAGACTTTGCCGATTTGATTGGTTTTACACCAGATGAGGATTTTTAGTTAGGATTTAACCAAAAGCCCGTACAATACCAGGCCCAATGCGGTGCTAAATAGGCCGCCCGTCACATGGAGCAAAATGACGACTAATCCGTTTAGCCATTTTTCTGATATGAACAATTCGATCGTTTCCGATGAAAAAGAAGAAAAAGTGGTAAATGCGCCGAGAAAGCCGGTATTCAAGAATAATTTCCATAAGCCGTTAAACTGCGGAAATTGCCAGAAAAAGGCCATTAACAGGCCGATAAGAAAACAACCGACAAAATTAACGAATAGCGTACCAAAGTTAAAAGCAGAAAAAATAGGATTTAGCCATTGGCTTAAGCCCCATCTTCCTAATGCGCCGAGCACCGCACCCGCGCTAACACACAAGATTGCTTGCCACATTATTTCATTCCAAATGTTCTGCGGAGATATTTTGCTACGGATTCGTTTTTATTTGTTCCGATTTGTTCCAGCTGTGGGCAAGCCGCTTTTAAGCGTGTATCTGCGTTTTCCATAATACAACCTTTGCCTACGGAGGATAGCATTTCCATGTCATTCATGCCGTCACCAAATGCGATACAATCTTTTAGATCGTAATCGCGTAGAGCCAGCACTTGTTTTAGGGCGTCGCCTTTTGAGACGTTTTTATTCATAACCTCTAAGCAAGCGAGCGCTGAATAGACAATCGTCGTTTCGTTGCCGAAGTGTTCGCGCAAATAATTTTCCACTTCAATAAGATCTTCCGGCGTTTTTCCAATAAAAAATACTTTTTCCACATTGCGGGCGTGGTGTCGGGCGAAATCGACCACTTCGTACATAAAACCGGAGTCTTGGTGAAATTTTCTTAATGCGGGTACGTCTTTATTGATAAACCAGCCTTCATCTTGGTATGTATTCAAACAGACTTTCGTTGTATCGAACGGTGTTTGGTAAAGCTTGAACACAATTTCTTCCGGCAAGCTGTTGCTGTAGAGTAAATTGCCCTTTAAGTCGCGCACTCTTGCTCCGTTTGAGGTAATCATGAGTGCGCGTTCTGCTCCGATTTTAGCAAGGATAGAAGATACGTCCGTATGGTTGCGACCGGTTGCCAAGACGATATCAATGCCTTGTTGTTCAAGTCTGTTTAAGGTATCGATAGTGAAATCGCCAATTACATGGTTGCTGTTTAATAAAGTGCCGTCCAGATCAGATACAACAGCACGAAAGGGTTGTTTTAATTGATGTGACATAGGTGAGCCCCAAAAAAATCTTGCATATCATAGCAAAAAATTTAGCGTTTTTTATAGTGCTGTTTGAGGAGATACAAGAAACGGCGATTTCTTGGCGTGTGTGTTCCATAGTTTTGGGGATAGAGGCAAGATTTGCCTGTTAAATTCTCGTATAATACGCGGCTGTAAAAATACCTCCAAAGATCAATCGTATTGGGCTTTTAATAGCAAGGATTTTAAATGACACAACCCCGCTTCGTTCATCTCCGAGTGCATACGGATTTTTCTATGATTGACGGCATCGCCAAAGTAAAACCCTTGGTAAAAGCCTGTGCAGAAAATAATATGGTGGCGATGGCACTGACGGATTTTACCAATTTTTGCGGTGTGGTGCGGTTCTACGGCGAAGCCCTGTCTTCCGGCATCAAACCGATTATTGGCACCGATGTGCTGGTGAAAAGCGCAATGTTTGGCGATGAACCGTTCGAATTGACATTGCTGGCAAAAAATAACGCCGGTTATAAAAATATTACTTTACTCCTTTCCAAAGCCTATCAACGCGGTTATGTGGATTTACCTTATATTGACCAAGATTGGTTGATTGAACATCGTGAGGGCGTCATTATTTTATCCGGCGGTACCAAAGGCGATGTAGGCAAAAAGTTACTCAAAGAGAATCTTGCCGAAACGGAAAGCGCGGTTAAATTTTATCAAGAATTTTTCCCCGACCATTTTTATCTTGCGTTGTCGCGCACCGGTAGAACAGATGAGGAACGTTACATCAAAGCTGCCTTGAAACTCGCGAAAGAAACCGGCTTGCCGTTAGTGGCGACCAATGACGTGGTGTTTTTAAAATCTGATGATTTTGAGGCGCACGAAATTCGTGTAGCGATTCATGACGGCTATACTTTAGATGATCCGAAACGTCCGAAACATTATAGCGAGCAACAATATTTTCGTAGCGAAGAAGAAATGTGTGCGCTATTTGCGGATATTCCGTCAGCATTGGAAAATACGCTATTGATTGCGCAGCGTTGTAGCGTGACTTTGCGCCTCGGGCAATATTTCTTACCGCAATTTCCAACAGGCGATTTAACAACGGAAGATTTCTTGGTGCGAAAAGCCAAAGATGGCTTGGAAGAACGTTTGGCTTTTTTGTTCCCAGATGAAAAGGAGCGGGCGGCAAAACGCACGGAATACGATAAACGTTTGCAAGTGGAACTTGACGTTATTAACCAAATGGGCTTCCCGGGCTACTTCTTGATCGTGATGGAATTTATTCAGTGGTCGAAAGATAACGACATTCCGGTCGGGCCGGGACGCGGCTCCGGTGCGGGTTCGTTGGTGGCCTATGCGCTGAAAATCACTGATCTCGATCCGCTAGAATTTGACTTGCTGTTCGAACGTTTCTTAAATCCGGAACGGGTTTCCATGCCTGACTTCGACGTGGATTTTTGTATGGACGGGCGCGATCGCGTGATCGAGCACGTAGCGGAAACTTACGGGCGCGGTGCGGTGTCGCAAATCATCACCTTTGGTACGATGGCGGCGAAAGCGGTTATCCGTGACGTAGGGCGTGTGTTAGGACATCCTTACGGTTTCGTGGATCGTATTTCCAAACTGGTTCCGCCCGATCCGGGTATGACCCTTGCGAAAGCTTTTGAAATGGAACCGCAACTACAGGCCGCTTATGACAGTGATGAGGAAGTGCAGGCGCTCATTGATATGGCGCGCAAATTGGAAGGTGTCACTCGAAATGCCGGGAAACATGCCGGTGGCGTAGTAATTTCGCCGACTTTGATTACTGATTTCGCCCCACTGTATTGCGATAATGAGGGCTTGCATCCGGTGACTCACTTCGATAAAAACGACGTGGAATACGCCGGCCTTGTGAAGTTCGACTTCTTAGGATTGCGCACGCTCACCATCATCAAATGGGCGCTGGATATGATCAATGCCCGTATGACGAGCGAAGGCAAACCACCCATCGATATTGCGGCGATTCCATTAGATGATGCGGAATCCTTTGATTTATTGAAACGCTCCGAAACCACCGCCGTATTCCAATTGGAATCGCGTGGCATGAAAGATCTGATTAAACGTCTGCAGCCGGACTGTTTCGAAGATATTATCGCGTTGGTGGCATTGTTTCGTCCGGGGCCTTTGCAATCGGGCATGGTGGATAATTTTATCGACCGTAAACATGGGCGTGAAGAAGTCTCTTATCCTGATGCGAATTATCAGCATGAAAGTTTAAAGCCGATTTTAGAACCCACGTACGGCATTATTTTATATCAAGAACAGGTTATGCAAATCGCTCAGGTGTTAGCCGGTTACACGCTTGGCGGGGCGGATTTATTGCGCCGCGCGATGGGTAAGAAAAAACCGGAAGAAATGGCGAAACAACGCTCCGTGTTCGAGGAAGGCGCGATTAAAAACGGCGTGGACGGCGAGCTTGCCATGAAGATTTTCGATTTGGTGGAAAAATTCGCCGGCTACGGTTTTAATAAATCCCACTCCGCCGCTTATGCTTTGGTGTCTTACCAAACGTTATGGCTGAAAACCCATTTCCCGGCAGAATTTATGGCTGCCGTGATGACCTCGGAAATGGACAACACCGACAAAATTGTTGGTTTGTACGACGAATGTTTACGCATGGGCTTAAAAGTTACGCCGCCGGATATTAACGTCGGCAAGCATCATTTCAGCGTGAACGAAAATGGCGAAATCGTGTACGGCATCGGCGCCATCAAAGGTGTGGGCGAAGGGCCGATTGAAGCCTTGATCACCGCGCGTAACGAGGGCGGTTTCTTCAAAGATTTATTTGATTTATGTGCGCGTGTGGATTTGAAAAAGATTAATCGCCGCACTTTTGAAAGCCTCATTATGTCCGGCGCCTTCGACAAATTAGGACCGCATCGCGCGGCGCTTACTAAGAATTTGGAAGATGCGCTGAAAGCTTCCGATCAGCACGCCAAAGATGAAGCGTCGGGTCAATCGGATATGTTCGGCGTGCTAACCGAAACTCACGAAGAAGTAGAAAACGCCTATGCCAATACGCCGCCTTATACGGAAAAACAAATCCTCGATGGCGAACGTGAAACCTTAGGCCTTTATTTAAGCAGTCATCCGATCAGCCGTTATTTGAAGGAGCTCTCCCATTACAGTCCTACGCGTTTAAAAGAATTAGTACCGAATCGCAGAGGCCAAATTAGCACCGCATCGGGGCTTGTGATCGCCTCGCGCATTGCCGTCACCAAAAAAGGTAACCGTTTAGGCATTGCGACACTTGACGATAGATCCGGTCGCTTGGATATCACCTTATTCGGCGAAGCGCTTGAACAATTCGGAGAAAAATTGCAAAAAGACACCGTGGTGGTTGTTTCCGGCCAAGTCAGCGTCGATGATTTCGCGGGTGGGCTAAAAATGACCGTGCGCGACTTAATGACGCTGGATGACGCGCGTTCGCGCTATGCCAAATCGCTGGCCATCAGCCTGTCAGACGAACAAATTACGCCGATATTTATTAAACGATTAAAGGAAACGCTCACGCCGGCCAGCGGTGGCAGCTTGCCTATTAACGTTTATTATCAAAGTCCGAAAGGTCGCGCTTTGTTACGTCTCGGCGTTCAATGGTCAATTAACCCGACCGACGAAATCCTTACGGAACTGGTGAATATGTTGGGCGAAAATGCTGTGGAATTGGAGTTCGGTTAATGCAAATTCAGGACAGCTTAAGCTTCCTGTGCTACAATCCCGCCGCTATTTAGCGTTACAAAACAAGAGAAATTATGACCGCACTGAATGTATTAATTTATCCCGACGAACACTTGAAAGTTGTTTGCAAACCCGTCACCGACGTGAATGACGAAATCCGTAACATTGTGGATGATATGTTCGACACCATGTATCAGCAAGAAGGTATTGGTTTGGCTGCGCCGCAAGTGGATATTTTGCAACGTATTGTCACTATCGATATCGAAGGCGACAAGCAACACCAGCTGGTATTGATTAACCCTGAAATTCTGGCCTCTGAAGGCGAAACCGGTATCGAAGAAGGGTGCCTATCGATTCCCGGCTTTCGCGCCTTGGTGCCGCGTAAAGAAAAAGTGAAGGTAAAAGCGCTGGATCGTAACGGCAAAGAATTTACCCTAGATGCGGACGGCTTACTGGCCATTTGTATTCAACACGAAATCGATCATCTTAACGGTATTTTGTTTGTGGATTATCTTTCTCCGCTGAAACGTCAACGAATTAAAGAAAAGTTGCTGAAATACAAAAAGCAGCTTGCGAAAAACGAATAACTAACGAAAGTGCGGTTGTCTCGACCGCACTTTTAACTTTTCCTCTTGCCGCTTAGCAAAGGAAACGCCGAAAGCGGAAAAACGCGACTTCAATGCGGTGCTGATCGGCGACTTCGTCGCAACACGCCTTATTACGAAGCCGCGGCGAAAGCCACTTCAATGCGGTGCTCCGGCGCACTTCCTCGGCAAGTCAGTTGCCCGCGACACACGATAAATCGCGCACCGTTTACCTGAACCATAACGCAGAATATGATGAAACCACTCAATATTATCTTCGCCGGCACGCCGGATTTTGCTGCACAGCATTTGCAAGCGCTTCTCAATTCCCGACACAATGTGATTGCGGTTTATACGCAGCCCGATAAACCCGCCGGCCGCGGCAAAAAATTGCAAGCAAGCCCGGTGAAACAGCTTGCAGAACAACATAACATTCCGCTTTATCAGCCGAAATCCCTCCGTCAAGAAGCCGCACAGGCCGAACTTAACGCGCTTAATGCGGATGTGATGGTTGTGGTGGCGTACGGTTTGATTTTACCGAAAGCGGTGCTGGATGCGCCGCGTTTAGGCTGTTTGAACGTGCACGGTTCAATTCTTCCGCGTTGGCGCGGTGCGGCACCGATTCAGCGCGCTATTTGGGCGGGCGATGCACAAACCGGCATTACCATTATGCAAATGGACGAAGGTTTAGATACCGGCGATATGCTACATAAGGTTTATTGCGAGATTTTGCCGACGGAAACTTCCGGCGACCTTTACCATAAATTAGCGCAATTAGCGCCACCGGCATTAATCGATGTATTGGATCACTTAGAAAACGGTAAATTTAGCGCCGAAAAACAAGATGATGGGCAAAGTAACTACGCCGACAAACTTTCCAAAGAAGAAGCGAAATTGGACTGGGCGCTTCCCGCTGCGCAGCTTGAACGCAACATTCGCGCTTTTAATCCTTGGCCGATGGCGTATTTTTCCGCAACAGACCAAGAAGGTCATCCGCAAACCTTGAAAGTGTATCAAGCGGAAGTGTTGCCGCATCAAGAGAAACCCGCCGGCACGATTTTACGAGCCGATAAAAGCGGTATTCAAATTGCCACTGCCGACGGCGTGTTAAATCTTTTGCAATTACAGCCGGCCGGCAAAAAACCGATGTCGGCACAAGATTTATTAAATGGCCGCGCAGCATGGTTTCCGCTTAATAAAACCTTAGGGTAAGGTGCTTGCCTAATGAAAAAATCCCATTTAGTTAAAAAGCCTCATTCAACAATATCGGCAAAAACAGCAACTCAAACCGCCGCACCCTCAACCCGTGCTATCGCCGCCCAAGTCGTTTTGCAAGTGTTAGACGAAGGCCAATCCCTTTCTGCACTCATTCCGCCACTTCAACAAACCGTAAAAGCGCAAGATTTGCCGTTGCTGCAAGAAATTTGTTTCGGTGTGTGTCGCGTGTTGCCGCGCTTGGAACAAATCATCAAGCATTTGGTGGATAAACCGCTCAAGGGCAAAGCACGCATCGTGCATTGCTTATTGTTGGTCGGTTTGTATCAATTAGTTTATCTGCGCGTGCCGACCCATGCTGCGGTGGACGAAACGGTGAACGCCGCTAAATCTTTAAAAACCGAGTGTTGGCGCGGTTTGGTGAATGCCGTATTGCGTCGATTTTTACGCGAACAACGTGATATTTTGGCGGTGGTGGATAAGAATTGGCAAACGCTGCATCCTGAATGGTTTGTCGATAAATTGAAAAAAAACTATCCGAATTGGCGTGCAATTATTGAGGCGAACAATCAAAAGCCGCCCATGTGGTTGCGCGTTAACGAACAAAAATACACCCCGGAAACCTATCGCGCATTACTTGCGGAACAAGGTATTGAAGCTAATACGGCCGCTCATCCGAATGCCCTTTGTTTAAGCGCGCCCAATGCGGTGCTGAAATTACCCCTCTTCGCCGAGGGTGCGGTAACGGTGCAAGATTTAAGCGCGCAATGGGCGGCGACGTTGCTCGAAGCTAAAAATGACGAATGGATTTTAGATGCTTGTGCCGCGCCGGGCGGCAAAACCACCCATATTTTAGAATTGGCGCCGCAAGCCAAGGTGATCGCACTGGACGTGGAAGCGCATCGCTTAAAACGGGTGGAGGAAAATCTTGCGCGTTTGCATCAACGGGCAATGGTCATTTGCGGCGATGCGAGTCGTCCCGACGAATGGTTGGCGCAAATCGACCAACGTACGCTGCTGTTTGACCGCATTTTGCTTGATGCGCCTTGTTCGGCGACAGGCGTGATTCGCCGCCATCCGGATATCAAATGGCTGCGTCAAGCAACGGATATCGCGCAGTTGGCGGAATTACAGAACAAAATTCTTCACGCGCTGTGGGCGAAACTCAAACCAAACGGCATTTTGCTGTACGCTACCTGTTCCGTGTTGCCGGAAGAAAACCGCGAGCAAATTCAAACCTTTTTGAACCAACAGGCGGATGCCGAATTACTGCCTTTGCCGTTTACCGATGAGAAAAGTGCGGTAGGTTTCCAGTTTATTCCAACAGAAAATGGCGGCGACGGCTTTTATTACGCCAAACTGCGTAAACGTGCCTAGGGGGCGAAATGTTCGCTAAAATCGATGTGATTATTCCTTGTTATAACGCTGAGCGCACCTTATCGCGCGCGGTACAATCAGTGATCGGACAAGTTTGTTTAGGCAAACTTTGGCTGATTGACGATGCGTCTACGGACAACACGCTGGCGTTGGCCAAACAGTGGGCGGCGCGTTATCCCGAACAAATCTTCGTTGAAGCAATGCCGCACAACGGTGGCGTGGCAAAAGCGCGCAATTGGGGTGCCTTGCAATCCGACAACGAATTCATCGCGTTTTTAGATGCGGACGACGCTTACGAAACCGGAGCGTTGGAAACGGCGGCAGCCACCTTTTATTTCCAACCTGATACCGCATTGGTTCGCCTTGCTTTAAAGCCGATCGATTTGCCGGCGTGTTATGCCGAACAGCCAAATTTTGAGTTCGCTTGGCAACATATGCGTATGACTTGTGGCGGCAATACGGTATTTCGCCGCGCCTTTTTGTTGGCCTGTGGCGGTTTTCCGCAAAACGACTTATTTCGCCAACTTGGCGGTGAAGACGGCGCACTCGGCATCGCCACAACAAAAATCGCCAAAGTCGCTACGTTGTTCGGTGAACCGGGCGTGTTGCATTATTGCCGTGCCGGAATGCATGCCGAGCGCTTGTTGAATGCGGTGCTGTTTCAGCAACCCGTGGAAGGTGTAACGGCACGAGAAATGGCGCAAGCCGAGGAGGTGACCGATAAAATTTGTCGGCAAGTCGAGGCGTTAAAATGTGCGCTGAATTCGCCGCAAATCGGCATTTGTCCCCTTGAGATCACAAGGAGTGAAATATGAAAATTATGATTTTAGGCGCCGGGCAAGTGGGCACGACGCTGGCGGAAAGTTTGGTTAGCGAAGACAACGACATCACGCTGGTGGATAACGAATCGGCGCAACTGCAAGCGTTGCAGGAAAAGCACGATTTACGCGTGGTTCAAGGTTCGCCTTCATCACCGAAGGTGTTGCGCGACGCGGGCGCGGCGGACGCGGATTTGATGGTGGCGGTCACCGCCTCGGACGAAATCAATATGGTGGCCTGTCAAATGGGCTACACGCTGTTCAACACCCCAACACGCATTGCGCGTATTCGCAATTCCGAATATTTGCGTGAAAAAGACAAGCTGTTTAATGATGAAAACATTCCTATTGATCACTTGATTTCGCCGGAAAATTTGGTGACAGAAGAAATCACGCGTTTAATCGCTTATCCCGGAGCCTTGCAAGTGGCGCACTTCGCTCAAAATCGCATCAGCATAGTGGTGGTGAAAGCTTATTACGGCGGTGCCTTGGTGGGGCATGCATTGTCGGCGTTTAAACAACATATGCCGCATATTGATTGCCGCATTGTGTCGATTTTGCGTAACGACAAAGCCATTCGGCCGCAAGGTTCAACCATTATCGAAGCAGGTGACGAAATCACCTTTATTTGCGCAACGGAACACATTAAAGCGGTGATTAGCGAGTTACAGCGGTTGGAAAAACCGTACAAACGCGTGATGATTGTCGGTGGTGGGAATATTGCCGCGGGCGTGGCGAAGCGATTGGAAGATCATTGCGCGGTGAAATTGATTGAACGCAATGGAGAACGCGCGCTAATGTTGGCGGAAAAGCTATCAAAAACGCTGGTATTTCACGGCGATGCGTCCGATCAAAATTTGTTATTTGAAGAACATATCGAAACCGTTGATGTGTTCCTTTCCTTGAGCAGCGATGACGAAGCCAATATTATGTCCGCCTTGCTGGCGAAACGTTTAGGGGCGCAAAAAGCGATGGTGTTGATTCAACGCATGGCGTATATCAATTTGATTCAAGGCGGCACCATAGATATTGCCGTTTCGCCGCAACAAGCGACCATTTCCGCTTTGCTCGGGCACGTGCGTAAAGGCGACGTGAAAAATGTAGCCAGTTTACATCACGGCATTGCCGAAGCGATTGAAATCGTTGCACACGGCGATGTCAATACGTCCAATATCGTGGGTAGAAGCATACGTGATCTTCGTTTGCCGATCGGTTGCATTATCGGTGCGATTTTACGTAATAACGACGTGTTGATTGCACGTAAAAACCTCGAGATTCAGGACGGTGATCACGTAGTCATTTATTTAAGCGACAAGAAAAATGTGTCCGACATTGAGAAACTGTTCCAGCCGAGTTCATTCTTTCTTTAACGAGGTTTACTTTTTAAGTCAACTTCATATAATACGCCTCCTCTTAATTTAACTAAAAAGGACAATTCAATGAGTTTTATCAAGGAATTCCGCGAATTTGCGATGCGCGGTAATGTGGTCGATATGGCCGTCGGGGTAATTATCGGCGGTGCATTCGGCAAAATCGTCAGTTCTCTCGTGGGCGACGTGGTAATGCCGGTATTGGGCATCTTAACCGGCGGCGTAGATTTCAAAGATCTGAAATTAGTGTTAGAACCGGCAAACGGCGACATTCCGGCGGTAACCTTAAACTATGGTATGTTTATCCAAAACGTTTTTGACTTTATCATTATCGCATTCGCCATATTCATGATGGTGAAAGGCATCAACAAACTGAAAAAACCGGCGGAAAAAGTCGCGGAACCGACCAACGAAGAAAAATTGCTTGCGGAAATTCGCGATTTATTAAAAAAATAATCTCTGAAAAAAGAAAGTCGGCCAATGCCGACTTTTTTATTATTCAATGATATAATCTTTACGGTTAATTAGTTTAATTTACTGCTTAACATATTGTATTAATTGAATTTTTAATATATTTACTTAAGATAAACATTATTTAAATACAAATAACCTATCTATTTTTTATGCAAAAAATCCATTTATCCCAACTTGTTTTATCTGTTTTTATTTCGGGTTTATCTTCAATTGCATTAGCCGCACCCTCCACTCCCTCCACCGCCGAAAAGCAATTCAGTGCCCGCCAACAGCAACAACAAACCGCGCTTGATGCGGAAATTCAAGCGCAGCAAGTGCAAAATCCAAACGTGCACTTGGAAAGCGAAAAAACGAAATCTGTTGCTTTTCCGGTCAACGAAGCACCATGCTTTCCAATTAATCAACTGGTTCTCACCGATTTTAATGCCGATGCCGATGCCGATGCCGATGCCGGTGCTGATGCTGATGTCAATGCCAATGCCAATGCCGATACCGCCCAACCCGCCAATGCGGTGCTCAAAACGGCATCTAAACCGCTGCAACGGATTCAACCAAGCCGTTTTTCTTGGGCCTTGCAGGCCGCCTATGCCGAAGGTGATTTTGCTCTGCCGGTCTGTATCGGTTCGCAAGGTATTAATGTGCTGTTGCGTCGCATTCAAAATCAGCTGATTGATGATGGCTTTGTAACCACGCGCGTGGTGGTGGCGCCACAAGATTTGCGTTCGGGAAGGTTAGTGCTCACGGTGATTCCGGGCAAAGTCGGGCGCATTCAATTACAAGACCGAAGCGCGATTCCCTTTGCTACGCGCGGCACTTTGTGGTTTGCCATGCCGATAGCACAAGGCGATATATTAAATGTGCGCGATATTGAGCAAGGCCTGGAAAATTTAAAACGCGTGCCGAGTGCGGAGAGCGACATTGAATTGACGCCTACCGACTCGGTAGGCGAAACGGACGTGGTGATTCAATATAAACAAAGCCTGCCTTTTCATTTAACCCTTGGTTTAGACGATGCCGGCACAAAGACAACCGGACGTTTGCAAGGCTCGGCAACCTTTTCTTGGGACAATGCGCTGCGCTTAAATGACCTGTTTTACCTTAGCGGCACGCGCAGTTTCAAACGCGACAGTGACAAAGCCGAAGGCGATTACGGCAGCAAAAATGTCAGCCTGTATTATTCGATTCCTTGGCAAAATTATTTATTCGCCCTTTCCGGCTCGCGTTACACTTATCATCAAACTGTTGCCGGCGCCTTTGAATCCTACACCTATTCCGGCGAAAGCCGACAAATGAAAGCGAATTTAAGCCGTTTGATTACCCGTGGCAGTCAACACAAAACCTATCTCAATGCGGCGCTGTGGGCGCGCCAATCGTCCAATTACATCAATGACACCGAAATCGAAGTACAACGCCGTCGAACGGCCGGCTGGGAAGTGGGACTAAGCCATACGCAATATCTCGGGCAGGCCACGCTTCAACTTACCGCCAATTACAAACGCGGCACCGGTGCCCATCGCGCCCTGCGCGCCCCGGAAGAAGCCTTCGGCGAAGGCACTTCCCGAATGCAAATTCTCACCGCTTCACTCGATTTCACCTACCCCTTCAGCATTCACAACCAAGCCTTTCGTTTTAACACCAACTGGAACGCCCAATGGCACCTTACGCCATTGGTGCAACAAGACAAATTCAGCCTTGGCGGGCGTTACAGCGTGCGCGGCTTTGACGGTGAACTGACCTTGTCCGGCGAACGCGGCTGGCTGTGGCGTAATGAATTGGCATGGAACGTCATGAACAAAGGCCATGAGCTCTATCTCGGTCTTGACCACGGCGAAGTGCGTTCAAGCCGACCGGAATGGCAAGTGGGCAATAAATTGACCGGCGGCGTCATCGGCCTACGCGGCAAACTTTGGGGCTTAAATTACGAATATTTTGTCGGCACACCGATACGTAAACCGGAAGGATTTCGTACAAGTCATGTCACGACGGGATTCAACCTCAGTTATCGTTTTTAAATAAAAAGCATGCTCTAAGGTTCCATCTGAAATAAAGAAGAAAGAAATAAAGGAAAAAAATAATGAACAAACATCACTACAAAGTTATTTTCAGCCGCGTGTTAAATCAACCGGTGGTCGTGTCCGAATTGGCAAAAGCGCAAGGCAAAGCGGCGGATGAAAACAATCAAGCGGTGGCGGAAGGTCAAAATAGCACCGCATTGAACCTTCAAAATAGCACCGCATTGAAGTTCCAAAATGGCACCGCATTGACGCTGTCTTTAAAGCCGCTTTGTTTCGGGCTGATGTTGGCTTTGGGCTGGGTGAGTTTGTCCGAGAGCGCCTTGGCGGCGCCAAATCCGGTCGCCAATGCGGTGCCAAACGGTGCGGCGGAAATGGCCATTCGCGCCGATAAATCCGCACCAAGCAATCAACAGGCAACGATTCTGCACACGGCCAACAGCTTGCCACAAGTGAACATCCAAACGCCGAGCGCGGCGGGCGTGTCGCGTAATCAATATGCTCAATTTGACGTCGCCGAAAAAGGCGCAATTTTAAACAATGCGCGCAACGCCGCGCAAACACAGATGGCCGGCTGGGTGCAGGGCAACCCGAATTTGGCGCGCGGCGAAGCGAAAGTGATTTTAAACGAAGTGAATTCGGCAAATCCGAGCCGCTTAAAAGGTTATGTGGAAGTGGCGGGGCGAAAAGCCGATGTAGTGATTGCCAACCCGAACGGCATTGCGTGCGACGGCTGCGGCATCATCAATGCCGGCAGAGCAACAATGACGACGGGCCGCGCACAAATGGAAAACGGCGAATTAAAAGGCTTTGAAGTCAAAGGCGGCAAGCTTAGCGTCGGCAGCAACGGGCTGGACAACCGCCAAGCCGATTATACCGACATCATCGCCGAACGGGCGCAAATTGACGGCGGCCTGTGGGCGAACAAAGGCATTAAAGTCACCACCGGCCAAAACAAAGTCGACAAGAATAATCAAAGCGTCGTGTACGTTGGCGACCACGTGAACGCCCCAAATAGCACCGCATTGAACCCTCAAAATAGCACCGCATTGAACGCGGAGGACGCCGAAAACCCAGTTTACAGCGTGGACGTCAGCCACCTCGGCGGTATGTACGCCGAGAAAATTACGCTGGTGGATAACGGCACGGGTTTAGGCGTACGCAATGCCGGCCATATCGGCGCCTCGGCAGGCAATGTGCAAATTGACAGCCAAGGGCGAATTGTCAACGAAGGCACCCTCAGCGCAACCCAACAAGCAGACCTCCAAACCAAAGGCGACATTCAAAATAGCGGTAAAATTGAAACCAAACATGGCAAGATTCAATTAGCTTCCCAAAGCAATGTCGAACAGCATGGTTCGCTTATCGCTCAACACGCCGGCGTGGCAATTCAAGCCAAAGCGCAAATAAAGCAAAGCGGCGAAACGGCAGCGAAAGGCAACATTGAATATCAAGCGAAAGCCATTTCCGCTTCAAAAAATGCGCGCATTGCCGCCGGTGTCAATTCCGTTGAACAAAACGGCCAAACCGTTCGCACGCTTGATGCTGCCCATCCGCATGGCAGCGACATTAGATTAAACGCCGAGGAAAAAGTCATTTCACAAGGTCGACACATTGCCTCGGGGAAAATCAAAGTTGAAGCCGACGAAATCAAGCTCGACCACAGCCAAAGCGTGGGGCACGATATTGCCGTCAATTCAAAACAAGCGAATTTAAACCTTAATCACGCCCATATTTATGCGACCGATAAACTGGATTTAGCTACACCGAACACGCTTTCTACAAAGGCAAGCCAACTTAATGCGAATGCCATTGCCACAAATCAGCAAAATTTAAATAACCAAGGCGGAACTTGGGTACAACGCGGTACAAATGAGCTTAGGCTTCAAGCCGACCGCATCGACAATCAAGCGGCTAATATCGCGACCCAAGGGCGTTTATCGGTTAATGCTCAAGAGATTAATAACCGACAAGGTCAGCTCGTCAGTTTGGGCGGACAACAAATTCGCGCGGTAAATCTGTTCAATTCGGAAGGAAAAATGCTTTCCGGCGCTCATCAACAAATTGATGTGACGCAATTAGAGAATCGACGTGGGGCCATTTCCGCTCAAGGCAATCAGCAAATTGAGGTTCAGCAACAAATTGATAATCGCGAAGGGCGTATTAATGGCGTGACGAGTCGCATTCAGGTTGACTCTCTGGATAATCGCCAGCAAGGATTACTGCTGTCCTCGGCAGGCCTTGTCCTGCACGTAACTGCTGATTTAAATAATGCGCAAGGCATGATTAAAGGTACGACAAATACCGACATTGTCGCTCGATCGCTTAACAATGAAAATGGATTGATTTATGGCGATGAAGATGGACGAATTCAGGTAAATAATGAAATAAATAACCGAGATGGCGGCAAAATTATCAGCCTTGGTAAGCTGTCTATTCAATCTGATCGGTTTGATAATCGCGGTGGGGTTGTTCAGGTTGCCGAAACGTTGAATTTATCGATGCCGACTATTTTGAATAATAAAGTCGGAGAATCCGGCTCTTTTATTCAGGCGGGCAATGTAACGATCCATACGCAGAATATTAATAACGAAGACACAAAAAATTCCGCCGGGAACGTCATTACGCAGGGAATTTCAGCCAACAACCTCAAGTTAAATGCGCAAGCAGTGAATAATACCGAGGGGGGAATTTATGTGCAAAATGCAGGGCGACTAAATGTAGCACAAGCCTTCAATAATCAAAAAGGTGAAGTCTTAACGTGGGGAAATGCGGAAATTAATGGCGAAAATCTTGTGATTAATAACGATGACGGACGTTTGCAGGCCGGCAATATTTTAGCGATGCATGCGCGTTCGATTAGCGAAGACGGTCATTTAGAAGCCGATAAACTGCGTTTGACGCTACAGCATGATTTTAATACCAAGCGCGATATTAATGCCGAGACCGAATTTACCCTGAATACCGCAGGTAACGTACGAAATAATCATAAACTTTCCGCTGCTGAGCAGCTGACCATTAATGCGCAAAATGTGGATAACCAAGAAAACGGGCGGTTAAGCAGCGGTGAAACCCGTGTAACGGCAGTGGGCAACGTCACGAACCGCGGTTTAATCAATTCGTTTTCTGATGAAGACAACAGTAAAACCGTGATTAAAGCCGCTCACCTTGATAACTTGGGAAGCGGACGTATTTACGGCGATCATGTTGCCCTTCAAGCCGACAAAATTGAAAACCGTGATGAACGTGATGCGAATGGGAAAGTGAATTCGGCGACCATTGCCGGTCGTCAAAAAGTTGTGCTTGCCGGCAAAGCGATCATTAATGACACGGCAATTTACGAAGCGGACAAAAAAGGTGGTACCACCATTTACAGTGGCGGTCAAATTGAATTTGGTGAGCATTTAAATGCTGAAGATCAAGCCGAAGGCGAGGCGGACGTACTTCGCAATCAAAGCGCTATCATCGAAGCGGAAGACCGCATGGGGCTTAATCACGTTAAACAAACCTTTAATACGAATACGCATTTCGGCACCGCATTGGCGGAGTACCCTGACGAAGGCAATAAAAATGAAGTCGAATATGTGATGGTCGGAGTCAACGGCACGAATTTTAATGCGGGTGGCAAAGTGAAAATGGATCGCTTTGATCAACGTCGTACGCCGGGGAAAAATAAAGCCGGGGTTTACGATCTCGTTTGGAACACCCATCTCGAACGCAAGCTGTCCGATGACGAACTTGATGCCGGTTATATTCCGCCGGCTAACCAAAACGCGTGTGCTAAGTCTGATCCATCGCTTTGTTATGTCAAACCGTCCACGGTTTATGACGGCAATTACGGCATTTGGCAACGTTTCGGTGTTGATGTGCCGAAAGATGCGCCAAAGGTTGAAAACCTACCGAGTATTCGTGCCGAGCCAACAAAGCCGAAGGCATTAAACAAACGACAGGCGAGAAATCCCGTCCGTAAAGCGCAATATGACGAAGCGATGGCAAAATACACGGCGGAAATGGTGGCTTATCGGCAAGATATCACGCGCTACAATGAAGCGTTAAAAGATTATACGGATTGGGCAGAAAAAAACGCCGAGGCGTTTAATCAACTTAATCAGCGAATTCAAGCAAGTAATGGCAAGTTGCCAGACCATTATCGGGATCGCTGGACGATGCAGGTAAAAGAAGAAAAAGTCATTAAAACAACCGTGACCCAATCCTTACCCGGACAGATTCTCGCAGGTGGCGATATTGAATTGGGCGATAGCTATCTTGAAAACGATAAAAGTACCCTGATTGCCGGCGGACTGCTTCATAAGGCAAACGGCGAGCTCAGCAATTTGGATGAAAAAGGCATTGAATCCCGTCAATTGTATGGCACGGCGAAATGGGTGCACCCGAGATGGCGCGGCAAACTCAAAGGCTGGCGTTGGTACGGTGATAACTACAACGATGTCGTTAAACGTCGCGAAGAAAACAAATCTTTTGATATGAATCTTTTCACCGCATTGACGCAGGCGAATAAACAAACGGCGAATCCTTTTTATACAGATCAATCCGAGCACAAAATAAAACAACATAACGGCGTCGAACTAACCGACTTAACGCCGATGAAAGTCCGATATGCGGACAAACCGGCAGGTTTACAACAAATCGACAGCCGGTGGGATGATCGTTTGGAAATTCGCACGATTCAACCGGATAGCCGTTTGCCGACACAAAGCCTGTATCGAATTAATCCGACCGCGACAGGCCGACCGATTATCGAAACCGATCCGGCCTTTACCAATAAAAATCGTTGGTTAAGCTCTGATTATATGTTCAATCAATTGCGCAGCGATCCGCAAAATATGCTGAAACGCTTAGGTGATGGCTATTATGAACAACGCTTGGTGCGTGAACAAATGAATCGCTTAACAGGTCGCCATTTCGGTGGCAATAACCGCACTTTTGAGGAACAGTACAAAGCCTTAATGGATGCGGGTGTAACCTTTGCACAGAAATTTAATCTCACCGTCGGCATTAGTTTAACACCGGCGCAAACGGCGCAATTGACTTCCGATATTGTCTGGCTGGAAAAACAAACGGTGACGTTGCCAAGCGGCAAACAAGTGGAAGCGTTAGTTCCTCGTGTTTATGCTGTGGTGAAAAAAGGCGATTTAGACGGCAATGGCACCTTGATTTCAGCGGAGAAACTCTATGTAAAAGGTACTGAATTTATCAATCAAGGCACAATCGCCGGCAAAGATTTCACCGACATCAATACGGAAAACTTCAAAAATAGCGGCAAATTGAGCGGTGGAGTATTAAATGTTACGGCAGCGGGGCAGCTTGAAAATATCGGCGGTACATTAGAAGCCGATCGCGCCATGCTGCTGCGCGCAATGGGCGATTTCATTCATCGTTCAACCACGCAAACCAATGAAATTAAAGCACACGGCCTTAGCCGCACGGAAACCAATCTTGACCGCAATGCCTTGTTATACGTCAGAGGCGAAAACGGCGTATTAAGCGTCAGTGCCGACAACATTACGCTAGATGGTGCCCAAGTGCTTAATGAGGGCAAAGGATTAACCTTACTGGATGCCAAAAATGGCTTGAATCTGACTGCGCTTTCTGTGGGTTATGATGAAAAATTAGGTCAGTCCAATAGTTATCGTAATGCGAATTTGCAGGATGTGGTGACTTCTTCCGTGAAAGGACGCGGTGATGTGCAATTACAAGCTAAAAACATCCATACAGATGGCGGAGAGCTTGAGGCGGCACAACGTCTCACACTGATTGCGGAAAACGATGCGGTGCTCGGCGCGGCGGACAAAACGGCAACTCTTGAACAATACGCTAAAACCAAAAGCCGCGGATTCCTCTCCTCCCATTCTTCCGAACGCTACACTTATGACAAACTCAGTGTCCACGAAGCCACCCGACTTCAAGGTAAAAATATCGAATTAAGTGCCAAACATGAGATTCGCTTACAAGGCACACAAGCAAAAGCGACGGAAAACCTGGTTGCAACGGCCGGCGGCGAAATCAATGTTGATACGCTGATGAACCGTCATGCAAGCGTAAATTGGGAAAAACATAAAAAATCCGGCTTAAGCCGCGCTTTTTCCGGTGGTGTTGCGCAAATCGGCTATCAACGCAGTAAATCTGATTTTGATGCCAAAGGTTATGATGAAACCGTTATCGGCAGTCAACTTGCCACTGAACAGGGCGATTTAACCTTGAACGCCCGAAAAGACATCAAGGTGAATGCTTCGCGCTTGGCTTCAGGCGGCGATATGATGCTTTCGGCTAAAAATGTGTCATTCAATGCGGTGCTCGAACGGCATGACGACGAAATTCACCGCAAACAAAAGGCAAGCGGTTTGGGGCTAGGTTTTGTATATGGGCCGGAAAGTCGGGCGAAAGAAAATTATCGCCAAAAAGAAGCGCAAGGCAGCGCCAATACGCTGGTCGGCAAAGGCCTGACGGCACAGGAGGCGGTAAGCGATGCGGCGGAATCTACGGCGCGCGGTTTGCAACCTTATTTGCGTCACAATCAATATCAATCGCACAAGTTCACGCAAAAAGACGAAGCCAAAATCAGCGAATTGGACGCCGGCGGAAAGCTTTCCATGCAGGCGCGTGAAGGTAATATACTCAGCCAAGGCGGTCGAATTTCGGCGGAGGGCGATGCGCAGTTTATCGCTAAAAACAATGTCGAGTTTGGTACCGCCACCCACACCCAAGGACAACAGGCAAACAGCCGTCAAAAAGGCTTTAGCGCGGACGGTTTAAATAAATATGTGGCCGGCGTACATCTGCAACATGAAAACGGCAACACGGCGATGGTGCAGGAAACGGGCGGCAGCCTTTCCATTGGTGGTAACAGCACCACCATTGCCGAACAGGGAGACATTATCTTGAAGGGCACCGCATTGGTGGCGCAAGGTCACAATCGCCTACAAGCCAACGAAGGCAACATTACGTTATTGACCGCCGAAACCCGTGACGACAGCCGTCAGGCGCGCAAAGGCCATGCTATCGGCGAAGCGGTGATATCGGATACCGAACGCTTCTTTGGTTACAACCGCACGCGCATGAATCAAAGCGGTGAGCGTGTTGTCCACCAAGGTAGCCAATTGACGAGCCTTAATGACAGCATTGAAGTTTACGCGGGCAAAAATTACCGACAAACGGCAAGTGATGTATTGGCGAAAGACCGCGTTAACATCAACGCACAAAATATCACCATGAATAACGCATTCAATCACCAAGCGAATAGCCAAAGCGAAAGCGATTTAAAAATCGGCCAGTTCGCCCGCGTGAAATCGCCGATAATCGATTTACTCAACACCATCGAAAGTGCGGTAAAAAACAAAAAAGCGTCCGACCGCTTGAATGCAGCCAATGCCATGAGCATTGCGGCGCAAGGCTATAACGTTTATGACTTGGTGAGCCGCAACCTAAAAGGTAACCCGAAAGACAGCACGTATTTGCTACGTATCGAATCGGGCAGTGGCGTAGCGCACAGTCGCCAAAGTCAAGCGGGGCTGGCCGATATCAGCGTGGGTAATCGCATTAACGCCAAAGATATTGCCCTCATTGCACGAGGTGATGACGCCCAAAAGACAAATGAAAAAGGCGAACAAAAACTCGGCGACATCAACCTCACGCACACCGACCTAACAAGCAGAGATGCCCACGGGCACCGCATTGAAGGCAGTCAAATCAACCTGACCGGCCACGAACTGAATATCCTGGCGGGTGAAAGCCGCACCCAATTTAAAGCCCGCAATCAAAGTGTCGGCGTTGAAGTAGGAGTTGCCGCCACACTCGGCGCACAAACCGGCGTAGGTGTGTATGCAAGAGTGGGCGCAAGCTCGGGCAAAGAAGACGGCGAAAGCAAAACTTACCAAGCGAGCCACTTAGAGGCACAAACCGTGGCTTTAAACAGCCAAGGGGATACCAACCTGCTGGGGAGTCAAATCAAAGGCAATACCATCACGACTAATGTAGGCGGTAAGCTCAACATTGAAAGCCTTCAAGACGAAGAACACTTTAAAACCAAATCAAGCGGAGGCGGTTTAGAAGTGGAATTCGGCTTTGGCAACAACTGGAGCGCAAGCGGTTACGGCAACGCCTCAAGCGGCAAAACCTCGAGAAAACAAGTGAAGGAGCAAGCAGGGATTTTTGCTGAAGAGGGTGGTTACCATATTGATGCCAAAGATGTTCACTTAAAAGGCGCCGTGATTGCAAGCACCAATGCGCAAAACAGCACGCTTAAAACCAACACACTGACCTTTGAAGACATTCAAAATGAATCAAGCAGTAAAGCGGCTAGCGCAAGTATTAGCGGCAGCATCAAAGAATCGAAAGAAAAATGGGTGGATAACGAAACGGGAGAAAAGGTCAAACCGCACAGCCCAAATAGTACCTTTATTCCAAGCCAACGCAGTGGCGGTTTAAGCCCGGGCTTGCCGATGTTGCAACAAAGCAGCGACAGCTCAATCACGAAAGCCACATTGACGGAAGGGGCGGTTATCTTGAATAAAGATACTCATCCTACTCAAACGACAGCAAAAGAGTTAGGCATCAATACAGACCTTGCCCAAGCTAACAATCAAGTGGCACAGACGAAAGATGTAAAAGCACAAATTCAAGAGCAGCAACAAATTGCTACTGCCGTGGGACATGTGAAAAGTGCGGTGGAGACTTATACCTCCAACCAACGGGAAGCGGCAGAACAGGAGGTTAGACGTTTAAAATCACACTTGGCAACAGCCGAATCACAGGGTAATCAACAAGCGATTAATAAGCTCAAAGATGAACTTATCCAAGCCGAAACTCAAGCCGAAAATTGGGGAACGGGCGGTAGTACTAAACGCGCCATTGACGCCATCACTAATGCGGGTCTAATTGCACTTAGTGGCGGCAGAACACAAAGTGTAGCCACCGCAGCGGCTTCACCTTATGTGAATCAGCTTATTAAAAAAGCCACAGAAGATTATCCGGCATTAAACATCCCGACTCATATTTTATGGGGCGCAGTGGAAGCCGAACTGACGGGCGGTAACGCACAAACGGGGGCTATCTCCACGGCAGCCGGTGAATTGGGTGCAAGATACCTCACCGAACATCTTTACGGCAAAGAGGCGAAAGACCTGACCGAAACCGAACGTAGTCAAATTAAAGAAATGGCAAAAGCCTTGGCGGGTGTGGCCGGTGGTTTAGCGGCAGCGGGACAAGATGCTGGTGCGGTTAAGATGTTGAGTGAATCCTCCATTGGGGCGACCGTGGCGAATAATGCGGTGGAGTATAACTATCTTTTCAGACAGGAAGCGGAAGAAAAAGCGGTTTTAGCGCGAAAATTTAAAAATAATCAAGCTACCGAAGAAGAAAAAGCAAGACTTTCCTATCTTGAAAAACTGGATTCGGAAAGAGACCGTGCGATTATAAGTGCCTGTTCCAACGGTGTAAGTAGTCAGGCATGCCAGTCTTTGGTAAATGAAGCGGATTATGCCAGATTCGGTTATGAACAAAATTTAAGTTATAACCTTAAATTTAAAGAGCTTTACCCTCAGGATTATCAAAATGTAGAGGCTATTCTCAAAGGTAAAGATGCGAATTCGGTCGAGTTTGAGAAGATAGCGATTAATCTGGCAAAAGAAAATAATATGTCTTTAGCAGAGGCGAAAAGTTTCTTAAATAAAGTTTATACCTATAAAGCCTTTGCAGAATTGGTCGGAGCGGTAAGAGCAGGAACGGCATTGAATTATGCAGGAGCTAAGTTACCTAAGGGGGCTAATGCGAATGAGGTATTGCCGGTTGTTGGTAAAACTAAGGGATATGAGAATCAAGATATTCGTATTTCAAACGGGGCTGAGAATATAGCTCTTTATCCTAAATTGAAAGAACAATTAATTAAAGAAAGTTTTAAAGGTATAGCTAGTCAAGATTCTAGATTACAGGCGGTATATGATGGGTTAAATAAGGATCTTAATTATGGAATAAAAGGTATAATATCATCATCTGAATCAGATAGATTAGGAAAGCTTTGGGTTGGGGAAGGGTATTCTGAAGTTAGAAATCCTAAAGGTGAAATAATTGGTTATAATAGTCAAGATAAGCTAAGAGGATATAGAATTCCTTCAAAGAAAAATTCTCCATATGCCGAAACAGGGATTCAATCTAATTTTGAAACATATAGGATAAACCCTATTACGAATGAAAAAGAAAAAATAGGTAATGCTCACTTTAATATTAAGGATTAATTATATGAAGGGTCAGTTGAAGTTAATTATGGACAGAGATGGAGAGGTTGAATTAGAGAATTTCACTCCTTTTGATGCTCGTTTTTGTATTAATATTTTACTAGGTATTGGTTTAGATGATGAAAAAATGGACTATTTTGAACTTAAAGTATGTTCAACCAAATGGTTAGAACTAAGTAGCAAACCTATTTTATTAAGACACACATTAATTGTAGATAACTATAATTATAATGATATATTGAGGAGTATTGAATATTATATTAGCCAATGTGAAGATTCTTCTTGGAAAAATATTTCATTAAAATTATCACGTTACTTCTTATGGGAATTTGAAGATTACATTGAAGAATAAGAGTTGTTTCAAAAATATGCTGATTAAATTTATAATATCTTAGATTCTAAAGAAAACGCTGATAAAGCTAGAAATCATCCTGAAAAAATGACCGATGAAGAATGGAGCTAATTAGGCGGTTATTTACAACGTTACGCTTCAGAAAGTTTACGAAGTGGAGAAACACCAAAAGAAATTAATCAAAATCTGAAAGAAATCGTTTCGGGAAATTATATTAAAGGTTACGGTTATGCTTATGCACTCGATCCGAAATACCGCAATAGCTTACCAAGTCGCTGGACAACGGAAGGCAAGTCTGCGGAAGAAAAACTGTATGAAGAGCTAAATGCCAAATACGTTACCAATCCGAACACGATAAACAACTCGTTTGACGGACAAGTAGCGACATCGACGAAGGAGGCGTTGGAGTTGGGTTTATCTGTTTATGGTGTCGGTAAAGTACTACAAGGTACTAAAGCGATTGAAGGCATTATGTCGAATTCGACTAAGTTTACTTTAGGCGTGGCTGGGGCCGGAAGTGTAGGTAGTCAGTTAATATCCGACGGAACAGTCGATCCGAGAAGTTTGGCAATTGATTTAGCGATGGCATATTCACTTAAAGGTAAAGGCTTTGTGATAACTGTGGGAGGGAATACTGCTTCAGGGGCGTTGAATAACTATGTTACAGATAAGTCTATATCCCAGGGAGCCATAAGTAGTGGTATTGGGGCAGCTATTGGTTATGGTATGGGTAAAGCCATTGAAGTACCGTTAGATAAGAAAATCAACCCAGATTTATCATGGATCCAAATATAATCCGCTGCCTTTAAATGATAAGGTTCCTTATGTTGATGTATATAGAAGAAATATTATACCTAACATAGGAGGCGGTTTAGGGGGAGAATTAGGTAATAGATGGTTCCAATATGAATATAATAATTGGAAGGATAAAAATAATGAAAAATAAATTCTTATCTATCTTATTAATAGCTGTTATTGGAAGTTTTTTATTGAATATCTCAATATTTATAATTGCTAGGGTTATTTATAATTTTGAAAGTAATATAACTTTGTTAAATATACATTTATTAGATTATTTTAATAATGGTTTTATTGAGCGTTTAAAAATGATTGCTATGCATGTTTTTATATTTTTTTATTTCAGTTTTATGTATCTACAAAAAATAACTTTCAATAATTGTAAAAGCATCTAATCTCATCTATTAAATAAGAAATTACCAGATTTAACATGGTTTAAATATAATTCTCAGCCCCCCTGATGACACAAGCGTTTACGTTTGTGCCATTACAATCAATTGTGGTTTCGGAGTTACCAAAATTCCGAGGCAATCCCTCAGATAGCGTGCATCTCCCGACTCGTGCTCCATCTAACCAAAAATAAACAAACTAAGTTTATTAATGGAAATACTGAAAAATCTGATTTAGGTAAATTTGATACTTTGTCATCAGATTGTGTGAAAGTGGCGAGTTTAATGGGTATTGCAGCACAAGGCTTCAAGCCAAGCGTAAGCGCCGGCATGGGTGCGGGTTACGGTCGAAAAGAGGGAGAGGCGCACCCGAATATGAGCCCGGGCTTACCGATGTCGGAACGTGAACACGACCACACAACAACCAAAGCCACGCTAACAGAAGGCATAATCCTCTTAAACAAAGACACAACCTCCGTTTTGAGCACCGCATTGGAACTGGGTATCAACACCGACTTAAGCCAAGCGAATAGCCAAGTGGCACAGACGAAAGATGTAAAAGCCCAAATCCAAGAGCAGCAACAAATTGCTACTGCCGTGGGACATGTACTTACTGACTGCGATATTGTTTGTCGAGAAATCGTGCCCGGCTTATTGGTTGCAGCAAATGATTTCTCGGAAGAACAAGCGATTGCGCTTGGTAGTATTTTATCGAAAATCCCGGCAGAGCAACGTTCACAGATTGATATGCTTGTTCAATCGGAAAATAGTAAAACGCTTGAGGCTATAGAAAACAGTAAGAGTGATGTGGAAAAACATATTGCTTTGGCAGTTAAGGTGATGAGATTTTTCCAAGCAGAGAATGCGGTGTCGGGTGGAAAAACAAGCAAGCCTTTTAAAGTTAGTACAGCGAAGGATAGCAAAAGTTATTACAAGGATAGCTCTTTTTCCTCAATAAACGCTCAAGCTGCATTATCTAAGAAATTATCAGCACTAGAAAGTGCTCAGAAGTCAGCAGTTAAAATAAAAACTCTTCCTGATGGACGAGTGCGATATTATGATAAAGAACGTTTTGCGAAAAAACTAGGACCAACTAGGGGAAACTCTCTGGTGACTGAATATAATCCTAAAACAGGGGGCGTAAAACAGTGGATGGAAAGTTACGATCATAATGGCAATGTTAATAGAGTTCATCCAAAATCAGTAAATGGTCAGGTTGTGGATAGTATCCATTACCCGCCTACAGGAGCAGAATTGGAGAAAATAAAAAATGATCAGATATAGTGAAAAAGACTTTATAAATGAAATTAGATTAATGGTAAGTAATAATGCATCAGAACAGGAGATTTCTTATAGAACCTTAGAATTGATGAATTCATCAATTGATTGGAGAGAGGAATTTCGTGATTTTGCATTGGATCTGATTAGTATAATAGAACCTGGTTTCTATATGACAAATGATGAAATATTAGAAAATATTAATTTGTTGGGTAAAAAATATTATCCATAAAATGAATGTTGGAAAATATCACCCCTATGTAGAAGTAAAAGGATATAAAGAACCTAAAGGGAGTATTTAAAATTCGATTGAATACTGTTTCCCATAAAAAATCTGTACGTGAATAAGTCGTTTATGGGGTTGACTTATTCACGTGCAGATGGCGTTTAATTTAAATGTTAAAGTGCGGTTGTTTATCGAAACGTTTTTAAATAAAACTATAAGCTTTTCGGTAAACGAATTTTTTGGCCCGGGAAGATTTTATCTGCGTCTTTAATCACTTCTTTATTTGCCGTTACGATCGCCGTGTATTTGTTGCCGTCACCATAATGTTTTTCGGCAATTTTCCAAAGCGTATCGCCTTTTTGGATAACATAAAATTCATCATCGCCGGCAAGGTTTTCACCGTTTTTTACCGTCACCTCATCAATATTGACGTTGCTGATACCGATGATGTTACCCGCCATTAATACCGCTTTTTCTAAAGCGCTGGCAGAGCTGGCCAGGCCAGAAATTTTAGCTACACCATTTTCGACTTTTACCGCCACATCGGCAACACCCGGATTGTCTTCGTTAATGTGTTGGGTTACTGCGGCGGAAGCCTCTTCTTCTTTGTTAAAAATTTTTTTGCCGATATCGCCGACAAAATCAAATAATCCCATTTTCATCTCCTTATTGATTTATTCAGGGTGCCACAACATAACCAATTCGGCCATATAAGTCTAGGAATAAAATGTTAGGCGGAAAAAAGGGTTCTGGATTAGAATAACGCGAATTTAATTTGAAGATAGGAAAGATTATGCGTTGGCAAGGTCGTAGAGAAAGTTCAAATGTGGAAGACAGACGCTCATCGGGCGGTGGTTTCGGTGGCGGAAAACCGACCGGTGTTTTGGGGCTGATCATTATTTTGGTTGGCGCTTATTATGGCGTGGATTTATCTGGCTTGGTCGGTAATATGGAGGTGGGCACTACGCAAAGTCCACCTTTGCAATCACAGCAAGAAGACCAATTATTTAAACTCTCCAAAGTGGTGCTAGGCGACACGGAGGAAGTGTGGTCGGCATACTTTTCCAAAAATAACCAACAATATGTAGAACCTCGCATGGTCATCTACAACGGCGTAACCCCGACGGCGTGCGGCACGGGACAATCTGCCGTGGGGCCATTCTATTGTCCGAATGATCAACGGGTCTATTTGGATTTATCGTTTTATAACGACATGAAAAATAAACTGGGTGCAGCCGGCGAATCTGCGTTTGCTTATGTGATTGCCCATGAGGTGGGGCACCATGTACAGAATTTATTAGGTACGTTGACACAAGTGCATCGTCTGCAAAGTCGTTCATCTCGCGCAGAAGCGAATCAACTTTCCGTGAAATTGGAACTCCAGGCGGATTGTTATGCCGGCGTGTGGGCATCGCAAGCGGTAAAAAGCGGTTTATTTGAACGTGGTGATATTGAAAAAGCGTTTAACGCCGCGGAATCCGTAGGCGATGATCGTTTGCAAAAACGCAGTCAAGGTTATGTGGTTCCCGATAGTTTCACGCATGGTACCTCAGCCCAGCGTTTGCAATGGTTTAAAGTGGGGCTAACTAGCGGCAATCCGGCACAATGTAATACTTTTTAACGGTTGGCAGAAACAAAAAAGTACGGTGGATTTTTGAGGTGTTTTTCAATGCAGAAAAACATGTTGAAAACCGACCGTACTTATTCATTAAAAAGGCTGATGTTGACAATATGTCAAAATCAGCCTTTGATTTATTGAAAGGGAAATTTAATCAGATTTGATTTAAATTCAAACTAATGCGTGCTGATATAACTAAAAATAGACAAGCTGAAGTGGATCGCTGATTTAGCACCGCATTGAACCCGCGCGGTACGGCGTGCCAGCTCAGCATGAGCAATAAAACGCGCGTAACTTATCCATCACCTTGGCGCGAATTTCGTCGCGTTCGAATAAAATCTCATGCTTAGCGTTTTGCACCATTTCGCAACGGGCGTTAGGAAAGATCGCGGCCAATTCTCCCAGCTTTTTGTTATCGACGATTTTTTCCTTTTCCGATTGCAAAATCAGCACCGGAATTTCTACCCGAGGAATAATGTTTGGTAAGCGCTTGATGGCGTTGAGGCACAAATGGACCCAACGAAAAGTCGGGCCGCCCAAATGAAGTTCAGCGTGTTTGCGATTTACCCGATTCATCCATTTCATCCGAGTTTTACAAAAACTCAGTTCATTGTGTTCAAGGTGAGCCGGTTTATAAGCGCCCTTGCCGAACACATAACGCTCACCTTGGCCAAACAAATTCATCAGCGCAATAATCAATTCGTCACGCAGCGGATGTTTTAGCGGCAGGCCGAAACAGGGCGAAGACAGGACAGCTTTTTGTACGCGGTGAGCACAGTTTGCCAAATAATAAGTGGCAATTAACGAACCGAGAGAATGGGCAAGCAGATGTTGAATTTGGTAGTTGAAAAGCGCAGTTGTTTTTTCGACAATTTTTGCCATGTCATCGACATAAAAACGGAACTCGTCCAAATGTCCTTTTTCACTCTCTTTTAACAATCTGTCGGAATAGCCTTGCCCGCGATGATCGAAAAGTAACACGTCGTAGCCTTGATGATAAAAATCATAGGCGAGTTCCGACCATTTCAGCATATTCTCCGCGCGTCCGTTGACTAAAATCATTAATTTTCTGGGCGCACTTTGGTTATGCGTTAAGTGGCGATAAGCGATATTGACATCATTTTTGCCTACCAGATATTGGGTGGGAAATTGCGCGAAGAAAGGCAACAGTTCTCTGAGGGCGAACTCGGTGAAGCGGGGTTCTCGGATCATAAGATTTAATAATGCAAAAGGGCGTATTAAATACGCCCGTTATTATGTGAATCAAAATTATGCAACTAATTGTCGCAAAATACGACGCACCGGTTCGGCAGCGCCCCATAATAATTGGTCGCCCACCGTGAAGGCGGCTAAATATTCCGGCCCCATCGCCAATTTGCGTAAACGGCCAATCGGCACGCTTAAGGTGCCGGTAACTTTCGCCGGCGTGAGTTCGCGGAGCGTGGCTTCTTTATCGTTCGGAATTACTTTTACCCATGGATTATGGGCCGCGATGATTTGTTCGATTTCAGCCAATGGCAAGTCTTTTTTCAATTTAATCGTGAATGCTTGGCTGTGGCAACGTAATGCGCCGATGCGCACGCATAAACCGTCTACCGGAATCGGTTTATCGTTTAAACCGAGAATTTTGTTAGTTTCCGCGTAGCCTTTCCATTCTTCTTTAGTTTGTCCGGTTTCTGGCAGTAGTTTATCAATCCAAGGAATCAGGCTGCCGCCCAATGCGGTGCCAAAATTCGAGGTCGGGAAATTATCGGCACGCATTTGCGCGGTGACTTTGCGTTCGATATCTAAAATGGACGAGGCCGGATTGGCTAACTCTTCACTGACGGATTGTTCCAATAATCCCATTTGTACTAAAAGTTCGCGCATATTTTTGGCACCGGCGCCGGAGGCCGCTTGGTAAGTTGCGACAGAAATCCATTCGACTAAATCTTTTTCAAATAAACCGCCGATTGCCATTAACATTAAACTCACCGTGCAGTTGCCACCCACAAAAGTTTTAATGCCGTTTTTTAAGCCGTCGGCAATGACGTGTTGATTTACCGGGTCGAGCACGATGATGGCGTCGTCTTTCATACGCAAGGCGGAGGCTGCATCCACCCAATAACCGTCCCAGCCGCTGGCTTTGAGTTTCGGATAGACCTCATTGGTATAATCACCGCCTTGACAGGTGACGATAATGTCTAATTTTTTCAGTTCTTCGATGTCGAAGGCGTTTTTTAATTCGCCCGCCGCTTTGCCACCAAAAACCGGTGCAGGTTGACCGGCTTGAGAGGTAGTAAAGAAAACAGGATTTAAATTTGCGAAATCATTTTCCTGCACCATGCGATCCATTAATACGGAACCAACCATTCCGCGCCATCCAATAAAACCGACTTTTTTCATAATTTTTCCTTAGTTAATGTTGTGTTTGAAGGGCTATTAATTACAAGATAGTCCATTCAAAATCAAGTTTTTTCCGTTCCGAGCAAGATAATTTGCTTTTACGCGATTTCAATGCGGTGCTATTTGGTATGTTCAAATTAAGTGTCGATGATGTATTTGACGCCATATTAATTTTCAAATAATTCTACGCTTAATACTTCAGGTTCGGTTTTCAACAGCGTATAAACATCCTTCAACATAGATTGCTCGATAGCGAGACAACGCACTTGTACGCGTACTTCGCCATTGGCTAAATCTTTCACCGAAAGGTTTTCAATGCGGTAGTCATTTTGTATCAATAAGTTCGTCACTGCCGCGATGGCCGCCGATGAACCGAGATGAATGATAATTTTGTTTTTCTTTTTGCGTCCTTTTCGGCGCACAAGGCGCTGAATCAGGGGGCTGAAACGAATGGCGATTAAAATCATCGCGGTGGCAATTAATGCGTCAAAAATAAAACCCGCGCCGGTAGCAATACCGATACCGGCGGCTGCCCAAATAATCGCAGCGGTGGTTAAACCGGAAATGGCATCATTCTTTTTATGCAAAATGACGCCCGCGCCTAAGAAACCGATACCGCTAATTACTTGAGCGGCAAGGCGCATTGGGTCGGTACGAATATTTTCCGACACTTGCGCGTAATGTTCCGCGGCCTGAATGGAAACGATGGTTAGCGTGCATGTAGTAATTGCGATAATGGCGCAAGTTTTAATGCCGACGGGTTTGTGTTTAAGCTCGCGTTCCAAACCGATAATACTGCCCAACAAAAAGGCTAAAAACATTTTACCGAGCACCATTAAATGATATGACCCCAAAAGCGGGGCCAATAGAAGAGATGAATTTTCCATAATAATATTAAGCAACGGAGAAACAGGTTACCGAATTCTAACGACTTCATTTGGCAAAATATAGCAAATTCTTTATTTACAATGTTTTTGGTTTTAACTTGTCGCCTTTTTTGTTTAAATTGAGTACAATCTGCAACCCGAAAAATGAGGAAATATAGAGATAATTTATGCAAATTTCAGCGCCGAGTATTGGTTTCGTCAGTCTGGGTTGTCCAAAAAATCTGGTGGATTCCGAACGCATTTTGACCGAATTGCGCAGTGACGGTTACCACATCGTACCGAGCTACGAAAACGTGGATTTGGTCATCGTTAACACTTGCGGTTTTATCGATAGCGCGGTGCAGGAATCTCTCGAAGCCATCGGCGAGGCGTTGGAAGAAAACGGTCGCGTGATTGTCACCGGTTGTTTGGGTGCCAAAGAGGACCGCATTCGAGAAGTACACCCCAAAGTATTAGAGGTCAGCGGCCCGCACAGCTACGAAGCGGTGATGCAACAGGTGCATAAACATGTGCCGAAACCGGTTCACAGTCCCTACACCAGCCTGGTACCGAAACAAGGCGTGAAACTCACCCCGAAACATTATGCCTATTTGAAAATTTCTGAAGGTTGCAATCATCGTTGTACTTTCTGCATTATTCCTTCAATGCGGGGCGATTTGGAAAGTCGTTCCATTACGCAGGTGTTGGATGAGGCCAAACGTTTGGCGGACGCGGGCGTGAAAGAATTACTTGTGGTGTCGCAAGATACTTCGGCTTATTCAATGGATTTAAAACAACAAGACGGCGGTGTGAAAACGTCTTTCTGGAACGGAATGCCGATTAAAAGCGATTTGATGACACTGTGTAAACAGCTCGGTAAACTTGGTATTTGGGTGCGTTTGCATTATGTTTATCCCTATCCGCATGTCGATGATTTGATTCCGTTAATGGCGGACGGTACGTTACTGCCGTATTTAGATATTCCGTTACAACACGCCAGTCCGAAAATCTTAAAAGCCATGAAAAGACCGGGCAGTATTGAGCGTATGTTGGAACGGATTAAAAAATGGCGCGAGATTTGTCCGGATTTGACTTTACGTTCGACTTTTATCGTCGGTTTCCCGGGTGAAACGGAAGAAGATTTTCAAATGCTATTGGATTTCTTAAAAGAAGCGCAGCTTGATCGTGTAGGTTGTTTTAAATTTAGCGCAGTAGAGGGCGCACCGGCGACAGAGATGGAAAATCAAGTAGCGGAAGAAGTGAAAGAGGAACGTTTCCACCGTTTTATGCAATTACAACAAGAAATTTCAGCGAATCGTTTACAATTAAAAGTGGGCAAAACATTCGATGTTTTAGTGGATGAAATTGACGAGCAAGGAATTATTGGTCGTTCGAAAGCCGATGCGCCAGAAGTAGACGGATTGGTTTATGTAGAAAATTTTAGCGGCATCGACGTGAAAGTCGGCGATGTAATTAAAGTGAATATTACCCATTCGGACGAATATGATCTGTGGGGAACCTGTTAATTTTAGTTTAAGGAAACAAAATTATGACTGAACAACAAAAACAGCCAAGTTTAATACGCTTTGAACAAGCAGTAGCGGACAAAAATTATGAGGCCGCTTGCCTAGAATTGCTTGATATTTTAAGCAAGATCGATTCAAATTTTGGTGCTGTTAACGGCATAGAATTTACTTTTCCGGAACAATTACAACCGGCATACTTAGAGCAAGACAGAACGGTGTATTTTGCCACCCGTATGGCACACGCGATGACGGAGCTGTTTAAAGATCCTAAACTTGTGATTTCACAATCCGGCGCATTACATTTCCTCACATTACAACGTTGGATTAACGTTATTTTTGCCGCCTCGCCTTACGTTAATGCGGATCATATTCTCGCCACCTTAAACCAAAACGAAGACCCTTATAATTTCGCCGATTTTCGTTTAAGTGATAGCAAAGAGGCGTTAATTAAATTTTGCATTCTTTATCTGCCTGAATCTAACATTAATTTAAATTTAGATGCGCTATGGAATTTAGATCGCGATTTTTGCGCGGCATTAGCGTTTGCTTTGCAATCACCGCGTTTCGTGGGGACTACGCAAGCTTTTAGTAAACGCGGTACCTTGTTGCAATGGTTCCCGGAAAAACTTGTGCAAATCGAAAACCTCAATAATTTGCCGAGCGCGATTTCTCACGATGTGTACATGCATTGTAGTTACGATATTGCGGAAAATAAACATCTCGTGAAAAAGGCGTTAAATCAAGTTATTCGCCGACATATTTTAACCGGTGGATTCCAAGACCGAGAAATCACCGAAATCGGTGAAATTAACGGCAAACCGGTCATGGTTGTTTTACTTGAACATTTCCATTCTTCCCACTCTATTTATCGTACCCACTCTACATCGATGATTGCGGCGCGTGAACGTTTTCATTTAATCGGAATCGGCAACGATGCGGTGGATCAAGCCGGCCGCGAGGTTTTTGACGAGTTTAGAGAACTAAAAGGCGAGAATATTTTTGAGCGCTTGAATTTTATTCGTGGAATTTGCGAAGAAAATAAGGCGGCGGTATTTTATATGCCGAGTATCGGGATGGATTTATTACCTATTTTTGCTAGCAATACCCGTCTTGCGCCGATTCAAGTGGTCGCATTGGGGCACCCGGCGACAACTCACTCCGATTTTATCGAATACGTGATTGTGGAAGACGATTACGTCGGTTCCGAAGCCTGTTTCAGCGAAACTTTATTGCGCCTACCAAAAGATGCCTTGCCTTACGTGCCTTCCGCTTTAGCGCCACAACATGTGGAATACAAATTACGCGAAAATCCGGAAGTGGTGAATATTGGTATCGCCTCCACTACCATGAAACTCAATCCTTATTTCATGGAATCGCTGAAAGCAATTCGCGATCGCGCAAAAGTAAAAGTCCATTTCCATTTTGCGTTAGGACAATCCATCGGTCTGACTCATCCTTATGTAGAACGCTTCATTAAAAATTATTTAGGTGATGATGCCACTGCACACTCCCACCTTCCTTACAATGAATATCTTGGTGTATTACAAGGCTGCGATATGATGGTGAATCCGTTCCCGTTCGGTAACACCAACGGTATTATTGACATGGTGACGCTTGGTTTAGTCGGTGTGTGTAAAACCGGGCCGGAAGTGCACGAACATATCGATGAAGGCTTATTTAAACGTCTCGGTTTACCGGAATGGTTGATTGCGCAAAATGCGGATGAATACGTGGAATGTGCAATTCGTTTAGCGGAAAACCACGCAGAGCGTTTAGCGTTACGTCGCCATATCATTGAAAATAACGGCTTGCAAACCTTATTCACCGGTGATCCAAGCCCGATGGGTAAAGTTTTGTTGGAAAAACTCAATGAATGGAAAACGGCACACTTGACCGAAAAACCGAAGAAAAAAGCGGCAACGAAAAAAACGGCGGTGAAGAAAACCACGACGAAGAAAACCACGGAGAAAAAAGAAACTGCAGAGAAAAAAGAAACTGTAGAGAAACCAAAAACCGTGAAGAAAGCGGAGACCGTGAAGAAAGCTGAAACCGCTAAAAAAGAAACCGCTAAAAAGGCAACGGCCAAAAAAGAAACGGCCAAAAAAGAAACGGTCAAAAAAGAAACGGCAAAAAAAGAAACGGCAAAAAAAGAAACGGTAGTCGTAGAAGAGCCTGCGAAGAAAGCGGCCACGAAGAAAGCGACAACAGCGAAAACCGCCGTTAAAGCCGAAGGCCAGTGCGACAGCAAAAGCAAGCACAAAGAAGACAAAAAAAACTGACGTTTAAGCAAAAATCCCCGAAAGGGGATTTTTTATTCGTTCTGAGCTTTCATTAAAAGCATTTTATGTTCATTAATTAATGCCATAAACGGTTGCGCGAAACGCTCCAGCTTTATTGCGCCCACGCCATTAATTTGCAACATTTCAGTTTTAGAGGTCGGCATATATTGCGCCATTTCTTGTAAGGTCGCGTCGTTGAACACGATGTAAGGCGGAATATTTTCCTTGTCGGCGATTTGTTTACGTAGAAAGCGCAGACGGGCGAATAAATCCTTGTCGTAATTTGGCACCGCATTGCGTTGTGGATTATGGGTGATTTTGGTGATCGCAGAAATACGCGGCATTGCCAATTCCAATGGGACTTCGCCTTTTAAGATAGGCTTCGCGCTTTCGGTGAGTCGCAACGTGGCGTTAAATTCACCGATAACTTGTTGTACAAAGCCTAAGTGAATCAATTGACGAATCACCGATTGCCAATGTTCCTTGCTTTTATCTTTGCCGATGCCGTACACGCTGAGTTTGTCATGGCCGCGTTCGATAATTTTTTGATTGTGCATCCCGCGCAACACGCCGATGATATATTGCGCACCGAAACATTGTCCCACGCGATAAATGGTTGACATCACTTTTTGTGCATCCATCAAGCCATCGTATTTTTTCGGCGGATCGAGGCAAATATCGCAGTTATTGCAAGGGGTTTGACGATGTTCACCGAAATAATTCAACAACACCAAACGGCGACAAGTTTGACTTTCGGCGAATTCACCGATGGCTTCCAGTTTGTGCTGCTCAATTTGACGTTGTGGTGTTTCCGGTTTTTCCAACAGCATTTTTTGTAACCAGGCATAATCCGCCGGCTCATAAAACAGCACCGCTTCAGCAGGCAAATCGTCACGCCCCGCGCGGCCGGTTTCCTGATAGTAGGATTCAATGCTGCGCGGCAAATCGAAATGTGCCACAAAACGCACGTTGGATTTATTAATGCCCATGCCGAACGCAATGGTCGCCACCACCACTTGTACGTTATCACGCTGAAAATCCTGCTGTACGCGTTCGCGTTGCGCCGTTTCCATGCCCGCGTGATAAGCTGCGGCGGGCACGCCTTTGCTACGCAAGCTTTCCGCAATGCGTTCTACTTTGCTACGGCTGTTGCAATATATGATGCCGCTTTTGCCTTTTTGCGCCAGCACAAAACGCGCCAATTGTTCCATTGGCTTGAATTTTTCTTCCAACGTGTAACGAATGTTCGGGCGATCAAAACTGCCGATGTATTGGAGCGGATTTTGCAGCTTTAAGTGAGTGAGAATATCTTGTCGCGTGGCGTAATCGGCGGTTGCTGTGAGCGCCATGATCGGCGCGTCGGGAAAGCTCGATTTTAGCCCGCCGAGTTGGGTATATTCCGGGCGAAAATCGTGTCCCCATTGAGAAATGCAATGCGCTTCGTCAATGGCGATAAAACTCACTTTAGTGTAAGAAATCAGCTGAAAAAAGCCGTTCGTCATCACTTTTTCCGGCGAAACGTAAAGCAATTTTAGTTGGCCGGAAATTAGCTTATTTTGCACCTGTTGCTGCTGTTGCAGGGTTTGGCTGGAATTGAGAAAATCAGCCTCGATACCGTTGGCTTGCAACTGATCCACCTGATCTTTCATCAATGAAATCAGCGGTGAAATGACTAACGTCAGTCCGTCGAAACAAAGGGCGGGAATTTGATAACAGAGCGATTTACCGTTACCTGTCGCCATCACCACCAGCGCATCTTGCCCGTTTAGCGCGGCGTTAATCGCTTCCTCTTGCCCTTTGCGGAAAGATTGATAACCGAAGGCCGAATGGAGCACCTCCAATGCGGTGCTATTTGGGCAGTGCGTTGATGACGAAGAACAATCGGTCATATTAAAAATGCACGGTCTCACCGTGGGCGGCACAAGTTTCCGTCAGAACATTCCAAAAGCGTTTACCGTCATTGGTGAGCCAATCGTCATTTTTAAAGGCAAAATGAAAACCGCCGAGTTTGCCGGCAAGCCAGAGTTCAAGCAGTGGCTCTTGTTTGTTGAGCACGATTTGAGTGCGGTTGTCGAATGTAATGGTGAACACGGAACCTTGGGTTTCGCAATCTGCGTCGATGCCTTGTTCCTCCAAATCTTCTTCGATTTTTTGCCAAACTTGTTCGATATTTTGGTGAAATTCTGTGATATTCATAAAATTTTCCCGCTTAAATCTGATAGAATGCGGCAGATTATAAAGCCTTTCGCACCCTTGTGAAAGGCGGATTTACCAATGAGCAAGTGAGAAAAAATGAAAAAGTTACTATCTGTTTTCTTATTAAGCGCGGTTTGCGCGCTGGTTTCCGGTTGCGGCGTAAAAGGGCCGTTGTATTTTCCGGAAAAAGAGCCGGCACAACAGCAAGTAAAATAAATTGTCGGGGCGAAGGTATTCGTCCTGAAAGCAAGTCAACATGGTTGCAACAAGGAACACAAGATGGATTTCTTCCAATATAAAAACGACCGACTTTACGCCGAGAATCTTCCGGTTCAACAACTCGCCGAACAATTCGGCACGCCGCTTTACGTTTATTCCCACGCCACGTTGGAACGCCACTGGCACGCGTTCGACAGCGCATTGGGCGAGCATCCGCATTTGATTTGCTTTGCGGTGAAATCCTGCTCGAATATTGGCGTGTTGAGCGTAATGGCTAAGCTTGGCTCGGGCTTCGATATTGTGTCGCAAGGCGAATTGGAACGTGTATTGGCAGCCGGCGGTGATCCGTCGAAAGTGGTATTTTCCGGCGTGGCAAAATCGCGCGAAGAAATTATGCGCGGATTGGAGGTGGGTATTCGTTGTTTTAACGTAGAATCCTTGTCTGAACTCAAACACATCAATTTAATTGCCGGCGAAATGGGCAAAATTGCGCCGATTTCCCTGCGTGTCAATCCGGATGTGGACGCGCATACGCATCCTTATATTTCTACCGGTTTGAAGGAAAATAAATTCGGCATAAGTGCGGACGAGGCCCGCGCCGCGTATCAATTCGCCGCGACTTTGCCGAATGTGAAAATTACCGGGATGGATTGCCACATCGGCTCGCAACTCACTGAGTTGCAACCGTTCTTAGATGCTACGGATCGCCTTGTTTTGTTGATGGAACAATTAAAACAAGACGGCATCAAACTGCAACACTTGGATTTAGGCGGCGGCTTGGGCGTGACTTACCATGCCGAAATAGCACCGCATCCGAGCGATTATGCCAAGGCGTTATTGGAAAAACTCAAAAATTATCAAGAACTTGAAATCATTCTTGAACCGGGACGTGCGATTTCCGCTAACGCCGGAATTTTGGTGGCGAAGGTGCAATATTTGAAAAGCAACGAAAACCGCAATTTTGCCATCACCGATACCGGCATGAACGATATGATTCGTCCCGCGTTGTATGAAGCTTACATGAACATCATTGAAGTCGATCGGACTTTAGTGCGTGAGAAAGCGGTTTACGACGTGGTGGGGCCGGTGTGCGAGACCTCGGATTTCCTCGGGAAACAGCGCGAATTGGCGATCGCCGAAGGCGATTTTATCGCACAACGCTCAGCCGGCGCGTACGGCGCCAGTATGTCATCAAACTACAATTCCCGCCCGCGTACCGCCGAAGTGCTGGTGGATGGGGAGCAAGCGTACTTGATTCGCCGACGCGAAAGTGTGCGAGAACTTTGGGCCTTAGAATCGATGATTTAAAAGATGCCGAAACGCCATTTACGCGAGACTGAAAATTGACCTTACCAAATAGCACCGCATTGGAGCCGGTTCCAATGCGGTGCTATTTTAAGATGAACAAAACCGGCTTTTCAGCCGGCTTTGGGTTATTTCACGATTTGACCTTTTAACGCCACACCGCTCATTAAATTGCCTGCATGGCATTCGTACTGCGAAGTACTTTGATAAGCGCGTTTTTTATAGAAACTCACAATATTGCCGACTTTCGTCGCGCCTTCTTTTTCTGCCCGTTCTTGTAATTGTTTAACCGCGGAGATAAACGCCCATTGGCAAGAGGCTTCATCGGTTTTATTTGCTGCATTGGTTTTTTTGTTAGTCACAGCATTCGGTACGACGACTTTCCCCGGCGCGGCTTTACCGAAATAAAGTTGTACTTTTGGATTAAGCGCCGTTTTCGCTTCGGAAGAATTAAGCGCATCGGAAATGGAATAATAGTGTACGGTGTCTCTTGGCGCGCAAGCTACGATTGAAGTGGCGGCCAAAATAATGCCGAGTTTACTGATAAGTTTCATTTTTTCCTCCGGGAATAATCAAAAAAGTCTTTGCGAGTATATCAGATTTATGCAAAGCGAAGCGCGGTATTTAGCGGTTCCCTGTAAATTTAAATTAGTGTAGAATCCGGGCTATTTTAATTGCTAAGTAACTTAAGGAAAACAGAGTGAAAAAATTACTTTTATCCAGTTTGGCGTTAAGCGTTCTGGCCGGCTGTTCGTCCGGTGTGGATGAGGACAATTTAAAAAGCGTTGAGCGTGCATTAAACATTCGCCATCTTTGTATTAAAGCAAGTACCCGTTCGGCTCCGGACAATTTTGTGGAAGCATTAAAAACCAGTTTGGCAAATAAAAGAATCAGCTCGGAAGCAATGAAAAATGAGGGTAAAGATTGTGAATATATCCTCATCGCCAATGCAAAAGGAAATCGCCAACTCATTGCAAGAGCCAAATTCAGCGTAATTAACGCGAAAACTAAATCGGAAGTGGGCGTTGTTGGCTATAAACGCCGAGGAGATGAAAAAGAGCGTGCAAAACAAACCGGTTTGCAGGGGCAAACCGACTTAATGGTTAATCAATTATTTAAAAACTACTAATTATGCCGATTTGCCAGTTTTCCTTTTCCATTAAACAATGGAAAATTGTTTGCGATAAATCATTAAGCGAAGCGGATTGGCTTAAAGGTAACGCTCATTGGCTGGCCAATCGGGAAAACTTCGAAGATTTCACACCGAAATTAGCTTTTTTACCGGCATTAAAACGTCGCCGTTTGAGTCATTCAGCGCGTTTGTTTTTTGAAGCAGCTTGGGATTTAGTAACCGAAAATCCGGATATTCCGGTGGTTTATGCATCGGCAAACAGTGAAATGGAGCGTAATTTTGCCCTTTGGCATTCGCTTTTGAGGGAAGGCGATGTTTCTCCCACCTCTTTTAGTCTTTCCGTGCACAATGCGTTGGTCGGCCAATGGTCGGAATTACGCCAAGTGAAATCGGAAACCACGTCGTTAATGGCGAATGGCGGTAATTTAGAAATTGCCTTATTGGAAGCGTATTTACAGCTTAATGAAGGCGTTGAGCAGGTGTTGGTTATTATCGCCGAAACACCGTTATCCTCAATGTATAACGCTGTTCCGGTGCATCGGTCTCCTTGGGGCTATGCTCTTGCTCTTGTGGTTGAAAAAGGCGAGCAATTTACTTTGACCTTAAACGAAAACGGACAAGGCGAATATACTCCGGACAGCGCTTTGGAGTGGGTGAGACAACAGTATTTGCAAGCGGTTGATTTTAATGTGAAAAATGCAAATGGAAGTACTTGGCAATGGCACCGAAACTAAACCGAATTGGTCGTTTCCTGGCAACTGCGTTGGCATTTTTCTTGTGGGCGATTGTTGGTGTGTTATTACAGTTCGTTTTACTTCCTTATGCTCAAAAAACTAAAAACGCAAGCTATGCCACACAGCTAAAAGTGCGTCGTTGGGTCGGTAAAATTTGGTTTTTCTTTGTGCGCTATCTTTCTTGGACCGGTGTGTTGCAGGTGTCGTATCAGGGCTTTGAACGACTCGGTAGAGCGGGCCAATTAGTGGTGGCCAATCATCCTTCGTTAATTGATGTGGTGCTGATTTTAAGCCGAACGCCGAGTCTTAACTGTATCGTGAAAAAGGATTTATTAAAAAATCCGACGATGCGTAATCAAATTTTAGCTTGCGGTTTTTTACCCAATAGCGAATCTTTAGAATTGTTGGAACAAACCGATGCGGTGCTGCAACGCCAAGCCTTATTGCTTTTTCCTGAAGGCACTCGAACCGGTTGGGATAGTGTCGTGAAATTAAATCGGGGGGCGATTTCTATTGGTTTGCGCAGCGCACAAGTGATTACGCCGGTAGTGATAAAAATGCATCCATTAAGCCTGAAAAAAGGCGATCCTTGGTATAAAATTCCCAATCAAAAAATTCATTATGAATTGATTGTCGGAGAAGATATCAATCCGCAAGAATGGCTGCAAAAACAATCCATTCCGATGGCTTCCCGCCGTCTAACAAAATATTTAGAAGATTATTTTAATTCTCAGACCTTACAAAAGGATAACTAACCATGCAACTTGAACAACAATTAAAACAACTCATTATTGAGAGCTTGGCGTTGGAAGATATTAGCCCGGCGGATATCGAAAATGACATGCCGCTATTTTCTGCCGATGGTTTGGGTTTAGATTCGGTGGATGCGTTGGAGTTAGGTCTTGCTGTGCAAAAAACCTTCGGTTTGCAATTAGACGGCGAACAGCAACAAGTCCGCCATTATTTTGAAAGTGTGAACACTTTAGCGGATTTCATTCGTTCTCAAAAAGGCGAGGCGTAAGATGACTGAACAAGAAATTCGCGATTTATTGGCCGATGCCTTGCATACGTTATTTGAAATTGAATCGGAGCGCATTAAGCCGGAAACCAATCTTTATGAAGAGCTGGAAATTGACAGTATCGATGCAATTGATTTAATTGATCACATTAAACGCAAAACCGGACATAAACTGCAAGCGGAAGATTTTCGTAATGTACGTACCGTGGATGATGTAGTGCAAGCGGTATTGAAAATTAGCCAAAACCGCCCGAACGCATAATGTTACCTTACTTAGAACATCATTTTATCGCCCAATCGCCCGCTTGGGCGTTTCGCGATTTTGAATATCGGGCCAAACAAATCGCTGCCGAATTAACACAACGTAAAATTCGGTCGATTTCCTTGTGGATGGAAGACGGCGCACAGCTCGCCTGCGTCTTATTAGGTGCGTGGTTTGTCGGTGTTCGCACGTTATTTCCGGCAAATGACACGCCGGAGAGTTTAGCCTGGGCGAATGAGAATGCGGATCTATGGATTACCGATCGCGCGGATTTTCATCAGCCGAATAGCGTATTATTTAGCGAATTCGGTTTGCAGATTGAATGGCAAAAAGATTGGCAAAATCAACCGCTCTTTGATGTGCATAATCAAACTGAAATCTGGTTGAAAACCTCGGGCAGCACCGGCGAAGCCAAAACTATCGTCAAAACCGCCCGTCAATTATGGCTGGGTGCTCGTGCCTTGGCAGAAGCGCTGCCTTTTAACGACAGCAATGATATTCACACTATCAGTACCGTTAGCATACAACACGTATACGGGCTAACCGTGCATATTATGATGTCGTTAGTGAAAGGTTGGCAAATCGGCCGCATTCAACAATTTTATCCGGAATGTATTATGCGCGAAGCGGAACAGGTTCGTCGCGCGATAATAGTCAGCAGTCCGGCGATGTTGTCCAGCATTGATTGGCAAAAGATGCCGATTTCAAGTCGTATTGAAGGCATTATTTCTTCCGGTGGCGCTTTGCCTGCGACGCTTTCCGACGAAATTCGCAGCCGTGTTCAGTATCCGTTAGTGGAAATTTACGGCAGTACGGAAACCGGTCCGATTGCAATACGTCAAGATAGCGGCTTATGGCGAATTTTGCCGAATAGCCGATTAGGCAGTGATGCGCAAGGTGCGCTTTGGATTGAAGCCGATTGGTTGGCTCGACGCGAACAAACCGCCGACGTGGTGGAGTTTGAAGCGAAGGGTTTCCGCCTTTTGGGGCGCGCGGATCGCATTGTAAAAATTGCCGACAAACGCATTGCTTTGGTTGGCGTCGAACAAGCTTTAATGCAACACCTTTGGGTAGAGGATTGTTACATCGCGCAGCACCGGCAAAAATCGCGCCTGGTGGCTTGGGTCGGTTTAACCGAGCAAGGTATTGAGCAATTTCGTGAAAAAGGACGTCGCGCGTTAATTCATCAACTCAAACAGGCATTAGAACAAACCCAAGAAAAGGCCGCCGTGCCGCGTTTTTGGCGTTTTACCGATAAATTACCGCGCAACAGCCAGTCGAAAATCAACAAAGCGGAATTTGAGCGTATTTGCGTGACCACTCAAACTGATGCTATTTGGTTAAATACCGAGCAAACCGAAAATGTCCACCGCATTGAAGGTAAAGTGCCGTTGGATTTAGTATTTTTAACTGACCATTTTGCGGATTTCCCGCTAGTGCCGGGGGTGGTGGAATTACAATGGATTACCGATCGGATTAGCGAATTTTTGGGTTTTGCTCCGACGATTACACGTTTTGAACAACTAAAATTCCAAAAATTCCTGCGGCCGGCGGATCGATTCCAAATTCAATTACAATGGGATGCGGTTAAACAACGGATAAAGTTTCAATTGCTTACCGAGCGTGAAGTTTGTTGTAGCGGTTTTGCACTGATGGAGCGCTAGGTGACGATTCTGCTCAATGCGGTGCTGATGCTGGCCACCATTGCATATCCGCTCGGTTATCTGCTCGGTGAACAACAACAGTTAGTGCAACTGCCTTATTTGCTGGCGATATTATGGGCGCTAAAAGCCTTCCATCAACAAGCCTCAAAACGCTATTTTTCTTGTCTAATGGCGATAATGCTCACGCTAGTCGGTTGGTATAAACAAACAGATGCGATGTATTGGTATCCGGTGTTGATGAACGCCTTAATGCTCAGTCTTTTCGGCGGCAGCTTGTTTACCAAACAATCCTTCGTCGAACGACTCGCTCGTTTACAAGAACCACAATTATCAAATCGCGCCGTCTTTTACACGCGTCGGGTGACCGAAGTTTGGTGCGGCGTTTTTATTTTTAATATTATCGTTTCCACTGGTTTAATTTTATTCGGTCGTTATGATGATTGGGCCTGGTACACCGGTGTTTGGTCTTATCTATTGATGGCATCAGTTATGTCGGTGGAATGGCTGGTTCGCCGACAAGTACAACAACGGAAATAAGCTATGAATCTTCCATTTCAAGCGACGTCATTAATCGCACGCAATCCGCAGTGGACGTGGCAAGACTTCGCGCATCGCTGTCGACAAATCAGTCAACAATTGCGCCAAGAACATATCCAAACGGTTGCCTTTTGGTTTGATGATGCGGCGTATTTTGCCTGTGCGATGCTTGCTTGTTTTGAGGCTGATGTCAAAATTTTATTGCCGCCGAATTTACTGGAAGAAAATCGCCGATGGGTTGAAGAAAATGCCGATTTTTTATTTGATGATGCTCTTTTTGAAACCTACGGCATCACACAAACTGTAGCGAATTCTGAGTTAAGTATCGACAAAACCAGTCAAACCGAAATTTGGTTGAAAACGTCCGGTAGCAGCGGGCAGCCGAAAATTATGAAAAAAACGGCGGAAAAAATGTGGCAAGAATCCGATGCTATCAGTCGTTCGTTAGCTATTCCGTCCGATAATAATATCCATGTCGTTTCCAGCGTATCGACGCAACACCATTACGGCTTATCTTATCGAGTGATGTTGCCGTTGACGATGGGTTGGTCAATTGCCCGTAAACAACTGCCTTACCCCGAGTACCTTATTGCGGAAAGTTTATCTGTTCCGCGTAGTATTTGGATTAGCAGTCCGGCCTTGTTGACTCATTTGAATTTATCCGATCCCGCGTTACATCGATGTCAAATTGTCGCTATTTTGTCTTCCGGCGGCATGTTACCCGAGACCACAGCAAAAGCAATGCGTGCGCAATTAAACACAAAAATCATTGAAGGTTACGGTAGTACGGAAACCGGCGTGATTGCTTTTCGCGAGCAGCCCGGTTTATGGACACCGACGCCGGTGACGCGTTTAGGCGTAAATGAGCAAGGCGCATTATGGGTGGAATCGCCTTGGCTAGAGCAGCGGGAACAAACTGCCGATGCGGTAGAAATTTCAGGAGCGCAATTTCATTTATTGGGACGAATCGACCGAATTGTGAAATTCGGCGACAAGCGCATTTCGCTGGTAAAAATTGAACAAGATATATTGAAACATCCTTGGGTGCTCGACGCTTATGTCGCGCAACACCCTAAGTATCCCCGACCGGCTGCATGGCTAGCCTTGAGCGAGGAAGGCATAAGCGCATATCGTCGCATAGGCCGTCAAGCGATAGTGCAACGACTACGCCGCGATTTAAGCGAAAGCCAAGAACATTCCGCTTTACCGCGTTATTGGCGCTTTACCCGCGCCTTGCCGCGTAATAGTCAATCAAAAATCAGCCGCGCAGATTTCGAGCAAATATTTTTGAATCAAAAAGATGAATCATTTTATGTTTAACCCGGTTGCCGTTATTCCTCATTACAATCATTCTGCAACCCTCGGTGCCGTGCTCGCCGAACTGCACCGCATTGGATTGCCTGTGTTAGTGATTGATGACGGTTCAACCGAATTACATCGCCAAGTGCTTCAGACTTTTGCGCAAGAAGGCGTAAAAATTTATTACCGTACACCAAATCAAGGGAAAGGCGGGGCGATGAAAGCGGGGTTGTTATTGGCGGCAGAACAAGGGTTTACGCATGCTTTGCAAGTGGACGCAGACGGGCAGCATAACCTGGCCGACTGTCCCGCAATGCTGGCGAAGTCTCAAGAAAATCCGGCCGCGTTAATTTGTGGCCGTCCGATTTACGGTGACGATGCCCCGAAAGCGCGTTTATACGGGCGTAAAATCACCGACTTTTGGAACGCCGTGCACACCCATTCATTTGATATTAAAGACGGGATGTGTGGTTTTCGGATTTATCCGCTAGCTACAATCGCCCCGTTAATTCAACGGGAATTTTTGGGCGATCGAATGGATTTCGATATCGAAATTCTCGTGAAAGCCCACTGGCACCGAATTGAATTTATTTGGCTCGACACCCGAATCCGTTATGCGCAAGACGGCGTGTCGCACTTTCGCAGCTTGGCGGATAATTGGTTGATTAGCAAAATGCACGCGCGTTTATTTTTCGCTATGTTAAAACGTTTTCTCATGGGAAAAATGTAATGAAATCGACCCATTGGGCAAAGCAAGCGGAACGCGGCAACGCCTTTTTCTTAGGGCTCACACGGCTCATTGTGAAATACAGCCCGCTTTGGTTAATTAAACCGATAAGCGTCATCGTGGTGAGTTATTTTTACCTCACGAGCGCAAAAGCGCGGCGCAATATTCGCGCCTATCAAACCCGTTTACGACGCTATTCTCCGACACTAAATCTTCCGCACGCTTCCGTCTTTCGTCAATTTTTAGGATTCGGCGAAATGGTTTGCGATAACTTTGCCGTGTGGCAACATAAAATTCATTACGATGATCTCACCATTGACGATAAAGATAATTTATTTGCCGATATGGATCGCGACGGTCGTGGACAAATTTTAGTTTGTTCGCATTTTGGCAATATCGAAATTTGCCGTGCCTTGCTCGATAACGGGCCGCATCAGGCTTTTAAATTGAATGTGTTGGTGCATAGTCGTAATGCCGAAGCATTTAATCAAGCGCTGACGGCAGCGGGGGCGAATACGTTGTCATTAATGCAAGTGGAAGACTTGGACGCGCAAAAAATGCTCACTCTCTCGCAACGTTTGGAACAAGGCGAATGGATTGCCATTGCCGTCGATCGTGTCCCGTTACGCGGTGATAAAACCGCATTGGTGAATTTTTTAGGCGATGTGGCGGAATTTCCACAAGGCGCCTGGTTGCTGGCAAGTATTCTCAAAGCACCGATCAATACGCTATTTTGTTTAAAAGAACACGGCCGTTACCGAATGAAATTGCGCCGTTTTGTGCCTTGTATTGAAGGACGCGGTGCCCAACGCGAGCAAGCGATTCTAACCGTGATGCAACAATATGCCGATATTCTTGCGCAAGAATGCGCGGAAAATCCGCTACTTTGGTTTAATTTTTATAACTTCTGGAATGATCAAGAATGAAAAAACATGCTTATTGTCGTCACAGTTCCGTTCATAAAATTCAATTTTTTGACGTAGACTCCATGGACATTATGTGGCACGGCCATTATGTCAAATACCTTGAAATGGCGCGTTGCGCATTTCTTGAAGAAATTGGTTACACCTACGACGTGATGAAAAAACAAGGTTTCGGCTGGCCGATCGTACAGCTTAATATCAAATACGTACAACCCGCCTTGTTTCGTCAACGTATTCGTATTGATCTTGCAGTGGTCGAATATGAAAGCTGTTTGCGCATTGATTATCTGATTTTTGATGCCGAAAGCGGTCAAAAACTCACCTCGGCCAGTACGACGCAGGTTGCAGTCAGCATTGCCACGCGCGAAACGCAATGGCAAACACCGCCTTGTTGGCGGCAAGCGATCGAAAACCATGCGAGTTTTAGCAAAGAAGATTAAGGAAAAACAATGCGTATTTTATTGATTATTGGCGGTTTTCTGTTCAGCGCTTTTACTTGGGCGTTCTCCGAAGCCGAGTTGGTACAACAACTGCAACAACCGCAAAACGTGCAAGGTCGGTTCGTACAACAGCGTTTCTTAAAATCTCTTGCCGCTCCGATTACTCTGCAAGGACAATTTACCTTAGTGGCGAAAAAAGGCCTGCTCTGGCAATTAGAAAAACCCTTTGCCAACCAACTGCGTGTTAAACCGGATGGCATCACGCAATGGAATGGCAAGCAATGGACGGGTAATCAAAAACCGGGGCAAAGCGAGCAAATTAGCTTATTCTTGGGATTGTTGTCCGGCAATATCGATGGGTTGAAATCTCAATTTGACATGAAATTATCGGGCAATGCACAAAATTGGAAATTGATACTCACACCGAACAGTTTATTGATGAAGCAAATTTTCACCTCTATCGAAATTGAAGGCGACCAAACCGCCAAACGCCTACAGCTCAATGAAGTGCAAGGCGACCGCACACAAATTGATTTTCAGCAGATTCGACTAAATCAGCCGCTGTCGGCGTTTGCACAATCCGCTCTTGAATCGGCTGACTAAAACACCATGAAAAAAACGATCGCGTTTTTCCCCGCTTATCAAACTTGGGGTTACGTCCTCTTTCTGGTATTCACCGTTGCGCTGTTAGCCGGTTTTTGGCACCAAGGCGAATGGTTGCAAACGGACTTACGCACGTTATTGCCTTCCCGGCAAGGCGTCAATGCGGTGCTCATTGAGGCAGACAAACGGCAAGAACAGCAATTAAATCGCCAACTGATCGCATTAGTCGGTCATACTGACCCTGAACAAGCTTTTACGTTGGCGGAAGAAACAGCACAAGTTTGGCAAACAAGCGGTGATTTCGCACAAGTAAATGCACGCATTCAGCCTGATTTAAATCAGCTTCGTCAAGAAATTCAGCAATTGGCTTGGGCGACTTTGCCCGAACACATTCAAGAACAATTGTTGCGACGTCCCGCCGAGTATTTTCAACACTATGCACAGCAATTAGCCAACCCTTTTGAACAGACCAATTTATTGCCTTTGGAACAAGATTGGTTGGGCTTCGGGCGCTTTGCAATGAACCGTGCGCAAATCGGGCGGCTTCAATGGAATGCGACAAACGGGATGTTGTCGGTAACACAAGACGGGCTCACTTGGGTTCTGTTGCGCGGCGAATTAAATGCGCAAACTTGGCTTAATCCCGCGGCTAAATTAACCACGTTGTTGGCGCAAAATCGTCGCCAATTGGAAGCCCGAGAAGCGCACTTTCTTGTGGCCGGCAATGCATTATTTGCCGCTGACGCCAAACAAAAAGCAGAGCGCGAAAGCACATTAATGAGCCTGTCGGGCATTAGTTTGACGCTATTGCTTTTGTGGAGCGTTTTTCGTACTTGGCGGATTTTGTGGTTGTTTTTGCCGATTGTCGTCGGAATGATGGCGGGCATCGCCGCTACATTATTGGTGTTTCGGCATATTCATATTCTGACGATTGTAGTTGGTACCAGTTTGGTCGGGGTGTTGATTGACTTTCCATTGCATTGGTTCGCAGGCTCGTTATTTAGAGCGAACTGGCAAGCGCGCCCCGCCATGGCAAAATTGCGTTTTACTTTTACCATGAGTTTATTGGTGACATTGCTCGGTTATGGTTTACTGGCATTTACCGACTTACCGGTGTTAAAACAAACGGCGCTATTTTCTGCAGTAGCATTAATCGCCGCAGTGTGGACTACACAACTTCTTTTGCCGTTTTTAATCGGCTCTTATCAAGTCGCGAATCGGTTGGTGGATCGCAAAGGTTACAACAAGGTGCGCGCAATATTTGAAAAATTTACGGCGTTTAAAGGTAATCGCGGGTTTGCCGTTTTATTGCTTTGTTTTACGGCGGTCGGGATTTATCGTTCACAATGGCAGGATGATATTCGCTCGTGGGTTTCCATGCCGAAAACGATGTTGGAGGAAATGCGCCAAATTGGCCAACTGACAGGCTTTGACTGGGGCGCGCAAGCGTTTTTAATTTGTGCCGAAAATGATGACGAGTTGTTGGAAAAGAGCACCGCATTGGCGGCGGATTTGACCGCGCGAGGTGTGAATATTCAAGCGTTAAGTCAATGGTTTGTCGCGCCGCAACGGCAACAAATGCTTGCCCGCCAAATTTCGGCGACGATTCAGCCGGCGGATTATGCACCGTTAACCGAATTGGGCATTCCGCAACATGCCGTCGTAGAGAGTTTACATATGTTGGCAGAACAACCGCCGCTTAGCTTGCAAGCGGCATTATCCACAACATTGGGGCAGGCTTGGCGGCCTTATTATTTAGGTCGGTTGAACGAAACGCAGGTTGCCGGCTTGGTCAAAGTAAAAGAGGCAGACGGCGCGGAAATGGCAAAATTGGCAAATCAGCAAGATATTTTCTGGCTTGATAAACGCGCGTCACTCAACCACGGTTTCCAAATGACGCGTAATCAAGCAGCGTGGTTAAAAGTACTGTCCTTTGTATTGGCGGCATTGTTGTTGCGTAAATGGTTTAACGGCAAAACGACTTTACGTTTATTACTCGTACCTTGTGTCGCGATTGTGCTGACGGTTGCGCTTTGCGGTTGGATTGGTTTACCGATCGGCTTATTTTCGATGTTCGGCTTATTATTGGTTTCCGCTATCGGTATCGACTATGCGGTGTATATGCAAACGGTACGGGCAGCGCGTTTCGAAAAACAATTTACACTGTTTTTAGCGGCGACCACCACGCTGATTTCGTTTGCATTACTGGGTATGAGTTCGACGCCGGCAGTGGCCGGATTCGGCTTAACGGTAACCTTAGGCGTGCTACTAAGCATGTTGTGCAGCGCAAAATTTATCCGTTGATCTAGATAAGGCTAATCGCTAGAATTCACTGCATTTTTTTCTCGGAGAAACGATGAAAAAATTATTTTTGCTGTCGGCGCTAGCGCTTTGTTTAAGCGCATGTACGAGTTTCCCAACGATCACGCAATTGCCACAACAACAAGTGGCAAGCGAGACGTTCAAAGTGGAGCGGCGGCAGAATCAAACCCTTTATCAAACCAGCTTGTTGACCGTGCAATTTATGCCGAATCAATGGCGTTGGGTGCAAACCGAGCCTTTAGGTTCGCCGCTGGCTCGATTGTTGCTTACTCCGCAAGGTTGGCAAAATGATGGTTTCGTTATGCCGAATAGCCAGGCTCAATGGCTCTTTTTGGCGCTTGCCTATGAATTTTCGCCACCGCTTCGTGCCGATCTTATTGAGGTTCAACAGACATCGCAAAATAAAATTTATCGCCGCCGAGGCGAGTGGCTGTGGACGACTCGCGCGCTTACCGAACAATGGGAAATCGTCTTAGCAGATGGCAGCGAGTGGCATATCGAGAGATTGAATTAGAGGATTACGTGCAATTATTTTTAACTAAACCCGCCATTGTTAGCAGTTTAGGCGAAGGTCTTGAGCATCACATCAAGGCGTTGCTAAATGAAGTTGAATCACCTCTTTATGCGTCGGATAAACTATTCCGAGAAAGCGGTTTAAAAGATAAATCCGCGATGGTCGGTGAAGTGGCGTTGTCGTTGCGGCCGTTCCCCGACGATTTGCCGAGAGCGCACCGAAGCCGCAATAACCAATTGTTATGGCATAGTCTGGTGCAAATTGAGGACCGCATTGAACGGGCGATTCGACGCTTCGGTAAACAACGGGTGGCAGTAGTGATTGGCACTTCCACTACCGGGGTGGATGAAAACTTGCCGGTATTTCAATATGCCGCACGGCACAATGATTGGTCGGGCGTTCCGTTTAATCAGCAACAACAATACTTTTCCGCCGCAGCCGATTTCATCGCGTATCAATACGGTTTATCGGGCATTTGCTACGGCATTTCCACTGCTTGCACTTCGGGTGCTAAAGCCTTAATCAGCGCCGCACGGTTATTGAAGGCAAATTTGTGCGACGCGGTGATTTGTGGCGGTGTAGATACGCTTTCTTTACTCACGTTGGTCGGTTTTCATTCGTTGTCCGTGTTATCGACGCAACCAACCAACCCGTTCTCCGCTAATCGCAACGGCATCAATTTAGGCGAAGGCGCCGCTGTTTTCGTGATGAGCAGAGAAGCCTTGGATGAATCCTCTGTTGCGCTGTTGGGGTACGGCACTAGCAGCGATGCTTATCATATGTCGTCGCCGCATCCGGCGGGCGAAGGTGCGATCTCGGCTTTTAGCACCGCATTGAAATCAGCCAAACTGACCGCCGACCAAATCGGCTGGATTAATTTGCACGGCACCGGCACTTTCCATAACGATCAAATGGAAGCCATCGCGGTAAAACATATTTTCGGTTCGCAAACGCCTTGTAGCACGACCAAACCTTATACCGGACACACCTTGGGGGCGGCTGGAGCGATTGAGGCAGCGATTTTATGGGGGGTAATTGCTCCGCAAACCAATCCGTCAGGCAAATTACCTGCGCAACGCTGGGACAATCAAGCCGATGAGGTTACCGCACAAATTCATTTAACGAGTCGAAACGATTACTGGCCGTACGAGCACCGCATTGGCGCTAGCAGTTCTTTTGCTTTTGGCGGCAATAATACGGTACTGATTTTAGGAGAAGCCGATGATTGATTTAACTTGTCCAATAACCGAAGTCGCCGCGTTGATTCCGCATAGTGGAGAAATGGTGTTGTTAGACGCGATCACGGAAGTTGATGGCGAACATTTGATTGCCGAAACTTATCTGCGCGCTGATAATTTATTGGTCCGTAACGGGCAACTTTCCACCTTTATGGGCGCGGAAATTCTCGCGCAAGGCATTGCTGCTTGGGCGGGTTATCAATGCGTGCGGGCTGGCAAGCCGATTGGCTTGGGTTATTGGCTTGGTTCGCGTCGTTTAACGCAACATCAGCCGTTTATTCCGGTTGGCACGGCATTACGAATTCGCGTGAAATTATCCATTGAAGACGCTTCCGGATTCGGCGTGTTTGATTGTGAACTGGTCGAAGCCGAAAGCGGTAACGTGCTGTTAGACGGCGCATTAAATGTATTTCGTCCTCGGCATAGCGAAGAACAAGCGTAAATTTGACGGCACTTTTTAGAAAATTTGAGAAAGAAGATGAAGCAAACCATTTTAATTACGGGTTCCAGCCGAGGTATCGGCAAAGCCATTGCCTTACGTTTGGCACAAGCGGGATTTGATATTGTGGTGCATTGTCGCAACCGTGCGGTAGAAGCGGAAGCGGTGGCTCAGGCGGTACGCGAACTAGGGCAAAATGCCCGCGTGTTGCAGTTTGATGTAAGCAATCGCGTCGAGGCGGCGGAAAAGCTGATTGCCGATGTGGAAGCCAACGGCGCGTATTACGGTGTGGTGCTAAACGCCGGTCTAACCCGCGATAACGCCTTTCCGGCGTTAACGGATGAGGATTGGGACAAGGTACTGCGGACCAATCTGGATGGTTTTTATAATGTGTTACACCCGATTATGATGCCAATGATTCGTCGTCGCAAAGCGGGACGCATTGTGTGTATTACCTCCGTATCGGGCTTAATCGGCAATCGCGGTCAAGTCAATTACAGCGCCTCCAAAGCGGGTATTATCGGCGCCGCGAAAGCGCTGGCGGTGGAATTGGCGAAGCGTAAAATCACCGTTAATTGTGTGGCACCCGGCTTAATTGACACGGATATTCTGGATGAAAATGTACCTATTGATGAAATTCTGAAAATGATTCCCGCCGGGCGTATGGGCGATCCGGAAGAAGTCGCGCACGCCGTGAATTTTCTGATGGACGAAAAAGCCGCATATATTACCCGCCAAGTGATCGCCGTAAACGGCGGTTTGTGTTAAATAAGCAAAGAGACGAATTAACATGAAACGAGTTGTGATCACCGGCATCGGTGCAGTGACTGCCTTCGGTAAAGAATGGCGGGACATCCAAGCGGCTTTCCGACGTAAGCAAAACGCCGTGCAGGCCAAAGCGGATTGGGCGACGCGCTATCCTGAGCTGGAAGCCCGTTTAGGCGCGGAAATTTTCGATTATCAGCCGCCGGCACATTGGAATCGTAAACAATTACGCAGCCTCGGGCGGGTGTCGCAATTTGCCGTGGAAGCCGCCGAACGCGCGTTAGCCGATGCCGGGTTATTGGATGAAAATGGTGAAATCCCGGCTTATTTGAAAGATGGCCGAATGGGCGTTGCCTGTGGTTCTTCCACCGGTTCCACCAACGATATTAAAGATGCCGCCGAACTACTGATGACCGGTAAATCCGACGGCTTTAACGCCAACACCTATGTGCGCATGATGCCACACACCGCCGCCGCCAATATTGGTATTTTCTTTGGTTTAACAGGGCGCATTATTCCTACTTCCAGCGCCTGTTCTTCCGGCAGCCAAGGCATCGGTTATGCTTACGAATCGATTAAATACGGCTTAATTCCGATGATGCTTGCCGGTGGTGCCGAGGAATTTTGTCCGTCGGAAGTGTATGTGTTTGATTCTCTTTATGCGGCAAGCCGTAATGTCAATCAGCCAAAACAAACCCCGCGTCCTTACGACAGAGATCGTGATGGTTTGGTGATCGGCGAAGGTGCCGGAATTTTCGTGTTGGAAGAACTGGAACATGCCCTCGCGCGCAATGCCAATATTATCGCGGAAGTGGTGGGCTATGGTGCCAACAGTGACGGCGCGCATGTTACTCGCCCGCAAAAGGACACCATGCAACGTTGCATGGAATTGGCGTTAAAAGATGCAAATTTATCGCCGCAAAAAATTGGTTATGTGAACGGACATGGCACGGCGACGGAGCAAGGCGATATTGCGGAAACCCTCGCCACCGAAGCGGTGTTCGGCAAGATTCCGTTAAGCTCGCAAAAAAGTTATTTAGGCCATACGCTCGGGGCATGCGGTGCATTGGAATCCTGGTTTTCTATCGAAATGATGCGTGACGGTTGGTTTGCACCGACCATTAATCTGGATAACATTGACGAACGTTGCGGTAAACTGGACTACATCCAAGGCGACGGACGTCATATTGACACGGATTATGTGATGAATAACAACTTTGCCTTCGGTGGCGTGAATACCTCGTTGATTTTTAAACGTTGGCAGGGATAAAAATAAAATCGGCGGCAGGACGCGGAAATTAGGTTTGCTGACCTCGAGCCATGCGTAATTTCAACCGGGTTTACCGTTCGTTCATCAAAAACAGCACCGCATTGAAGCCATTTCAATGCGGTGCTGTTTTGGACTTTCAATAATTGGCCAAGCCAAGCGTCTCGTGTTAAACAAACGTCGGATTTAATACAATAGATAAAAAATCCATCTCTTGCGTATTGTCAATATTCGGCAGATTATTCAACTTTTCGAGCGCACCTTCTGCGTCCTTCGACACTATCCAAAAGCACGCCCCTTCTTGTTGTCCGTTGTCGTTCTCCAACACCCAACCGACCAGCGCGGATGGCATTCCTTGCTGTTCCAGATCCAGCAACGCCAACCGTAACGGTTGCCAAATGGTTTGCTGATTTACCGCCAAAAACAGCGAATTGCCATGAATTTGCAAGGTTTGCGCCAGTTGAAAGGTCGCCGCGTTATTGATATTTGCCATAAAATCCAACGGGCTTGGCAGGTTTTGTGCCGTGAGTTGGCGGAACATTTTGTCGAATTTACCGGGTGAATTAAAGGGTGAGCCGAGATAAATACCGCTTTTCTCCGTTAAATAAGGCTTGAGCGGTAATGCACCTAGAAGAGCAAGTTGAGTGAAGCGGCTTAAACGACGGGCATCAACGCCATGAGCTTTGAGTTGTTGGCGCAAGATTTTGTCGTCCATATCGTTGCTGATGAACTGATGGATTTGTCGGATAAAGTAGGTCATTTGTTTACCTTAAGCACCCAAGCTATGTTGCTTCCACCGAAACCTAAAAAATAATTTAAAAAACGACCGCACTTTTGCGGTTCGCTTTTCAATTGATTGAATAAAATGGCGCTTTCAAGCGCCCCACTTGCGCCAAGGGTGTGTCCCGTTTGGGTTTTTATGGAAAGCCATTGCGCATGAGGGAAAATTTCTTGTAAAACCCGTAGCTCCATTTCATCGCTGTTGCCGCCAACGCCATGGACTTTCACGCCGTCAATGTCGGCCGGCATGAAATTGGCATTATTGAGGCAGGCATTAATCAGGTTACGCAATGCCGATTCACTGCTGTTGGTGAGATTTTCGTTATCGGTTAGCAGCGTGACGCCCACTATTTCGCAAGGCAATTGTGGATTCGGTTGAGTAGATAACGCCACACAGCCGATGCCTTCGCCTAACACAATGCCCGTTGGGTTCGTGAGTGGCGAATATTGCGTTTCCTGTGATAACAAATTCATCGCCTGAAAATGCTCGAACGTCAGACGATTAAACATCTCAAAGCCGATAACCAAGGCTTTTTCATACATGCCGCTTTTCAGCATTTTATAGGCATACCCCATCGCCTGTGCGGAAGAAGTGCAAGAGGTGGCGAAACTGAACACCTCCGTTTGATAACGGGCACGTAAATCATCGGCAATCACCGCCAGACTATGTTCTTTCGGCAATGGGAGATTGTGCGCCAGACGGGCTTCGCAATCGCTGATAACATAAGCGGTGGAACCGAGCAGAATAGGAATATGCTTCAACTCGCTTTTATCCCAGCCCGCCTGCTGTAAAGTGCGGTCGATTTCCACATCAAAATACGCATAAAGCTGTTCAAGGGAAAGCAAAGGCTCCTCAAAAGCATTGAAGTACGGAAAACGGAGCGGTTGCCCCAACATATTGGAGGTGCGCTGCCCTAAATTATCGGCAAACTTGGCGGAGGCGGCGTTGAGATAAATATTCATCAGACTTTTTGGTGCTGTTCGCGGATAAAGGCGGCAAGATCGCGCACGTTCATCATGTGTTTACGCACCATGCGATCGCCCTGCAAACGCACGCCGAAATGGGCTTGCAACGCCACGACAATTTGCAAAGCATCTAAAGAATCCAACTGAATGCGGCTTTGTTCGCCAAATAACGGTTCTTCGTCGCTGATTTCTGTCGGGTCAAATTCATCTTTTTCCGTTTCTTGGATAATCAGTTTTTTGAGTTCCTGTTCTAATGCCGGATACTCCAGCGTGAAAAGATAAGCCATTAGAATCTCGCTTGTGTTGTCAATTGTCGTTGATAAATTAATGTGGCTAAAAGTAGCGTAACAATGCCGAAACCGCTTAACAAATAGAGCGGTTGCTGAATTTGGCTAAGCGCGTAATGATTCAGCAATAAATTCTGAAAACCGCTTAATGCCCAGCCCATCGGGGAAAATTGCGCTACAGTTTGCATGATCTCCGGCATGACATAAACGGGCACCATAATCCCCCCGATTGCTGCCATAATAATAATGCCGCCACCGCCTAATACTACGGCATGCTCGGTGGTACGCGCCAGCACGCTTACCAGCAAACCATAACCCAACGCGGCAAGGCTAACGGCGCCGGATAGCACAAAATAAGGCAACCAATCGCCCGTTAACCCAAATGCCGGCATATCCAGTGCAGGCAATACAAAATAACCGAGCGCCACCATGCCGACAAATTGCAGTTGGTTGATGAGGAAATACGGAATCAATTTAGCAACAATCTGACTCCATGCGGAGGCGCGCGCCATGCGCAGACGGGTAAGTGTGTTGGTTTGCCGTTCCATCGCCATCACATTGGACAGGGGAATCATGATAAAGAACATACCGAAAATCAGCCAGGCGGGCACACTGTGTTGCACGGAATTTGGCTTGGAAACTGCTTTCCCCTGCCGATTCACATAAATTTCCTGCCATAAATCTTTTGCCAGATAATCGTTAATTTGGGCGAATTTGTTATCCAGTTCTTTATTGACTTTATTTTGAATCTCTTTGATTGGCTTGCGTTTGTTATTTTCTAACGTAATGTGATTATCCGCCAAATAATCGTTTAAACGCAGTTGCGAATAATGTTTTTGCAACACGCCTTTCACACCCAACAACCAACTGCGATCTACGCTCGGATTGAGCCAAAGTTGCAGATTTTGTTCTTCGGAAAGTGCGGTCTGTTTTTTATTCGGATTGAAAATCAGCAAATCGAATTTCCCTGCTTGTAGCGCTTCTTGGTATTGCGCCAGCTCTTCCGGTGGCGCTTGACGAACGGCAAGTTTTTCATTTTTGAGCGCATCTAAAAAGGCATCGTTAAGCGCATTTTTTTCACTCAGTAGCACAATTTCCGAGCGATTGCTTAAGGCATTATCATTGCTCAACGCGGCCGACATAATCAGCATGAACAAAATCGGCATGATAAATAATACGGCGACACCGTGCAGATCGCGGCTTAATAGACGCATTTCTTTGGCAATCGAAGCAATTAGCACGTTTTTCCCGCCTTATTTAAAAAATCCAAATAAAAACGTTCAAGACTTTGCCCCTCTTTTAAAATGCCCTGCACCGATCCCTGATAAATTAATTCGCCTTCGTTCAGCAGCACCAATTTATCGCATAATTGTTCGATTTCCTGTAAATAATGGGAGGTATAAATTACGGTGACACCTTGCTGTTTCAACGCTGCTACGCTATCCAAAATAAACTGGCGGGATTGTGGGTCGATGCCTACCGTAATTTCATCTAAAAAAATCACTTTCGGGCGATTAATTAGACCGATGGCAAAATTCAAGCGGCGCTTTAAACCGCCGGATAAATGTTTAGCGAGTTTATTTTTATGCGCCGTTAAATCCACCTGTTCCAGCAAGGCTTGCAGATAATTTTTGTCTTTCACCTCATAAAGTGCGGCGAAAAATTTCAGATTTCCCCACACCGTCAGCAACGGATAAAAAGCAAAATCCTGTGGCACTAAGGAAATTTGATGGCGCTGTTTTTTGGTCAACTGTCCAAATGGCACCGCATTGAAATAAATCTGTCCCTGCTGCACGGACTGCAACCCGGCAAGCAGCGACATAAGTGTCGTTTTGCCCGCGCCGTTAGGGCCAAGCAAACCAATGGTGGATGCCGATTGAATATCAAAATTGACCGTATTTAAAGCATTCTTTTCGGCGTTGGGATAGCGGTGTTGGATGTTTTGGATTTTTATCATTATTTATTATTTTTCGGTTGGGCATAGGACCCGAGCATACGCATTATTTTAATCATTTTGTAGGGGACGGTCCTGTGCCGTCCCGTCTCTATCTATTATGGTTGAAATAATGTATCTTTCTGCCAATTATAAGGATTAAATTCAATATATTCTGCAATATTTAAATAATCTTTCTCATCTCGAATAATGTGTTCATAATAACTTCTTTGCCATAATTTTCTGTTAAATGGCCTCCAATCATTCATCTTTACATTCTTAATATATTCAACATTTGTAATAGACTTGAACCGTTGTATCACATCAAACAAAGAAAGAGACAGCTCACCATTATTCTCAATTTGTACTATAAAATGTACGTGATTTGGCATAATGACATAATCTAAACACTTTACAGAAGCATAGAAATTCTCTAATTCTAAATATATTTTTTCAATCATCTTTCCTGCATCATTAAGATGCATTTGGTTATCTAAAATTTGCCCTAATAAACATAGACGATCTTGAATACAAATTGTAACGAAATATAACCCATCTTGACTGTAATCATAATATTGCAGATGAATTCTCTTCCGTTTAGGATAACGGTCGGGCACAGGACCCGACCCTACAAAAGATTTTTCCATAAATGCTTTTCTTTACTGGAAATATCTCTAAGATAATCCGCCACCATTTTATAACCTTCCGCCGATGGCTTTTTGCATTGTTTTACACATAAGCCTGCAAATTGACGCCACATATCGCCGATTTCCGTCATCTGTTCGGATGCCTGTTTGTACTTCGGTTGTTGGCAAATATCAGCAGCTTGTTCGAGGAAATAGGCATACAAATAACGGAAACCTGCGCCGCCGGTGCCGATTTCTTCCTGCATACGCACGATATGCCCTAGGTATAGGCGTTTGTATTTTTCCGAAGGATGATTTGCCAGCTTCTCAATTTGTTTGGCGACGGTACGAATGCCTTTGATGCCGACGAAAAATAGAGGCGCCAGCATGTGCTTGGCATTCTTGCGAATGGCTTTATGAATTAAGGCAGGCAAATCTATTTGGGCTAAATTCGGTTGATTTTCAAAGTAATACATCAATCCTTTCGGCGCCAGTACACCTTTCACAAAACGCGCCCGTTGCAAATCTTCCGTTGCGCAACGTTGCACGCTTTCAAACACGGGATCACTAATCAGATAATCGTTTTGCTCTTTGCCATACACGATTAAATTATGCGCATTAAAATGAAAACGCATTTCCGGCGGAAAATAAGGTAACCAGAAAACGGACGTTTGCAAGCCCACTAATTTATTTTCAGCCAACGCCTTGTCAAGTGCTTGCTGCCCGATTTCCGGCGAGCGAAACTTCTGTATTTTTAACCGCACTTTCAGCCGTTTTGAGACTTTTTTGATAATCGAACGCGGCGGCATTCGATAAGAAATCAGCGGCATTCCGTTAATTTTCACTAACGGAATATAAACAAAGGTCAACGCCGATGCCAAGCCAAAAACCATGGCTTCGTTAAAATCCACGCCGTGCGATTTTAGCAAGGTGGACATGACGCCGCTTTCGCAGTGGGCAGTGTGTTGGTGGTGGAAGTTGTTGTTCATCGTTAAGTTATTTTTTTAATTTAAATAATTTTTCAACGTAAATTTCGCCTAACCGCTCTTTTTCTTGCCGACGATTTTTGGCAAATTTATCGTATTCTAAATAGGCTTTTTCGTCCGCTTGTTGTTTACTGATTGAGCCGGCGTTTTGTAATACTTGACGATCATTGAAAGCGAGAAATTCATCTAGCTTTTGCGTCCAATCTTTTAAGAAAAATTGTTTTTTGCGGGAAGCCTGATCTTCGGCGAAATCCAACCACATTGATATGATTCGGTTTAATGCGGTGATTTCTTTTTCATTCAAATAATTTTTCGCCACGGTTACATCTTTTTTTACCACATCTGTACCACGAAAATTTGTCAGCCCCATATTGGGCAAACTTGCGTTGGCTCTCTGAAATATGATTTCCGATGCGGTGCTGTTCGTGCAAGCAAAATGTAATTTGTTCTGGATTTTTTGGAAAAATTGCGTCGTTTCTTTAAGTGAAGGTTGATAGTCTGCTGCTAAAGTAAAAATTTCACGAACGCGTAAATACATTCTGCGCTCGCTTGCTCGAATATCCCGAATTTTTTCTAATAAAAGATCGAAATAATCCTCTGCTTGATTTGTTCCGATAGGTGGATTTTTTAAGCGTTCTTCATCTAACACAAAGCCTTTTTGAATATATTCCGTTAATGTTCGCGTTGCCCATTGTCGAAATTGCGTGCCTCGAGCAGAGCGGACGCGATAACCGATGGCTAAAATCATCGGTAACGCATAAATTTGAGTATTATATCGCTTGCCATCAGTGGCAGTTGTCAACTGAAAGTTGACAACTGAAGCTTCATCTAATTCATTTTCTGCCAAAATCGCTTTAATATGCTTGCTAATATTTTGCTTTGAGGTTTGATAAAGCTCTGCCAACTCTAGTTGATTCAACCAAAGTTGCTGCCCCAGTTCGCGCAAAGTAAATTGCGAAAGCCCATCATCGGTGGTGTAAATAATAATGTCATTATCTGCCATTTTTTATTTTCTCAAGACTTATCCCAAACACTTCCGCATATCTCTCCAACACTTTATCCGACAACTTCGCAAACACACTTGGTTTAAAGTGGCGTTTGATTTGCCATTGCCAGAAGCCGGTAGCTTGGGCGAGGCTGGGGAGGTCAAAGCGGTTGCGGTACATCAGGTAAAAGAGCGGTGACTTTTCGCCGAGTTTTACGGCGGTTAACGCTTCGGTGGTGAGTCGGTTGAGTTCTTCCACCGCCTGTTCGGTAGCGAATTCTTCCATTTCCCAACCGTTAGTGGTGGCGGTTTGGTAGTTGCCGTTTTGGGTGGCGTAGATGACTTTACGCTGTCCTTTGAAGATTTTGCTGTCGTCTTGCGGGATATCGTTAACGTCCATCGACGACCTCAAGCAGCATAAAACAAGAAGAAAAACGACCGCTTTCAGGAATATAACAGAGCACTTTTTGTCCGTTCACAAGCGGGTATTTTTCGAGAAACTCTTGCAAAATAATATAGATGGAAGCTGACCCCGTATTTCCTTTACTTTCAAGGTTGGTAAACCATTTTTCCTGCGGGATAACGAAATTGATGTTTTTCAATCCTTCCAATAATTTATCGCGGAAAAAGCCCGAAGAATAATGCGGCAGGAAATAATCAATTTCATCGACTTTTAAAGCGTATTTATCAATTAAACGCAACAATGCCTTTTCCACCGTGCAACGCACAATGTTTTCATTCAGCAATTTCACATCTTGTTTCACTGCCATAAAACTACGTGCATCGCGGGTCTGTTTATCCACATTTTTCCAACCGACAAATTTTCCTTGCTGTAACTCGGCACCGGCATACATACAAACCGGCATTTCGTTGGCGTAAGAAATCAGATCAATCCAATGAATTTTGAAACTAATTCCTTGCGGATTGGGCTTATTGCTTAAATGCACTGCGCCTGCACCATCGGAAAGCATCCAACGAAGAAAATCTTTTTCAAAACCGATTTCCGGGCGCGCATCCTCTAATTTTTTCTGATCGATTTCCGCTTCAAAATGTTCGCTACGCATAACGGCGGATGCACTTTCCGAAGCCACGGCAATGGCATCTTTATGTTCGCCGGTGAGAATCGCATTGTAAGCGTGTTTCATCGCCGCCATGCCGGCAACACAGACACCGGCGGTGGTGAGCACTTCATAAGGTGGCGCGTCAGGAATTAAACCGTGCACCATCACACCTTGCCCCGGCATAATTTGATCGGGGTAAGAAGTGCCGCACGCTAAACAGCTCACGTCATCTGCTTTTAAGCCTTGGGCAAATAAGCCTTTGATTGCTTCTACTGCAAGCTCCGTACCGCTGTGTGTGGTTTCTCGTGTGATCGGATCAATCGCATAATGGCGGGTTTTGATTGCGTTAGAACGCAAAATCATTTTTCGTACGCGGGACGGCAACTCGCCGATCTGCCCTAAAATCTGTTCGATTTGGTCATTTTCTACCGGTGCATTAGGCAAAAAAGCGGCAATGCGATTGATATAAACTGGATTTAAAACAGTCAAAATTATTCCCCTGAAGGTTCGGCAAAATAGCGTTTTTGGCGCGTTAATTTTTCTTTTAACAATGGCTTAAGTAAGCGTTTGATGAGCGCGGAAAGCGGCACTACGGTGAGAATTAACGCAATTAAAAAGAGAATGTAAAAATAGAGGACGACGCGACGAAAACGCGGTGAAATTTGACCGCACTTTAACAGCAATTTGCCCCATAAATAGAAACTGCGATGACCGACTTTTTCGCTCATCATCAATTTTTCATCAATTTTTACCGCGCCCATATTCTGAAATAGGGTTTGATCAAGCGGTATATTCTGTTTGAAAGTGTGCGAAAGTTTTTCACCGAAGCGTTGCATATCCTGTATTTCGACATCGCTGATACCCGCGCTCGGTAGCCATGAAAAATAACGTTTTTTTCCGCTAAACATCCACGCCGGCGTGGTAATAAAACTCACCCATGAATTGGATTGATCGGTTTTGACAATATTGCCGATTAAATTCGCGCCAAGTGCGGTCAACATTTTCTTCATTTTTTCCTGTGCCATCAGCCACATATTGCGGCAACCGATCAGCGTAATCACCGGCGTGTCTTTCAGGATATGTGCTTGTTCCGACTGTAAAAATGCGGTGATTGGTTGTGATGGTGAGAGAAACCAGACGCTGTAGGCGATGATTACCAGATCATAGTTTTTCCATTGTAATTGCAGGGGTTCAATAGGCGCCGGTCTTAAATGTACAGATTCCGGAAATTGGTTAAAAAACGTTGTGAATTTCCAAGGGAAGAGATAGGGTTTTTGCGGTTTGATAACACAATGTTCTACACAAATATTGGATTGATTTTGCAACGGTACGAGAAAATTTTCCGTCAAACGGGAGAGTTGCCCGGTTTGGGAGTAGGAAACAACGAGAATGTTTTTGGTTTTAAGCATGGTCGTTTTGAATACGAATTCGTTAAAAATAGAGCAATAGCTATCAAGCGCATCATAATCTTTATATGATTGAAAAGATAGATTCAATTTATTCTTGATGCTTAAATTTCAACAAATCCCGTCGTTCTTTTTTGTTAGGCCGGCGATCCGGATGCGGCATGGAAAGCATGTTATTTTTACGCGCCCAAGCTGTTTCTTCGCGTTTTTTTACGCTTTGTTCAGTTTCGCGATAAAGTAATTGAGCTTCCGGCGCGCCGCGTCGTTGATCACTGAGCGCCAATACTTCCACTTCCTTTTCCTCATTACCTTGACGCAGTTTTAGCACCGCACCCACATCGACAATTTTGCTGACTTTGGCGCGTTGTCCGTTGTAATGTACTTTACCGCCTTCAATCATTGCTTTGGCGATACTGCGGGTTTTATAAAAACGCGCGGCCCAAAGCCATTTGTCGAGTCTGACTTCTTTTTTGTCCATGTTAAATTTCTCAGTGTCATTTGTGATAGATTATGTGCGATGGTATCACAGAATAAAGGAAAGGTTATGTCGCAAAATCAACCGGAAATTTTGGCCGTTCGTACAGCCGCGAAATCCCGCTTGTTGGAAATCCAATCTGTCGATTTACGATTTTCTAACGGTGAACGGCGCACTTATGAACGCCTTAAACCTAGCGGGTATCAGGCCGTTATGATGCTGCCTATTGACGGCGATTGGCTTTTGCTAGTTCGCGAATATGCAGTCGGCACGGAGCGCTATGAACTAGGCTTTCCTAAAGGCGGCGTGGATGCGGGCGAAAAGCCGGAAGACGCGGCTAATCGTGAGCTGAAGGAAGAACTCGGTCTAGGCGCCAAACAAATTCATTTTCTTCGTACGGTCAATACAAATCCGAGTTATATGAGCAACATAATGCATATTTTCATTGCACGGGATTTCTATTCTTGCCGACTGGAAGGCGACGAACCGGAGCCGTTAGAAATCGTGCGTTTTCCATTGGCAAATATTGATGAGTTACTCGCCGATCCGAATTTTACAGAAGCGCGGAATTTAACTGCACTTTATGCGTTAAGGGATTATCTGAACAACTTAGCAAAATAAAAAACGGTTTAATTTTTAATAAATTCTAAAACTTGAAAAATTACTTATAAACATAGAACACACTTGTATCGCTTAGATTTTCACTACATTAATATCGGCGCGCAAAGGTTGTAATAATCTCGTGGGCTACTGAATATGCAAAACGACGCAGGAATTTTGTACTTAACAAACAGCACCGCATTGGAAGCGGCTCCAATGCGGTGCTATTTTGTGAGGCAATTTCCGTTTTGCGTAACTGCAATATCAGTTCAAAAATTCACCGCACTTTTCTGTAACTCTACAACTTGAATTATTTTCTGGCGAGAGGCGGCACAAAGGTTAAACCTAAATCCCAAGGCTGTTCGATCCAAGTGTTTTGCGGAATATCGACAATGTAATCATCTACTAATTGTGCACCGGCCGGTTTGGCGAATACGGTAACGAATTTCGCGTTCGGGTACATTTCGCGAATTGCACGCGCGGTATTGCCGGTGTCCACTAAATCGTCCACCACGATAAAACCTTCACCGCCGTTCGGCACTTCGGCAGCATGTAATACCTGCAACTCGCCCTGATTTTTGTGATCGTGATAACTGGCGATACAAACGGTTTGTACGTGGCGAATGCTTAATTCGCGCGCCAATACCGCGGCCGGAAATAGACCGCCGCGGCTCACCGCGATGATGCCTTTCCATTGAGAGGCCGGAAGTAAACGTTCTGATAATTTGCGGGCGTGCATTTGGAACATATCCCAAGTCACCACATATTTTTCGCTCATTTTGATACCTTATTTTGTCGATAAATAAAAATGGCGTAAGGATAACGCGAAACAGGGTTTTATGCTATTATTTCGTGCGATTTTACGCAAAAAGGAGCGAATATGTCTGAAATTACGACATTGCAACCGCAATTATTATGGCAATGGTTTGAGCAAATTTGTGCGATTCCCCACCCATCTCATCACGAAGACAAATTGGCGAATTTTATTGTGAATTGGGCGCAAGAAAAACGGTTTTTTGTGGAACGCGATGAAGTCGGTAACGTACTGATTCGTAAGCCGGCAAGTACCGGTATGGAGCACTGCATTCCGGTAGCGTTGCAGGCGCACTTGGATATGGTGCCGCAAGCCAATGAGGGCAATTCGCACGATTTCACCAAAGATCCGATTCGTCCTTACATTGACGGTGATTGGGTGAAAGCGCAAGGTACTACCTTGGGCGCCGACAACGGCATCGGTTTGGCCTCTTGCTTGGCGGTGTTGGAAAGTGACGATATCGCCCATCCGCCGCTCGAAGTATTACTCACTATGACAGAAGAAACCGGCATGGATGGTGCCTTAAATTTGCGTCGTAATTGGTTGCAATCAGAAATCTTGATTAATACGGATACCGAAGAAATCGGTGAAATTTATATCGGTTGCGCTGGCGGTATTAATGCTGAATTAGAGATTCCCGTACAACGCGAAGCCAATACATTTGCGCATAGCTTTCAGCTTGTGTTAAAAGGCTTGCGCGGTGGCCATTCCGGCGTGGATATTCATACCGGACGCGCCAATGCGATTAAAATGTTAGCCCGCGTGTTAGCCAAACTTTCACAGCATCAATCGCACTTCCGGCTTGCGGAAATCCGTGGCGGCTCCATTCGTAACGCGATTCCGCGCGAAGCAGCAGCGATTTTGGCGTTTGACGGCGAAGTAAACGCCTTTGCAAGTACAGTTCAAAATTTGCAGGTTTTATTAAAAGAAGAATTAGCGATTGCCGAGCCGAATTTGACCTTATTCTTAGAACCGATTGCCAAACCGCAAAGCGTGTTTGATGCGCAAAGCACACAAACCGTGATTAATTTATTGAACGCCTTACCAAACGGCGTGATTCGCAACAGCGATGTGATTAAAAACGTGGTAGAAAGCTCGCTCAGTATCGGCGTGTTAAAAACTGACAGCGCTCATGTGCAGGGTACAATTTTGGTGCGTTCATTAATTGAAAGCGGCAAGGCCTATGTCACCGAATTATTGGATTCGGTCGCTTCCCTCGCCGGCGCTAAAACCGAATTTTCTGCACCTTATCCGGGCTGGAAACCGGTAAACGACTCCGCAATTTTAAAACTTTCCATGAAACATTATGCCGATGTGTTAGGCAAGCAGCCGGACATTAAGGTCATCCACGCCGGTCTTGAATGCGGTCTTCTCAAAGAACATTATCCGAATATCGAAATGGTGTCTTTCGGTCCAACTATCCGCAACGCCCACTCGCCGGATGAAAAAGTTCAAATTTCCACGGTAGAAACCTATTGGGATTTGTTGACGAGAGTATTAGGGGATATTTCAACTAAGTAAAAATAAAAAAATAATCTATAAAAGTATTTTTACATTAATTGATTTCTGTTTAACAAAAAAGCCCCTTTCGGGGCTTTTTTATTTATCTATTTCACAATATTAATCTTCCATTTCGGAGTTTAATAATGCTGCTAAACTTTGCGTTGCGTCATCTGCAATGAATTCAAATTCTGCTTCAATATCAGCATCGTTTGCGAAGGTGGAGATTGGTTCTTCGATCGCTTCTACCGCTAATTCTGCTGCTTTTTGGCGGCTTTTAATGCGGTTTTGGTGATACGCGAAACCGGTACCGGCCGGAATTAAACGACCCACGATGACATTCTCTTTCAAGCCGCGTAATTCGTCACGTTTACCTGCCACTGCAGCTTCGGTAAGAACACGTGTAGTTTCTTGGAACGATGCCGCCGAGATGAAGGATTCAGTTGCAAGAGACGCTTTGGTGATCCCCAATAATTCACGCTCGAATTCAACCGGTGGTTTGCCTTCCGCTTCACGTTTACGGTTCACGATTTTCACGCGAGCCACTTCCACTTGTTCCCCTTCGAGGAATTCGGAGTCGTAAGCTTTGGTGATAATCGCTTTACGCAACATTTGACGTACGATAACTTCGATGTGCTTGTCGTTGATTTTTACCCCTTGTAAGCGGTAAACATCTTGCACTTCGTTGACGATGTACTCGGTGACTGCGCGCACGCCGCGTAAACGTAAGATATCGTGTGGCGTTTCCGCACCGTCAGAGATGATGTCACCACGTTGTACCATTTCACCTTCAAATACGTTGAGCTGACGCCATTTTGGAATCATTTCTTCGTAAGTTTCACCTTCAGTTGGGGTGATTAATAAACGACGTTTACCTTTAGTTTCTTTGCCGAAGGACACGATACCGGAGATTTCTGCCAAGATTGCAGGTTCTTTCGGTTTACGAGCTTCGAATAAGTCTGCTACGCGTGGAAGACCACCGGTAATATCTTTGGTACCCACGGATTCTTGTGGAATACGGGCTAATGGTTCACCCACTTTCACTGCCGCGCCATCGTCTAAACTGACGATTGCTTTACCCGGTAGGAAGTATTGGGCTAATACATCCGTTTCAGGTAAGAAAATATCGTTACCGTTTGCATCCACCAATTTGATGGTTGGACGTAAATCTTTACCTGCGGTTGCACGTTCACCCACGTCTTGTACCACGATAGATGAAAGACCGGTTAATTCATCGGTTTGACGTGTGACGGTTAAGCCGTCCACGATGTCGATGAATTTCACGAAACCCGCCACTTCAGACACAACCGGCATAGTATGCGGATCCCAGTTTGCTACGGTTTCGCCAGCAGTCACTTCTTGACCGTCACCTTTGCTTAACACCGCACCGTAAGGCACTTTATAGTGTTCTTTAGTACGACCGAATGCGTCGGTAATGGTTAATTCTGTGTTACGAGAAGTTAAAACTAATTTGCCTTCGTCATTAGTTACAAATTTCGCGTTCATTAAGTGTAATGTACCGGTATTTTTCACCTGTACGCTAGACTCTTTAGCTGCTGCAGATGCCGCACCACCAATGTGGAACGTACGCATGGTTAACTGTGTACCCGGTTCACCGATAGATTGTGCCGCGATAACGCCCACTGCTTCACCTTGGTTGATAAGGTGACCACGTGCAAGGTCACGACCGTAACATTTCGCACACACACCGAAGTCGGTATCACAGGTTACAACAGAACGTACTTTCACGCTGTCCACGGAGTTTTCATCTAACACATCACAGAGTTTTTCATCTAATAAGGTGTTACGTGGAATTAAAACTTCTTCTGTCCCCGGTTTTAAGATGTCTTCCGCTACCACACGACCTAACACCAATTCGCGAAGTGGTACTTTTTCATCACCACCTTCGATTAATGGGGTCATCACTAAGCCTTCGTGTGTACCACAGTCGTCTTCGATGATCACTAAGTCTTGCGCCACGTCAACTAAACGACGGGTTAAGTAACCGGAGTTTGCTGTTTTCAATGCGGTGTCCGCCAGACCTTTACGCGCACCATGGGTTGAAATAAAGTACTGTAATACGTTCAAACCTTCACGGAAGTTCGCGGTGATTGGGGTTTCGATGATTGAACCATCCGGACGCGCCATCAAACCACGCATACCCGCTAGCTGACGAATCTGTGCCGCGGAACCACGCGCACCGGAATCCGCCATCATAAAGATGCTGTTGAAAGACGCTTGTTTCTCCGGTTTACCTTCACGGTTGATCACTTCTTCTTGAGACAAGTTTTCCATCATGGCTTTCGCAACGCGTTCGTTCGCGGCCGCCCAGATATCGATCACTTTGTTATAGCGTTCGCCTGCAGTTACAAGACCGGATTGGAATTGTTCCTGAATTTCAGCCACTTCTTCTTCTGCTGCAGAAATAATTTCGTATTTCTTCGCCGGGATCACCATATCGTCGATACCAACAGATGAGCCGGAACGTGCCGCGTAAGCAAAACCGGTGTACATAATATGGTCAGCAAACATGACCGCTTCTTTCAAACCTAAACGACGATAGGCTTCGTTAATCAGTTTTGAAATGGCTTTTTTGCCTAATGTTTGGTTGAACAAGGAATATGGCATACCTTTTGGTGCGATCATCCATAAAATTGCACGACCGATTGTGGTATCGGTAAGTGTGGTTTTCGCATCAAATTCGCCGGCTTCATTTTTCACATATTCGGTAATACGCACTTTTACGCGAGAATGTAATTCTGCTTCACCGGTGCGATAGGCTTTTTCCGCTTCGCGTGGATCTTGCAATAACATGCCTTCGCCTTTACCGTTCACTTTTTCACGGGTCATATAGTAAAGACCCAACACCACGTCTTGTGATGGCACGATAATCGGATCACCGTTCGCCGGTGAAAGTACGTTGTTGGTAGACATCATCAACGCACGCGCTTCTAATTGCGCTTCTAACGTTAATGGAACGTGTACCGCCATTTGGTCACCATCGAAGTCCGCGTTAAACGCCGCACAAACGAGTGGGTGTAATTGAATTGCTTTACCTTCAATTAAGATTGGTTCAAAGGCTTGAATACCCAAACGGTGAAGTGTTGGCGCACGGTTCAACAGAATTGGGTGCTCGCGAATCACTTCTGCAAGAATATCCCAAACGATAGCGTCTTCACGTTCAACCATTTTCTTCGCGGCTTTAATGGTGGTGGCATAACCACGGCTTTCTAATTTTGCGTAGATAAACGGACGGAATAATTCCAATGCCATTTTCTTTGGCAAACCGCATTGGTGTAAGTGAAGGTATGGACCTACGGTGATTACAGAACGACCGGAGTAATCCACACGTTTACCAAGTAAGTTTTGACGGAAACGACCTTGTTTACCTTTAATCATATCCGCTAATGATTTTAACGGACGACGATTAGAACCGGTGATAGCACGACCGCGACGACCGTTATCTAATAAGGCATCCACGGATTCTTGTAACATCCGTTTTTCGTTACGTACGATAATATCCGGCGCAATTAAATCTAATAAACGTTTTAAACGGTTGTTACGGTTGATGACACGACGATATAAATCGTTCAAATCTGAAGTCGCAAAACGACCGCCATCAAGTGGTACTAATGGACGTAAATCCGGTGGAAGAACCGGTAATACGGTCATTACCATCCATTCAGGTTTATTGCCTGATTGAACGAATGCTTCTAATAATTTTAAGCGTTTAGTGATTTTTTTACGTTTGGTTTCAGAATTGGTTTCTTGTAATTCTTCACGTAATTTTTCGCATTCCACTTCAAGATCCATACCTTTTAATAAATCTTGAATGGCTTCCGCACCCATTTTCGCTTCAAATTCATCTTGCCAACGATCTTCAGCGTCAAGGTATTGTTCTTCAGTTAATAATTGACCGCGTTCTAAATCTGTCATACCCGGTTCGGTCACGATGTACATTTCAAAATAAAGTACACGTTCGATATCGCGCAATGGCATATCTAAAAGTAAACCGATACGGGATGGCAATGATTTTAAGAACCAAATGTGCGCCACAGGGGAAGCAAGTTCGATATGCCCCATACGTTCACGACGAACTTTAGTTTGGGTGACTTCAACGCCACATTTTTCACAAATCACACCACGGTGTTTCAAACGTTTATATTTACCACATAAACATTCGTAATCTTTTACCGGCCCGAAAATACGTGCACAGAAAAGACCGTCACGTTCAGGTTTGAACGTACGGTAGTTAATGGTTTCAGGTTTTTTCACTTCACCAAATGACCAAGAACGGATCATATCCGGTGAGGCTAACCCAATTTTAATCACATCAAAATCTTCACTGGTTTTTGACTGTGCTTTTAAAAACTTAACTAAGTCTTTCACAAATGTTCTCCTGTCGGAGTTAAAGGTTTAAAGTGCGGTTGAAAATCTCAGAGAATTTTGACCGCACTTCGGCGAATTTTATGTAGGGTGGGTATTCTTGCCCGCCTTAAATTTCAAACTCATTGGTGGGCAAGAATGCCCACCCTACGGTTTTACTCTTCATCTAACTCGATATTTAAACCAAGTGAACGGATTTCTTTCATAATTACGTTGAAAGATTCCGGCGTGCCCGGATCCATATGTTGGTTGCCGCTGACGATGTTTTTATACATCTTCGTACGACCATTCACATCATCGGATTTCACGGTTAACATTTCTTGTAAGGTATAAGCTGCACCATAAGCTTCAAGTGCCCAAACTTCCATCTCACCGAAACGTTGACCACCGAATTGCGCTTTACCGCCCAACGGTTGTTGGGTAACAAGGCTATAAGAACCGGTTGAACGTGCGTGCATTTTGTCATCCACCAAGTGGTTCAATTTGAGCATATACATATAACCTACGGTTACCGGACGCTCGAATTTCTCACCGGTACGGCCGTCATATAAGGTGATTTGACCGGAAGTCGGTAAGCCGCCGAGTTTTAATAACTCTTTGATTTCCGCTTCGTCCGCACCGTCGAACACCGGCGTTGCCACCGGTAAACCTTTGCGCAAGTTTTCCGCTAAACGTAAGATTTCTTCGTTGGTGAAAGTGCTTAAATCCACTTTTTGTGAACCGTTACCCAAGTCATACGCTTTTTGCATATAGCTGCGAAGTTTTTCCACTTCTTGTTTTTGTTTGAGCATCGCATTGATCTGATCACCAATACCTTTCGCCGCTAAACCTAAGTGGGTTTCTAAGATCTGGCCGATGTTCATACGAGACGGCACGCCCAACGGGTTCAATACGATTTCAACCGGCTGGCCATTTTCATCGTATGGCATATCTTCAACCGGGTTGATTTTCGAGATAACACCTTTGTTACCGTGACGACCCGCCATTTTATCACCCGGTTGGATTTGACGTTTCACCGCAAGATAAACTTTCACCACTTTCAACACGCCCGGCGCAAGATCATCGCCTTTGATGATTTTCTTACGTTTTACTTCAAGTTTGTGTTCAAACTCTTTGCGAAGTTCTTCGTATTGCTCGGCAAGTTGTTCTAATTGGTTTTGTTTTTCTTCGTCTGCGATGGTTTGTTCTAACCATTTGGTGCGCTCGAGGTTGTCCAACAGCACCGCATCCACGCCACTGTTGACAAGGAGATTGCGAACACGCGCGAATAAACCCGCTTCTAAGATTTCTAATTCGTCAGAAAGGTCTTTCTTCGCTTGTTTTAATTGCATTTCTTCAATTTCTAACGCACGTTTGTCTTTTTCCACGCCGTCGCGAGTGAAGACTTGTACGTCAATGACCGTACCGGTTACGCTGTTTGGCACACGTAATGAGGAATCTTTCACGTCTGATGCTTTTTCACCGAAGATGGCACGTAACAATTTTTCTTCCGGTGTTAATTGGGTTTCGCCTTTAGGGGTCACTTTACCCACTAAGATGTCACCACCTTTCACTTCCGCACCCACATAAACAATACCGGACTCATCAAGTTTGCTTAAGGCAGATTCACCCACGTTTGGAATATCCGCCGTGATTTCTTCCGCACCTAACTTGGTATCACGCGCCACACAAGATAATTCTTGAATGTGGATAGTGGTGAAACGATCTTGTTGAACGACGCGCTCAGACACTAACATGGAGTCTTCGAAGTTATAACCATTCCAAGGCATGAACGCTACGCGAATGTTTTGACCTAACGCCAATTCACCTAAATCCGTTGAAGGGCCATCTGCCAATACTTCACCACGATTAATCGGATCACCCAAGTTCACACAAGGAATTTGGTTGATACAGGTGTTTTGGTTGGAACGGGTGTATTTGATTAAATTATAGATATCAATACCCGCTTCGCCGGCTATGGTTTCGTCTTCGTTTACTTTAATCACGATACGTGACGCATCCACATATTGAACGGTACCACCACGTTTTGCGACCACCGCAACACCGGAGTCTAACGCGATTGGTTTTTCCATACCGGTACCGACTAATGGTTTATCCGCACGTAAAGTCGGCACGGCTTGACGTTGCATGTTCGCTCCCATCAATGCACGGTTCGCATCGTCGTGCTCAAGGAACGGAATTAACGCTGCCGCCACAGATACCACTTGTTGGGTTGAAACGTCCATATAGTGAATATCTTCAGGTTTGTATAAGCCTGATTCACCACGCTCACCACGTGCCGTTACGAAGGCATCAGTAAAGCGATTGTTTTCATCAAGATTTGAGTTTGCCTGTGCGATGATATAGTTGGCTTCATCGATGGCAGATAAGTATTCAATTTCTTCGGTTACTTGACCATCCACCACTTTACGATATGGGGTTTCTAAGAAACCGTAATCGTTTGTACGCGCGAACGCAGAAAGAGAGTTGATCAAACCGATGTTTGGACCTTCAGGGGTTTCGATTGGACACAAACGACCATAGTGGGTGTTGTGTACGTCACGCACTTCAAAGCCTGCACGTTCTCGTGTTAAACCGCCCGGACCTAATGCAGAAATACGACGCTTGTGCGTCACTTCTGACAATGGGTTGTTTTGGTCCATAAATTGCGAAAGTTGTGAAGAACCAAAGAATTCTTTCACTGCCGCAGAAATTGGTTTTGGGTTAATTAAATCTTGTGGGGTAATCGTATCTAAATCGCCTAAAGATAAGCGTTCTTTGACCGCTCTTTCTACTCGCACCAAACCGATGCGGAATTGGTTTTCCGCCATTTCGCCCACAGAACGGATACGACGGTTGCCCAAGTGGTCGATATCGTCCACTTCACCACGACCGTTACGGATATCGATAAGTTTACGCATGACCGCAATGATGTCTTCATTGCTTAAAATGCCGCTACCGACACCTTCCGGAATGTTTAAAGAGCGGTTGAATTTCATACGACCTACCGCAGATAAATCATAACGCTCCGGAGAGAAGAACAAGTTATGGAACAAGGCTTCGGAAGATTCCGGTGTCGGTGGTTCGCCTGGGCGCATCATGCGATAAATTTCATATAATGCGCTGACTTTATCGTAAGTCGGGTCAACCCGTAAGGTTTCAGAAATATACGGGCCGTAATCCAAGTCATTGGTAAAGAGGGTTTCAACGGTGGTGTAACCGGCTTGTGCAAGTTTCGCTAAGGTTTCCAAAGAAATCTCACCGTTTGCCGGGCAAACGATTTCGCCGGATTCTAAATCCACGTAATCTTTTGCCGCTACTTTGCCCACGATATATTCGGTAGGTACAACCACTTGAGTGATTTTATCTTTTTCTAACGCCTTGATGTGACGCGCAGTAATACGACGACCGCGTTCAACATACACTTTACCGTTTGCTTCAATATCAAAAATTGCTGTTTCGCCACGTAAACGTTCCGGTATTAGTGTCATTAACAATTTATTGTCGGTAATTTCAAAAGTGACTTTATCGAAGAATAAATTCAAGATTTCTTCGGTTGTGTAACCTAGTGCGCGAAGAATAATGGTTGCCGGCAATTTACGGCGGCGGTCGATACGTGCATACAAGTTATCTTTTGGGTCAAATTCAAAATCTAACCATGAACCGCGGTAAGGAATAATACGTGCGTTATAAAGCACTTTACCTGAAGAATGGGTTTTACCTTTGTCAGAATCAAAGAATACACCTGGGCTACGATGTAATTGTGAAACGATAACGCGCTCGGTACCGTTAATGACAAAAGTACCGTTGTTCGTCATTAACGGGATTTCGCCCATGTAAACTTCATTTTCTTTGATATCTTTAACGACGCGTGAGGAGGATTCTTTATCGTATGTCACTAGACGTAATTTCACGCGTAAACCCGCTGCGTAGGTTGAGCCGCGGATTTGACACTCACGTACATCAAATTCCGGCTCTTCAAGACGGTAATCTACGTACTGGAGTTCGGTGTAACCGTTGTTACTAACGATTGGAAATACTGAACGGAAAGCTGCTTCTAAACCTTGTTGGCCTTCCGGATCTTTCTGAATAAATTTGTCAAAAGAATCTAATTGAATGGTTAATAAATAAGGTACGTTTAAAACTTGCGGGCGTTTGCCGAAGTCTTTACGAATTCGTTTTTTCTCAGAATAGGAGAGACCCATTGGTTGGTTTTCCTCTATCAATTTTAGTGAGACCGAGTTGATACAAGCAAAAAAGAGCCGTCGAATTTTTTCGAGTTTTAACTTATACCAAAGTATGGACACCGTTTTCAGAAACCGCACTCTGAACCTTACTTCTGTAGCGGGCTACTCAAATTAACATGATTGGCGATTAATTCGAGTGGAAACAGATATTATTAAACGGAAAATAACTATCTGTTTTTATGGCTATCTTGAATTATTTTTATAAGACTTTGATAGCACAAAATGGCTGATGGAAAAACCACCAGCCATTGAGCCTGAAGAACAGGGCATAAAGAAATTAAAATTATTTAATTTCTACTTCTGCACCGGCTTCTTCTAATTCTTTCTTAAGTGCTTCAGCTTCTTCTTTAGAAACGCCTTCTTTTAAGTTAGCCGGAGCGGATTCAACTAAATCTTTAGCTTCTTTTAAGCCTAAACCTGTTGCGCCGCGCACTGCTTTGATTACTGCTACTTTGTTAGCACCTGCAGATTTAAGAACTACGTCGAATTCAGTTTTTTCTTCTGCTGCCGCTGCACCACCTGCTGCTGGAGCTGCCGCTACTGCTGCCGCTGCTGATACACCGAATTTCTCTTCCATCGCTGCGATTAATTCAACGATTTCTGTTACAGTTTTAGAAGCAATCGCTTCAATGATTTGTTCGTTAGTTAATGACATAACAATCAATTCCTAAAATAAATAAAGTTAAATGAAGTAAGAAACGCTTAATTATTAAGCTGCTTCTTGTAATTTGTCGCGTAATGCCGCAAAAGTGCGTACAAGTTTGCCTGCCGCTGCTTCTTTCATTGTGCCCATTAAACGTGCAATCGCTTCTTCGTAAGTTGGTAATGTTGCCAAGAATTCAACATCTTGGATTTTACCTTCAAAGGCTGCACCTTTAATTTCAAACTTATCGTTCGCTTTAGCAAACTCTTTGAATAAACGAGCTGCTGCACCCGGATGTTCGTTAGAGAATGCGATAAGTGTTGGACCTACAAACGTATCTTTCAAGCATTCGTAATCTGTGCCTTCAACTGCACGACGTAACAAGGTGTTACGTACAACGCGCATTGTCACGCCAGCTTCACGTGCTGATTTACGTAATTCAGTCATTTTTTCAACAGTTACGCCGCGTGAATCCGCGATAACTGCTGAAAGTGCACCTTTGGCTGCTTCATTTACTTCAGCAACAATTGCTTGTTTGTCTTGAAGATTTAATGCCATTGGCTTTTAGCTCCTGAATACACTCCGATTTCTCGGAATTAATTTACCTAATCCTAAGACCAGGACGACTTCGGTGCCCAGAAGCAAGAAAAATTCTTATTCTGTACACCATCTACGTAGGCTTATTAAGATTGCTCCCCTACGGTCTTGGACGGGGCTTGAATAGGTCAAGCACCAACCAGAAATTGGGTTATGGCTTAAAGCCATAACAAAGACGCGCAATTATAGAGTGAATCGATTTTCTTGTAAAGCCGCTTGTCTAAAAAAGATTCGAAAACAATGCTTTGGTTATTTTCGGCGTGCAATCGCTTCGATTTCTAATCCCACATCTTTCGGCAAACGCGCAACTTCCACACAAGAGCGCGCCGGGAAGTTCGGGTGATGGTTTTCTTTGAAGAAGCGCTCATATTCCGTATTCACTGCCGCAAAATCGTTCAAGTCTTTCACAAAAACCGTGGTTTTTACAATATCCGCCGCAGTCAAGCCCGCTTGCTCAATAATTGCTTTCACATTTTCCAATGACTGGCGCGTTTGCGCGACGATGCCTGACGGCACCGCATTGGTGGCAGGATTTACTGGAATTTGGCCGGAGGTGAAGACTAAATCGTCTAAATCCACCGCTTGCACGTAAGGACCGATCGCCGCCGGCGCCTTTTCGGTATGAATAACTTTTGTCATAGTAATTTCCTTGAGTAGTAAGAAATACGGCTATTTTTCCCGTACTTTTTCGTTAATCAATTTCTTTTAGCACATCGTCGGACAATTCCTTTTGCGAGTTGTCGGTTGCTTTACCGTCGTTTACTTTAAATTCTAAGTTTTGGAGATATGCTTCACGGAAGGTGACGTAAGGATCTTGCGCTTGGCGTAATAACTCGGTGTTATTCAAGTTTTTCGCACGCGTATCCAATGTTTGAACGCCGTATTTGACTAACGACCAAGGGCCGCCTACCCATTCCCAAAACGGATACATATAAGCCGCATCCACCACTGCACCGGTTAATTGGCGCGGTGTGGTCGCATTATAAATCGGCAACACCATGTAAGCGCCGGGTTCTAGGCCGTAACTCCCCAAGGTTTCGCCAAAACCGCGTTGGTCATACACTTGGAGTTCCTTGCTGGCAGCGGCGAAATCAAATAAACCGCCTATACCGAACACCGTATTAATCCAAAAGCGGTTAAAATGGACGAACGCCTTTTTCGGCTCGCCTTCAATTAAACGGTTCACGAAACTGACCGGCTCGTCCAAATTGTTCGCCATATTGGACAAGCCGCCACTTATCGGAGCCGGCACATAATCGTGCCAACCCTTTGCCGCCGGTTCCAATACATAGCGATCCATCACGTTATAATTGAATTTCCACATGGTGCGGTTAAAACCTTCTAGCGAATCTTTGCGTTCGCCCTCCGCTTGCTTATTTGCGCAACCGGTTAATATCATCGCCCCTAAAAGGGCGGTTAATATCGCTATTTTTTTCATTTGTATTTATCCGTAAGAAAAATCGGACGTATTCTAACGCGTAAAATCTATAACTCAAACGTAATCTAATAGATAAAACAATGTCGATTCTATTGTTTGCTTTTCGGTTTTAAATTTTGTCTGAGTTGCGCCGTCGGAAATTAGGTTCTCGGCGGATTAAGCCGATTCCACGCTTTTCAATGCGGTGCTGTTGAAGCAAGTGAAAAAAGTCGAGACAAAATAAAAAGGACAGCTCTTAAAAGTCTATCCTTTTCATGTAATGCATTATCTTTTAGCCGTAAAAATGTGGCAGATTTCGGTTATTTCCCATCGACGCTCACACCATAGAAGGCATCGTAGCCGAACGGACTTTGTACGTAACCTTTCACGCGTGGGCTTAATGGCGCGAAGCCGACGGAGTGCGCCACCGGAATCCAAGGCGCTTGCTCATGAACGATCACTTGCGCTTGCTTGTAAAGCTCAGTACGCGCTTGTTTGTCGGTTAAACCGATGGCTTTGTCTAACAAGGCGTCAAATTGTGCGTTTTTGAAACGCGCCAAGTTTGAGTTGCCTGCGTTAGCGCTCGCTAATAATGGGGATAAGAAGTTATCCGGGTCACCGTTATCGCCTGACCAACCGAAAATCCCCGCAGTGAGTTCGCCGGCTTTCGCGCGTTTTTGGTAATCCGCCCATTCATAGGTGACCGGATTGGCTTTCACACCGATTTTTGCCCAGTCCGCCATTATCAACTCCGCCATCCGTTTCGGATTTGGATTGGAGGCGCGAATCACCGGTTGAATCCAGAAATCCGTTTCAAAACCGTTCGGATAACCCGCTTCGGCTAACAGTTGTTTGGCTTTTTGCGGATCATAAGGATAATCTTGGATGTCGTCGTTATAGCTCCAAATGGTCGGTGGTAACGGATTTTTCGCCGGTGTACCGGCGCCTTGGTAAACGGCATCGATAATCGCTTTTTTATCCACCGCGTAGTTTAACGCTTGGCGTACTTTTACATTATCAAACGGTGCTTTTTCTGTATTGAATGCGATATAGGCTACATTCAAGCCTTTTTGTTCCAAAAGTTGGACTTTCGGATCCGTTTTCATTTTGGCTAAGTCCGCCACATTCGGGAATAGAATCAAATCGCAGGTACCCGCTTGTAATTTTGCGTAACGCGTAGTGGCGTCCGGTACGATGCTGATCACTAAGCGATCAAGCGGCGTTCTGCCTTTCCAGTAATTTTCGTTCGCCACATATTGTGCCGCTTGATCGGTTTTGTAATCCACGAAAATGAACGGGCCGGTACCTACCGGGCGATTGTCAACGGTTTCAGGCTTGCCCGCTTTCATCATCGCATCGGCATATTCCGCTGAATAAATGGAAATAAAGTCCATTCCCAAACTTGCCAAGAAAGTTGCATCTTTTTTGTTTAAAGTGATGCGAACCGTGTTGTCATCGATTTTTTCCACGGATTTCAATAACTCGGGAAATTTCATCGCGTTGAAATACGGATAAGTGCCTTTGGAGACGTTGTGATACGGGTGATTCGGATCAAGCTGACGTTGGAAGGAGAACAGCACATCATCCGCATTGAAATCGCGCGTCGGGGTAAATTCTTTAGTGCTGTGGAATTTCACGCCTTTGCGTAAATGAAAGGTGTAAGTTAAACCGTCATTGCTGATTTCCCAGCTTTCCGCCAAGGCCGGCTCAATTTCCGTCGAACCTTTTTTAAACTCCACCAAACGGTTATAAACCTGTTGTGAACTGGCGTTATAAGACGTGCCCTCCATCACTAATGCCGGGCTGAAGCCTAACGGCGCTTTAGCCGTACAGTAAACGAAAGTATTATTTGATGCAGTTTTATTGTCCGCGGGAGCTGCCGCTTTGTTTGCTGAGCCGGATTGATCGCAAGCGGCTAAAAATAGCGTAGCGGCAAGCGTTAAGGTGGCTTTTAATGTCATACGCGTTCCTCATTGTGATGGTTAAACGGCGGTGGATCCCGCCGACAGGAAAATGCTATTAAGATATAAGCAGGTTGGCTTTTTCTTAAATAAAAAAATCGTCTTGATTATAACAAATCGAACTAAGAGAACGCGATTTGTACCTCGACTTCGCGCCTTTTCAAATGTACTCGAAGCCCGCCGGAAGCGGCTTCAATGCGGTGCTCGTAGCAGAGTTCAAGATGTCGATGTGAAAGCGTAGCAAGCCGCTCTCGTTCAATTATTGCGTCGCTTTGGACGGAAAAATAAAAGACGCGACAATGCCGATGAATAACACGCCTAGCACGATAAATAAGCTTGCATTGGCGGAAATATGAATGCCTGTATCAAAAACGGCATGGTTCCAAGCTTGAATGCCCATTTTGATGCCGATAAAAAATAATAGAGCGATCACGGATTTTTCCAAGTGCGCTAAATATTTCGTTAAGGCCGCCAAAATAAAATAAAGGCTACGCAAGCCCAAAATAGCAAAAATCATTGCCGCATAAACCAATAGCGGCTCTTGCGTGACGGCAATAACCGCCGGTACGGAATCGAAAGCGAAAGCGAGATCGGAGGTTTCGATTGCGATTAGACATAAAAAGGCCGGCGTGGCGTAACGCAACCCTTGACGTGTGACGGAGGAAATTTGTTCGGCATTTAATTCGGCGTGGCGAACGAAAAATTTTTCTTGCAGCAATTTAGGGAAAATCGGCATGGCTTTACCGGCTAAGCGTATGCTCCAGTGGTGCGTATAGTCTTCGATTTCCGGATTGTCCTTGCCGCGGGCGGTTAACATTTTCCAACCGCTCCATAAAACGAAGGCGGCAAAAGCAAAGCCGACCCAAGGACTGGCGGCGAATAAACCGGTGCCCAATAACACGAAAACAGCACGGAAAATCAATGCACCTAAAATTCCCCAATAGAGAATGCGGTGCTGTAACCGCGCTTTAATACCGAAAGAGGCGAAAATAGCGACGAAAACCATTAAGTTATCGATAGATAAACTTTTTTCCAATACATAGCCTGCTAAGTAAAGATTCGCCCATTCCGGTTCGAAACGAAGATAAAGATAGACATAAAAAGCCAGTGCTAGGGATATCCAAAAAAGCGACCATGCCGCCGCATTTTTTACCGTAATTTCTTTCGTGTGGCGATGGGAAATTAAATCAATATAGATCGAAAATAAGACAACGCCGAAGAAAACGATAATGGTTTCTAGGGGAAAGCCGAAATGCTGCATAAATAAACCTTAAATAAAAAATGGGGCCGCTATTCTATAACAAGCGGGGTGATTGACAAACGCTATTTTCTTTCTTTTTTAGGGATTTATTTTTCGTCGTATAAGCCTGTTTGTTGGATGTTAATTGGCTGATTTAGAAGTGATTTTTTTATTAATGTTAAGCGACAGAGGTAAATTTATCTATTTTTACGTAAATTATCTCCGTCGCCGTTTTTTAAGCGCAATAGAATCCAAATTAATAGTAGAGCGAAGGCGGAAGAGGTGAGAAAAGTATAACTAAAGGCAGTTTGTAATGCGCCTTCTTGATTGCCGAGACGATGGCGATAAAACGCTAAAATAATGGATGACACCGCAATACCGAAACCGATGCCTACTTGTTGTACTATGCTTAACAGCGTTGAACCTGCGCCGGATTGGGCGCGGGACAAATCGCCCACCGTCAGGGTGTTAATCGCGGTGAAAATCATCGACATACAAGCACCGTACCACATTAAATTGAATAATATCCAGGCCGTCGCCGTAGATCGCTCTAAAAATGCCAGGCAGACAATCGATCCGGTCATGAAAAACGACGCGGCAATTAATGTATTTTTATAGCCGAAACGGTTCAAAATACGCCCGATAAAGGTTTTGAAGATGATCGACATTAAGGCAATCGGTGCCAGTAACCAACCTGAAAGTTCGGCGCTATAACCAAATGAAAGCTGGAACATTAACGGCAACAAAAAAGGTACGGCGGAGCTCGACAGACGAATGAGTAAATTGGCGGAAATGCCAAGGCGGAAGGTACGAGTATCAAATAAGGATAAGGGCAAAATCGCGTACGTGTTTTTTTTCGCGTAGCGATAGTAGCCGAGTAGTAATGCGGTGCCGATCAGCAATGCGCCGTAAGCGATAGCGGGATAACCGCGACTTTCTCCCATTAAATCCAGCCCGAGAGTGAGTCCGCTTAGACCGAGGGCAAACAGTAAAAAACCGCTCCAATCTAATTTACCGATGCTTGGATTTAAAAAATTACGCATCACTTTGCCGGCAAAGAACATACCCGCTATGCTAATCGGTAAATTGATCAAGAAAATCCAATGCCACGAGGCGTTAGTCACTAACCAACCGCCTAGAATCGGGCCGATGATTGGGCCGATTAAGCCGGCGGTTGCCATTAAATTCCATGCATTGACCAGGTGGTTTTTCGGCACGCTCTGCACAATCGCAAGTCTCGCCACCGGCATCATAAATGCGCCACCAACGCCTTGCAGAATGCGCGATAGTACTAATGCGTTTAAGCTCGTCGAAAGCGCGCAAAATAACGAACCAAGGGCGAAAACGCACACCGCTGCACGAAATACATTGAGCGTACCGAATTTATCCGCCACCCAAGCGGTGAGCGGAATAAACAAGGCGACTGCCAAGGAATAAGCAATGACCGCCATTTGCATTTCTACCGGCGATTCGTGTAAGTCCGCCGAAACGGCCGGCAATGCGGTGTTCAAAATGGTTGCGTCCAGGCTTTGCATAAACAGCGCCATTGCCGCAACTCGGGCTAAGCCGCGGTAGTCTTTTGTTTCAGGTGTGGGCTGCATTGTCGAGAAATTGTTCAATAAAATCGGCAATAGAAGAAATATGGTTAATATCCAGTAAAGTGCATTTGGTTTCGAGCGCATAATCAGTGGCTAATGCCAACACGTTTTCATCGATTTCCGGCAAAGGTTTGCTTATGCCTTGGCGATGTAAAAGAATTTTTGGAATCGGCTCTTGTTTAAAGCCTTCGACTAAAACCAAGTCGGTCAGTGTCGGATCGAATTGTGTCGCAAGATAATGCAAGGAAACCGGTGTTGGCGTTTCCGTCATCATCGCCCAGCGCTTATCGCAAGCCATAATGACTTGTGCCGAACCTGCTTCTTTCATCCGCCAGCTGTCTTTTCCTTCTTTATCCACTTGAGCGTTGTGATGGCTGTGTTTTATTACGGAAACGCGCAGTCCGCGCGCAATCAGTTCCGGGATTAATTTTTCCAATAAAGTGGTTTTGCCGCTACCACTGTAGCCGGTGATGCCGAGAAGAGGAATTTGTTTGTTCATCATTAAATAAAACGACCTAAAAAGTCATCGTGTTTTGCCTGTTGTAGAAAGTGTAAGAAAGTAAAAATTGTTAAGAAAGTATTCTTAACAATACCGGCTTAAATTCAGTCCGAGCAGCGAATTTTCTGTCGTAACGTTTTACCAATACAAAAGAACACGCGGTGAAAAGGAAAATAATGAGCGCACGCAACGGTTCATTATCGCTGATGCGGTCGGAAAATAAGGTGGCGAATAACAAAGCAGCAAGCGGCACGATATATGTCAACAAGGCGGAAAGCAGCATGGATTTTTCTTCTAAGCCGATTTCGACGATTTGTCCTGCGCGTAGCGGCATTAAAGATGCCACGCTGAAAATATGTTCGCCGCGCTTGCCGTTGAGTTCGGAAAGACTGTTCCCTCCGCAGCCGCTTTTCGCCGCGCATTGTCCGCAGGCGCTTTGCGATTGACATTTCACTTTGGCAATGCCATTTGCATAGTCGAGCACGACCGCATTTTCTCGTAACATTTAGGCTTCCCCCATATAGATATCAAAGCGGTGATTTTTTGTTTCGCGACTAAAGTGCGGCGGTTTCTTGCAAAGATATTCCGCATAGCCCGGACGTTTTACCACCACCCGTTTTTTGGCTAATTGTAAGGCGGGGGAAAGCAGCTTGTCCGCATCTGAATCCGCACCGACCAAGTATTGAAACACGCGCATTTCTTTTTTCACCAAGGCGGATTTTTGTTTGTGCGGATACATCGGATCGAGATACACCACATCGGCACAATCCGTTTGCGGATTGAGTTCGTTAATCTGTCGAACCTTCAATAAGCGTAAATTTTGCCGCAACATCGCGCCGATTTCTGCGTTTTGATAAGCGCGATTTAAACCGTCTTGCAACAGCAAATACACTACCGGATGACGTTCTACCAAACGCACTTGGCAACCGAGCACCGCCAACACGAAAGCGTCGCGTCCTAAGCCGGCTGTCGCATCAATCACACTCGGTAATTCTACGCCTTTAATGCCCACCGCTTTGGCCACCGCTTCACCGCGCCCGCCACCGAATTTACGGCGATGCGCCATGCTTCCGCCGACAAAATCCACGTAAACTGCGCCGAGTTTTGGCTCGTCCAGTTTGCGCAATTCTAAACGTTGATCCGTTTGAACAAGCGCCAGCGGGCTTTGTTCGTCGTGAACAATGTGTTGTTCTGCGCAAAGTGCGACTAATTCGGCGAGCGTTTTTTCGGTGGATTCCGAAATTAATTGAATCCCTACTTGCGAATTAGCCATACGCCGCTTTCCATGTGATCGGTGTAAGGGAATTGATCGAACAATGCCGCCCTTTCAATGCGGTGCGTTTTCGACAGTTCAACCAAGTTGTCGCACAATGTGCGCGGATTGCAAGAAATGTACAAAATGCGATCGTAATTTCGTACTAATTTTACCGTTTCCGAATCGAGCCCTGCGCGCGGTGGATCCACAAAAATTGTATTGCACTCGTAAGATTTCAAATCAATGCCTTTTAAACGATTAAATTCACGCACGCCGTTTATCGCTTGAGTGAATTCTTCCGCCGACATTCGAATGATTTGCAAATTTTCCACGCCGTTTTTCACGATATTAAATTGCGCGGCTGCCACCGACGGTTTGGCGATTTCCGTTGCCAAAACTTTGCGGAAATTTTGTGCCAGCGCAATGGAAAAATTGCCGTTGCCGCAATAAAGTTCGAGTAAATCGCCTTCACTGTTTTTCGTGCAATCAATTGCCCATTCCAACATTTTGCAGTTTACCACCGCGTTTGGCTGAGTGAAGCTGTTTTCCACTTGGCGATAGACATAATTACGTCCGGCTACCGACAAAATTTCGTCCGCATAATCGCGTTCCAAACAGATTTTTTGTTTACTGGCGCGACCGATAATCTGCAGGTTAAAACCAAGTGCGGTTAACTTTTCTTTTAAATTTTTTGCCGCCCGTTGCCATTCGTCTAAAAGCGGCTTGTGATACAACAGGCTGACGATGATTTGATTGCTCAAGGTGCTGAGATAATCAATTTGGAATAATTTTTGGTGCAGCACTTCTTGTTCTTTTAATAACGCGGGTAAGCTTTTCATCATGCGATTGATGAGTTCGCCGGCAATCGGAAATTCATCAATGCGATAGCGTTGTTTGGTCGTTTGATCAAACATAATGTGATAAAAATCGCCTTGTTCGTGCCAAATGCGAAATTCTGCCCGCATCCGATAATGGCTGGGCGGAGAGGCGAAAACTTGAATTTCCGGGGCGTTAAACGGGCGCAAAAGTGCGGTCAGTTTTTCGTATTTTTTTTGCAGTAGTTCGCTGTATCGGGATATGGGTAGTTGCATTGAAATGATATTTGAACGGTAAATATTGATATTCTTGTCTAACTTGAGCCGCTTTGGCATATTAATACGAGCATCAATGCGCTTGCGGCAAAACGCATATCGCGAAGTGTGTTTTCAGCACCGCATTGAAACCGCTCATCGCGTGTTTCCAATGCGGTGCTCATTCGGGATCCCGCCGCAGCCAAAACAAAAGGCAGGCTTTAGCCTGCCTCATTTGTTTGTCTTATTCGCCGGAATAATCTTCGCCGCCTGCCGCGTCACTTACATCGCCCGATAAGGTGTAAAGACGTTTGCTCGCACTGATGTGGGTGCGGTATTTGTGCCAGGTTTTTTCAAAGAAGGTTTCGGCCGCACGTTCGCCGCGACAAAAAGCGACAAACGCTTTTTCTTCTTTTGTCGCCGGTTTGCGCTCACCCAAGTCTAACGCTTTGAAGGCTTGGCCGTATTGTTCAAGCACTTGCGATTCTTTAATCGTGTAATCGCCATGACGCGAAAATCCGCGCGGATAATTTTTGTCGTCAAAAAAACGACGGGTTACGCTAAAACTTGCAGCCATAATCTTCTCTCTTTTTTCATGTGCAAAATGGGCTGGCATTAAACCAATTTTTCGTTATTTTTGCAATAAACCTTTTACGGTTTCCACGTAATCCTTAACGAAATCGTCGTAATTCAATCCTTCGGGATTCACGCGGAATTTGCCGTTCACGTAAAAATCAGGTACGCCGCGCACACCGAATTGATCCGCCGCGTTCACTTGTTTATTTACCAAGCCATTTACTGCGAAACTGTTAATGCCGCCGTCGAATTGTTCGGCGGTGACACCGTTATCCAAGAAAATCGCGCGGATGTCGTCCATCGAGCGCAACGCGTCTTTTTGCGCGGCTTCAAATAACGGCGCCTTCACTTTGCTTTCTGCGCCTAATGCCATCGCCAAGGCCCAAGCGCGAGTCAGGTTTTCTGATTGGCGGCCTAAAAAATTCACGTGATATTGCTTAAACGCCACACCTTCCGGCAAGCTGTTTTTCACTTGCTGCGGAATTTTGTATTCCATTTCAAAGGAATAACAATGCGGGCAGTAGAACGAGAAAAATTCAATCACTTCTTTTTGCGGTGCCGCTTGTTGGCTTACTTGAATGTATTGTTTGCCTTCTTGCAAATTGGCTGCGAACGCGTTGGCCGATATTAAAGTTGTTGCGCTTAAACCTAAGGCGAATAATATTTTTTTCATTTTGCTTTCCTTGTTTTATTTAATGATACCGCGCGCTCTTAAAAGCGCGCTTTTAAAATCTTCTTCGTAATCTTTTTTAATGCCGGGAATCGGTTCGTATTTGTCGGTACCGCGCATTTTCAATTGATAAATAATCACTTCATCGCTTAATTCCGCCAGCGGTTTATTGAAACCCGCTTCATCGGCGATTTTTTGCAAAATTTGCAGCAGATTTAAATCGGGCGCTTCAGCCCAATAAGGCTGTAAAAGTTCTAATACCTCGTTCAAACGCTTACATTTCATTGCTATTTCCTTTTGAATCGTAAAAAATAGCGTCATCTTACTTCAAACGCTGACGGAATAAAATATGGCAATCACAATAAGTGCAGTTATTTTGGCAGGCGGCAAGGCGCGCCGCATGGGCGGCTGCGACAAAGGGCTACAACTTTTGCACGGTAAGCCATTAATTGTCCGCGTTATTGAGCGTTTACGTCCGCAAGTCGGTGAGATTGCCATTAATGCTAATCGCAACCAAACGGAATATGCCCGGTTCGGTTTGCCGGTGTTTGCCGATGAATTGTCCGATTTTCAAGGACCACTAAGCGGTATGAGCACCGCATTGACGCGCGCAACCACGGATTTTGTGCTGTTCACGCCGTGCGACAGCCCGTTCTTTCCAGAAAATTTGCTCGTCAAATTAAAACACGCCGTGAAAACCGAACGTGCGTTGCTCGCCTATGCATGCGATGAAGAACGCGAGCATCCGACATTTTGTTTGATGTCCGTGTTGCTGAAAGACAAATTGCGCGATTATCTTGCTTCCGGCGAACGTCGCTTGTTGCAATTTATGCGTGAAAACGGTGGGGTTGCGGTGAGATTTACCGAAAATGAGGGGCGTTTTGTGAATTTTAATACGTTGGCGGATTTGCAATAATCTTTCGATGTTTTCTCGGTTGGAGATTTTTTAGAGACGCTTATGCAAAGAATAGATTTATCGCGTTATTTTACGCCTTTACACATCATTACCGCGCTTTGCGCAGCAGTTTACTTACTGCAACAAATCGGCTTTGAAGCACCGATTATGCAGGCTTTTCATTATCCGCTTGATTTTCAAGATTGGCAGCTTTGGCGTTATGTGACGCACTCGCTGGTTCATTTGTCAAACGTGCATATTGTGGCGAATTTAGCGTGGTTTTGGTTATTCGGCGGGTTGATTGAGCGTTATTTCGGTGGACTTAAGCTGTGTTTGATTTTTCTGGTGTCCGCAACAGTGAGCGGCGTCGTGCAAAATTATTTCTCCGGTCCGGATTTTTTCGGGCTGTCCGGCGTGGTATATGCGGTGTTGGGTTATGCGTTCGTGTTGGACAAACTACAGAATAATATTTTTGATTTGCCTAAAGGCTTTTTTACGATGTTATTGGCGGGATTAGCATTCGGTTTTGTGAGTCCGTTTTTTGATATTTATATTGGCAATGCGGCGCATATTGCAGGCTTGGCGGTTGGGCTTACGTGGGGATTTATCGATAGCCAAATTCGCTCCGATCGGGTAGAGTAGGCCGCTATTCATGGAGAATGCCTAGATGAAACAATCTCTTCGTCATCAAAAAATTATCGATCTGGTCAATCAATACGGCTATTTGAGCACGGAAGATTTGGTTAGCCGATTGGAAGTCAGCCCGCCAACCGTTCGTCGGGATTTGAATATTCTGGCGGAACTGGATTTGATCCGCCGTCATCATGGCGGCGCGGCTTCGCCTTCTTCGGCGGAAAATTCCGATTATATCCATCGCAAACAATTTTTCTCTTCGCAAAAAAACCGCATTGCACAAGAGGTGGTGAAATTTATTCCGAACGGTGCTTCCTTATTTATCGACATCGGCACTACGCCGGAAGCCGTGGCGAATGCATTGCTTAATCACGAACGTTTACGCATTGTTACCAATAACCTTAATGCCGCCCATTTGTTGCGTCAAAATGAAAGTTTTGACATTACGATGGCGGGTGGATCGTTGCGTATGGATGGCGGTATTATTGGTGAAGCAACGGTGAATTTTATTTCTCAGTTCCGTTTGGATTTCGGTATTCTCGGCATTAGCGCCATTGATGCTGACGGCTCGCTACTGGATTACGATTACCACGAGGTGCAAGTAAAACGCGCGATTATCGAGAGCTCGCGGCAAACCTTGTTGGTCACCGACCATTCCAAATTTACCCGCCAGGCTATCGTACGTTTAGGCGAATTAAGCGATGTAGAATATTTATTCACTGACGAAGAACCGCTTACGATTAGTCAATATTTACAAAACGTGCAAACCAAATTGGTGTTGTGCAAATAACGGCAGTGCATTGAACGAATGGCCTAGAATGAAGGGCGTAGAACGGTGTTTCAATGCGGTGCTATTTTGGTAGGACAATAATAACGAAAGCGGCTGAAAGGCCGTTTTTGTTTCTGTTTCTGTTTCTGATTAGCCAAATGAACCCGTCGCAGAGCACCGCATTGAAATCCCGAAAAATAAAACGCCGTCGAACGACGGCGTTTTGAACGCGATGATTTACAAGCTGAACGCTTTGATATAAGGCAATTTACCCTTTTTGAGCATTTCCTGAATGCCGCTTTGGTGGTCGTTATTGCCTAAGCCGCGCAATTCAAAGGTAATGCCGACGCTGTTATCGTAAACCACTTGATTTTGGCGTTGATTTTGATGACTGGTGACATAACGTCTTGCACCGACGCCGATAGCCCAACAACAGCTGTTATATTGTACGCCGACATATTGTTCCACCGGTTTCTTTAGCGCCAAGTCTTGGTAATATTTGCCGACCAGTGCCCAGTTATCCGTCACTTCCCAAGCCGCAACCAAGCCAAGCTGTTGAATATCCTGGTTATACGCGTTCGCCGAACGGCCTAAATTTTGGTCGATATAATCTCGGCTGGCGTAACGATAATTTAATTGAATTAAATTATTTTTTTTCGGATTGTATTCAATGCTACTGTTTGCCAGTGAAGTTTTCTTTAACTGCGTATCGTATTGATAGCCGGCGTGCCAGTGCCAATTATCATTAAACTTCCAGTTGGATTCCAGCGCCCAAGAGGACGACGAACGCGAGGTGCTGTTGGCCGGATTGTTATCAATACGCGAGGCGTTTAAATAATAAATTTGGCCGGCGGAAAGATTAAAACGTTCATTGGCGTGGCGATCGTAAAAACGCGTAGTGCCACCTACCGTGACTTGGTTTGCGGAGGCGATGCGGTCTAAACCGCTGTAACGGCGATCGCGAAACAATGAGTAGAAATCCTGTTGAACCAGCGCAGAATCGTAACCGTAGCCCAAGTAATCGTTGGTGCGGCTTGAACCAATGTCGCTTTGTGTGCGGTACGGGCGATACAAATACTGAATATGCGGCTCAAAGGTTTGGGTGTAATTTTTCAAGAACGTGGTATCGCGTGCGAGAACCGTTTGTAAATCTACTTTGAATTGCGGAATTACTCGATTGATGCGGCTTTTCACGTCTTCCGCGCGGCTGCTGTTGCCTTTTTTCTGTTGGTAATGGGTGGCGTAAAGTTTGCTTTCGATATTCAAACTGCCGTATTTATTCGACATGGAACTGGCTAAACTCGGTTCGATGTGGAAACGCCAGGCCGTCGGCATTAATGCGCTGTCATTGTCGAAGCGCACCGCTTGTGAGAAAAGTTTGAAATCCAGCCAGCCGTTCGCCAAATCGTTTTGGTAATAATTAAAATCGATTTGTGGCAAGGCGCGATAAGGGCCAATATCGACTTCGTCAAAAATTTGGAATTGGCGCACGGAAACGGCGAAATTGTAATTCGGTTGATAATAAGCAACGCGCGCATATTGGTTGGCGTAACCGTCGGTGCTATCACCGTAGTTAGAATCGAAATCGGTGAAATAGCGTTTATCGCTGACGCGCGTGTAATTGACGTTTAAACGCCAGTTTTTTAAGAAGGCGGAACTGTGATTCCAGTAAAATAAATGGCGTTTGCGGTTATCATTATAATATTCGTCGTAACGATCGTGGCCTAAATATTCAGCGGCGATTTTACCTTTTCCGACGGACGTTAAATAACGGAACTCGCTGTTTAACTGCCAACCGCGATGTGACATATACTTCGGCGTGAATGTGGCGTCGTAATTTGGTGCGATATTCCAATAAATTGGTTGGGCATACCAATAACCATCGCGGCTAGACGTCCCGGCGCTCGGGATTAATAAACCGGAACGGCGGCGATCACCGATAGGTAATTGCAAGTAAGGCGTATAAAAAACCGGTACATTGAGCACTTTAAAGCGCGCGTGCCACATTTCCGCGTATTCTTCCTGAATATGTTGGATTATTTCGGCCGCGTCCACTGCCCACGCATTATCGCCCGATAAACAAGACGTAAAGGTCGCATTTTTCATGACCCGCGTGTTGTTACGTAACGCAATGTCTTGGGCTTCACCGCGCCCTTGGCGACCAACTAATTGATAATTTGCTTCACGGATGTTGCCGTCTTTCGAATCTAAATCAAAATCGGCGCTTTGCCCACGCATCTGGATTTGCTCATCTTTATAATCAAATCCGCCACGCACGTAAGCAAGGCGTTTCAATGCGGTGCTCTGTGGAACATTCGTTTGTTTCACTTCCACGGAATCGGCGATTAAATGGCGATTGCCTTGTTTTAAATCCGCATTGCCTTTGTAAAGGGCGCTGTGCGGCTGATTAATTTCTGCTTCATCCGCGGCGATATAAACCGGCAACATATTCGGATCGCCCCGCACCGCTTCACCGCTAAATTTCGGCACGCCCGTCAAGCATTGCGCGCGTAAATCCGCCGAGCTCGTTTGGCTGTAAAGTGCGGCCAGCATCGAAAGGGAAACGAAAGTATATTTTTTATTCATAATTCAGAGCTTTTCATTAACCAAATTGGCGCCGATTATACTGGAATATCATTTGCAACAACAGCCATTTATATGGTCGTTGACCAGCCCCATGGCCTGCATAAACGCATAACAAGTCGTTTTTCCTACGAACACAAAACCGCGTTTTTTCAGCGCTTTTGACATGGCTTTGGAAATCTCGGTTTTGGCCGGCACAACAGATAAATCCGGCACATCGTTGATAATCGGTCGATGATTGACAAAAGACCAAATAAAATCGCTGAAATTTTCACCACGTTTTTCCATTTCTAAAAACGCGTTGGCATTTTTCACAATCGCCTCCAATTTGGCGCGATGGCGAATCAATCCGGCATTCTGCATAAGTTCGTCAATATCCGAGGCGGTCATTTTTGCCACGTTTTTCGGCTCAAAATCATGAAACGCCGCGCGGTAAGCGTCGCGTTTTTTCAGTACGGTAATCCACGAAAGCCCCGCCTGTTGTCCTTCCAAACAAATTTTTTCGAACAGCTTTTGGCTGTCAAATTGAGGCTTGCCCCATTCGTTGTCATGATAATCGATATAAATTGGCGAATCGCCCGCCCATGCGCATCTTGTCATGCCATGTCCTTTTTCAGTTGTTGATAAACCGCCATAAAGTTCGGCATTATGCCGCGCCATAAATAAAAGGAATGCGCAGCCTGCGCCACCAGCATGCCAAAGCCGTTGCTCAGATTGGAGAGTCCCAAACTTTTGCAATGGGCGATGAACGGCGTGTCGGCGCTTTTTGCGTATTGCATATCGTAAAAGGCGTTGCCGAGTTTGAGCGTGTCAGAAGCCACCGATGCGGTGCTCCCACGCAGTCCCGCGGAGGTGGCGTTAATGATCAAATCATAAGATTGCGCCGGCACGGCTGTCATCGCCACCGCTTGAATTTCGCCGTAACGCTTAAATTTTTCGACTAAGGCTTGCGCTTTTTCCAACGTGCGGTTCGCCAATACGATTTGTTGCCCGGCTTGCAATAACGGCAATAATACGCCTCTGGCCGCGCCGCCTGCGCCGAGTATTAAAATGCGTTGATGTGGGCGAATCCAGTTCAAGCGTTCCAAATCCGTGACCAAACCGATGCCGTCAGTGTTATCTGCATACAGTCGGCCGTCATCCCGTTTCTTCAAGGTATTGCAAGCCGCAGCAAGTTTTGCGCGTTCGCTTGATTCATCGGCGAGTCGAAATGCACGTTCTTTAAAGGGGGCGGTAATATTGCAGCCTTTGGCGCCGGCTGCAAAGAACTCGATAAGTTGTTGCTCGAACGTTTCAAGATCGCCTAATTTCGCCGCATATTCCATCTTTTGTTTCGTTTGTTCGGCAAATTTGCTTTGAATCAGCGGCGACTTGCTTTGTGCAATCGGGTTGCCCCACACGGCATATTGATCGACATAATCGGCCATAAATTATCCTTGTCTAAAAAGTCGGTTGGTCAGTAAATCGCGAATTTCCGACGGATTTTGCGCGTCACCTACCGATTCATCAAGCACCGGAAAATGCTCACCAAATTGTAACCGCACTTCGTCCGCCGTTTTACAGGGAGCGTCGCCCGTTAAATTTGCGCTGGTGGAAGTGAGTGCAAAACCGCACGCCTGACATAACGCGTTCACTGAAGGATGATCGCATAAACGTACGGCAATGGTATCAAACTTGCCCGTAAGAAAATGAGGCGTATCTGATTTTGCCGGTACAACCCAGGTGGTTGGGCGGTCGTATTTTTGTTGCAAACGTGAAAGTTGTTCTGCGTTGAGTTGTTCAAAAGCTATAAAAGGACGTAAAAAATCCCAATGCGGTGCGACCAAAATCAGCCCTTTTTCTATCGGACGTCGTTTTATATTAAGCAATTTTTTAACCGCATTTTCGCTTAACGGATTACAACCTAAACCGAAGACTGCTTCAGTGGGATAAGCAACGACTTGATCTTGGCGTAAAAGTGCGGCGATTTGTTGTAAATTCATTACAAACCCTCAAAAATATGACGACAAGTTTTGTTCGCGCATTGCATGATTTGATGTTCCTCGTTTTCACTTTTTAATAAGGCAAGCGGAAAATTGCATACCGGACAGGTCATTTGATAGGGTTTTGCCGGCAAGGAAAATTTGCAGTGGGGAAAGCGGGTGCAACCATAAAAGGCTTTGCCTTGCCGCCCGCGGCGCGCGACTAAATGCCCTGTTTGACAGGCCGGGCAAGGAATCGATACTTCTGTTTGCGGTTTTTCGTGCACCACGAAATTACAAGTTGGATAGGCGCTGCAACCGATAAACATGCCGAATGCGCCTTGTTTGAGTTGCAAAATAGCACCGCATTGGGGGCAGTGCTCGTCGAGTTCTTTTAACACCTTGTGCTCTGCGCGTTGCAACGGACGTAAATAATCACATTCAGGATACGCCGAACAGCCTAAAAACAGTCCTTTTTTGCCATTTTTGATCTGCAAAATAGCACCGCATTGAGGGCAATGTTCTTCGCGTTTGGTGTGATGAAACAGGGATTTTGTCATCATTACTCCCGCTATACTAACATTGCTTCTAGCGCCTCTTGCGCTTCCAGCCAATCCACTTCCAACTTTTCCAATGCCTTCTTCGCGTCCACTTGCTGTGCTAAAAGTACGGTCAATTTTTCTTTATTTTCTGCATTGTAAAGTTCCGAATCTGCAAGGCTGTTTTCAATTTCTGCAAGCTGTTCGGAGACGTTGTTCATTTTCTCTTCCAACTGCAAGATTTTTTTGCGCAACGGCGCGGTTTGTTGGCGTAATTCCGCTTCGCGGCGTTTTTGTTCCTTACGATTCTGGCTGGAATTGGCATTTTCTGTATCTGCTTTTTCTTCGGCGGATTTTGTTGTCGATTGACTATTTTGCTCTGTCAGCCATTTTTGATAATCGTCTAAATCGCCTTTAAATTCTTCCACTTGCTTGTCGTGAACCAAATAAAATGCTTCCACGGTATTGCGTAACAAATGACGATCGTGTGAAACCACCACAAGCGAGCCTTCGTAATCCACTAAGGCTTCCGTTAAGGCCTGACGCATATCCAAATCCAAGTGGTTGGTCGGTTCGTCAAGAAGCAGCAAATTCGGGCGTTGCCAGACAATTAACGCTAAAACCAAACGTGCTTTTTCGCCGCCCGAAAAGGATTTTACCGGTTGATTTACTTTATCGCCGTGGAAGGCAAAACTGCCGAGATAATCCCGTACTTGTTGCTCCGTTTGTTCCGGCGCAAGTTTTTGCATATGCCAAAGCGCCGATTCTTCCGCGCGCAAGGTATCTAACTGATGTTGCGCGAAATAGCCAAGCTGTACGCCTTTTGCAAGCTGAACTTTGCCTGACAAGGCGGTGAGTTCTCCGGCTAAAAGTTTAATCAGCGTGGATTTCCCTGCGCCGTTTTTGCCGAGTAAACCAATGCGCGAACCCGGTACGAGATTGAGCTTAATTTTACTCAAAATTTCGACCGCACTTTCCTTTGTTCCATAACCCGCGCTCGCTTGTTCAAGCATCATCAGTGGATTGGGTAAGGATGCCGGCGGGCGAAATGCAAAGGTGAACGGATTATCCGCATAAGCGGGCGCGATAAGCTCCATGCGCTCCAAAGCTTTTACCCGACTTTGCGCCTGTTTCGCCTTAGTCGCTTTGGCTTTAAAGCGATCAATATAACTTTGTAAATGGGCAATTTTTTGTTGCTGCTGACGATACATTGCCGCTTGTTGCGCTAATTTAGTTGCGCGTTGCGTTTCAAAGGAAGAGTAATCGCCGGTGTATTCGTTTAGTTTTTGGTGTTCGATATGCAGAATTTTATTTACGATGGGATCAAGAAAATCGCGATCGTGTGAAATCAGCACCAGCGTGCCTTGATAATTGATTAACCAGCGTTCTAGCCAAATCACTGCGTCTAAATCCAAGTGGTTGGTCGGTTCGTCCAGCAACAATAAATCCGACGGACAAAGCAACGCTTGCGCCAAATTTAACCGCATTCGCCAGCCGCCCGAGAAGGATTTTACCGCCTGTGCGGTTTCCGCTTGAGTAAAACCCAAACCGTGTAAAAGGGTTTCTGCGCGTGATTGAATCGTCCAGGCATTAATCGTATCAAGCCTATCGTGAATGCGTGCAATGGCATTGCCGTCATTGCGTTTGTTGGCTTGTGCCAGTTCGGCTTGCAAACGGCAATATTCGCGATCTCCTTGAATTACATAATCCAGCGCGGAAATTTCCAATGCCGGTGTTTCCTGATTAACCCAAGACAGCGCCCAGTTGGACGGGTACGTTACTTCGCCGCTTTCCGGCTGCAGTTGTTTTTTTAATAACGCAAAAAGCGATGATTTACCGCAACCGTTTTTACCCACCAAGCCAACTTTTTGTTTCGGGTTAATGGTGGCGTTAGCGTTTTCGAGCAGCTCGGTTTGGGCACGTTTTAGGCTGAGATTGTTAAATACGATCATGAGAGAGTTTGACGAGTGGTGGCGGCTTTTTAAAAGTCCTTGTAGCGCATCAATGCGGTGCTAATTTGAAGGCTCCCGCGAGTTTATTGCAAGAGCAAAGTTATTGCGGCGACATACAGCTTGCCGATGCCTGTTGCAATCGTTCAAGTAATTCCGGATCGTCTTTTTCCAGTTTAGGGATATCCTCTTCTTTAAGAACGGATACGGATTTGTCGGCGGCACAATCGCATATTTCTTGTGCTTCTTTGGTCGCCGATGGAAATGCACTTAAGCAACTTTGAACAAATGAACTGCGGAATTCTTTTTTAAATCCTTCCCAATAACCTTTGTCATAGGCTTTTTCCATTTTAGCCAGCGTGCTTTCTTCCGGCGCGGAAGGGGCCGAGGCGGCTTCTTGGCTTTTATCGCAAGCGGATAACAGGCCGAAAGCTAATAGCAATAAAAGGGTAAAAAACGATTTTTTCATAATGACTCCGTAAACAAAAATTTTTCCGACGAACGGTTTAAACGTTTCGAGCGCATAACGGCGTTTCACCGCCATAATGCTTCCGCTTGGAAGCCGCCGCATTATAACAGGATAAAAAGTGCTGTAAACGCGCGGTACTCGAACCGTTTTACCGCATACTCGGCACACAACAACAAGGTTCCGGTTTGGGCTTAGCGATTGCAGCGGAAATCGTAAAAAATTACGGCGGGACGATGGAGTTACAAGATAGCACCGCATTCGAACACGGATTATTGGTAACGGTTTACTTACCCCATTAATTTTGCTTGAAACTTAAGAGCGGCGTTGGGGGCTGATGCTTTTGCAATACAAATTTTGCTGTTTGAGCGAACTTTTCCTCATTTCTGTGAACTACATCAAAGTTTTTCTCGCCGAAAAAAATTAAGATGTCCACAAGATTTCATTCGGGGTGATGACAAATTTCGAGCTGATGTTTGAAAGGATCAAATAAATGTTCGTAGACATAGGATTTGTATTGTCGTTCCTGTCTCCTCATTCGTGTTGTAGATTCGCTTTCTAAGCGTTTAATCCGTTTCCCCAATAAGCCGTTCAGATTGTTATTACAGCGTTTGGCGGGTTGTTGTCCTACCTTTCCTAAACCGAAACGAATAAGAATATCAAGTTTTATCCGTTTTCGGCTCGGTGCGACAGCTTGCTCTGCTCGCGATGAAACTTAATCTCACGCTTGATTAAGTCCGTACTGCTCAGTACGGGGCGTCGCAGATTGTAGAGTTTGAAACCTTAACCGGTATGAAGAGTATGCGTAGATCTTGTTTGATCTTCTATTCTTCTATAGTGGCTATCGGTTATGGCGTTGCACCGTTCCTCATTTTGAGGTGAGGGGTGGCGTGGGACTTCAACTCGCCTCTTACCATATTTAATTCATCCATGTTTTTAAACCAACAGGAGCAAAAATGCAGTTTGTTCTGCATTGCTCATACCACCTCGAGTTCTATGCTTTGCTTAAGGCAAAAAATATCTTCTCTATTATCATGCCTAGATTAGGAACGATGCGTCTTTGGATGCGTGATTTTTATCAGAAAAAACTCCGCCAAACTTATCGTATTTCGCGCAAAACCTTAGATTTTGCCAGCCTCGTGTTGAGCACCGCATTGGCGGCGTTATTTTCCTGAGGGGCCAAACTCGCCGATATCGGCTTGGCGTTCGGCCGCAGCTGATTTGATCCTTGCTTTCCGGCATTATTGCCTCCATAATCTCGCGCCGATTTAGCCCGAAACCTTTTAATCATTTCGCAGCGGGATGTTTCCGTCCGCGCATGCAAAAACTACAAGCGCAAGATCAAGTTCGCGCCAAGCAAGAGAAATAAACATGCTCCAAAATCAACCGCACTTTTATCGCGGACGTTTTTCCGTCGCGCCGATGCTCGACTGGACAACGCGCCATTGCCGTTATTTTCATCGTCAATTTAGCAAGCACGCGTTACTTTATACGGAAATGGTGACTGCACTGGCGATTATTCACGCGAAGTACGATCACTTGGATTTTGATGCGCGCGAAGATCCATTGGCTTTGCAGTTGGGCGGCAGCGATCCGGCGCAACTGAAATATTGTGCCGAACTGGCTGCGCAACGTGGTTATCGGGAAATCAATTTGAATGTAGGATGCCCGTCCGATCGCGTACAAAACGGCGTGTTCGGCGCCTGTTTAATGGCGAAGGCGGACTTAGTGGCGCAATGCGTCGAACAAATGCAAAGTGCAGTTGATATACCGGTGACGGTGAAAACCCGCATTGGCATTGATGATCTTGATAGTTACGAATTTTTGTGCGATTTCATCGAAAAAGTGCAAGGCAAAGGTTGCCACGAATTTATCATTCACGCGCGCAAAGCTTGGCTTTCTGGTTTAAGCCCGAAAGAAAATCGCGAAATTCCGCCGTTGGATTACGAACGCGTTTATCAATTAAAACGCGATTTTCCGCACCTTAAGATTGTCATTAACGGCGGAATTAAAACTGTCGAGGAAATGAAACGCCACTTGCAATTTGTTGACGGCGTGATGGTGGGACGCGCGGCTTATCAAAATCCGAGTTTGCTTGGCAGTATCGATCGTGCCTTGTTTGCTGAGGATGCGCCGATTGTTACACCACGCGATGCGGTGCTCGCGATGTTGCCCTATATTGAGCAGCAACTCGTCCAAGGTGTTTATCTTAACCATATCGTGCGCCATATGCTTGGTGCTTTCCAAAATTGCAGAGGTGCGCGCCAATGGCGTCGCTATTTAAGCGAAAATGCCTTCAAGCAAGGCGCCGGGATCGAGGTGGTGGAAACCGCATTAGGCTTTGTGGAAGAAGCTTAGTCGAAGCATAAGTGTGATGCCAAAATAGCACCGCATTGGAACCGGCTCCAATGCGGTGCTATTTTACGTGTTCAATTTCGGTTTGGCACATCGGTGTGTCATTACAAAATGTGAGGCGCATGTTGTTATTTTGTCGTTATTTCGTTGTTATTTCATTTCGGGCAAATTCACCGCGCCTTCATAGCCTAACTGCCGCCAAGCCTCATAAACCGTCACCGCTACCGAATTAGATAAATTCATACTGCGGCTGTTTGCCGTCATCGGAATGCGGATTTTTTGTTCCATCGGCATTTTGTCTAAAATTGACATCGGAATACCGCGTGTTTCCGGGCCAAACATCAGATAATCGCCGCGCTCAAATTTTACTTGGCTGTGCGCCGGACCGCCTTTTGTGGTGAGCGCAAATAAGCGTTTCGGTTTTTCACTTGCTAAAAAGGCTTCAAAGGTTTTGTGCCGTTTGATTTCTGCGAATTCGTGGTAATCCAAACCGGAGCGGCGTAAGCGTTTATCGTCCCAAGTGAAACCGAGCGGCTCGATTAAATGCAAACGAAAGCCGGTGTTGGCGCAAAGGCGAATAATATTGCCGGTGTTTTGCGGAATTTCCGGCTCGTATAACACAATATCTAACATAACTTTTCTCAATTCCGGTATAAACGATAACTCACCATGCCCGCGTTTTTTTCTTTCAATAATGTCCAGTTTTTAGGCGTGACGAGCATTTTGTCGCGTTCCGTTTCTACATAAATTAGCGCGTTCGGACGCAGCCAGTTATTGCCGGCCAGTAATTCAATTGCCCGCTGTGCCAAGTCGAAATGAAACGGCGGATCGAGAAATACCACGTCAAATCGGGCTTGATTTTGCGGCAAGCTGAGAAAATCCAAACAGTTCTGATTGAAGACTTCCGCTTGTTCGGCTGAGCATTTCAGCATTTGCAGATTTTTTTTTAAGCGATTGGCAACGACGCGATCCGACTCCAAAAAAATCACATTTTTCGCTTGGCGCGAAAGTGCTTCAAAACCGAGCGAACCGCTGCCGGCAAAGCCGTCCAAACATTGCGCGTCATGAATGTAAGGCATTAACCAATTGAACAATGTTTCTTTCACACGGTCGCCGGTGGGGCGCAATCCCTCGGCGTTCAACACCGGCAATTTTCGCCCGCGCCAAAGTCCGGCGATAATGCGCACTTCGCCTTTAGCGTTTTGCACTTGCGTTTTTTTCATAAAGATGGGTGTTTTTAGTGAAAATCGTGCTTAGTTTAGACGATTTTTTGCTAGAATAAACGACATTTTTTATCGGATCCTCGTCAAGAGAAATTTTTATGGCAGAAGAAAAGAAAAAAAGCGGTTTTTGGACGTCTTTGTTCGGGCGTAATAAAAATCAGCAAGAAACCAAAATCGAGCCCATTATCGAAACCGTGACAGTCGAAAATAGCACCGCATCGGAGCCGCTTGCGGCGGCCGTTAAGCCCCCGGCAGCGGTGATTGAGCCTGAAGCGATGCAAAATATCGCCGTGGAAGAAACGGAAATCGAGCCGGAAATTGTTGAAGAAATTAAATGCGAATTGCAACCGACGACAAGCCCGGAACTCCGCGAAAAACCGAGCGAAGGCGGTTTTTTTAGTCGTTTAGTGAAGGGTTTACTCAAAACCAAACAAAATATCGGCGCGGGATTTCGTAGCTTTTTCTTAGGCAAAAAAATTGACGACGAACTGTTTGAAGAATTGGAAGAGCAGTTGTTAATTGCGGATATCGGCGTGCCGACGACAAGTAAAATTATCAAAAATCTGATCGAACATGCCGACCGTAAGCAATTGCAGGATGCCGAGCTTTTATATCAACAATTAAAAGCGGAAATGGCGGCTATTCTTGAGCCGGTAGCGCAGCCGCTTATCATTGATTCGAGTAAGAAACCTTATGTGATTTTAATGGTGGGCGTCAACGGTGTAGGTAAAACCACCACCATCGGCAAGCTTGCGCGCAAATTCCAAGCAGAAGACAAATCAGTGATGCTTGCGGCGGGGGATACCTTCCGTGCGGCGGCGGTAGAGCAGTTGCAAGTTTGGGGTGAGCGTAATCACATTCCGGTGGTGGCGCAAAGTACGGGGGCGGATTCTGCATCGGTGATTTTCGACGCTATGCAATCTGCAGCAGCGCGCAATATCGATATTTTGATTGCCGATACCGCCGGACGTTTGCAAAATAAAAATAATTTGATGGATGAGTTAAAGAAAATTGTGCGTGTGATGAAAAAATACGATGAAAGCGCACCGCACGAGATCATGCTTACGTTGGATGCGGGAACCGGACAAAACGCTATCAGTCAAGCCAAGTTGTTTAACGAAGCCGTCGGGTTAACCGGGATTACCTTGACAAAATTAGACGGTACGGCGAAAGGCGGGGTAATTTTTGCCATTGCCGATCAGTTCAAACTGCCGATTCGTTATATTGGTGTGGGCGAGAAAATTGAAGATTTACGCGAGTTTAACGCGAAAGAATTTATTGATGCGCTTTTCGTGCAGGAAGAATAAGGAAAAACGGTGATTAAGTTTTCTAATGTTTCTAAAGCCTATCACGGTGCGACGCAACCGGCCTTGCAAGGGGTGAATTTTCATTTGCCGGTGGGCAGTATGACTTATTTGGTCGGTCATTCCGGGGCGGGTAAAAGTACGCTGCTGAAATTGATTATGGGAATGGAAAAAGCCAATGCGGGGCAGATTTGGTTTAACGGCCATGAGATTACCCGTTTGTCGAAATATGAAATTCCGTTTTTGCGTCGCCAGATCGGTATGGTTCATCAAGATTATCGTTTATTGACGGATCGAAGCGCGCTGGAAAATGTCGCATTGCCCTTGATTATTGCCGGAATGCATCCTAAAGATGCGCATTCTCGTGCTATGGCATCGTTAGATCGGGTGGGGTTACGGAATAAGGCACACTATTTGCCAACGCAAATTTCCGGTGGGGAACAGCAACGCGTCGATATTGCGCGTGCAATTGTTCATAAACCGCAGCTTTTATTGGCGGATGAGCCGACCGGGAATTTGGATGACGAGCTTTCTTTGGGGATTTTTAATTTATTTGAAGAATTCAATCGATTGGGGATGACGGTATTAATCGCCACGCATGATATTGATTTGATTCGCCAAAAACCGAAACCTTGCTTGGTACTTGAGCAAGGCTATTTACGTTATTAAGGATAAAACGATGAGTCGACATACTGAAGCCTCATTTTTAGTGCAAACGATTTACCAGCTGTGTGCGGTATGGAAAGATTTACGGCGACGTAAATTCGGTACATTGCTCACGATTTTGGTGATCGCCGTTTCGCTTACCATTCCGACGGTCAGCTATTTAATGTGGAAAAATTTACATTTGGCGACCACACAATTTTATCCGGAAAGCGAATTGACGATTTATTTACACAAAAATTTGAGTGAAGAAGACGCGAATCTGGTGGTGGAAAAAATTCGCCAACAAGAAGGCGTGGAATCTCTTCATTACGTGTCGCGTCAAGAGAGTCTGAAGGAATTTAAAAGCTGGTCCGGTTTTGGCGAAGAATTAGACGTATTGGACGATAATCCATTGCCTGCGGTGGTGATGGTGAAACCGCTCAAAGAATTTAATGTGTCTGAAAAACGCGAAGAATTACGTGCCGCTTTAAATAAAATCAAAGGCGTGCAAGAAGTTCGTTTGGACAATGACTGGATGGAAAAATTGACGGCACTTTCGTGGTTAGTGGCGCATGTGGCGATTTTCTGCACGGTGCTGATGACTGTTGCGGTATTCCTGGTCATCGGCAACAGTATTCGTTCCGACGTTTACAGCAGTCGTGCCGGCATTGATGTAATGAAACTTCTGGGGGCGACGGATCAGTTCATTCTTCGTCCTTATCTTTATACCGGTATGATTTATGCACTACTCGGCGGGTTTGTTGCGGCGATTTTCAGCAGCTTTATCATCGGCTACTTCACCTCCGCGGTGAAGTATGTGACGGATATTTTCGCTGTGCAGTTCGATTTAAATGGTTTGACTGTCGGGGAACTGATTTTCTTGCTGACGAGCTGTTTGATTATGGGCTATGTTGGCGCTTGGATCGCAGCCAAACATCATATAGCCTTGTTGGATAATCGTAATTAAATTTTTTAGCGCCGAAAAATTGTTGATAAATTCGCCAAAACAAGCGCTTATAGTTTGATTTCTCGACTTTCTATCGACTGCCGGATTTTATTTCGCTATAATCTGGCAGTTTTTTATCACTTATTTTTAACAATGTGTTCGGGGGGAGTTTTTCCGAGCACAACATTAATTTGAGGTTACAAATGTCATTAAATATTGAAACGACCCAAGGCTTAGAGCGCCGTGTGGTCATCACTGTTCCGGCTGATACGGTTGAAAAAACAACGCGCGAAGAATTTAAACGTGCGGCGAAAAACGTGCGGGTTGACGGTTTCCGTAAAGGCCACGTACCGGCTCACATTATTGAGCAACGTTTCGGCGCATCAATCCGTCAAGACGCGTTAAATGATTTATTGCCGCAGCACTTTTTCAATGCGGTGCTCGCAGAGAAGATCAATATTGCAGGTCGTCCAACTTTCACCGTCGAAACCTTCGAACCGGGTAAGGATTTGGTTTTCACCGCCACTTTTGAAGTGTATCCGGACGTTCAATTGCAGGGTTTAGAAAACATCAAGGTTGAAAAACCGACTGTTCAAATTAGTGAAGCCGACATCGATAAAATGATCGACGTATTGCGCAAACAACAAGCGACATGGGTGGTTTCCGATGATGCAGCGAAAGCAGACGATCGCGTAACCATCGATTTCAGCGGTTCAATTGACGGTGCGGAATTTGAAGGTGGCAAAGCATCCGACTTCGTTTTATTCATGGGCCAAGGCCGTATGATCCCGGGCTTTGAAGATGGTATCGTTGGTCACAAAGCGGGCGAACAATTCGATATTGAGGTAACCTTCCCTGAAACATATCATGCGGAAAACTTAAAAGGTAAAAAAGCAAAATTCGCGATTACGTTGAAAAAAGTCGAAAATATGGTGTTGCCTGAATTAACCGATGAATTCGTGGCGAAATTCGGTCCGAACACTAAAACTGTAGCGGATTTGCGTGCGGAAATTCGTAAAAATATGGAACGCGAATTAAAAAATGCGTTGGTTTCTCGTGTGAAACAACAAGTGATTAACGGTTTGCTTGAACAAAACCCGATTGAAGTTCCGACTTCCGCCGTTGAAGAAGAAATCGATGTGTTGCGCAACCAAGCGGCGCAACGTTTCGGCGGTAACGCACAACAAGCAGCGCAATTACCGCGCGAATTATTTGAAGCTGAGGCCAAACGTCGTGTTCAAGTCGGTTTGTTGTTCTCCGAAGTGATTAAATCTCATCAATTGAAAGCTGACGAAGCGCGTGTGCAAGCGATGATTGCGGACATCGCTTCTGCTTACGAACAACCGGCCGAAGTTATTGAGTACTACAGCAAAAACGAAGAGTTAATGAACAATATTCGTAATGTAGTATTGGAAGAACAAGCGGTGGATGCGGTGCTTGCGAAGGCGCAGGTTACCGAAAAAGCGTCTTCGTTCGATGAGATCATGAATCCGCAAGCCTAATTTCGGTTTGATTGAAAGTGCGGTCGCTCAATAACAAAAGCGGCCGCATTTTTATTTGCCCATCATTTCAGGTAAAATAATCGACAATTTTATTCGTAGTAGGTGAGAAAATGAGTTTAATTCCAATGGTCGTAGAGCAAACTTCGCGCGGCGAACGTTCTTACGACATTTATTCCCGTTTATTAAAAGAACGCGTGATTTTTTTAACCGGTGAAGTTGAAGATCACATGGCAAACTTAATCGTGGCGCAACTTCTGTTTTTGGAATCGGAAGAGCCTAACAAAGACATTAATATTTATATCAATTCGCCGGGCGGTTCGGTCACGGCGGGTATGGCGATTTACGATACGATGCAATTTGTCAAGCCGGATATTCGTACGCTTTGCGTGGGGCAAGCCTGTTCCATGGGCGCGTTTTTATTGGCGGGCGGTACTGCGGGTAAACGTGCGGCGTTACCGCATGCGCGCGTAATGATTCACCAACCATTGGGTGGGTTCCGCGGTCAGGCATCGGATATTCAAATTCACGCACAAGAAATCTTAAAAATTAAACACACCTTAAATGAGCGTTTAGCCTTCCACACCGGGCAGCCTATGGAACGCATTGAAAAAGATACGGATCGCGACAATTTTATGTCAGCCGAAGAAGCTAAAGCCTATGGCCTTGTGGATGACGTGTTGATTAAACGTTAAGGGTAAAAAATGACAGACAAAGATAAAGATTTACACTGTTCTTTTTGTGGCAAAGAAAAAAGCGAAGTCGATAAATTAATCGCCGGTACCGACGGTTATATTTGTAACGAATGTATCGAACTTTGTCATTCAATGCTGGAAGAAAGTGCCGAAACCAATGATGCAGACGATGGTCAATGCGGTGCTGAGAAGGATGTTAAGTTGCCGACGCCGCATGAGATTCGCGCTCATTTGGATGATTATGTAATTGGCCAGGATTACGCGAAAAAAGTGCTGTCGGTCGCGGTGTACAATCATTACAAACGCCAACGTACTAACCATGAAAGCAATGATGTGGAATTGGGGAAAAGCAATATTTTATTAATCGGTCCGACGGGTAGCGGTAAAACGTTATTGGCACAAACGTTGGCGCGCCGTTTAAACGTACCTTTCGCCATGGCGGATGCGACAACCTTAACCGAGGCCGGTTATGTGGGCGAAGACGTGGAGAACGTATTGCAAAAATTATTGCAAAACTGTGAGTACGATACGGCAAAAGCGGAACAAGGCATTATTTACATCGATGAAATCGATAAAATCAGCCGCAAATCGGAAGGTGCTTCAATCACCCGAGACGTATCCGGTGAAGGCGTACAACAAGCGTTGCTGAAACTCATCGAAGGCACCGTGGCTTCCGTGCCACCGCAAGGCGGGCGCAAACATCCGCAGCAAGAAATGTTGAAGGTGGACACGTCAAAAATTCTGTTTATTTGCGGCGGAGCGTTTGCCGGCTTGGATAAAATTATCGGTAAGCGTACGCAAACTGGTACCGGTATCGGTTTTGATGCGAAAGTGGAAAAAGACGAAGAAGAGCAATCTTTATCCGAATTATTCCGTCAAGTGGAACCGGACGATTTAATGAAATTTGGTTTAATTCCGGAATTTATTGGTCGTTTGCCGATGATTGCGCCGTTAAGCGAATTGGATGAAGAGGCATTGGTGCAAATTTTGACCCAACCGAAAAATGCGCTTACTAAACAATATCAAGCTTTGTTCGGCTTGGAAAATGTTGAATTAGAATTTACTCAGGAAGCGTTAAAGGCTATGGCGAAAAAGGCGCTTGAACGTAAAACCGGTGCGCGTGGGCTTCGTTCTATCGTGGAAGCCGTGCTGTTAGACACGATGTATGATTTGCCGTCGATCGAGAATCTTGAAAAAGTCGTGGTGGATGAATCAACCATCGTTGAAAATGAGGCGCCGAAGTTAGTTTATCGTTCTTAGTGAACATTTCTATAAAGCGGAGTATTTGATTTTCCTTTGCGTTTTCTATTTTTCAATAGGAAACGCATAAAGAAAGTGTTACAATCGCGCGTTCTTAAATTTACCCTCCACTTCCCTTTTAAAATAAAACGGATTCAATTATGGCAACTGAAATTGTTGAGAAAAATAAAAAAACAGAAGAATCGGTAGAAGCTAAATCAAAAGGCCTAAATACGTTACTTTGGGTATTGGTTGTAGTTTTATTTGCTGCCGCCGCGATCGGAAATGTCTATTTTCAAAAAGATTTTTCTGCGCCCGTGCGCGTGATTGGGATGGCTGTCGCCCTTGTATTAGCATTTATTTTTGCAGCGATTACCAATGAAGGCAGTAAAGCGCGTAGTTTCTTTAAAGAAGCTCGTAACGAAGCCCGTAAAGTGGTATGGCCGACTCGTCAAGAAACCCGCCAAACTACATTTATCGTGATGGGTGTGACCGTTATTGCGTCTTTATTTTTCTGGGCGACAGATTCCATTATCGTGTCAATTATTAACTTTCTAACCGATTTGAGATTCTAAAATGACTGAAGAAACAACCGTATCGAAAAAGCGTTGGTACGTATTACAAGCGTTTTCCGGTTTTGAAAGCCGTGTTGCACTAACGTTGCGTGAATACATTAAACAATACCAAATGGAAGATCAGTTTGGTGAAGTGTTAGTGCCGACTGAAGAAGTGGTTGAAAATGTGGCTGGCAAACGCCGTAAAAGCGAGCGCAAATTTTTCCCGGGCTATGTGTTAGTCGAAATGGAAATGAACGATGATACATGGCATTTAGTGAAAAGCGTGCCGCGCGTAATGGGCTTCATCGGTGGTACCCCGGATAAACCGGCGCCGATTTCTAAACGTGAAGCGGATGCTATTTTAAATCGTTTGGAACAAAGTGCCGATAAACCGCGTCATCGTAACGAATACCATCCGGGCGAAGAGATTCGCGTCACGGAAGGTCCGTTTGCAGACTTTAACGGCACGGTGGAAGAAGTAGATTATGAAAAAGGCCGCTTAAAAGTGTCCGTCTCTATTTTCGGTCGTGCAACACCGGTTGAACTTGAGTTCAGTCAAGTGGAAAAAACACATTAATCTAAGAAAGCGTTCAATAACCGCACTGCCTAAAAGCGTGCGGTTATTTTTTTATCAGAAGCTAACTAACTCAAGAGGCTCGGCGAAGGTTTGATATGCTTACGGATAGAACCTTCTGAAAGGCAGATAATACCGTAGGTACCGCATTGAAAGGGGCTTCAATGCGGTGCTGTTTGGGGACTTCATTTATCTTCAGGTGTGTTCGGAGAGCATATTATAATTTCGTAAAATCGCTTGAAAATTCGTCGCGCTTTAACTATAATCCGCAGCCTGTTTATGAGCCGATCTCCGGCTCATATTTTTGTGTGGTGCAATATTGTGTTGCGCCGAACATCATCGGGGAGCTATTTATAGCGTTATCACCCATTCAGAGGAAACTAAAATGGCAAAAAAAGTTCAAGCCTACGTTAAGCTGCAAGTTGCAGCAGGTATGGCAAACCCATCACCGCCGGTTGGTCCTGCATTAGGTCAACAAGGGGTGAACATCATGGAATTCTGTAAAGCATTCAACGCGCGTACTGAGAGCTTAGAAAAAGGTTTACCGATTCCGGTTGTTATCACTGTATATGCAGACCGTTCATTTACTTTCGTAACTAAAACTCCGCCGGCAGCAGTTTTATTGAAAAAAGCTGCAGGCGTTAAATCCGGTTCCGGTAAACCGAACAAAGATAAAGTGGGTAAAGTCACTTTAGATCAAGTTCGTCAAATCGCTGAAACTAAAGCAGCAGATATGACCGGTGCGACTATCGAAACCAAAATGAAATCAATCGCCGGTACCGCTCGTTCAATGGGCTTAGTGGTGGAGGAATAATACGATGGCTAAATTGACGAAAAAAATGAAAGCAATCAAAGCTGGCGTAGATTCTACTAAAGCATACGAGATCAACGAGGCCATCGCCGTATTAAAACAATTCGCGACTGCTAAATTCGTTGAAAGCGTTGACGTTGCAGTAAACTTAGGTATTGACCCACGTAAATCCGATCAAAACGTACGTGGTGCAACTGTATTACCACATGGTACCGGTCGTGAAGTGCGTGTTGCCGTGTTCACTCAAGGTGCTAACGCCGAAGCTGCAAAAGCGGCAGGTGCCGATTTAGTGGGTATGGAAGATTTGGCTGAACAAGTTAAAAAAGGCGAAATGAACTTCGACGTAGTTATCGCTTCTCCTGACGCAATGCGCGTTGTTGGTCAGTTAGGTCAAGTATTAGGCCCGCGCGGTTTAATGCCGAATCCAAAAGTGGGTACCGTAACGCCAAACGTTGCTGAAGCAGTGAAAAACGCGAAATCCGGTCAGATCCGTTATCGTAATGATAAAAACGGTATCATCCACACCACTATCGGTAAAGCGAACTTCTCCGAAGTACAATTAAAAGAAAACCTTCAAGCGTTGTTAGCCGCTTTAACTAAAGCGAAGCCTACCACTTCCAAAGGTATCTTTATTAAGAAAGTTAGCCTTTCTACCACGATGGGTGCCGGTGTAGCAATCGATCAAGCTTCTTTATAGTTTAAACTGTCGTTTAAAAATTAAACCGCGCTTTGGGTGACCGAAGCGCGGTTTTTTGTTCAAGTTTATTTATAAAAATTCCAATGTGAACATATAGGCGGCAATTAATAATAAAATTGTTGCTAATAATTTTCGGGTTAATACAGGGGATATTAAGCCGCGTAAACGCATAGAAAAAAAACTCATTCCAAAAGAACCAATGGTAACCAGTCCGACAATCAGAAAATTCACATAACCGAATTGTCCGCTTAAAGTCACGTTAAATAAGACTTCGCGCGTAAGGTAAGCATATAAATTACCGATACCGCCGATGATCATCATGTAATTGGTATAAACCGCGATTTGTTGGGTTTTTACACCTTTGAGTTGGCCGATCAATGGAGCCAGAATCGAACCACCGCCGATGCCGGTAATACCGGCAACTAAACCACCTGCGCAACAACTGATGCCGCCTTTTAGGCGTTCCAATGCGGTGCTCTTGGAACAGTTCGGGCTTTCTTCGCGTGAAGACATAAAAAATGTTTTTAATGCCAGTGCACTGAGACTAACGGTAAATACCAAGCTAATCATCAAGCTGGAAAAATAGAAACTTAATTCAAATCCGATTTGTATGCCGATAATCATGGCTATTGACCAGAACAACATATTAAGGTAATCAATTTTGATTTTTTGCCGACGGAAAAAAAGCAAATTAATGGTTGCCGTACACATCACGATCGTAAGTGATGTGGCGGCAATCATTTGCAGCGGTAATTCGGGAAAAAGTGTCCGTAAGATCGGCACCATCAATACGCCTCCGCCGATGCCGAAAATCGCCGAGACCATATTGGTGAACAGACCGCAAATCAGTAAAATACAAATCGTGCTAATTGCCATCATTTACCTCCATTCAAGGCTCGGTTCTATTCTGGAGGTAACAAGCAAGGCGTGCTTATGATCGCTATCATATCTCGGACAAATTTTTCTTTGTATGATGCGGAATGTATCAAAAGGATGATTTATGAACGCATTTCAACTTATGGCAAAACCTACCGGTTCAATTTGTAATTTGGCTTGTCAATATTGTTTTTATTTGGAAAAGCCGCATTTGAATCAACGTGCCATGAGTGATGCGGTGCTAGAATGCTACGTCAAATCTTATCTTGAAAATGCGCCTCAGCAACAAGTGACATTTCTTTGGCAAGGCGGCGAACCGACCATGGCCGGGTTGGATTTTTATCAGAAAGTGATTGATTTTCAACATAAATATTCCGCCGGCAAACAAATCGAAAACGCGTTGCAAACTAACGGCATATTGCTGAATGCCGATTGGTGTCAATTTCTGCGCGATAATCAATTTTTAGTCGGTTTATCCATCGACGGCCCCGAACATTTGCATGACGCTTATCGCTTAACTAAAAACGACAAAGGAACTTTCCGGCAAGTCATGGATGCGCTGAATTTATTAATTCATTACCAGATCCCTTTCAACACGCTCACCGTGGTACATAACCTGAATGTACAATATGGTAAAGAAGTTTACCGTTTTCTCAAACGTATCGGCTCGCCATATATGCAATTTATTCCGCTAATGGGTGATTACCCACAACAGCCCTCTGCGAAAGATTACGGTCAATTTTTAGTGGATGTTTTTGATGAATGGTATGCCTATGATGTGGGAAAAATCGGTATTCAGTTTATTGAACAATGGTTTATGGCGTATTTGGGGTTGCAGCCCGGGCTTTGCATTTTTCGGGAAACCTGCGGTGATCAGCCGGTGATTGAGCAAAACGGCGATATTTACAGCTGCGATCACTATGTTTATCCCGCCTATAAACTCGGCAACTTGATTGAAACACCTTTGCGCTTGCTTATCGACTCGCCTCAACAAAAACGTTTCGGCGCGATGAAGTCCTTTCTTTCCGAGCGTTGCCAGGCCTGTAAGTTCCGTTTTGCTTGCCACGGAGGTTGCCCAAAGCACCGCATTGCAGAGGGGTTTGGCGCGCCGCATAATCGATTTTGTGAAGCCTATTATCGTGCGCTTTCTCATATGGATCCTTATTTGCGGCAGTTTGTCGCTTCATTTCGCGGGCAATAAAAAATACGGTCAAATTGACCGTATTTTTTGTTTAGCTTACAAATTATTTATTTATTTATTTATTTATTTAATTTCGCTTTGTAAGTTGGGTTCATCAAGTTTTCTACGGAAAGGATGTCGTCCAATTGTTCTTTGGTTAACAAGCCTTTTTCCAACACCACTTCACGCACACCTTTGCCGGTTTGGGCACAAATCTTACCCACTAAGTCGCCGTTGTGGTGACCGATGAATGGGTTCAAGTAAGTGACGATACCGATAGAATTGTAAACGTAGTTTTCGCAGGTTTCTTTGTTTACAGTGATGCCGTCTACGCATTTATCGCGTAAGTTCACGCAAGCGTTGCCTAAAATCTCAATGGATTCAAACATTGCTTGGACAATCACAGGTTCCATTACGTTTAATTGTAATTGACCGGCTTCAGCCGCGAAGGTCACGGTGGTGTCGTTACCGATGACTTTGAAGCAAACTTGGTTTACCACTTCTGGTACAACCGGGTTCACTTTGGCCGGCATGATAGAAGAACCGGCTTGTAATTCAGGTAAGTTAATTTCTTTGATACCTGCGCGAGGACCGGAAGAAAGTAAACGTAAGTCGTTACAGATTTTAGATAATTTCACCGCCGTGCGTTTTAATGCGCCATGCACGGAAACATAGTCGCCGCAGTCTGCAGTCGCTTCGATTAAATGCGCTGCGCCGCTGCAATGCAATCCGGTCACTTGTGATAAATATTTAATCACGGTCGGTACATAACCTTGCGGTGTATTTAAGCCGGTACCGATTGCGGTGGCGCCTAAATTCACTTCAAGCAATTCGGACGCAGCGGCTTTAAGATGTCTCACTTCTTCTGCCATTAATACGGCAAAGGCTTTGAATTCTTGACCGACGGTCATCGGCACTGCATCTTGTAATTGGGTACGGCCCATTTTTAACACTTTGTCGAATTCTTTTGCTTTATTTTCAAAGCCTTGTTGTAAATAAGAGACTTTTTCAAGCAGTTTAACGATGCTGTTATACACGGCGATATGGAAACCGGTAGGGTAAGCATCGTTAGTCGATTGGCTGGCGTTCACATGATCCATTGGGTCAAGGTATTTATATTCGCCTTTTTTGTGACCCAAAATTTCCAATGCAAGGTTGGCAATGACTTCATTAGTATTCATATTTACGGAAGTACCAGCACCACCTTGATAAATATCAGAAGGGAATTGATCCAAACATTTGCCGTTTACTAATACTTCGTCACAGGCTTTGACAATGGCTTCGGAAATATCTTTTGGAATGGCACCCAGTTCGCCGTTCGCCAATGCGGTGGCCTTTTTCACCATCACCATGCCGCGAACAAATTCCGGTACATCAGAAATCGTTACGTTAGAAATATTGAAATTTTCGACCGCTCTTAGAGTATGAATTCCCCAGTAAGCATCGGCCGGTACTTCACGTTCGCCAAGTAAATCTACTTCTGTTCTAAATTGAGTCATATTAATCACCTATATGGGTTAGTTAGCTTGTTTGCCATTATAGAAATTTACCGAAGAAAAAAATTGATGAAGATCACGTTTTAAATAGGGTATTCAAGAGATATTTTCATTTTTCGGATTAATTTTTTTAGGGCGATTTTTTTTATTTTTGCCCTTGAAAGGTAAATTTTTCGCCTCATATAGGGGACGCATTTAAACTTTAACTTTTTAAGAAGGAAATTAACAATGAATATTCGTCCATTACACGATAAAGTCATTTTAAAACGTGAAGAAGTAGAAACGAAATCTGCCGGCGGCATCGTGCTCACCGGTTCTGCTGCTACCAAATCCACCCGTGCCAAGGTGTTGGCAGTCGGTCCCGGACGCTTACTGGAAAACGGCAGCGTACACCCAATGCACGTGAAAGTCGGTGATATCGTGATTTTCAGCGATAGCTACGGTGTGAAAACTGAAAAAATCGACGGTGAGGAAGTACTTATTCTTTCTGAAGATGATATTTTAGCCATCGTGGAATAAGTAAAAGATACTTCAAAAAATAACTGGACTTTATATATGGTGAACTGACTGATTCACCGAGAAATAAACGTTTAAACTAAGGTGGGTGAACAAACCCGCTCTATGAAATAAAAGGAAATTAAATATGACAGCTAAAGACGTAAAATTCGGCAATGACGCACGTGTAAAAATGTTAAACGGTGTGAATATCTTAGCCGATGCAGTAAAAGTAACGTTAGGCCCAAAAGGTCGCAATGTGGTATTAGACAAATCCTTCGGTGCTCCAACCATCACTAAAGACGGCGTTTCCGTGGCGCGTGAAATTGAACTGGAAGATAAATTTGAAAACATGGGCGCACAAATGGTGAAAGAAGTGGCGTCCAAAGCAAATGACGCAGCAGGTGATGGCACCACAACTGCGACTGTGTTGGCACAAGCTATCGTAAACGAAGGCTTAAAAGCGGTCGCTGCCGGTATGAATCCGATGGATTTAAAACGCGGTATCGACAAAGCAGTAAGTGCGGTGGTTGCCGAACTTAAATCTCTTTCCAAACCTTGTGAAACCTCTAAAGAAATCGAACAGGTGGGTACCATTTCGGCAAACTCTGATAGCATTGTAGGTCAGTTGATCGCACAAGCCATGGAAAAAGTAGGTAAGGAAGGCGTGATTACCGTAGAAGACGGTACCGGTTTGGAAGACGAATTGGATGTGGTTGAAGGGATGCAATTCGATCGTGGTTACCTTTCTCCGTATTTCATCAATAAACCTGAAACAGCTACCGTGGAATTGGATAATCCGTTTATCTTGTTAGTAGATAAAAAAATCTCTAACATCCGCGAATTGTTGCCTGTGTTGGAAGGTGTGGCCAAAGCGGGCAAACCGTTATTAATTATTGCCGAAGATGTTGAAGGCGAAGCTTTGGCAACATTGGTCGTGAACACTATGCGCGGTATCGTAAAAGTGGCTGCGGTGAAAGCACCGGGTTTTGGCGATCGCCGTAAAGCAATGTTGCAAGATATTGCCATTTTAACTGCCGGTACAGTGATTTCCGAAGAAATTGGTATGGAATTGGAAAAAGCGACATTGGAAGATTTAGGTCAAGCGAAACGTGTTGTGATCAATAAAGACAACACCACAATTATTGACGGTATCGGCGATGAAGCACAAATTCAAGGTCGCGTGGCGCAAATTCGCCAACAAATCGAAGAATCCACTTCCGACTATGACAAAGAAAAATTGCAAGAGCGCGTGGCTAAATTAGCCGGCGGTGTTGCTGTGATTAAAGTCGGTGCGGCAACTGAAGTGGAAATGAAAGAGAAAAAAGCCCGCGTGGAAGACGCCTTACATGCAACCCGTGCTGCGGTGGAAGAAGGTATCGTTGCCGGCGGTGGCGTGGCATTAATTCGTGCGGCAAACAAAGTAGCTGGGTTACAAGGCGATAACGAAGAACAAAATGTGGGTATTAAACTAGCACTTCGTGCAATGGAAGCACCGTTACGTCAAATTGTGGCAAATGCCGGTGAAGAAGCTTCTGTAGTCGCTAATGCAGTGAAAAACGGCGAAGGTAACTTTGGTTATAATGCCGGCACTGAACAATACGGTGATATGATCGCAATGGGTATTTTGGATCCGACTAAAGTGACCCGTTCTGCTTTACAATTTGCAGCGTCCGTTGCAGGCTTAATGATCACCACTGAGTGTATGGTCACTGAATTACCAAAAGATGACAAAGCTGACCTAGGCGCCGCCGGCATGGGTGGTATGGGAGGCATGGGCGGAATGATGTAATTTCCCCCCTTATGAAATAAAAGTGCGGTCGTTTTTTCGAAAGGAAAAGCGATCGCTTTTTTATTTTTAAAGGATTACACTAAGGCTCACTTTTACTCTGGAAACAAATAATGGCGATTTCTCAAATTGAATTAAATCAACAACTTAAAACAGCCGGTGTAGGTATTAATGCTAGCGAGCTGCACGGTTTTTTAAGCGGCTTAATTTGTGGTGGCATAAAAGATCAAAGTTGGCAACCGTTACTTTATCAATTGACTCACGATAACCACGCTTATCCAACCGCACTTTTGGCGCAGGTTAGCGAGCTTTACCAACAAATTTCAGTGGAACTTGCTAATGTCAAAAGTTTTGCTTTTGAACTGGGTTTAACGGGAAATGAAAGTGTGTTTGCGCGCGCTGACAGCCTTTCCGAATGGGCGAATCATTTTTTATTAGGCTTGGGCCTGGCGCAACCACATTTAGAACAAGAAAAAGGCGAAATCGGTGAGGCCGTGCAGGATTTGCATGAGATTTGTCAACTTGGTTACGACGAAGATGATGACGAAGAAGAAATGAATGAAGCGTTGGAAGAGATTATCGAATATGTGCGTACGATTGTCGCGTTGTTTTATATTCGGTTTAACCAAACGTCGAATACAGTAAAGCCGATGTTGCATTAATTAAGAGGAAAAAGGGAAATGGATCTGGCTTATAGTGCAGCATTACCGCAAGAAGAATTTATTGAACGCCGTCGACGCGTTTGGGCGCAAATGCAGCCGAATTCGGCGTTATTGGTATTTTCTGAAATTGAAAAACGTCGTAATAACGATTGCGAATTTCCTTTCCGGCAAGACAGTTATTTTTGGTATCTCACCGGTTTTCATGAGCCCAATGCGGTGCTGTTATTGATAAACACCGAGCAAGCGAAAAAGGCGATAATGTTTCTTCGTCCGCGCGATCCGTTACTGGAAACATGGCACGGGCGTCGTTTAGGCGTGGAGCGCGCGCCACAGCAATTGGCACTCGACGATGCTTACTCCATTGATGATTTCAATGCGGTGCTCTCCGAAGAGTGCAACAATTTGAGCGTACTTTATCACGCGGCGGGGCTTCATCCTTGGGCGGATGAATTGCTTGCCGGTAGTGCCATTGATTTTGCAGAAGTGCTTGATTGGCGCCCATTTGTAAACGAAATGCGTTTAATTAAATCGCTCAACGAAATTCGTTTAATTCAACAAGCGGCTCAAATTAGCGCATTAGCGCATCTCAAGGCGATGCAGGAAACGCGCCCGAATCGCCTTGAGTACGAAATCGAAAGCGAAATTTTGCACGAATTCAATCGTCATGGCGCGCGCTTTGCGGCTTATAACTCAATTGTCGCTAGCGGTGAAAATGCTTGTATTTTGCATTACACGGAAAATGATCAAGTGTTGAAAGACGGTGATTTGGTATTAATTGATGCTGGCTGTGAATTTGCGCTGTATGCCGGTGATATTACTCGCACGTTCCCGGTAAACGGCAAGTTTACCCAAGCGCAACGTGAGGTTTATGCGTTGGTATTAAGTGCGCAAAAACGAGCCATAGAATTGTTAGTACCGGGCGCTTCCATCAAAAAAGCAAATGATGAAGTGATTCGCATTAAAGTGCAAGGTTTGATCGAACTTGGGATTTTGCAGGGTGATGTAGATGAACTTATCGAACAAAAAGCGTATCGTCGATTTTATATGCACGGGCTCGGGCATTGGTTGGGATTGGATGTGCATGATGTCGGCGAATATGGTGAGGAACGCGGGCGTACTCTGGAAATCGGTATGGTACTTACCGTAGAACCGGGGCTTTATATTCCAAAAGACGCGGACATCCCGACAGAGTATCAAGGTATTGGTGTGCGTATTGAAGATAATCTTTTGATAACGGAGTATGGCAATAAAATTTTGACGGCAGCGGTACCAAAAGAGATAGACGAAATAGAGTATTTAATGCAAAAAAACCAAGAATTTTCCAAAATGTGATCTAGTGCAAGTTTTTCCGATCTTTGGAGTGTTACTATACTGGCGGAAAAAGGGTAAACCAATCAGATAAGGAGTCGATTATGTATAAACACGTTTTAGTCGCAGTGGATCTTTCCGAGGAAAGTGAGTTTTTGCTAAAAAAAGCAGTTGGCGTTGCAAAACGTAATGATGCGAAACTTTCGATTATCCATGTAGATGTAAATTTTTCGGATCTTTATACTGGATTGATTGATGTGAATATGTCTTCTATGCAAGACCGCATTTCAAGTGAAACTCAAAAGGCTTTATTAGATCTCGCAGAAAATGCCGGTTATCCGATTCAGGAAAAATTGAGTGGTAGCGGCGATTTAGGTCAGGTGCTTACCGATGCGATAGAGCAATATGATGTAGATTTATTGGTGACAGGTCACCATCAGGATTTTTGGAGTAAATTAATGTCTTCAACACGTCAGGTGATGAATACGATTAAAGTTGATATGTTAGTTGTTCCGCTTCGTGACGAATAAGTAACATTTATTTATTAGAAGTTTAAAAGATAAATAAATTTTAACCGCACTTTCTCAATCGTGTAGTGAAGTGCGGTTTTTATTTTGTAGTACATTTCTTAATAAGGAAGTTATTTTCTCCAAATAAAGACTGGTTTAAAGAATAAACAAAGGTGGGCGCTCATCAGTAAAAAGCCTTTCTCTAAATAAGGAAAATATGTGAGAATAGGGCGGTTTATTTTAAGTAATTTTTTTAACAACAGGTTTATGATGAAAACAACAGCAGAAATTAGACAATCGTTCCTTGATTTTTTTCACAGCAAAGGGCATCAAGTCGTCGCAAGTAGCTCGCTTGTGCCTGAAAATGATCCGACATTACTTTTCACTAATGCGGGGATGAATCAGTTTAAAGATGTGTTTCTCGGTTTAGATAAGCGCGCTTATTCACGTGCTACAACGGCTCAGCGTTGTGTACGTGCCGGCGGCAAACATAATGATTTAGAAAACGTGGGCTATACCGCGCGTCATCATACATTCTTTGAAATGTTGGGTAATTTTAGTTTTGGCGATTATTTCAAACATGATGCCATTAATTTTGCATGGGAGTATTTAACTTCTCCGCAATGGCTTGGTTTACCGAAAGAAAAATTGTGGGTAACGGTGTATGAAACGGATGATGAAGCCTACAACATTTGGAACAAAGAAGTCGGTGTTCCGGTAGAGCGTATTATTCGTATTGGTGATAATAAGGGCGCGCCTTATGCTTCGGATAACTTCTGGGCAATGGGGGATACTGGTCCTTGTGGACCTTGTACCGAGATTTTCTACGATCACGGTGAGCATATTTGGGGGGGACCTCCGGGCTCACCAGAAGAAGACGGCGATCGCTATATTGAAATCTGGAACGTTGTATTTATGCAATACAATCGTCTTGCCGACGGTACTATGGAAAAATTACCGCGTCCGTCTGTTGATACCGGTATGGGCTTAGAGCGCATCTCTGCCGTATTGCAGCACGTAAACTCAAACTATGATATCGATATTTTCAAAATACTTATCGCGAAAACCGCAGAAATTGTGGGTTCTACCGATTTAACTAATAAATCGTTACGCGTAATTGCCGATCACATTCGTTCTTGCGCTTATTTAATTGCTGATGGCGTGATTCCGTCAAACGAGGGGCGAGGCTATGTTTTACGTCGTATTATTCGTCGAGCGGTACGTCATGGTCATTTGTTAGGGGCGAAAGAGGCGTTTTTCTATAAACTGGTTCCAACACTTATTGAGGTGATGGCGGACGCCGGTAAAGACGTAAAAAACAAACAAGCGGATGTTGAGAGATTGCTACGTTTAGAAGAAGAACAATTCGCTCGCACGCTTGAGCGAGGTTTAACACTTTTAGACGAGGCGCTTTCCGAAGTGAAAGATGGCATTCTTTCCGGCGAAGTTGCGTTCAAGCTTTACGATACTTATGGCTTTCCATTAGATTTAACTGCCGACGTGTGTCGCGAACGTAATATAGCAATAGATGAAGAAGGTTTTGAGCGTGAAATGGAAGCGCAACGTTTGCGTGCGCAAGCTGCCAGCCAATTTGGCGTGGATTACAACAATGTGGTTCGCGTCGAAGGTGAAACCAAATTTGAAGGCTACGGCGAATCGGAGTCTTTAGCGAAAATTATTGCACTTTTTTATGATGGTAAATCGGTAGAACAAATTTCTGCGGGGCAAAGTGCAGTGGTTGTGTTAGAAAACACACCATTTTATGCCGAGTCTGGCGGTCAAATCGGTGACCATGGCTACTTAACCGCGCAAGGCGTGATATTTAACGTAAAAGATACGCAAAAATATGGTCGAGTATTTGGGCATATCGGTGAGTTAGAACAAGGGACATTGTCCGTAGGGCAAACTTTGAATGCGGTGGTGGATAGCGAGCGCCGCAACCGAATTTCGCTTAACCACTCCGCAACCCACTTACTACACGCGGCATTGCGTCAATTACTTGGTACCCACGTTGTGCAAAAAGGCTCTTTGGTTTCAGATTCCGCATTGCGTTTCGATTTCGCGCATCCTGAAGCGATTAGTAAAGAACAACTTACTGACATTGAACGCCTCGTAAATCAAAAAGTGCGCGCCAATTTCTTGATTCAAACGGATATTATGGATGTTGAAGCCGCAAAAGCGAAAGGCGCTATGGCTTTATTTGGTGAAAAATATGCGGATCAAGTACGCGTGTTGACCATGGGGGATTTTTCCATTGAGCTTTGCGGCGGGATTCATGCAAAACGTACCGGTGATATAGGACTGTTCAAAATTATTTCGGAAACTGCAGTAGCGGCGGGAGTTCGTCGAATTGAAGCGGTGACCGGCGAAAATGCGATTGATTGGATGCTTAATCAACAACACGTTTTGGAACAATGTGCAGAATTATTGAAATCGGATGTAAATGTGCTCACTGATAAAATCCAGCAACTTCAAGATAAAGCGAAGAAAGCGGAAAAAGAACTTCAGGGCTTGAAAGAAAAAGCGGCAATGCAGGCCGGTTCTGATTTAGTCAAAAGTGCGATAAAAATCAACGGCGTTTCGATCATTGCACATCAATTTAATGGAATCGAAACAAAATCGCTCCGTGTTATGGTTGATGACTTAAAAAATCAACTTGGCTCGGGCATCATTGTATTCACATCGATTTTAGATGAAAAAGTCAACCTTGTCGTTGGCGTGACAAGTGATTTGACCGCCAAAGTAAAAGCCGGCGAACTGGTGAATTTAATGGCTCAACAGGTAGGCGGTAAAGGCGGTGGTCGCCCGGATATGGCAATGGCAGGAGGTTCCCGACCGGAAAATGCGGCGCAAGCAATTAAAGCGGCGCAAGACTGGTTAAATGAAAATCTGTAGTACAAGCCTTGGTCGGTGGGATGCCGACCGTTCCTTGATTGATAGGGATATCTAATAAATGCAAACTAAGGAGATAAAAGATGTTAATCTTGACTCGTAAAGTTGGCGAAAGTGTACTTATTGGAGATGATATTTCTATCGCGGTTTTGAGTGTACGTGGAAACCAAGTAAAGCTCGGTGTACAAGCGCCTAAAGAAGTATCCGTTCACCGAGAAGAAATTTACCAACGAATTAAACAGACACAAGATGAACCTGCAAATGGTTCAACTTAGTACAAATTAAATAATGGATTTTTAATTATGAAAGCAATTATTCCTGTTGCCGGTTTAGGCACACGTATGTTACCTGCTACCAAAGCAATTCCTAAAGAAATGCTCACTTTGGTAGATAAACCATTGATTCAATATGTGGTAAACGAGTGTATTTCCGCCGGTATCAAAGAAATCGTGCTAGTAACTCACTCCTCAAAAAACGCTATCGAAAACCATTTTGACACTTCTTTCGAACTTGAAACGATGTTGGAAAAACGTGTTAAACGTCAACTTCTTGAAGAAGTCCGTTCTATTTGTCCGAAAGACGTGACGATTATGCATGTTCGTCAAGGTAATGCCAAAGGATTAGGTCATGCCGTTTTATGCGGTCGTCCGCTTGTCGGCGATGAACCTTTTGCCGTGGTGTTGCCGGACGTATTACTGGCCGACTTCAGTGCGGATCAGAAAAAAGAAAATCTAGCGGCGATGATTCAACGCTTTAACCAAACTCAAACCAGCCAGATTATGGTGGCGCCGGTCGCCCAAGAAAGTGTGAGCAGTTACGGTATTGCTGATTGTGGCGGTGTGCAATTACATGATGGCGAAAGCGCTAAAATTGAAAGTATTGTTGAAAAACCCGCAGTAGATAAGGCGCCCTCTAATCTTGCCGTGGTCGGTCGTTATATTTTCTCCGCTGCAATTTGGGATTTATTAGAAAAAACGCCTGTTGGCGTAGGCGATGAAATTCAATTAACCGACGCCATTGATATGTTGATTGAAAAAGAAACCGTGGAAGCGTTCCATATGACCGGCGAATCGTTTGATTGCGGTGATAAGATCGGCTATATGGAGGCCTTTGTCGAGTACGGTATCCGTCACGCTAAACTTGGTAAGGAATTTAAAACCTTCATTAAGAATCTGGCGAAAACTTTATAAGGTCGGCGTTTTATATTAAAGAGCGGTTAATTTCCGCTCTTATCGTATTTAATGGTGAATGTATAAAACGACGGTCGAATCGTTACGGCTTTGCCATTGTCCTCGGAAAATAGCACCGCATTGGAGATTTCAATGCGGTGCTATTTTCGTTATACGATGTCGTCGTTTACTTATTACAAAAATGCCGCAACATTATGGAAACGGCATTTTTACTCTTAATTTGTTATTTGCGTCGTTTGTTTTAAGACGTAATAGCCTGCAAGCGCGGAAATCGTCGAGCCGAGCAAAATACCTAAACGCGAAAGAGCGTTGACGCTTTCTCCGGCAGCCGCATCAAAGGCGAGACTAGCGAGAAACATGGACATTGTGAAACCGATGCCGCATAACATCGCGACGGCAAAAATTTGTTTGAAGTTGATGCCTTGCGGCAATTTGGCGATACCTAGTTTTACTGCAAGGTAACTGAAGCCGAATACGCCGAGCGGTTTGCCGATGAGTAATCCCAACGTAATCGCAAACAATAGCGGCGAGGAAAGCATAGAGAAATCCAAACCATCGAAACTAACGCCGGCATTGGCGAAAGCAAACAGTGGCAAAATGAAGAAAGAGGCCCAAGGTGCGAGCATATGTTCAAATTCTTCCAATAGTTTTTTACCGTTTGCGGCTTTTAATGGAATACAAAAGCCAATAATCACGCCGGCAAGCGTGGCGTGTACGCCGGATTTTAATACGGAGGCCCATAAAATCGTACCGACCAGCATATAGGCGCCGAGTGAGGCGACTTTAAAGCGGTTTAATGCGAACAGTAAGATGATGGCAACGACAGCAGCAATGAGAGCCGGCACGCTTAACCCCTGCGAGAAGAAAAGGGCGATCACCACAATGGCGCCTAAGTCATCAATAATAGCGAGCGCAAGTAAAAAAACTTTTAACGACAACGGTACTTGTTTGCTGAGTAACGCCATAACGCCTAGCGCGAAGGCGATGTCTGTGGCCATTGGGATTGCCCAACCGTCGGCGAGCGTCGGATCTTGGCGGGCAATGAATAAGTAAACCAACGCAGGAATCAGCATCCCGCCGATTGCGGCGATAGCGGGAAAAATCGCTTGTTGGTAGTCGGAAAGGGAACCTTCAAGCAATTCACGTTTGACTTCTAAACCGACTAATACGAAAAATACCGCCATAAAACCGTCATTGATCCAGTGAATTAACGTTTTATCGATGGAAAATAGACCTACTCGTACGCTCACTGGTAAGTTGAGAAAATCATGGTACGCACCGTTTAAAGGCGAATTGGCGAATACCATGGCGATAAATGCGGAACAAAGCAGCGCGATGCCGCCGGCGGATTCAAGTTGAAAAAATCGTTTTATGCGCTGTAACACTAAAATCTCTCCAAAAAATTAAAAATAAAATAACAAAAATTTAATGAAGGCCGGATATTACCATAAATCTTCTACTGTGCAGAAAATATCGATTAGAAAGTTGAGGTGTCGGATCAGCACCGCATTGGAAGCCTGCATTGAAGGAATCGGCGAATGTTAAACGCGACAACGCATAAGTCTTGTTGAAATTTTGAAAAACCTATCTGATTAATTCTGCATTTTCGTAATGGGTCGGCGTGGAATTTGTAGTAAAATGGCGCACCTTTTTGTGACTAGAGAAAATTATGTTTACCGGTAAAGATATTGTCATTTTGGGCATGATGATTTTTGCGCTGTTTTTAGGTGCGGGGAATATTATTTTCCCGCCGATGGAAGGTTTTACTGCCGGCACGCACTGGGCAACAGCTTCTTTGGGGTTTGTGCTCACCGGCGTGTTAATGCCGTTTATTACGTTGGTCGTTGTTGCAGTGCTCGGGCGTGGGGAAGCGCTAACGCGAGATTTGCCGAAATGGGCTGAGGTGTTGTTTCTTGCCACCTTATATTTCGTCATCGGCTCTTTATTCGCGATGCCGCGGGTAACCAATGTTGCTTACGAAATGGCGTGGCAGCCGCTAAATTTAACGGAAGACAGCGCGACCGCGCATTTTGTTTTCTCCGTATTGTTTAACATTATTGGCATGCTTTTTATGCTACGTCCGAATACCATTATTTCCACAGTGGGCAAATTTATGACGCCGGCGTTGCTGGTATTGTTACTTATCGTGGCGACGACCGTATTAATTTTTCCGCTTTCTGATATCGTCGAACCGAGTAAAAGTTATGCCGCCGGTCCGGCGATTACGGCAGGACTTATCAGCGGTTATCAAACGATGGACGTATTGGCGGCGATTGCTTTCGGCGGCATTGTGGCGCGCGCATTGGCAGTGCGTAATGTGTCTTCCGTACAAAAAGTGATGAAATATACCATTTCCGCCGGTTTTATTTCGGTGTTGTTATTGGCTGCATTGTATTTTGCTCTGTTTTATTTGGGAGCGACCAGTGCGCAAGTCGCGCAAGATGCCTCTAACGGCGGACAAATTTTCGCCCGTTATGTAAATGCGTTGTTCGGTTCAGACGGCACTTGGATTATGGCCGGCATCATTATTCTGGCGAATCTTACTACGTTGGTCGGCGTCACTAGCGCCTGTGCGGATTATTTCTCGAAATTCCACGTGCGGTTATCCTATCCGTTTTGGGTGGTGCTCTTTACTGTTTTAACCACAACAGTGGCGCAAACCGGTTTAACGGAGCTCTTGCGCATCACTATTCCGGCGTTGTTATTGATTTACCCAGTAGCGATTATGCTGGTATTTCTACAAATCATTCGTCATAAACTGCCGAATATTAAAGCGAGCTATTACTTCACGTTATCCATAACCGTTTGCTTTAGCGCTTGCGACAGCTTGAAAAATATCGATTTACTGCCGCAGTTTCTGGAGAATTGGCTCACTCACTTACCACTGTATGCCGATGGTATGGCTTGGCTAATTCCGTCCTTGGCAGTATTGATTTTGTCTTTCTTGTTGAGAAGAAAAGCGCACCAAACAAAATAAAAAATACCGAGCGTTGGCTCGGTATTTTGTTTTATCCGAAGGTGATGCCTGCGTTTTCGGCGGATTTCTTATGCTTTTAGGGGCACGAGTAACAAGCATTGATCTTCCGCAATGACTTTAAACAGCAAATCAATATTCGGATGTTTGCCCGGATGGGCTTTCGCATCTTGCACATGTTCGGCAAACCAGACTATGCCTTGTTGTGCCGACGTGCGATCTAATCGACCGTTGAATTTTTCCGCCAGCGCATGATAAAGACGCAACGAACCTAGTTTGCCGGGCGCGGCGGGAATATGCCAAAGGATCTCGTCGCCGCATTTTATGTTTAGACCGGTAAGATGATCGATAGTGGGTAACTGGTCTAAAATTTCATCAAAATTCATTTTGCCTTCCTGTTAGTTTATGAAATGACTTGTTCTCCATTCACTTCCCCGTTTTGCCCGATAAAGCGTACTTCCGACTGTAAATAGACGCCGAATTCGGCCGCGACGGTTTGGCGTATATGGCGGGCGAGAGCAACCACCTCCGCCCCTGTGGCATTGCCCTTATTAATGAGCACAAGGGCTTGTTTTTCATGTACTGCGGCCGCGCCGATTCGGTAACCTTTGAGATTGCAGCGGTCGATTAACCAACCGGCGGCAAGTTTCACCGAACCATCAGATTGTGGGTAATGGGGAATTTCAAGTGCGTGATGTTCGGCGTGTTTTTTTAATTCGTTGAATTGCTGCACACTTACTATCGGATTTTTAAAGAAACTGCCTGCATTGCCCCATTCGTCCGGATTCGGCAATTTACTTTGACGGATGCGGCAAACTTCGTCGAACACTTGCTTGGCCGTGACGGTTTGCGCATTGAAATCGACCAAACTGCCGTATTTCAATATCGGCTGCCAATTTTTCGTCAGCTTCAGTCCCACCGCGGTAATCACATAGCCGTGTCGGTAACGATGTTTGAAAATGCTTTCGCGATAACCGAATTCGCATTGCCGCGCCGTTAAACGGAAGGTTTCAATGCGGTGCTGATCGAGCACCTCAACATACTCGCACAGATCTTTAAACTCTACACCGTAGGCACCGATATTTTGAATTGGTGCAGAACCGGCACAGCCCGGAATCAATGCTAAATTTTCCAAGCCGCGGATATTTTGTGTTAGGGACCATTGCACCAGATGATGCCAATTTTCCCCGGCATTGACATGTAAATAGTGAAAATCTTCGTCTTCGCGATGGGTGATGCCTTGCAGACGATTGACGATGACGACGCCATTAAAATCCTCCAAAAACAGTACGTTGCTGCCTTGTCCTAAAATCAGTGTCGGTAAATTTTCCGCTTGGGCTGCTTGCCAAGCTTGCTGCAGTTGTTCAAGCGTTTGCACTTGGATGATTTTGCGCGCCTGGGCGGCAATATGAAACGTGTGAAACGGTTGTAAATTCGGCATGCTCTTTCCTTAAAATAATGTGTGCGGCAATGTGATTTTTACCTGAGTGCCGCCTTGCGCGCGGCGACCGATATGCAATTCGGCGTTAAGTTGGTTACTGCGCTCGGTCATAATATTCAGGCCGTAATGACCTTCCGGCTCGTCTAAACTCGGAATACCGACGCCGTCGTCTTCGATTAAGATCTCGTATTCCCCTTCGGCATTAGTGCGGGCGTTAATTTCAATTGTGCTGCCTTGTGAATGTTTAATTGCGTTAAGCGCGGCCTCGCGCACGATTTGCAATAAATGCACCAGTTGTTGCGGATTCAAACTTTGCGACGGCAATTGGCTATTGACGCGCATTTGCATATCTGTTTGCGAACGTAAGGAATCAATTACCTGCTCCAGAGCCAGTTGCAAATTGGCTTCTTGCACGGTTAACCGGAAGGTCGCCAATAATTCGCGCAATTGTGCGTAGCCGCCGGAAAGGGCTTGTTCAAAGTCGGCGATGATCGCCAGACTTTTGTCTTTGGACGATTCGTCCTCTTTCTTTAAATTATGCTTTAACAGGGTCAGTTGGATTTGCAAAAAGGACAGCACTTGTGCCAGAGAATCATGTAGTTCTCGCGCGATAATGGAACGTTCTTCCATCAATAAAAGTTGTTCTTGCTGGCGTTGGTTGTGGTGGAAATATAAGGCACGCGATAGCATTTGAGCCAAGTTTTGCATCATTCGAGGATCGGGGCACGGTAGCCCGGCTTGCCAAGAAAGGACGCCAAAGGGCTTATTTTCTACCTTAAGCTCTTCAATTTGTAGAGTTCGGTCTTCTTGTTTTTCGCCGAAAGCGATATCCCAATGTTCTGCGCCTAGAACTTCCAATGCAATGTAACGTAAATGTTCGCTTACCCGAATGTGGTTGAGTAAGCGGCTGAGAATTTTATCGTTAATGGCATTGGCCGTAAGCAGTTGTGAACTTTGATAAAGCGTAGTCAAAGAACGGTTGGTTTGGCGCAATCTTTGCGTTTTTTCATTCACCGTTTCTTCTAAACGCGAATACAAATTGCCGAGTTCCGATGACATTTGGGTGAACACGCGGGATAGCGTTCCGAGCTCGTTATTTTTTTGCGTCTCCAACGGAATATGGCTAAATTGACGCATTTGCACTTGCATACTGGCGCGGGTCAGCAATTTTAGCGGTTTTACTACTTCGCGCTGAGTAAACCAAATTACATAAGACACCATGCCGACAATCAGCAGCATCGCAAAACAGAGTACCAAAACTGTAAACAGCCATTTTTGCTCGCTAAAGCGTTGCAGTTCGAACACGAAATAATCAACTTCGCCGACATAATTAGTCAGATTGGCACGATAGGCCTCAATGTTATGTTTACGTGCGAAATCCGCCATCGAGGCCCAATGTATAAGGAGCGATTGATAAGATTGTTTCACCGCATCGGGCGTGAAAATTTGATGCTGAATTCCATCTAGCACGGGGGCGTGCAAGCTTTTTTCATAACGTTGAAGATTGTTTTCCACACTTTCGGGATGATTTTCCATTTCATACAGCAAACGATAGCTTTGCATCCGCAAAGAACCGGAAATGTTAATGGACTCTGCATCCGATTTGTTGCCGGCCATAATTGCCAAGCTTAACGCGATGATTAGCCCGGCGGCGATAATAATTAGAAAAAGATACTTTGCGATGAGAATCGTAACGGAGCGTTTTGCTTGCACGGAAAGCCTTGGTAAAAAAGTGGCGTTAAAAATTGGCGCTAGTGTAGCACGAAAATATGAGGGGGGTTAGTCGGAAATCCGCCCCGATAAGAGGGCGGAGTTAAATATTTCGGAAGCCGCGGAATCGCGTTATTTCAGCGCTTTGCCTTTCAATTCGGGCACTAAAAACAGCGTAGCGAGCATATCGAGCGCATAAATAATCGCGAGGAATGCGATAGCGATACTGAAAGAATAAGCGGACACAATTGTGCCGACTACGACGGGACCAAAACCACCGACGGCACGCCCGATATTAAATAGCACGTTTTGTGCGGTGGCGCGCGCTTCGGTTGGATAAGCCTCAGCCATTAACGCGCCGTAGCCGCCCATCATGCCATTTACGAACATACCTAAAAATGCACCGGCAACAAGCATCGCCGTTGGATCGGTTAATTGCGAGTAGATGAGGATACTCAAAACAGCACCGCATTGAAACAGCAAGAAACTTGGTTTACGGCCAATTTTGTCGGCGAGGCGGCCGAAAATCCAAATACCCGCCATCATGCCGCATACAGTGACGGCCGTCCAAACGCCGGACTTGGTTAAACTAAAGCCAAGCTGTTTGGCGAGGAAGTTTGGCATCCAAATCATAATACCGTAATAACCGAAGTTTTGTACGGAGGTCAGCACGATGACGCCAAGGCTGATTTTGGTCGTTGCTTTATCTTTCACTAGCAGTTTGAAAGATGCCCATTTTGAATTTCTGTTGCCGGCAAGCGCGCTTTGTTTTTCGGTGAATATTTCCGGTTCGTGCAAATGGGAACGTAAATACCAAGCTGCAAATGCCGGAAAAATACCCAGCACGAACATGCCTCGCCAACCGATATACGGTAATAAAATCGGTGTTAATAATGCGGCGGCCAATACGCCTACTTGCCAGCCGAGCGCCACGTAAGATGCTGCTTTTGCGCGATGGCGTGCCGGCCAAGCTTCAATTGCCAGCGCCATACCGATGCCGAATTCGCCACCCAAACCGATGCCGGCGATAGTGCGGTAAATCAGTAAATCCCAGTAACCTTGCGCCATGGCGCATAAGCCGGTGAAGACTGCAAACAGTACGATCGTCCAAGTCAGTACGCGTACGCGTCCGTATTTGTCACTTAGCGCACCGAATAAGATACCGCCGAACACCGCACCGACTAGCGTCCAAGTCACGAGAGAACCGGATTGCGCCGGTGTCAAGTTGAGATCCGCCGAGATTGCGCTGAGCATAAAACCTAAAATGAGTAAATCGAAACCGTCCATTGCATAGCCGACGGCGGAGCCGATGAGGGCTTTCCAGCCATATTGATTGACTTTGGTTGTCATATTGATGTCCTTTTACTACTCACGGGTAGTGTTTAAAGTGAAGGTGGGACGATGATGATTATCGCCGAGTTAAACGGTTGCGTAGTTTAAAGAAATTCCGTCGTTTCGGCAAATAAAAAAGCACAGAAACGACTTCTGTGCTTTGCAAAACCATTTGGGTTTATTCTACGGTAACCGCTTTTGCCAAATTACGTGGTTGGTCGACATCGGTGCCTTTGATTAAGGCCACGTGGTAGGCTAACAATTGCATCGGCACGGTGTAGAAAATCGGTGCAACGATTTCGTTGATTTTTGGCATGGTGATAATTTTCATCCCTTCGTTTTCCGTGAATCCGGCGTCTTTATCGGCAAAAACATATAATTGACCGCCACGGGCGCGCACTTCTTCAATATTGGATTTCACTTTTTCCAATAAATCGTTATTCGGCGCTACCACAATAACCGGCATATCCGCATCAATTAATGCTAGCGGGCCATGTTTTAATTCACCTGCCGCATAAGCTTCTGCATGAATATAGGAAATTTCTTTCAATTTCAATGCGGCTTCCATGGCGATTGGGTAATATTCACCGCGGCCTAAGAATAACGCGTGATTTTTCTCGGCAAAATCTTCCGCCAAGGCTTCAATATCTTTATCAAACGCTAAACCTTTTTCGATTTCGGCCGGTAAAGATTGTAGCGCTTTTACGATTTCTTGTTCTTTTGCGTCGGAAATATGGCCGTTTAATTTACCGATTGCGGTAACTAACATCAGCATTGAGGCAAGTTGAGTGGTAAACGCTTTGGTCGATGCCACACCGATTTCCACGCCGGCACGGGTCATGAACGCAAGATCAGATTCGCGTACAAGCGAGGAGCCGGCCACGTTACAAATAGTCATCGCCGCCATGTAACCTTTTTCTTTCGCAAGACGAAGCGCTGCAAGCGTGTCGGCCGTTTCACCGGACTGGGAAAGCGTTAATAATAAGCTATTCGGACGCGTTACGAATTTACGGTAACGGAATTCGGAGGCGATTTCCACATCGCAACTCACACCGGCCAGTGCCTCGAACCAATAACGCGCTGCCATGCCGGAGTTGTAGGACGTACCGCAAGCCACGATTTGTACGTGTTGAACTTTTTCTAAAATTTCTTTTGCGCCGTTACCAATCGCTTCAATAATAACGTTATTGTGATTGATTCGGCCTTCCATGGTATTAATCAATGCAGTTGGTTGTTCAAAGATTTCTTTTTGCATGAAGTGACGGAATTTGCCTTTTTCCGCTGCATCATTTTCAAGATTAGATTCGTGCATTTCGCGTTCGGCTTTGTTGCCTTGTGCATCATAGATTTCAACGCTACGACGGCTGATTTCTGCAATATCACCTTCCTCCAAGAAAATAAAGCGACGGGTTACGTTCAATAACGCCAATTGGTCGGAGGCCAAGAAATTCTCGCCAATACCTAAGCCAATAACCAACGGACTGCCCGAACGCGCCGCCACCAAATGTTCCGGGTGCAGGCGATCCATCACCACCATACCATAGGCGCCGCTAAGTTGTTTTACCACATTTTGAACGGCGTTTAATAAAGAATCGGTACTGCGCATTTCCCATTCGACTAAGTGTGCGATGACTTCGGTGTCAGTTTGTGAAGTGAATACATAACCGCGGGATTTTAATAATTCACGCAGTTCTTCATGATTTTCAATGATACCGTTATGCACTACGGCAAAATTGCCCGAAACATGCGGGTGCGCATTGGCTTCAGACGGTTCGCCGTGAGTTGCCCAGCGGGTGTGCGCAATCCCTGTACCACCGATTAACGGTTTTACCGCTACCGCTTCGTCTAAAGCTTTAACTTTACCTAAGCAACGCACGCGTTGTAATTCATGTTGTTTATTTACGACGGCTAAACCCGCAGAATCGTAACCGCGATATTCCAAACGGTGTAAACCGTTGATTAAGATTTCTGCTACATCGCGTTGCGCCACTGCGCCGACAATACCACACATAAGCTTTCCTTTTTGTTGATTAATTTAAAATAGTGAGTTTTTAATCGCATTGAACGCAGATAACCTCTACGTCTTGCGCTTGAATTGCTTGTTTATCCTGTTCCGACAACCCGTTGTCCGTGATGAATACGTCAATTTGTTGCCAGGTTAATTCTAAGTTCGGCATTTTTCTGCCGATTTTTTGAGATTCCGCCATCACAATTACTTCGCGCGATACTTCGGCCATTACTCGACTCAGTCCAACTAATTCGTTGAAAGTTGTGGTTCCGCGTTCTAAATCAATACCGTCGGCGCCAATAAATAACTGGTCGAAGTCGTAAGAACGTAACACTTGTTCCGCAACACGGCCTTGGAAAGATTCTGAACGAGTATCCCAAGTGCCACCTGTCATTAGTAATGTCGGTTCATTTTCTAATGCTCGAAGCTCGGTAGCAACCGACAGCGAATTGGTCATCACAATTAAACCTTGTTTACGATTAAGTTGCTTAATTAAGGTTGCGGTGGTGCTACCGCTGTCCACGATGATGCGATTGTGATCACGAATTCGTTCCGCTGCAGCCTGGGCTATGACAAACTTTCGTTTCGAAAGTTCTTCATTTTCTGTTTCATCAATAATTTCTTTTGGCATTAAAATCGCACCACCGTATTTACGCAATAAAAAACCGCTATTTTCCAATGCGGTTAAATCCTTGCGAATAGTGACTTCAGAGGTGTCAAATAATTGAACTAATTGCTCCACGCTAACTTCGCCTTGCTCTTGCAAAATTTGCGTAATACTGTGACGACGTTGTTGAGTATTGCGAAATTGGCTGTTTCGTTTCATGAATATTTGTTTTAAAGCGGGTAATTAAATTTCGGTTCGAAAGTTTATAGAAGTGCAGTTGGGTTGTAAAGCTTATTTTAGCGAATAAAAAACCCTGCGACTGGGCAGGGTTTTTTCAATGCGGTGCTATTATTTGATCGCATCTTTTAATGCTTTACCGGAAACGAATGCAGGTACTTTAGAGGCGGCAATTTTGATTTCCGCGCCGGTTTGCGGATTACGGCCGGTACGTGCTGCACGTTGGTTTACTTTAAATGTACCGAAACCGATTAATTGTACCGGTTCACCTTTTTTAAGGCTTGCAGTGATCGCTTCTAAAGTTGCTTCTAATGCGGCTTTAGCTTGTTTTTTATTCAACTCTGCTGCACTTGCAATTGCATCAATTAAATCTGTTTTGTTCATGAACTTGTACCTTTTGTCAATTAAATCTGATTGTTTAAAACAGCGTTCCGACTAGGCCAGAACGGCTGCGCAAAGGATAATCTAACTTGCTTGGAAATAAAAGTAAGATTTTTGAAAATTGTGATAAATCTCACGCTATTGGTCGAATTTTATACCGATGTTGGAGATTCCTTCGGCCCTGATTTCATTTTTTAAATCTAAAATCAAATCAATATCTCGTTTTTCACAATCTTTTAACAAACGATAAATTTGCCATTGCACGTCTAATTCAGCTTGGATATCTTGGTTTTCTTTCAGTTCCGCCTCGGAAAAATCACGGCCGTTTTCCGTTGCCAATAACGCCGTTACCGTACTCAAAGAAATTCGACTGATTTCAATTGCTTTTTCTAAGGTTTCACCGGCAATGATGGCGTGTAAAATTTCCGCTAAAGCTTGACAAGCATCCAATGCCGGTACCACGCCGAAGTTATCATAGTCATTCACGTCAGGAATGATATTTTCGAGTTTTTCCAGCTGATTGTCGAAGTTGATTTTGGCATTTTTCACGGTCAAATATTCCCATACTAAATTGAGAATATTTTGATAAGTTTTTGATTCGCCTTCCAATTCATTCATTTGACAGAATAATTTGAAATTTGGTGCCATACGTTCACATAACGCGGCCATAAATGTGAAATGTTGCCAACTTTCGAGGTTTTCTAAGCGCTTATGGATGGGATTTCGCATTTAGGAGCCTTATTTATGATATGCCTTGGAATATTCGTGAACTGCATCAACAAAAATTTTCGGCGCACTTTCCGGCACATCTTGGTGAATACCGTGACCAAGGTTGAACACATGTCCGCTGCCGTTGCCGAAGTCTGCCAAAATTGAGCGCACTTCCTGTTCAATGCGCTCCGTCGGTGCATAAAGTACGCTTGGATCCATATTGCCTTGTAGCGCCACTTTGTGTCCGACGCGTGCTTTGGCATCGACAAGATTTACCGTCCAGTCCAATCCCACCGCATCGCAGCCGGTATCGGCAATGGCTTCCAGCCATAAACCGCCGCCCTTAGTAAACAGCGTTACCGGCACGCGCCGTCCGTCGTTTTCGGTTATTAAACCATCCACGATTTTGTGCATATATTGAAGTGAAAAATCCAAATATTCGCGATGACCCAATACACCGCCCCAAGTATCGAAAATCATCACGGATTGTGCGCCGGCTTTGATTTGCGCGTTGAGATAAAGGCATACGGAATCTGCCAGCTTGTCGAGCAATAAATGAAGGGTTTGTGGTTCCGCATACATCATTTTTTTAATTTTGCTGAAGGTTTTGCTGGAACCGCCTTCCACCATATAAGTGGCGAGCGTCCATGGGCTGCCGGAAAAACCGATGAGCGGCACAGCACCGTTGAGTTCGCGACGAATGGTGCGCACCGCATTCATGACGTATTGTAATTCTTGTTCAGGATCGGGAATCGGTAGGCTTCGTACCGCGCTTTGGTTTTCAATCGGGCGCGCGAATTTCGGGCCTTCGCCGGCGCCGAAATGCAAGCCTAAGCCCATTGCATCGGGAATTGTTAAAATGTCGGAAAATAAAATTGCGGCGTCTAAATCATAACGGCGTAGCGGTTGAAGCGTCACTTCACAGGCTAAATCGGCATTGCGGCAAAGGGACATAAAATCGCCCGCTTGTGCACGGGTGGCTTGGTATTCCGGTAAATAACGGCCTGCTTGGCGCATCATCCACACCGGCGTGTAGTCCACTGGTTCACGTAATAGCGCTTTTAAATAACGATCATTTTTTAATGCTGACATTTAGGCTTCCTTTTGATTGTCTTCTGCTCGGCAGAGCTCAAGGGTGGTGGAAATTAATTTGCGTGCGATAGTACCTGTTGGGGGTAATTCTGGCAAGGGCTGATTATAAGAAAACCATTGCGCGTCATGAATTTCCGAGGCTTGTGGCTGAATCTCGCCACTTTCATAGTCGGCTAAAAAGCCCGCCATTTGCGAATTAGGAAAGGCCCAAGGTTGGCTACCAAAATAACGAATGTTTTTAATTTGAATCCTGCTTTCTTCAAATACTTCGCGCCGTACTGCCTGTTCGAAGCTTTCGCCCGGTTCGACGAAGCCTGCCAACGTAGTGTACATTCCGCCGTGTGGCTGATAATGGCGTTTGTGGTTGGCCAGTAAAATCTTCGTACCGCGGCGCACGGCAACAATAATCGACGGATTGATGACAGGATAGCTACGCGCACCGCATCGAACGCATTGAACGGCGAGTTCGTCTTGGGTTTGTGCCGTTTCAGCACCGCATTGACCGCAGAATCGATGAGTGTTCAAGAAATGGTTAATTTCCACGCCACGACTTAATAAATGAAATTGTTGTTCAGGAAGATAAAGTAAATCGCGCAAACTGAAATAGTCGTGCGTATCGTTTGGTTGTTCGGCAACAAGCCACAGCGGACGATTTTCCCATTCACCGATTATCATGCCTTGCAAGCCGCTAAGTTGAAGACTGTGCGCTGTGCCGAAAGGCAATTTACCCGCGTTCAGATGCAAGGTAGAACCTCGCGTGAGCAACCAATAACCGGAATCCGTTGCGTCGATTCGTTGCATAAAAACTCCTTGAAAAATAATTTCGATTTTATGAACGCGGCATTATAGTGCGGATTCAACGCCATTGCCATGGCAATGGCCGCAGAATGGAGCCCTAAGGCGGGTTATGTTAAACTTCGTGGCATTTTTTTATCGGAGCATCCGTATGTCATTTTTCACTTATTTTTATTTAGAAAGCCGTATGTATTTTCAGGGTTATTTTAAATACATCGCGATTTTCGTTTCGCTCGGTGCGCTGTTCGTGGTGAGTTCGTTATATTTGCGTCATCGTTTGGAAAGCAAATATCGCGATCTCAGCATTATTTTTATGTTACTCATTATTTTGTTGGTGGGCGTGCAGTATAACCAATACGAACAAAATCAGGTTTACGCCAACGATACTTCGCGCATTGTGACGTTCTTAAATTCCGTGCGTGAAAATCAAAATTTAGAGGTTCAAGATCTGCGCGTAAATAGTCAAAAACTCATTAACGGCATGATCTTAAATATTCGCGATAAATATTACGAAGTACATTTCAACAACGATTTCAGCGCTTACGCATTGTCGGAAATCAACTTGGTGAACCCGAACATTAATATCGTGGACAAGGAGGCGAAATAATGGAAGGTTACACATTTCTCGCCGTTAAACTTGCCATCGGAATTTTGGGGTTGGTGTTGCAAATCAATTTAATGGGGAAAGGCAATTTGGCACCGACTTCGGCGATGGATCAGGTACAAAACTACGTACTGGGTGGAATTATCGGGGCAGTGATTTATAACGATAATATTGGCGTGTTGCAATTTTCGCTGGTATTGGTGTTATGGACATTACTGATTTTCACGCTGCGCTTTATTAAAAATTACAACCGTGTCGTGAAGACGATTATCGACGGTCGCCCGGTTTGGGTGATTTTAAACGGCAAGGTACAAACCGGCGAATGTATGAAAAACGGTATTTCTGCCCATGATTTAATGTTTAAGCTACGCGCCGCCGGCGTGTATGAAATCGCCACAGTAAAACGTGCGGTGCTGGAGCAAAACGGGCAGCTTTCTATCATTCAATACGGTGATCAAGATTTACGTTATCCGTTGATTATCGACGGTCAAATCGATCACGATATTCTCGACATTATCGGCCGCGATGAGGCTTGGGTTCACCAAGAACTTGAAGCACAACAAATGACGGTCAATCAGGTTTATATCGGTGAATATTTAAACGGACGTTTGATCGTGCATCCTTACGCACAAAGTTAAAATTAAAATGGAAGTCAAAAATAGCACCGCATTGGAACCGCTTTCAATGCGGTGCTGTTTTAGCAGGTCATCTTGCTACATTGGATTAGGATGAGAGCGCCTGCAATTTGCGTAAAATAATATTTAACGCCACGCCGTACGCCGGCACAAATAACAACATTCCCACCGATAGTTTGAATAAATAATCGACCAAACCCAATTCGACCCAATGAGCCGCCATAAATGGATCGGCGCTTTGATAAAATGCCACGCTGAAAAACACAAAAGTATCGGCCATCGAACCGAAAATCATCGAACTGCTCGGCGCGATCCACCAGGTTTTTAGTCGGCGTAACCGGTTGAACACGATGACATCCAATAATTGCCCCGCCACATAAGCGAAAAAGCTTGCCAATGCGATACGAAAAACGAACAAATTAAATTCGCTCAAAGTGGCAAAGCCCTGATATTGCGTGTCGGAAAATAGCACGGAAATCAAATAACTGACGACTAACGCCGGCAACATAACGACGATAATAATCCGACGCGCTTCTTTCGCACCGAATATGCGCACGGTTAAGTCAGTGGCGAGGAAAATGAACGGGAAGCTGAGCGTGCCCCAAGTGCTGTGGAAAGAAAAGTCTTCCGTTGCGCCGAGTGCGGTCAGTTTTAGCGTGACGGCAAAAGGAATTTGTACCAAGTAATTGCTTGCAGCGATGATAAAAATATGGAAAAGCGCCAGCCAAATTAAGGCGCGACGTTTTTGTCGCTCGTTAAAAAACGGGGGAAAGTTGTTCATGTCGGACCTTTTTAAACAAAAATCGGGGTGAGGGAACCCGAGCTAAAATAAGGGCAGGAATCATACGTATATTTACATTTTTTGCAAGAAAACAGCGTGACAAATCAGTGTATTTTATGGCGTACGGATTTCGTTTTTTGCATTTTTTATTGATTTTAGGCTTGACATAAAGCATTAAGAAAAACGATAATTATTCTCAACTTTTAATAGCCTATAGGAATAAAAAATGAGAAAAGCCAAGTTCGCTTTGTTACCTTTATCCGTTTTCGTTGCTATGAACGTGCACGCCGAAAAAACGGAACAACTCGATGTGATTAACGTCGTAACGGAAAACACGGGGGCAAAAAGTAAAACTAACGTCGTTACGCTTGCCGATTTAAACAAATCGACGAATCAGGATTTGCGTGGTGTATTGTCTAAAGAGCCGGCGGTGAATTTCGGCGGCGGCAACGGCGGTACTTCGCAATGGGTGACGATTCGTGGAATGGGGCAAGACCAAATTGATATTAAAGTGGACAACACCTCTAGCGATGCGCAATTATTCCATCATCAAAGTCGTTTTATGCTTGATCCTAGCTTGATTAAACGCATTGATATTCGCAAAGGTGCGGGTTCTGCCAGTGCCGGTATCGGCGCCACCAGTGGCTCGATTGAAGCGACTACGGTGGAGGCGAAAGATTTATTGCGCGAAGGGCAAGATTTCGGTTTTAAATTGAATGCGGGCGTGAGCAGTAATAAAGGCCATTCGCAAGGCGCTACGATTTACGGCAAAGCGGGCGTGTTGGATGCGTTATTTAGCGGCAATTGGCAAACCATTGAAAACTACAAAGGTGGTAAAGGCTATGTCAATAAAGAAGGTTCGCAAACGGTAAAAAATAGTGCCATTGGCGAACGTGGCCTCCTTGCGAAAATCGGCGTTGATCTCAACGAAGAGCACCGCATTGTATTAAGCCATCGTCAAGAACGTTATCACGGTTCGCGCGCATTACGCGAAGAGTTTGATTTTTCGCAAAGTTATCTATATGGCACGGCAAGTGATTTGAGACCGGGGCAAACCCTAAGTACGATTTTTACCGGAAAAAACAATCGCGGACAAAATACGTATTACATTTTAGATAGCAACGGACAATTTATCGTCAACGATGCCAATAATTCACCGCGCTACCGCATTACCACACAAAATACGACCAATCTTGAGTGGACGGGCAAGAAAATGGGCTTTATTAGCGAAGCCAAAGCCAATGCTTATTTAATGGAAATGTCGCGCAAAGAAATCGATTCCCATAGCGAATTAAAAATTGTCACGAAAGGCGCGAACGTGAATTTGGATTCCGAAATCGGCGAAAGCCATTGGGTTAAATACGGCGTGAATTATCGTCACCAAGAAGGCAAGCCGAACGCTTTAGCCAGTAATATCAAAGCAAATCAGAAAAAAGAAGATGTCGGTTTGTACCTAGAAGGCATTTGGGGATTCGGCCCCGTCACCTTAACCACCGGTGCGCGTTATGATCATTTTAAGTTTAAGGCGAATACCGGCAAAGAAGTCAGTCGTGGCGATTTCAACCCGAGTGCGGGGCTGATTTGGCAAGTCACGAATAATTTAAGTTTTAATACTAATTTGAACTATGCCAGTCGCAGTCCCCGTTTTTATGAAGTAATGCTTGCCGGTAGCCGAGTGCGCGACGTTGCCGATAATTTGCGTGCGGAAAAAGCACGTAATACGGAGATCGGCTTTAATTATGACGTGAATGAAAATCTCTCGTTCAACGGTAGCTATTTCTGGCAAAAAGTAAAAGACGCTCATGCGGTTAAAAACAATACAATCGTGAACTCGGCCTTGTTGCGTAATCAGGGTTACGAATTGGGCGCGGCTTATAAACTCGGCGCATTCAAATTCCGTTTAGGCGTGGCGGAAAGCAAGCCGGAGACCACCGCATTGAACGGTGCAACGTTGGATAATACGGTGCTTGCCGTGGCGATGGGGCGTACTTGGACGACGGCGTTGTCTTATAAATTCGAACAGCCGAGCCTTGAAATCGGTTGGAAAGGTCGTTTTGTAGAAGGTAAAACCGGTTCGCCAAGTCGTGGTTCCAACACCGGCGAAGCGGCAATTAAACAAGCCGGCTACGGCGTAAGTGATTTCTACGCGAGTTGGGATGTGAACAAAAATTTAACGCTAAACTTTGCGCTAAATAATGCATTCAATAAATACTATAAGAGCCATAGCCAACGCGCTGGGATTAATAGTTTGCCGGGCGCAGGACGCGATTTCCGTTTAACTGCAAATTATACTTTCTAGTTTTTATTTTTTACTTTACTCAAAACGGTCAGTTAAACACTGACCGTTTTTTTTATGCTATATACTGCTCCAATGCGGTGCTATTTTGGCACTTCAATGCGGTGTTATTTTAGCACTTCAATGCGGTGCTATTTCGGCACTTCAATGCGGTGCTATTTGGGCACTTCAATGCGGTGTTATTTTGACACTTCAATGCGGTGCTATTTTGGTACTTCAATGCGGTGCTATTTTGACACCTCAATGCGGTGCTATTTTGACACTTCAATGCGGTGCTATTTTGGTACTTCAATGCGGTGTTATTTTGGTACTTCAATGCGGTGCTGTTTTGGCACCTCAATGCGGTGCTATTTTGGCACTTCAATGCGGTGTTATATTGATACTTCAATGTGGTGTTATTACTAAAATGTGGTCAAAATTGACCGTGTTCGCCATGTTCACGGATAAAAGGCATAAAAAAAGTGGGCCGTTAAATCCCACTTTTTTCGTTTTCAGGTGTGAAATTATTTCACTGCGTTGTCCAATTCGGCAGCGATAATTTCCATAGATTCCAAGCCGCCGAAAGCAAGGTACCAATTGGCAGCGTCTAAGTAAACGATGTGTTTATTTTTAAAGGCTTTAGTTTGTTTGATGATGTCGTTATCCAATACGGTTTGTGCATTGTTTACTTTGTCGGTTACTGCTGCGGTGCGATCCACTACGAATAAATAGTCCGGATTTTTGTCCAGAATATATTCGAAACTGACGCTCATACCGTGCGTGGAGGATTTGATGTTCGGATCCGCCGGTTTAAAACCGAATTTTTGATAAACCATACCGTAACGGGAGCCATCGCCAAAGGCGCTGATTTTACTTTCGTTTACCAGCACCAGTAATGCGGTGCGATTTTTAGCGTCCTTTGCCACTTGCTCGACTTTTTTGCTCAAGGCAGCGAGTTTTTCATCGGCGATATTTTGTTTGCTAAAGATTTTACCTAAGGCTTTAACATTTTCTTCGAAACTTGGGTAGTAATTTGCATAGTCGTTTTGAACGTAAAACACCGGTGCGATTTCTTTTAGTTTCTCTAATAATTTTTGTTGGCGCGGCGCGGCGATAATCAAGTCTGGATTGAGCTCGTTGATTTGCTCGAAAGCAGGTTCCGGTAACGAGCCGACGTTTTGGAATTTGTCTTGCGCAAATTCGGCCAAATAGCTTGGAATATGACCGGATTTTGGAAACCCGACGATTTTGTCTTTTTCGCCTAATGCGCGCAAGGTATCCGCCACCCCAAAATCCAAGACGACAACTTTTTGCGGATTTTGCGGCACGCTTTGTTCGCCGGCAAAATTTTTCACAGTGATATTTTGAGCGTTCGCGATGCCGGCGGCGAAAGCGAGCGTGAGTATGCTCAGTTTTTTTAGTGTTTTTAAGGATTTCATTATTTCTCCTGGTTTGATTTAAAGTAAATGGCGATTTTTTGTCGATTGATTTCTTGAATTGGGATCGGCATGTCGTAGATCGCTTGCAACACCTCTTCGCGCATTATTTCGTCCACGTTTCCTTGTGCCACCAATTCGCCTTGTTTCATGGCGATAATATAGTCGGAATAACAAGAGGCAAAATTGATATCGTGAATCACAATCACGACGGTTTTGTTCAGTTCTGTCACCAGTTTGCGTAGCACTTGCATAATTTGCACGGAATGTTTCATATCCAAGTTATTAAGCGGTTCGTCCAGCAAAATATAATCCGTATCTTGGGCTAAGGTCATGGCAATATAAGCGCGTTGGCGCTGACCGCCACTTAAATTATCAATATATTGTTGGCGAATAGCACCTAAATCCATGTAATTGATGGCGTTGTCAATGAACGTACGATCGGTTTCGGTGAGGTTGCCTTTGCTGTAAGGAAAGCGGCCGAAGGCCACCAATTCTTCAACGGTAATGCGTAAATTGATGTGATTGGATTGTTTCAGAATCGCTAATTGGCGTGCGATGTCTGAACTTTTTTGGTCGTGCAAACGCCGTTGATTTAAATATACGTCGCCACTGTCGGCGGAAAGCAAGCGGCTGATAATCGCTAACACGGTACTTTTGCCGGCGCCATTTGGACCGATAAATGAAGTGATTTTACCGGTCGGGATGGTTAACGACAGATCATGCACTACTTTTTTGCCGCTGTAGGATTTGTGAAGATTTCGGATTTCTATTGCCATTTTTTATTTGCCCGCAATAACAGAGAAAGAAAATAGACGCCGCCGACAAAATTAATAATAACGCTTAGCGGCGTGCTGAAAGTGAAAACTTGAGATAACAAGAATTGTCCGCCAAGCAAGGTGAACACAGCAAGTAACATGGCGGCGGGAATTAGAATTTTGTGGCGATAATCGCGCATAAATTCAAAAGTGACGTTCATCACCAACAGGCCCAAAAAGGTCAAGGGACCAACCAATGCGGTGGAGACCGAGGTTAAAACGGCAACGATAATCAGCAATTTTTTAATGATTGACGAGTAATCAACACCAAGATTAATCGCTTGTTCGCGTCCAAGAGCGAGCACGTCCAAATACTTCCAATAGCGTAGGCTGACTAGAATGGCGATGAATAAAATTGCTAAAGCCAGCCATAAAATCGCGGTATTAATGCGATTAAAACTGGCGAAACCGATATCTTGTGAAATTTGGAATTCGTTCGGATCGATTAATACTTCCATGAACGTGGTGAGACTACCGAAAAAGGTACCGAAAACGATCCCGATTAACAGTAAAAAGAAAATATTCGGCGATTCTTTTTTAAAGAGAAAATGGTAGAGCGCCAGCATAAATAAAACCATGCAGCCGGTACTGCCGAGAAATAAAACGATCGGATGAATCGAAAGTAATGTATTGGAACCGAATAAAAATAAAATACCGGTTTGGATTAATAAATACAGTGAATCTAACCCTAGAATACTCGGCGTGAGAATGCGGTTGTTGACCACGGTTTGAAAAATCATGGTGGCGAGAGCGATTGCGATGCCGGTAATAATGATGGCACTAACGGCAAGGGCGCGGTTGTACAGCGCATATTGCCAGCGATTCGGTAGATTATAAGCAAGGTATAAGCAGACGGCGAGAGCGGCCAAAAGGCTTAGTACCGCAAGACGAAAAAAGGAAGACTTAGCCATGACGATACCGTTTCAGTAAGAAATACAAGAAAATACCGCTACCCATCACGCCGAGCACCGCATTGATGGAAATTTCGTAAGGATAAATCAAGCTACGTCCTAAAACGTCGCAAAAAAGTACGAATACGGCACCGAGCAGTGCGGTATGGGAAAGGATTTTTTTTAGGTTATCACCTAAATAAAGGGTCACGATATTCGGCACGATCAAACCCAAAAACGGAATCACGCCGACGGAAACGATCACAATGGAAGAAACGCTCGCGACGATAATTAGACCGAGATAGAGCACTTGGTTGTAATTCAGTCCGAGATTGACGGCAAAATCTTTCCCCATGCCAACAATAGAAAAACGATTGGCAAATAAATAGGCGATGATCAGTAGCGGTAAACTGAAATAAAGTAATTCATAGCGACCGGACATTACTAAGGAAAAATCGCCTTGGAGCCAGCCGGAAAGATTTTGTAGTAAGTCTTTTTGGTAAGCGATGAAGGCAGTGACAGCACTGATAATGTTACCGAACATCATTCCGACCAACGGTACGAAAATGGTATCTTTGAATTTCAAGCGCGACAAAATTGTCATAAACATCAGCGTGCCGAGAAACGACACGATGATGGCAACGGTCGTTTTTAATAACATCGATGCGCCGGGAAAAAATAAAATAGCTAAAAGAATGCCTAAACGAGCGCTGTCCATGGTTCCGGCGGTGGTGGGGGAGACGAAACGATTACGACTCAATTGCTGCATCACTAAACCGCAAATGCTTAACGATGCACCGGCAATTAAAATACTAATTAAGCGAGGGAGGCGGCTATCTAGGAGGATTTGCCATTGATTGGCATCAAAATTCAATAGACCTCGTAAATTTACAGTACTGACGCCAAGAAAAAGGGAAATAAAAGAAAATAGAAATAATAGAAAAACCAGATACCGTCTTTTGTACATTGCATTAAATGATAATAATTCGTAACAGCGGAAGGATAGCATACCGAGAATAGGAAGGAAAAGAGAAATTTGCTAAGTAAGCTGAAATGAGGCGAATATAGACGATTCCAATTACAATGATTTATAGCTTTATACTTTTAATTTCGGCAGAATACCGAAAATTTTACCTTCCTAAAAGGAGATATATATTATGACAAAACACTATGATTATATTGCAATCGGCGGCGGTAGCGGCGGTATCGCTTCTATCAACCGGGCGGCAAGTTACGGCAAAAAATGCGCCATTATTGAAGCGAAATATTTAGGTGGGACTTGCGTAAACGTCGGTTGTGTGCCGAAAAAGGTTATGTTTTACGGTGCTCAAATCGCCGAGGCTCTCAATCGCTACGCACCGGATTATGGTTTTGACGTGGAGATGAAAAAATTCGATTTCGGCAAATTGATTGAAAGCCGTCAGGCGTATATTGATCGCATTCACGCATCTTACAATAATGTTTTGGCGAAGAATAACGTGGATGTGCTTAGCGGTTTTGGTAAATTTGTTGATGCGCATACTATTGAGGTAACTTTCGCAGACGGTTCAAGCGAGCGCGTTACTGCGGATCATATTTTAATCGCCACGGGCGGTCGTCCGTTCCGTCCGCACTCGGTGAAAGGACAAGAGTACGGTATTGATTCCGACGGTTTTTTTGCGCTCACCGAATTGCCGAAGCGCGTGGCGATTATCGGCGCGGGTTATATTGCGGTGGAAATCGCCGGCGTATTGAACAGCTTGGGTTCTGAAACGCATTTAGTCGTGCGTCACCATGCGCCGATGCGTAATCAAGATCCGTTAATCGTAGATACATTGCTGGAAACCTTGGAACAAGACGGCATTATTTTGCATAAGCACACGACAATCCAAGAAATTGTAAAAAATAACGATGGCTCGCTCACCGCGGAATTCGGCCATGAGGGTAGCGTCACCGTCGATTGCGTGATTTGGGCAGCAGGACGTGAGCCGGCAACGGATAACCTTGGTTTGCAAAATGCCGGCGTAGAAACGAACGAACGTGGCTATATAAAAGTGGATAAATATCAAAACACCAATGTGAAAGGCATTTATGCGGTGGGCGATATTATCGAAGGCGGTATTGAATTAACGCCGGTTGCGGTGGCTGCGGGACGTCGTTTATCGGAACGTTTATTTAATAACAAACCGAACGAACATTTGGATTATAACTTGGTGCCGAGCGTGGTATTTAGTCATCCGCCAATCGGCACCTTAGGGTTAACTGAGCCGCAGGCTGTCGAACAATACGGCGAAGAAAACGTGAAAGTGTATAAATCGTCGTTCACCCCGATGTATTCCGCCGTGACACAACATCGTCAACCTTGCCGCATGAAATTAGTGTGCGTGGGTAAAGATGAAAAAATCGTCGGATTGCACGGTATAGGTTATGGCGTGGACGAAATGATCCAAGGTTTTGCAGTGGCCGTTAAAATGGGCGCGACCAAAGCCGATTTCGATAATACTGTCGCCATTCATCCGACCGGTTCGGAAGAATTTGTCACCATGCGCTAGCCTTTAAGATTAAAGAGGCGGATTGATTCGCCTCTTGAAGTCGGGTTTCATACTGTCTGGGAGGTAGCCGGTAAGATGCATTTTCAATGCGGTGCTATTTCGCCACTGCGATGAGATTTATCGGAAAATTCGGTAAAGCCTAGGAATTTCAACGGATAAATTTCTCTTGTAATATGCGGTAAATTGCGCGTTTTTTATTTTATTCGCATAAATTTCTTGCAAAGTTCCCGGCTTTTGTGTAGTATTCACCCGCTTTTGGTATGAGAGCCGTTTAATGTAATCATTTATTAAACGAGCGTAACAATTAGGTTACGTTGAACAATGTTTCCGATTTGGGGACTCTATAACAGGTAACTTGCACCTCCTTTTCTATTTTGAAGTTAGAACTGTGATGGTGTTAGTTTTTTTATTAGCTAAATTTATTGGAGCTCTGGTCTAATGCAGAACCAAAGAATCCGTATCCGCTTAAAAGCGTTCGATCACCGTTTGATCGATCAATCTACGGCGGAGATCGTAGAAACAGCTAAACGTACTGGCGCGCAAGTTCGTGGTCCGATTCCTTTGCCTACTCGTAAAGAGCGTTTCACCGTGTTGATTTCTCCGCACGTGAATAAGGATGCGCGTGACCAATACGAAATTCGTACTCACAAACGTTTAGTAGATATCGTAGAGCCAACAGAAAAAACTGTTGATGCATTAATGCGTTTAGATTTGGCTGCCGGCGTTGACGTGCAGATCAGCCTAGGTTAATTAAGAGGTTATTACAATGATTGGTTTAGTCGGTCGTAAAGTCGGTATGACCCGTATCTTCAATGAAGACGGCGTGTCAGTACCGGTTACTGTTATCGAAATTGAAGCCAACCGCGTAACTCAAGTTAAAACTCTTGAAAACGATGGCTATACTGCAGTCCAAGTTACTACCGGTTCTAAAAAAGCGAATCGTGTAACTAAACCGGAAGCAGGCCATTTCGTGAAAGCAGGTGTTGAAGCTGGTCGCGGTTTATGGGAATTTCGTACTGAAGGTGAAGAATTCACTTTAGGTCAAGAAATTAACGTTGACATCTTTGCAGATGTTAAAAAAGTTGATGTTACCGGTACTTCTAAAGGTAAAGGTTTCCAAGGTGGCGTTAAACGTTGGAACTTCCGTACTCAAGATGCTACCCACGGTAACTCTTTATCACATCGTGTTCTCGGTTCTATTGGTCAAAACCAAACTCCGGGTCGTGTGTTTAAAGGTAAAAAAATGGCAGGACATTTAGGTGCGGAACGCGTAACCGTTCAATCACTTGAAGTTGTTCGTGTAGATGCTGAGCGTAAATTGCTATTAGTTAAAGGTGCCGTTCCAGGTGCTACCGGTAGTGATGTTATCGTTAAGCCAGCAGTTAAAGCATAAGTCTAGGAGATAGAGATGGAATTACAAGTTGTAGGTGCAAATGCACTAACTGTATCTGAAACTACCTTCGGACGTGAGTTTAACGAAGCATTGATCCACCAGGTTGTTGTTGCTTATGCGGCAGGTGCGCGTCAAGGTACTCGTGCGCAAAAAACTCGTGCTGAAGTGTCTGGTTCGGGTAAAAAACCTTGGCGTCAAAAAGGTACAGGTCGAGCTCGTTCCGGTGATATTAAATCGCCAATTTGGCGTTCTGGTGGTACAACCTTTGCGGCTAAACCACAAGATCACAGCCAAAAAGTGAATAAGAAAATGTACCGCGGTGCTATCAAAAGCATTCTTTCCGAATTAGTTCGTCAAGAGCGTTTGGTTGTTGTTGAAAAATTCGAAATTGATACACCAAAAACCAAAGTTTTAGTACAAAAATTAAAAGATTTAGCAGTTGAAGATGCGTTAATTATCACAGCAAGCTTAGATGAAAATCTATTCTTAGCTGCACGTAACTTATATAAAGTTGACGTACGTGATGTGCAAGGTATCGATCCGGTGAGCTTAATCGCTTTCGATAAAGTGATCGTTACTGTTGATGCTGTGAAACAAATTGAGGAGATCTTAGCATGAGTCAAGAACGTTTGCTGAGCGTGCTTCGTGCACCGCACATCTCTGAAAAAGCAACTAACAATGCTGAAAAATCTAACACTGTTGTACTTAAAGTTGCTTTAGATGCAAATAAAGCTGAAATTGCTGCTGCGGTTGCTCAATTATTTGAAGTAAAAGTTGACTCAGTGCGTACTGTGGTTGTGAAAGGTAAAACTAAACGCCGTGGTAACAAAATGGGTCGCCGTAGCGACTGGAAAAAAGCTTATGTAACTTTAGCCGAAGGCCAAAACTTGGACTTCGTGGACAGTGCAGAGTAATCGGAGGAAAATAGAGAATGGCTATCGTTAAATGTAAGCCGACCTCCGCTGGTCGTCGTCACGTTGTTAAAATCGTGAACCCTGAATTACACAAGGGTAAACCTTACGCACCACTTCTAGATAGTAAATCTAAAACCGGTGGTCGTAACAACTATGGTCGTATTACTACTCGTCACATCGGTGGTGGTCACAAACAGCACTATCGTTTAATTGATTTTAAACGTAATAAGTTAGACATTCCGGGTGTTGTTGAGCGTTTAGAATATGATCCGAATCGTTCTGCTAACATCGCGTTGGTGCTTTATAAAGACGGTGAACGCCGTTACATCTTAGCGCCTAAAGGTTTGTCGGTGGGGGATCAAATCCAAGCTGGTGTAAACTCACCAATTAAGGTGGGTAACGCGTTACCTATGCGTAACATTCCGGTTGGTTCTACCGTGCACAACGTTGAATTAAAACCGGGTAAAGGCGGTCAAATCGCTCGTTCTGCCGGTGCATATGTACAAATTATCGCGCGTGAAGGCAACTATGTTACTTTACGTTTACGTTCAGGTGAAATGCGTAAAGTATTGGCGGAATGTGTTGCGACAATTGGTGAAGTCGGTAACTCAGAACATATGCTTCGCGTATTGGGTAAAGCTGGTGCTAATCGCTGGAGAGGCGTTCGTCCTACAGTTCGTGGTACTGCAATGAACCCAGTAGATCACCCACACGGTGGTGGTGAAGGTCGTAACTTTGGTAAACACCCAGTAACTCCTTGGGGCGTTCAAACTAAAGGTAAGAAAACTCGTCACAACAAACGTACTGATAAATATATCGTACGTCGTCGTGGCAAATAATAGATTTAATTAAGAGGATTAACCATGCCACGTTCTCTCAAGAAGGGTCCTTTCCTTGACCTACACTTGTTGAAGAAGGTAGAGAAGGCGGTGGAAAGCGGGGATAAAAAACCAATTAAAACTTGGTCCCGTCGTTCAATGATCATTCCATCAATGATCGGATTGACCATCGCAGTCCATAATGGTCGTCAGCACGTTCCTGTTTATGTATCTGATGAAATGATCGGCCATAAATTAGGTGAATTTGCACCGACTCGTACGTACCGCGGTCACGCGGCAGATAAGAAAGCTAAGAAATAAGAGGTAAAGAGATGGAAACTATTGCAAAACATCGTTACGCTCGCACTTCTGCCCAAAAAGCTCGCTTAGTTGCCGATTTGATTCGTGGTAAAAAAGTAGCACAAGCATTAGAAATTTTAACTTTCACTAACAAAAAAGCAGCGACTTTAGTGAAGAAAGTTTTAGAGTCAGCTATTGCTAATGCAGAGCATAATGACGGTGCAGATATCGATGATCTTAAAGTTGCTAAAATCTTCGTTGACGAAGGTCCGAGCATGAAGCGTGTTATGCCACGTGCTAAAGGTCGTGCAGATCGTATTTTAAAACGTACTAGCCACATTACTGTGGTTGTGTCGGATCGTTAATAAGTAGAGGAATAGCAATGGGTCAAAAAGTACATCCACATGGTATTCGCTTAGGTATTGTTAAACCTTGGAGCTCTACTTGGTTCGCGAATACACAAGACTTCGCCGACAATCTTGAAGGCGATTTCAAAGTGCGCAAATTCTTAAATAAAGAATTAGCAAATGCTTCGGTTTCACGTATTACTATTGAGCGTCCGGCTAAAAGTATTCGTGTTACCATTCATACGGCTCGCCCCGGTATCGTAATTGGTAAAAAAGGCGAAGATGTTGAAAAATTGCGTAACGCGGTGTCTAAAATTGCCGGTGTTCCTGCTCAAATCAACATCGCTGAAGTGAAAAAACCTGAATTAGATGCCAAATTAGTTGCTGATGGTATCGCTTCTCAATTAGAGCGTCGCGTAATGTTTCGTCGCGCAATGAAACGTGCGGTGCAAAGCGCAATGCGTTTAGGTGCCAAAGGTATCAAAGTTGAAGTTAGCGGTCGTTTAGGTGGTGCGGAAATCGCACGTTCAGAATGGTATCGTGAAGGTCGAGTACCTCTCCATACTCTTCGTGCGGACATTGATTATAACACTGCAGAAGCTCACACTACTTACGGCGTGATTGGCGTGAAAGTGTGGATCTTCAAAGGTGAAATTCTTGGTGGAATGGCTGCCGTTGCGCAATCAGAACAACAACCTGCCGACAAGCCTAAAAAGGCGCCACGCGGTAAAGGTCGTAAGTAAGGAGAAACGCTAAATGTTGCAACCAAAACGTACAAAATTCCGTAAAGTTCACAAAGGCCGTAACCGTGGTATTGCAGGCGGTACGGAAGTTAGCTTCGGTACTTACGGTTTAAAAGCAGTCGGTCGTTGTCGTTTAACCGCTCGTCAAATCGAAGCAGCACGTCGTGCAATGTCACGTGCAGTAAAACGTCAAGGTAAAATCTGGATCCGTGTGTTCCCAGATAAACCGATCACTGAAAAACCATTAGAAGTCCGTATGGGTAAAGGTAAAGGTAACGTTGAGTACTGGGTAGCCTTGATCCAACCGGGTAAAGTGCTTTATGAAATGGACGGTGTATCTGAAGAAGTGGCAAGAAACGCGTTTGCATTAGCAGCGGCGAAATTGCCAGTTAAAACCACTTTCGTAACTAAGACGGTGATGTAATGAAAGCTCAAGATTTACGTACAAAAAGTGTTGAAGAGCTGAATGCTGAATTGTTAAACCTTTTGGGAGAACAATTCAAGTTGCGTATGCAGACAGCCACCGGTCAGCTTCAACAAACCCATCAGGCTAAACAAGTGCGTCGTGATATTGCACGTGTGAAAACTGTATTAACCGAGAAGGCGGGTGAGTAATGACTGATAAAATTCGTAGCGTACAAGGTAAAGTTGTTAGCGACAAAATGGAAAAATCTTTCGTTGTTGCTATTGAACGTAAGGTAAAACACCCGTTATACGGTAAGTTTATCCGTCGTACAACCAAATTACATGTACACGATGAGAATAATGAAGCCAAAGTTGGTGATATTGTAGAGATCCGCGAATGTCGCCCTCTGTCGAAAACCAAATCTTGGACTTTAGTTCGCGTTGTTGAAAAAGCGGTTATCGCTTAATTAACGATGTAAAAATAAAAAGCCAATGGTTTATGCCGTTGGCTTTTTTTGTATCTATTCATCAGCACCGCATTGAAATCCTCTAGGTTACATTGAACTACCGTTTTGGCACCGCATTGGAAGCTATATTTGTCTTATCAAAATAAAAATCCCTTAGCCGTTAAGCCAAGGGATTGATTAAAAGAAAAAGGTGAGAAATTACCAACCTTTTACTACGCCGTCTTTAAAGTGTTTTTTGGCTTCATCGTACACTTCTTCGGTTTGGTAAGATTTCACAAAATCTTGTACCGCTTTGCTGTCTTTATTATCGGTACGCGCAACGATAATATTGACATAAGGGGAATCTTTATCTTCCACAAACACGCCGTTATCTTGCGCATTTAAACCCACTTGACCAGCATAAGTGTTATTCACTACGGCTAAATCAACATCATCTAATGCACGTGCAGCAACGGAAGTGTCCACTTCGGTGATATTTAAATTTTTCGGATTTTCAACAATGTCTAATACGGTTGAAAGTAGGTTGCTCGCATCTTTTAATTTAATCAAGCCTTGTTTTTCAAGAAGAATTAATGCACGGCCACGGTTTGTCGGATCGTTTGGAACCACGACTTTTGCACCGTCTTGTAATTCGCTGACATTTTTAATTTTTTTAGAATAGCCGGCTAACGGGTACACGAAAGTGTTACCTACAATCACCAAGTTGGTTAAGTTTTTCGCTTTTGTATCTTCATCTAAGTAAGGCTTGTGTTGCATTGCGTTGGCATCTAAATCTCCTTTAGAAACTGCTTCATTTGGTAATGCGTAGTCGTTGAATTCAACGAATTGAACGTCTAAACCGTATTTTTCTTTTGCGACTTTCGCTGCGATTTCAGCCACTTGGTGTTCTGGACCGGACATTACGCCCACTTTGATTTTAAGTGGTGTGGCGGCTGCCGCTTCAGGTTTTTTGTCTTCTTTACAGCCGGTTAAAATAAGGGCTGATGCGATCGCTGTCACAGTAAATAGGTGTTTTAATTTCATAGGTTTTCCTTTCTGTTAGTTAAGTTGTGTTTGAATTAACGATGATCCACTTTTTTCGCAAGTGTATCGCCGAGTTTTTGGCTAATCATCACGAATAGCACAATAATAATGGTCGCCACCCAAGTGACATAAGGCATATTACGGTATACGCCATAGTTAATAGCAAGACTACCTAAACCGCCGCCGCCTTGTGTGCCCGCCATCGCGGAGTAGCCGACTAAGGTCACGAGCGTCAGAGTAATGCCGTTAATGAGCGTTGGTAAGGCTTCCGGCAAATAGAATTTCCGTACGATTTGCCATTTTGTTGCGCCCATAGCTTGTGCAGCTTCGGTTAAACCGTTTGGAATTTCCATTAGTGCATTAGCGGTTAAACGCGCCACAAAAGGCATTGCACAAATGCTTAATGGAATAATCGCCGCAGTGGTTCCGAGCACGGTTCCCACGATAAAACGTGTTACAGGTAATAAAATTAATAACAAAATAATGAACGGAATTGAACGCCCAATATTAATAATTGTATTCAAGACAAAGTGTGTGCGGTTATTTTGCAGAATTTCATTTTTGCCGGTTAAGAATGTCCATACGCCCACAGGTAAGCCCACGATCACCGCAAGTAAGGTGGAGGCAAAACTAATATAAACGGTTTCATATGTTGCTGTTGCCACCACACTCCACATTTGAGGTGTTAATTGCTGGCTAAATGTTGCCCAGAAATCATTGAACATAACCGAGCACCTCCACGCGCACGTTGTTTTCCATTAAATAAACTTTGGCTTGTGTAATTGCGTCTTCACCGCCTTCCACTTCTGCAATGGTGTAACCGAATTTCACCCCGCCGGCATAATCAATTTGTGATGTCAGAATACTAAGTTCTACGCCAAATTTTTTTGAGGCTTGAGAAAGCAATGGTGCATCCACAGAACGGCCAGTAAATTCAAATTTGATAATAGGATAAGCTTTGCTGTGTTTTGGCGTATCAGTCAGGTTTTCTAAATATTCATCCGGTAAGCTGATATGGAAAGTGGAACGAATAAATTCTTGCGCAAGCTCGGTTTTCGGATTGGAGAAAATTTCGCCAACTGTACCTTGCTCTACTAAGCGACCTTGGTCGATCACCGCCACTTGATCACAAATTTGTTTTACCACTTCCATTTCATGGGTGATGAGCAAGATCGTGATGCCCAAAGTGCGGTTGATTTCTTTCAATAATTTTAAGATCGATTGTGTCGTCGCCGGATCAAGCGCGCTGGTCGCCTCATCGCATAATAAGACTTTTGGATCGCTCGCTAAAGCGCGGGCGATAGCTACACGCTGTTTTTGCCCGCCGGAAAGGTTGGTCGGATAGATATCTTGTTTATCGCTCAAGCCGACAAGGGATAAAAGTGCGGTCGTTTTTTCCTGAATTTTTGTTTTGGGCGTCCCTTCTAATTCTAACGGTAGTGCAACATTTTCAAATACTGTGCGCGAGCTTAGTAAATTGAAATGTTGAAAGATCATGCCGATTTGACGGCGAGCTTTCACTAATTCGCCTTCGGAAAGTTGGGTCAAATCGACACCATCAACGACTACGCTGCCGAAAGAAGGTTTTTCTAATAAATTTACACAACGGATTAAAGTACTTTTGCCCGCACCGGAGGCACCTATCACACCGCAAATTTGTCCCTTGGGTATAGACATCGATACATTGTCGAGTGCGGTCAATTTTTTATCCGGGAGCGTAAAGATTTTTGTAATATTGCTTAGCTTAATCATATAAGCCCTATTCTTGGTTAAAGTTTAAATAGCCTTTGTATTCTAGAGGTCTAGACTGCCGTGTCAACCGTTATTGTTCATCTTTTTAGATTGATCCGTTATGACTTATTATTGCCAATTAAAAGGATAATAGAGATAATTTCACACGTTATAAAACAAATTGAGAAACAATAAAATGAACAAGGCCATATTTTTAGATCGTGACGGAACAATAAATATTGATCATGGATACGTTCATCAAATTGATGATTTTGAGTTTATTGAAGGCAGCATTAATGCATTGAAAAAATTAAAAGAAATGGGGTATTTACTCGTCTTGGTAACAAATCAATCCGGCATTGCCCGAGGTTATTTTACGGAAGCGCAATTTTTACAGCTAACCGAATGGATGGATTGGTCATTGGCCGAACAAGGTGTTGATTTTGATGGAATTTATTATTGCCCCCATCATCCCGACGGAAAAGGGGAATTTAAAGAAGATTGCTCGTGTCGGAAGCCGAAACCGGGTATGTTGCTAGATGCCATGAAAGCGTTAAATATTGATCCGCAGCAATCAATTATGGTTGGCGATAAAATAGAGGACATTAAAGCCGGGATTAATGCGAAAGTGAAGATAAATGTATTAGTAAGAACAGGAAAACCGGTAACAAAAGAGGGAGAACGGTTAGCCAATGCGGTGCTGGATTCGATAGTCGATTTACCTGATGTGATAAAAGCTTTAGTGAGCAATAGTGATTGTGCATTCTTTAACCAATGAGATGAAAGAATCGCCAAATAATAAAAAAATCAAATTTTTTTGTAAAAAGTGCTTGCGTGAGGTTCGAAAATTCCTATAATACGCGGCACACAACGACGCATGGTTGTGAAATAGTCAAATTTACACATGCGTCGTTGTTTTTTGCTCTTTAACAACGAATCAGACAATCTGTGTGGGCACTTGTTGATTGACTTGTTTTAAAACTATTTTTAATTTTGAAGTCTTAATAGGTGCTAACTAGAAATTCATAAAACTTACTTTAAATTTAATTTATAAGTGAGAAGCGAAAACTTTTAGCAAGCAGTTTATTGAGCGATTAAACTTGAATTGAAGAGTTTGATCATGGCTCAGATTGAACGCTGGCGGCAGGCTTAACACATGCAAGTCGAACGGTAGCAGGTAAGTACTTGTACTTATGCTGACGAGTGGCGGACGGGTGAGTAATGTTTGGGAATCTAGCTTATGGAGGGGGATAACGACGGGAAACTGTCGCTAATACCGCGTAGAATCGGAAGATGAAAGTGTGGGACCGCAAGGCCACATGCCATAGGATGAGCCCAAGTGGGATTAGGTAGTTGGTAGGGTAAAGGCCTACCAAGCCTGCGATCTCTAGCTGGTCTGAGAGGATGGCCAGCCACACCGGGACTGAGACACGGCCCGGACTCCTACGGGAGGCAGCAGTGGGGAATATTGCGCAATGGGGGCAACCCTGACGCAGCCATGCCGCGTGAATGAAGAAGGCCTTCGGGTTGTAAAGTTCTTTCGGTGTTGAGGAAGGTTGTTGTGTAAATAGCGCAACAAATTGACGTTAAACACAGAAGAAGCACCGGCTAACTCCGTGCCAGCAGCCGCGGTAATACGGAGGGTGCGAGCGTTAATCGGAATAACTGGGCGTAAAGGGCACGCAGGCGGCTATTTAAGTGAGGTGTGAAAGCCCCGGGCTTAACCTGGGAATTGCATTTCAGACTGGGTAGCTAGAGTACTTTAGGGAGGGGTAGAATTCCACGTGTAGCGGTGAAATGCGTAGAGATGTGGAGGAATACCGAAGGCGAAGGCAGCCCCTTGGGAATGTACTGACGCTCATGTGCGAAAGCGTGGGGAGCAAACAGGATTAGATACCCTGGTAGTCCACGCTGTAAACGCTGTCGATTTGGGGGTTGGACTTTAAGTTTGGCGCCCGAAGCTAACGTGATAAATCGACCGCCTGGGGAGTACGGCCGCAAGGTTAAAACTCAAATGAATTGACGGGGGCCCGCACAAGCGGTGGAGCATGTGGTTTAATTCGATGCAACGCGAAGAACCTTACCTACTCTTGACATCCATGGAATCCTGTAGAGATACGGGAGTGCCTTCGGGAACCATGAGACAGGTGCTGCATGGCTGTCGTCAGCTCGTGTTGTGAAATGTTGGGTTAAGTCCCGCAACGAGCGCAACCCTTATCCTTTGTTGCCAGCGCGTAATGGTGGGAACTCAAAGGAGACTGCCGGTGACAAACCGGAGGAAGGTGGGGATGACGTCAAGTCATCATGGCCCTTACGAGTAGGGCTACACACGTGCTACAATGGCGTATACAGAGGGTAACGAAGCTGCGAGGTGGAGTGAATCTCAGAAAGTACGTCTAAGTCCGGATTGGAGTCTGCAACTCGACTCCATGAAGTCGGAATCGCTAGTAATCGCGAATCAGAATGTCGCGGTGAATACGTTCCCGGGCCTTGTACACACCGCCCGTCACACCATGGGAGTGGGTTGTACCAGAAGTAGATAGCTTAACCGCGAGGGGGGCGTTTACCACGGTATGATTCATGACTGGGGTGAAGTCGTAACAAGGTAACCGTAGGGGAACCTGCGGTTGGATCACCTCCTTACCAAAAATGAGCGACAGCGAGTGTTCACACAGATTGTCTGGTGTATTGTAGACAAATGAGCAGAAGAAACTACCCTTGGGTCTGTAGCTCAGGTGGTTAGAGCGCACCCCTGATAAGGGTGAGGTCGGTGGTTCAAGTCCACTCAGACCCACCACTCTGACGAGTGAGTGAAGTGGAAGCGGTAGTGATGATGAAATGGGGATATAGCTCAGCTGGGAGAGCGCCTGCCTTGCACGCAGGAGGTCAGCGGTTCGATCCCGCTTATCTCCACCAGTTATCATCGTTAAGTAAATTTTAAAATGTACTATAAGTTTCAAAATATAGTAAAAGTTTATTTAACGATAATAACTAAAAAATTTTATCAAACTGTTCTTTAAAAAATTGGAAACAAGCTAAAAACGAGAGATTTTCGAAAGAAAGTCTGAGTAAAACAAAATAACGACATGTTTTGTTAAAAACTCTGAATTGAACAAAAGCAATTTAAGAGTGTTAGTTGAATTAAAGATAGCTATTAAATGCAAATCGTAAGAAGAGCATTTGAGGTTGTATAGTTAAGCGACTAAGCGTACAAGGTGGATGCCTTGGCAATCAGAGGCGAAGAAGGACGTGCTAATCTGCGAAAAGCTTGGATGAGTTGATAAGAAGCGTTTAATCCAAGATATCCGAATGGGGCAACCCAGTGGGTGAAGAGCCCACTATCAACGAGTGAATACATAGCTTGTTGAGGCAAACCGGGAGAACTGAAACATCTAAGTACCCCGAGGAAAAGAAATCAACCGAGATTTCGTCAGTAGCGGCGAGCGAAAGCGAAGTAGCCTGTTAATGATAGCGACAGAGACAGAGGAATGTGCTGGGAAGCACAGCGACACAGGGTGATAGCCCCGTACTCGAAGTCCAGGTCGTGGTACTAAGTTAACGACAAGTAGGGCGGGACACGTGATATCCTGTTTGAAGAAGGGGGGACCATCCTCCAAGGCTAAATACTCCTGATTGACCGATAGTGAACCAGTACTGTGAAGGAAAGGCGAAAAGAACCCCGGTGAGGGGAGTGAAATAGAACCTGAAACCTTGTACGTACAAGCAGTGGGAGCCCGCAAGGGTGACTGCGTACCTTTTGTATAATGGGTCAGCGACTTATATTTTGTAGCGAGGTTAACTAAATCAGGGAGCCGAAGGGAAACCGAGTCTTAACTGGGCGAAGAGTTGCAAGGTATAGACCCGAAACCCGGTGATCTAGCCATGGGCAGGTTGAAGGTTGGGTAACACTAACTGGAGGACCGAACCGACTAATGTTGAAAAATTAGCGGATGACTTGTGGCTGGGGGTGAAAGGCCAATCAAACCGGGAGATAGCTGGTTCTCCCCGAAATCTATTTAGGTAGAGCCTTGAGCGGACACCTTCGGGGGTAGAGCACTGTTTCGGCTAGGGGGCCATCCCGGCTTACCAACCCGATGCAAACTACGAATACCGAAGAGTGATACTCAGGAGACACACGGCGGGTGCTAACGTTCGTCGTGGAGAGGGAAACAACCCAGACCGCCAGCTAAGGTCCCAAAGTCTATATTAAGTGGGAAACGAAGTGGGAAGGCTTAGACAGCTAGGATGTTGGCTTAGAAGCAGCCATCATTTAAAGAAAGCGTAATAGCTCACTAGTCGAGTCGGCCTGCGCGGAAGATGTAACGGGGCTCAAATATAGCACCGAAGCTGCGGCATCAGGCGAAAGTCTGTTGGGTAGGGGAGCGTTGTGTAAGCGGACGAAGGGAGTTCGAGAGGGCTGCTGGACGTATCACAAGTGCGAATGCTGACATAAGTAACGATAAAACGGGTGAAAAACCCGTTCGCCGGAAGACCAAGGGTTCCTGTCCAACGTTAATCGGGGCAGGGTGAGTCGGCCCCTAAGGCGAGGCTGAAAAGCGTAGTCGATGGGAAACGGGTTAATATTCCCGTACTTGGTAAAGCTGCGATGTGGGGACGGAGCAGGTTAGGTTAGCGTGCTGTTGGATATGCACGTTTAAGTTGGTAGGTGGGAAGTTTAGGCAAATCCGGACTTTCTTAACACTGAGAAATGATGACGAGGCCTCAAGGGGCTGAAGTAACTGATACCACACTTCCAGGAAAAGCCACTAAGCGAAAGGCTTTACTAAACCGTACTGAAAACCGACACAGGTGGTCAGGTAGAGAATACTCAGGCGCTTGAGAGAACTCGGGTGAAGGAACTAGGCAAAATAGCACCGTAACTTCGGGAGAAGGTGCGCCGGCGTAGATTGTAATCCCTTGCGGATGAAGGTTGAACCGGTCGAAGTGACCCGCTGGCTGCAACTGTTTATTAAAAACACAGCACTCTGCAAACACGAAAGTGGACGTATAGGGTGTGATGCCTGCCCGGTGCTGGAAGGTTAATTGATGGTGTTATCGAAAGAGAAGCACCTGATCGAAGCCCCAGTAAACGGCGGCCGTAACTATAACGGTCCTAAGGTAGCGAAATTCCTTGTCGGGTAAGTTCCGACCTGCACGAATGGCATAATGATGGCCAGGCTGTCTCCACCCGAGACTCAGTGAAATTGAAATTGCCGTGAAGATGCGGTGTACCCGCGGCTAGACGGAAAGACCCCGTGAACCTTTACTATAGCTTGACACTGAACATTGAATTTTGATGTGTAGGATAGGTGGGAGACTTTGAAGTCGTCACGCCAGTGATGATGGAGTCGACCTTGAAATACCACCCTTTAACGTTTGATGTTCTAACGAAGCGCCCGGAACGGGTGTTCGGACAGTGTCTGGTGGGTAGTTTGACTGGGGCGGTCTCCTCCCAAAGCGTAACGGAGGAGCACGAAGGTTTGCTAATGACGGTCGGACATCGTCAGGTTAGTGCAATGGTATAAGCAAGCTTAACTGCGAGACGGACAAGTCGAGCAGGTACGAAAGTAGGTCATAGTGATCCGGTGGTTCTGAATGGAAGGGCCATCGCTCAACGGATAAAAGGTACTCCGGGGATAACAGGCTGATACCGCCCAAGAGTTCATATCGACGGCGGTGTTTGGCACCTCGATGTCGGCTCATCACATCCTGGGGCTGAAGTAGGTCCCAAGGGTATGGCTGTTCGCCATTTAAAGTGGTACGCGAGCTGGGTTTAGAACGTCGTGAGACAGTTCGGTCCCTATCTGCCGTGGGCGTTGGAGAATTGATTGGGGCTGCTCCTAGTACGAGAGGACCGGAGTGGACGCATCACTGGTGTTCCGGTTGTGTCGCCAGACGCATAGCCGGGTAGCTACATGCGGAAGAGATAAGTGCTGAAAGCATCTAAGCACGAAACTTGCCAAGAGATGAGTTCTCCCACACATCAAGTGAGTAAGGGTTGTTTAAGACGAAGACGTAGATAGGCGCGGTGTGTAAGTGGTGTGAGCCATTGAGCTAACGCGTACTAATTGCCCGAGGGGCTTAACTATACAACGCTCAAATGTTTTTAAGAGAGCAGTGAAGCTAACGAAAAAAACGAAATAAAACAAAACAGAATAAAAGTTTAGCTTGTAGCCAATAAAAGTGCGCATAAAGCATAAAGACGACAAAGACAACAAAGACAAAGACGAAGAGGTAAAGCTAACGTCCAAGGTCTAAAGTCTAAAACCGAATAATCCTGGCGGCGATAGAGCGGTGGTCCCACCTGACCCCATACCGAACTCAGAAGTGAAACGCCGAAATGCCGATGGTAGTGTGGGGCTTCCCCATGTGAGAGTAGGGCACCGCCAGGTTTTTTTATTTCTTTAGTTTATTCAATGATGAGTAAATTTAAGAAATAGAATTTTTTGGCAGAAATAGTGCAACAGACCCACCTGACTCCATATCGAACTCAGAAGTGAAATGTTGTAACGCCGATGGTAGTGTGGGGCTTCCCCATGTGAGAGTAGGACACTGCCAATTACCATATTTAGCGGAGTGGTAGTTCAGCTGGTTAGAATACCTGCCTGTCACGCAGGGGGTCGCGGGTTCGAGTCCCGTCCATTCCGCCAATTCTTATCTATATTAAGATTCTCATACCTACAGGGGCGTAGTTCAATTGGTAGAGCACCGGTCTCCAAAACCGGGTGTTGGGAGTTCGAGCCTCTCCGCCCCTGCCATTCAATTAATATTAATTTTCTTTATCTTTAAATAAATCTTATACTAATAAGCGTTTTTTATTTTTTGAGATTTATTTATGAGCTATTCTATTCAAGATTTTATTCGACTTATCGCTCGACTTCGTAATCCTAACGGTGGCTGTCCTTGGGATCTTAAACAAAATTATACCTCAATGATTCCTTGTTTGATTGAAGAAACCTATGAAGTTATTGAGGCGATTCAAAAGAAAGATATGGTCAATTTACGTGAGGAACTCGGCGATCTTCTTCTTCAAGTCGTGTTTTTCAGTCAACTTGCCTCGGAAGATCATTATTTCACTTTTGATGATGTACTCAATGATGTGGCGCAGAAAATCGTTCGTCGTCATCCTCATGTATTCGGAAATTTGAATGCTGGAAACGAGGAGGAAGCGCTTGCCCGTTGGAACGAAATTAAAGCGCAAGAAAAATCCGGCAAGGTCGTTCATTCGATTCTGGATTCAATTCCTCATGCCTTTCCGGCGTTGCTTCGTGCACAAAAATTACAAAAACAATGTGCTAAAGTTGGCTTTGATTGGCGTGAAATTCCTCCGGTTATCGGGAAAATAGAAGAAGAATTGCAAGAAGTGAAAACGGAACTGCTTCAAACACCGCAAAATGCCGAGCGTTTGGAAGAAGAGATCGGCGATTTGATTTTTGCAACGGTGAATCTTGCCCGCCATATAAAATGTGATGCCGAAGAGAGTTTGCGCAAAGCCAATTATAAATTTGAGCAACGTTTCCGCAACATCGAACGAAAAGCAAATGCGCTAGGGACCTCGCTTGAAGCGCTTTCCTTAGCCGAAATGAATAGGTTGTGGGATGAAGTGAAAAACGAAGAAAAATAAGTAAGGAGAAGGTTTACGCCTTCTCCTTCGTTCATTTGATCTCTTGATTTAGCACCGCATTGAAGGCAAGTGCGTAGCGCGCTTTAATAATTGTCTGCGCGGTCGGCGGTTTGACCGATAATTGCAATGCCCGCACTGGCGCCGATTCGTGTGGCACCCGCCTTAATCATCGCTAATGCGGTGTCGGTATCGCGGATGCCGCCGGAGGCTTTCACGCCGATATCGCCGACGGTTCGCTTCATTAGCGCTACATCTTCTACCGTCGCCCCGCCCTTGTTGAATCCGGTCGAAGTTTTTACAAAGGCAACACCGATTTCTTTACAAATTTCGCAAGCCTTTACGATTTCTTCTTTATTGAGCAGGCAAGTTTCTAAAATCACTTTGAGTGGAATACTTCGGCAAGTGTCGAATACGGCTTGAATATCCGCTTTTACCGCTTCCCATTTATTCGATTTTATCCAACCAACGTTAATCACCATATCAATTTCGTTTGCACCGGCTTTTATCGCTTTTGCCGCTTCAAAGGCTTTCACGGAAGTTAAATTTGCACCTAACGGAAACCCCACTACGGTACAGATTTTCACTTTTGTGTTGGCCAGTTTCTTTTTTGCAAGAGGAATATAGCCGGAATTAATGCATACGGAATAAAAACCGTACCGAATCGCCTCATCGCACAGCGTTAAAATATCTTGTTCGGTTTTCTCAGCAGCCAGTGCGGTGTGATCAATATATTGAGCAAGTTGTTTCATATTCACAGATTCTCCTTTTTCTTGGTTTTGCTATATAATACGCCAAATTTTTTTTAAAGGACTATATTATGATTATCGTAACAGGCGGCGCGGGCTTTATTGGTAGTAACATCGTCAAAGCATTAAACGATATAGGGCGCAAAGATATTTTAGTTGTGGATAATTTAAAAGACGGCACGAAATTTGCTAATTTAGCGGATTTGGATATTGCCGATTATTGCGACAAAGATGATTTTATCGCCGCCATTATTGCCGGCGACGATTTTGGTGACATTGATGCGGTGTTCCATGAAGGGGCTTGTTCTGCCACCACCGAATGGGACGGCAAATACATCATGCATAATAATTATGAATATTCCAAAGAATTGTTGCATTATTGTCTTGATCGCAAAATTCCATTTCTTTACGCTTCCAGCGCGGCAACCTATGGCGATACTAAAATCTTCCGTGAAGAGCGCGAATTTGAAGGCCCGTTGAATGTGTACGGCTATTCTAAGTTCTTATTTGATCAATATGTACGTAACATTTTGCCGGAAGCGAAATCACCGGTATGCGGATTTCGTTATTTTAACGTGTATGGGCCGCGCGAAAGCCACAAAGGCGCGATGGCAAGCGTCGCATTCCATTTAAATAATCAAATCTTAAAAGGTGAAAACCCGAAATTATTTGCCGGTAGTGAAAATTTCCGTCGTGACTTCGTGTATGTCGGCGATGTGGCTGCAGTGAACCTTTGGTGTTGGCAAAATGGTATTTCCGGTATTTATAATCTCGGCACGGGTAACGCAGAAAGTTTCAAAGCGGTTGCCGATGCGGTGGTGAAATTCCATGGCAAAGGTCAAATCGAAACAATTCCGTTCCCGGAACATTTGAAATCTCGCTATCAAGAATATACCCAAGCGGATTTAACCAAACTTCGCTCAACCGGCTACGATAAACCGTTTAAAACGGTGGCGGAAGGCGTAGCCGAATACATGGCATGGTTAAATAAATAATTTCTTTTTTCTGGCTTGTGTAAGAAAGAAGCAAAGAATGCCCTAGACTAATTTGCTTTTTTCACTAAGTTAGAAAAATTCTAAGTCGCTTAGGCGAGTTAAACGGGACTTTAATTAAGTGTGGTTGAAAACTTCGAAATTATGTAGCAGTTGCACAACGCTAAAATTACCCTTGCAAAATAGCACCGCATTGGAGCCGCTTTCAATGCGGTGCTGTCGTTTGATGCAAACTCATGCTTATTCAAATGGTTTTGTGCATTTGCTACATAATTATCGAAAACTTTAGCGTTTTTAACCGCCCTTTTAGCATAGGTAGCATAAGGCAGTGAATATTTTAATTATTGGCCCGTCCTGGGTCGGCGATATGATCATGTCGCACAGTTTGTATCAACAGCTCAAACAGCAATATTTGAATTGCCAAATCGATGTAATGGCACCGAATTGGTGTAAGCCGTTGTTGGCGCGCATGCCGGAAGTGCGTAAGGCGATTGAAATGCCGTTAGGGCATGGTAAATTCGCGTTATACGAACGTTATCGTTTGGGCAAAGCCTTGCGTCACCAATATGATATGGCGATTGTGTTACCAAACTCATTGAAGTCTGCATTTATTCCGTTTTTTGCCAAAATCCCATATCGTCGCGGTTGGAAGGGGGAAAGCCGTTATATTTTGTTGAACGATTTGCGTGCCAATAAAAAAGATTATCCGATGATGGTGCAACGTTATGTGGCGTTGGCGTTTGAATCCAATGCGGTGCCAAAAGCAGATGACATTCCCGTGCGCAAACCCTATTTAGTTGTTGAGCCGCAGCAACAGACGGCGACTTTCAAAACCTTTGAAAAACAGACCGCACTTTTAGGCGGTCGCCCGATTATCGGCTTTTGTCCCGGTGCGGAATTCGGTCCGGCGAAGCGTTGGCCGCATTATCATTACGCTGCATTAGCCAAAATGCTGATTGAACAAGGCTATGCCGTGGAACTGTTCGGCTCGCTGAAAGATATGGATGCCGGCGAGCAAATTCGCCATGCGTTGCCGTTCGAACTACAACCATTTTGTTTGAATTTAGCGGGGCAAACCAATTTAAATCAAGCGGTCGATTTGCTTGCAAATTGTACCGCAGTCGTTACTAATGACAGCGGCTTGATGCATGTTGCTGCCGCCACCGACCGCCCACTGGTCGCGTTATACGGTCCAACCAGTCCGACTTATACACCGCCGCTTTCCGAGAAAGCAGTGATTATTCGCTTGATTGAAGGTGATTTGATCAAAGTGCGTAAGAGCACTGATAGCACGGAAGGGTATCATCAAAGTTTGATTGACATTACGCCCGACATGGTAATGGAAAAATTGCATATTTTATTAGGAAATAAATGAATCCGTTACGCATCCATTTACAGTTACTCGGCATGGCGATCCTGTGGGGCGCTTCTTGGCCTTGGGGGCGCGTGGTGGCGCAGGCGATGCCTACTTTTGTGGCATCAAGCATGCGCTTTTTTATCGCGATTATTCCACTGGTTATCTGGCTGTACGCAGCAAATCGTTTTCGTTACGCCAAAAAACTCCGCCCTAATCAATGGCTCGGCTTATTTCTTACCGCCTTGCTTGGTGTATTCGGCTATTCCACGTTTTTTATTTGGGGGTTGAAATATGTGCCGGCGGGACAAGCGACGGTAATTGTGGCAACCAATCCGGTATTCACCACAATTTTTGCTATTTGGTTATTTAAAGAAAAATGGAACAAGTGGGTGGCGAACGGTATGGTGATTGCCGTTGCCGGTTCCCTGTTAGCGATGACAAAAGGCGAGCCCACACAAATGTTGACAAACTTTGGCTTCGGGCAATTGTTATTGCTCGGCGCACTCGTCTGCTGGGTGGCGTACACCTTGTTGGCACGCAAAGTCTTGGTGGGGATTGATTCGTTAACCGCCACTACGATTTCTTCAATTTTTGGCTTTTTATTGTTATTTATTGGGGCGTTAATTGCAGAAAATTGGCAAGACTGGGCGATTGTTCTCACCTTGGATCAAAGCACATGGTTTAGTTTACTCGGCTTAGCGCTTGGCGCGACCGTATTGGCTTATGCATGGTATTTTGATGGTGTGAAGTATCTCGGTGCCGGCAATGCGGCGGCATACATCATTCTCGTACCGATTCTCGGTATTTTATTTTCGGCCATTTGGTTGAACGAACAAGTAGATTCCTCGCTGCTTATCGGCGGCACGCTTGCGGTTTCCGGCTTGGGAATTATGCATTGGGGGCGGCGTCGAATTAAATGAAAATTTGTTTAGTCAAAACCTCCTCCATGGGCGATGTTATCCATACGCTTCCCGCATTAACCGATGCACAACGCGCAATTCCAAACTTACAAGTGGATTGGGTGGTGGAAGAAAATTTTGCTGAAATTCCGCGCTGGCATACCGCGGTGAATCAAGTGATTCCTATTGCATTGCGTCGTTGGAAAAAGTCGCCCTTTTCCGCGCAAACAAAAAATGAGTGGAAAAATTACCGTGCTTTGCTTCAAACAGCGCATTACGATGCGGTCATTGACGCACAAGGGTTGATTAAAAGCGCTTTTTTTGCCGCGCGGTTAGCGCGTGGAATTAAACACGGTTACGATTGGCACAGCATTCGAGAGCCGCTCGCTTCACTTTTCTACGATAAAAAATATGCCGTTTCTTATCAGCAACACGCAGTCGAACGAGTTCGTCAATTATTCGCCCAAAGCTTGGGCTATTCCTTGCCGCGTTCGCAAGGTGATTATGCTATCGCCGCTCATTTTTCGTCCGAGCCCGACACCACGCCCTATGCGCTTTTTATTCACGGTACAACGCGGGAAGACAAGTGTTGGCCGGAAAGCGAATGGCAAAAATTAATTGAAAAGATGCGCGCCGTTCCCTTGCAAATTCGTTTGCCTTGGGGGAATGAGAAGGAAAAAGCGCGTGCTGAACGTTTGGCGCGCGGAAGAGAATATGTGCGGGTATTGCCGCGTTTATCTTTAACCGAATTAGCCAGCCAAATTGCCACCTCCAATGCGGTGCTCTCGGTGGACACCGGCTTAGCTCATTTAACCGCAGCGCTAAGTAAGCCGAATATTACGCTTTACGGTGCGACGGATCCTAAGTTGGTCGGCACTTATGGTAAGCATCAATGGCATTTGAATGCATCAAAAATGGCGGAAATTTCAGCAGAACAGGTTTTTGCTAAAATCGAAGCATTGCAAGAAAGTTTATTTTAAACGTATCAATTTCATACGATTGATTGGTTTTTATCAAAAAAATCGTCCCCATTATACTGAACATGCTAGAAATGCATCAGCAAAATTTAATCGAAATCCCGGTTTCCTCGGTTTCATTGACGTGCTTTTAGTTCACTTATCATTAGGAATAACAAATGAATTACACTCAAGACAACGACAAACTTTACCGCTATCTCTTTCAAAATCGTGCCGTGCGCGGCGAATGGGTACGTTTAAACCAAAGTTTTACGGATACTTTAAATACGCATCATTACCCACAAGCGGTACAAAATTTGCTCGGTGAAATGATGGTGGCGACTGCGTTATTAACCGCTACGTTGAAATTTGAAGGCAATATTACCGTGCAGATTCAAGGTGATGGCCCGCTCCGTTTGGCTTTAGTTAACGCTAACGATCGACAACAAATTCGCTCCTTGGCGCGCATTGAAGGCGAACTTGCACCGAATATTGGTTTGCACGAAATGGTTGGCAAAGGCGTATTGGTGATAACGATTGCGCCAAAAGAAGGCGAACGTTACCAAGGCGTAATTGGTTTGGATAAACCGACGATCGGTGAATGTTTAGAAGATTATTTCGCCCGTTCCGAACAGTTACAAACCCAACTGATTATTCGCACCGGCGAATACGAAGGCAAACCTGTGGCGGCGGGAATGTTGCTGCAAATTATGCCGGACGGCGAAGGCTCGCCGGGCGATTTTGAACATTTGGCGACACTCGCGGCAACCGCGAAAAACGAAGAATTATTTGGCTTGAGCGCGGAAGAAATGCTTTATCGTTTATATCACGAAGAGCGTGTAGAAGTGTATCCGCCGCAAGATGTCCAATTCTTCTGCGGTTGTTCGGCGGAACGTTCCGGTGCAGCGCTGTTATTAATTTCTGATGCGGAAATCGAAGAGATTTTGCAAGAACACAAAGGCAGTATCGATATGCAATGCGAATGTTGCGGCACCCACTACTTCTTCAATAAAGACGCGATTGAGAAATTAAAAGCGGCGACGCAGGCGGAAGCTTAACTAATAAAATCCCGATTTTTATCGGGATTTTGTTTTTTTAATGGAAGTAAAAATCAGCACCGCATTGAAGCCTGTCGTTTCGTTTTATTTTCCACCGGTTATTCCGGTGTAATCCATTCCACAGTCCAGCTGCCGGTACCTTCCGGCACTAATGTTTTCACCAAATAAGGCAACATTGCTTTCATTTGGTTTTCCAACGTCCAAGGCGGATTAATTACTGCCATGCCACTGGCGGTCATGCCGCGTTGATCGCTGTCCGGACGCACGGCAAGTTCAATTTTCAGAATTTTACGTATGCCGCTGGCTTGCAAGCCTTTAAAAATACGTTTGGTTTGTTGACGTAAAACCACCGGATACCAAATGGCATAAGTGCCGGTAGCGAAGCGTTTGTAGCCTTCTTCCGCTGCTTTCACGACCAAATCGTAGTCTTCCTTAAGTTCATACGGCGGATCGATTAGCACCAAGCCACGGCGTTCCTTCGGCGGAAGCGTGGCTTTCAGCTGTTGGAAGCCGTTATCGCATTTCACGCTGACGTTTTTAAACTCTTTGAAATTATTACGCAGCAGCGGAAAATCACGCGGGTGCAATTCGGTTAGTAAGGCGCGATCTTGCGGGCGTAATAATTGTGCGGCGATCAACGGCGAACCCGCGTAATAACGAAGCGTCTTAGCGCCAAAATTTAAGTGTTTAATTAAATCAACATAGCGGCTTATTTCTTGTGGTAAATCTGTTCGTTCCCATAATCGCCCGATACCTTCTTTGTATTCGCCGGTTTTTTCCGCTTCGTCGGAAGATAGCTGATAACGTCCCACGCCGGCATGCGTATCGAGATAATAAAAGCCTTTGTCTTTCAGTTTGAGGTTTTCCAAGATCAGCATCAATACGATGTGCTTTAGTACATCGGCATGGTTGCCGGCGTGGAAAGAATGACGATAGCTTAACATTATTGCTCCTTAACTAAAAAAGTGTGATGAAAACAACCACACTTTCGGGATGATGAAATTATGTCGCTGTTACGCAAGGCTGAAATGACCTCACAAAATAGCACCGCATTGAAGCGACCTCCAATGCGGTGCTGTTTGTGAGTCGAACTTAAATTCACGCCAATGGTTTTGCGCATTTACGGCATCATACCGGATGATTAGAATAATTCTTCCGGTTGCGCTGCCGGGGTAGCGTCTTGCGTTTTACCGGTGCCGCCGTTTAAGCGTTGTTGCAATTCGGAGGGAACATAATAACCGCGTTCTTGCATTTCCGCTGCATAGGTGCGTTTCGGTTCGCTGCCGACGATAAAGTATTCTTTGCGTCCGCCGTATTCGGAAAGTAAGCCGGAGTTGCTGTCGATGGTTTTTTCTATGATGTTTGGCGGTAAATTTAATTTACGTTCCGGCAAATCCGCCAACGCCACTTTCATATAAGATACCCAAGCAGGCATAGCGGTTTTCGCACCGGCTTCGCCACGTCCTAATACGCGTTTGTTATCGTCAAATCCTACATAAGTCGTTGTCACCAGATTCGCTCCGAATCCGGCATACCACGCCACTTTGGAATTATTGGTGGTTCCGGTTTTACCGCCAACATCGCTACGCTGTTTGATGTCTTTAGCGATGCGCCAACTGGTTCCTCTCCAAGTTAAACCTTGCTCGCCATAAATCGCCGTATTTAATGCGCTACGAATTAAGAAAGCCAATTCGCCGCTAATTACTCGAGGCGCGTATTCCACTTTTGATGAAGCGTCTTTGGCACTCGCCATTAAGTCGATCGAACCGTCGTTTAATGCACTGTTTTGCGTTTGTAATTCAGGTAAATCCGGCACGTTTTCCGGTTGCACGTCGCCTTCTTCCGTCTCTGTGTTGGTATTGCCTTGCGCCGCTTTTAAATCCTCGGGCTTGGCCACTTCGGCAATATTTTGGAAACCGTCGATTTTATCTTTGGTTTCGCCATAAATGACAGGAATATTGTCACAGCTAATGCAGGCAATTTTCGGATTTGCCACGAATAAATCTTTGCCTGTGTTATCTTGGATTTTCTCAATGATGTAAGGATCGATCAAAAAACCACCGTTGTCGAATACTGCATAAGCGCGCGCCATTTCAAGCGGGGTAAAGGACGCTGCCCCGAGCGCTAAGGCTTCGCTAGCGAAATATTGCTCGCGTTTGAAACCGAAGCGTTGTAAGAAATCGGCGGTAAAGCTGATACCCGCGGTTTGTAGCGCGCGAATCGCAATCATATTTTTCGATTGGCCTAAACCGACGCGTAAACGCATCGGGCCATCGTAACGATCCGGTGAATTTTTTGGGTTCCACACCGGTTGTCCCGGCTTGGCGATGGAAATCGGACTGTCTTGTAATACGCTGGAAAGGGTTAGGCCTTTTTCTAATGCCGCCGCATAAATAAACGGTTTAATGGAAGAACCCACTTGTACTAAGGATTGGGTTGCACGATTAAATTTGCTTTGTTCAAAACTAAAACCGCCGACCAAGGCTTCGATCGCACCGTTATCTGAATTTAGCGAAACCAATGCGGAGTTAGCCGCTGGAATTTGCCCTAGCACCCATTCGCCGTTGTCGCGTTGTCGAAGCCAAATTTGTTCGCCGATTTTCACCGGATTGGCGCGACCCGTCCAACGCATTGCTGCGGAAGAAAGCGTCATTTTTTCACCGGAGGCAAGTAATAATTCTGCTCCGTTTTTGCTAACGCTTAATACGGCCGCCGGAATGAAGGGCTCGGAATTCGGTAATTTTTTCAAAAAGGCAATGATACGTTCGTTATCCCAAACTGCTTCGTTTTTTTGCCATAAAGGTGCACCGCCGCGATAACCATGACGCATATCGTAATCGATTAAGTTATTGCGTACCGCTTTTTGCGCTTGTTCTTGGTCTTTGGAGAGTACGGTGGTAAACACCTTATAGCCGCGGGTGTAAGCTTCTTCTTCGCCGAATCGTTTTACCATTTCTTGGCGCACCATCTCCGTAACGTAATCCGCTCGAAAATCAAATTTGGCGCCGTGGTAACTCGCTACAATCGGTTCTTTAATTGCCGCATCGTATTCGTCTTTAGTGATGTATTTTTCATCCAACATACGCGCTAATACTACGTTGCGACGTTCTTCCGCACGTTTCGGTGAATATAACGGATTCATCGTGGAAGGCGCTTTCGGCAGGCCGGCAATAATTGCCATTTCGGATAAGGTCAGCTCATCTAAGGATTTGCCGAAATAGGTTTGCGCTGCCGCTGCAACGCCGTAAGAACGATAACCCAAGAAGATTTTATTTAGATAAAGTTCCAAAATTTCTTGTTTACTGAGAGTATTTTCAATCTCGATGGCCAGCACCGCTTCGCGCGCCTTACGAATAATGGTTTTTTCCGGCGTTAAGAAGAAGTTGCGGGCTAATTGCTGGGTAATCGTACTCGCTCCCTGCGATGCCCCACCGTTAGTTACCGCCACCCATAATGCGCGAGCGATACCTACCGGATCTAAACCGTGATGATCATAAAAACGGCTATCTTCCGTTGCTAAAAAAGCCTCCAGCAAGCGTTGCGGGACGTTTTCCAACTTCACCGGAATGCGGCGCTGTTCGCCCACTTCGCCGATAAGTTTGCCGTCCGCCGTATAAATTTGCATCGGCTGTTGCAATTCCACAGTTTTTAAACTTTCCACCGAAGGTAAGGCTGATTTAAGGTGAATGTAAAGTATGCCGCCGGCTACTAATCCTAAAATACACAGGGTTAATAGGCTGCTTAATATTAATTTTGCGATCCGCATCGTAAAATTCTCTCTTGCTTGATGATTTATCTTGGAGTCATAACTATATTCAGCCGCTAAGTATAAAAGATTCACCGCCTAAATAATAGGAAAAGCATATGCTGATGCCTTATAAAAAACGGCAAGTAATTCAAATTGGCGTGTACCGACAACACGAACGATTCCAGGTCGTTTGGCTCAATCCTCAAAAACTAGTTCAATTTCTTTCTTTTTCTATCGAAGAAACGAACCTCTATGCCAAATTGACGGCACGTTTAACGGCAGATTTTCCGCAAATACGCATACAGCTTAGAGTGGTTGGCTGCATTTCACCGCATTTGACTTGGTCTAAAACGCTGATTTTGCCGCATTCGTTAAGCGTACAAGAATGCGAGCGACAATGTCAGTTTGTCTTGCAAAAAGAATTGCCTATCGCGTTAAACGAACTTTGGTTCGATTATCGGGCAAAGCCTCTGAAACAAGGTTTTCGTTTAGATATTCACGCCGTTCGCCGCCAAACGGCAATGGATTTTCAATGCGATTATGACAAATTGCCTCTTCAGGTTTTAGATCTCATGCCGCACGCGATTTTACGTGCGTTTCATTTTGTTTTGAGTGAACGATGTGAAAATTCGCTTTATTTGTATCAAGACGTGCAACATTGTTTTGCCCTTATGGAAGCCGCTCATCAGCCGCAAATGTTACAAGCAACGGGAAATTTGATTACGCTTTTCGAGCAATTTTGTCGGCGTTTTGAGTCAAAGATTGAACGGGTTTACTTTTATCGAACGGTTGATTGCGAACCAATCGATCTGCCTGCTGATTGGAATCAAGTGACAACCGACGCGCCTTTTATTGCCTTAGGAAATTGCCTTTGGCAAACGGAGCTACAACAAAATATATCGCAAGGCAGTGCGCGTTTAACAGAGAATAGGGATGAACGGGATTAATTTATTGCCTTGGCGGTTGGAAAAATATCAAAGGGCATTAATCACTTTTCTGATTAAGTTATGTGTCGTTTTCAGCACCGCATTGACCGCTTATGCGACGCTATATTGGTTTCACCAGCAACAACAGACCGAATTAAATGGACGCTTGCAAACCCTCGAACAACAAAAAAATCGCTTAGCCGAAACCGCCGGACAAGTTATGCAGATTAAGCAAACAATACAAAGTTTTACCGAATTGCAAGCCATTGCGCCCGAGAGCGTAACGCAAATTCTGTCCTTGTTGCCGCAATTTCCTTTCCGACAAGGTGAATTGGAGAGCTTTAATTTGAACGAAGATCTTGTTCAATTAAAGGGATTTTGTTTAGAACAAGACGAATTTGAACGATTACACGAATTTTTAAGTGCACATTTCATTTCGGTGAAGCTTATTCAATTTAAACCGGAGCAAGGACGTTTGGCATTTGAGTTTGAGCTTTCCTCAACCATAAAATCGGGTGATCGATGAAAAAGTTTATCAAATATCGTTTGCCGACAGTGGAAAAATGGTTGGCGTTGCCGAAACGCTATCATTGGAGTTTGTATGCAATTTGCCTAGGTGCGATCAATTTTCCCGTTATTTGGGAAAACTGGCAAAGCCATCAACGGCTGCAGTCTATTGAGCAAGAGATGATACAACAGACGGCAGAACTCGCTCACCAAGAAAAATTACTTATCGCGTTAAAACAACATTCCGATCGAAATGAGTTATCGCCGCAATTAACCAAGCGGATTGTGGCATTAGATCAACAAATTCACGGTTTGTTGAGTGAGGAAATCGAATTGACCGAGTATCAATGGGATTTTTCGTCTCATCCGGTGTTACAGCTTCAGTTGGTGGGGCGATTTCAAGAGTTACACGATTTTGTTGCCGCGCTTTCCGAACAGAATGCGTTAGCATTCGCTCAACTGGAAATGCAAAAAACGGAACGCGGACAGGTGCAAAGCCAAGTGATTTTACAATTAAAACGAGAGGAATAAGCGTGCGGAAATTTCACTATTTTTTTACGGCGATTTTAGGATTGTGTTCCTACTTGCCGGGACAAGCGGCCGATCCTTTTGATCGTACTCAGCGACAAAGTGAACTTCAATCGGAAACGAGAATATCAACACACACGGCAAAATGCTCTTTCAACGAGCCTGTTTTTGCCATTGAAACTGCGTTTGATCAACTGAAATTGGTGGGTGTAGTGATGTATAAACAAGTGCCCGAGGCCTTGTTTTTGGATGATCGCCAGCAATTAATTACGGCTAAGCAAGGGCATCGGTTAGGGCAGGAAAGCTACCTGTTGCAACAAATCAGTAAAAACGGGGTGCGGCTGCTTCGTCCAAAAACGGGGCAATGCGAGCAAACAGAATCTTTAGATGTACGATTTTAGGAGTATTTATGATAAATCGGTTGAAAAAATATGGTCTGCTTTTGTTGAGTTTTTGCTGTTTGAAGGTTGCAGCCGAGTTCAAAGAAAATCAAGTGTTTTCCATTCGTTTGAAACAGGCCCCGATGGTGGCGAGCTTGCAAGAGCTGGCACTGGTGCAAGGGACGAATTTAGTGGTGGATGACGAACTGGAGGGATCGCTTTCTTTGCAATTGGACAATGTGGATCTTGATCGCGTGTTGCGTTCTGTGGCGAGAATGAAAGGTTTGTCGTTGCGTGTGGAAGATGACATTTATTATTTGGGCAAACGTTCCGAGCAGGAAGCCTTTGCCGCACCGATGAATGCGGTGCCACCGGCGTTAGTCGGCGAATCCGTTGACGCGTTGAAAGAATCGGAATCCAATTTGGTCAGCCGTACGATAAAACTGCATTTCGCCAAAGCATCGGAAGTAATGAAATCCCTTACTACGGGTAGCGGCTCGTTGCTATCGCCGGCGGGTTCGATTGCCTTTGATGATCGTAGTAACTTGTTGATTATTCAAGATGAAGCGAAATCCGTCAAAAATATGGCGAAACTGATCGCAGAGCTTGATAAACCTATTGAACAAATCGCCATTGAGGCGCGTATCGTAACAATTACCGATGAGAGTTTGAAGGAATTAGGCGTGCGTTGGGGAATCTTTGCACCAACGGAAAACGCTTATCGCGTGGGTGGGAGTTTAGAGGCGGCCGGTTTTACGAATTTAACGGAAAATTTAAATGTGAATTTTGCCGCAAATACCACACCGGCCGGTTCAATAGCGCTGCAAGTGGCCAAGATTAACGGACGCTTGTTAGACTTGGAACTGACTGCATTGGAGCGTGAAAACAATGTGGAAATTATTGCCAGCCCACGTTTACTAACGACTAATAAGAAAAGCGCAAGTATCAAACAAGGGACGGAAATTCCTTATGTGGTCACCAACGGTAAAAACGACACACAATCTGTTGAATTCCGTGAAGCGGTACTGGGATTGGAAGTAACGCCGCATATTTCCAAAGATAATAATATTTTATTGGATTTATTGGTTAGTCAAAATTCACCAGGCAATCGTGTTTCTTATGGGCAGCAAAATAATGAAGTGGTGTCCATCGACAAGCAAGAAATTAACACCCAAGTATTTGCTAAAGATGGCGAAACTATCGTATTGGGTGGCGTGTTCCATGACACGATTAGTAAAGGTGTGGATAAAGTGCCGGTGTTGGGGGATATTCCGCTGGTAAAACGATTGTTCAGTAAAGAAAGCGAACGCCATCAAAAACGTGAGTTAGTGATTTTTGTGACGCCGCATATTTTGAAACAAGGGGAAACGTTGGATTCCTTAAAACAGAAAACGAGAGGCAAGCAAGGGCGGTAACGGTGCGGTTGGATTTGAGCAAATTTTTTCATTTTAGTTGCGTGCTATGCCAATCCGCTTTAAAACAAGGAGCAAACGGCATTTGTTCGAGCTGTCAGCGAAAGATGAAACGCTACATTTATTGCGGCGGTTGCGGTGCACCTTTGCAATATTTTGCTTGCCGTTGTGGAAATTGTCGACAACTGGAACCGGCTTGGGATCGAATGGTGGTTATCGGACATTATGCGGAGCCGCTTTCTTATTTGATTCATCGGTTTAAATTTCGAAAACAATTTTGGCTTGATCGCACATTGGCGCGTTTGTTGTTGCTTGCTGTTTATGATGCCAGACGCAGTCACGGCTTAACCTTTCCGCAAGCCATTATTCCCGTGCCTCTATATCATTTTCGTCAATGGCAACGCGGTTACAATCAAGCGGAGCTACTGGCGAAAATATTAAGTCGATGGCTTAAAATTCCTTGTTTATCCCATATCGTTAAGCGGGTAAAACATACACATACCCAGCGAGGATTGACCGCGCATGCACGCCGGCGGAATTTGAAAAACGCTTTCGTTGTAGGTTTTTCCGAGGGGTTTCCTTATGAATCGGTGGCTCTGGTAGATGACGTAATTACCACCGGTTCCACTTTAAATGAAATTGCCAAACAATTGCGTCAATTAGGTGTAAAAGAAATTCAGGTATGGGGGCTAGCGCATGCTTAGCTCACGTTATCAGTAACGGCAATCCTAATAAATGAGTGGAAAAAATGCTGCGGTAGGCGTATCATCGCTGACAAATTTTCTCAAGTATTAAGGAACGTTTATGGAACAGATTGCTATTTCGGAAGCGGCGCAAGCGCATTTTCGCAAATTGTTAAGTACTCAAGAAGAGGGCACTAATATTCGTATTTTTGTGGTTAATCCCGGTACGCCGAATGCGGAGTGCGGCGTGTCTTATTGCCCACCGAATGCGGTAGAGGAAAGCGATATTGAAATGAAATACGACAATTTTTCCGCCTTTGTCGATGAAGTCAGTTTACCATTCTTAGAGGAAGCGGAAATTGATTACGTAACGGAGGAATTGGGCGCTCAATTAACACTTAAAGCGCCTAATGCCAAAATGCGTAAAGTGGCGGATGATGCACCGTTAATTGAACGCGTAGAATATGTCATTCAAACTCAAATCAATCCGCAGCTTGCCAGTCACGGCGGACGTATTACCTTAATTGAGATCACCGAGGATGGCTACGCGATTTTACAATTCGGCGGTGGTTGTAACGGTTGCTCAATGGTGGATGTCACCTTAAAAGACGGGGTAGAAAAACAATTGATTAGTTTATTCCCGAACGAATTGAAAGGTGCAAAAGACGTAACGGAACATCAGCGCGGAGAGCATTCTTATTATTAACCTTCCATTTCCGTTTAATTAATATGAACAGGGGCGTATTTACGCCCCTAATCATTTTCGGCAATCATGGCTTTATGTCCCGCAAAATCGGATTTTGCATTGAAATTAATGTTTCGGTGGACTGAATCTCATCAATTAGTTGAATTTTGGTTGCTAGCACGGAGTGCAATTCCGCAATGGTATGCGTCATTACTTTAATGAAAATCGAATAGTTTCCCGTGGTATAGTAAGCCTCAACCACTTCATCAAAAGTCTCCAATTGTTTAATTACTTTCTCATAATCTTTCGCGCTTTTCAAAATAATACCGATGAAACAGCACACATCGTAGCCGAGTTTACGTTCGTCAATGATCACTTTGGTGCCTTCAATAATGCCGGACTGACGCATTTTTTCTACACGCACGTGAATAGTGCCGGGACTGACGCCGAAGTTTTTTGCCATTTCGGCATAGGGAGTGCGGGCGTCTTTGGTGAGAACGCGGAGGATTTGTTGATCCAAATTGTCAATATTGTGCATGAAATAACTCCTTTTAAAGATTATCTAATTTTTTACCATCTATTTAAATAATATTCAATATTAATCAACAGGTAAATAAAATACTTGAGCTATATGTTTATTTTGTTAAATAATGCCTAATGAAATTTACTTCTTTTTAAAAAATAGGCGGAAAATATGAAAAAAACATTTATTTTGCAACAACAAGAAATCAGTTTTGTGAAGAACACTTTCACCCAAAACTTAATTGAACAACTTGGTATTATCGAAGTGCAAGGCCCAATTTTGAGTCAGGTGGGCAATGGGATGCAAGACAATCTGTCAGGTGTCGAGAAAGCGGTTCAAGTTAACGTAAAACAAATCCCCAATGCGGTGTTCGAAGTGGTTCACTCTTTAGCGAAATGGAAACGACATACTCTCGCCCGTTTTCATTTTAAAGAAGGCGAAGGCTTATTTGTGCATATGAAAGCGTTGCGCCCTGACGAAGATTCATTGGATCAGACGCATTCCGTCTATGTGGATCAATGGGACTGGGAAAAAGTGATTCCGGAAGGTCGCCGTAATTTCGCCTATTTAAAAGAAACCGTAAATTCTATTTATCGTGCGATGCGTTTGACCGAATTAGCGGTGGAAGCACGTTTCGATATTCCGGCGATTTTGCCGAAACATATCACGTTTGTGCACAGTGAAGATTTAGTAAAACGTTATCCGAATTTAACCAGCAAAGAACGTGAAAATGCCATTTGTAAAGAATATGGCGCCGTGTTCTTGATCGGTATCGGCGGTAAATTATCCGACGGTAAACCGCACGACGGTCGTGCACCGGATTATGATGACTGGACGACGGAATCAGAAAACGGCTATAAAGGTTTGAACGGCGATATTTTGGTGTGGAATCCGGATTTAGAGAAAGCCTTCGAGCTTTCCTCTATGGGCATCCGCGTGGATGAATCTGCCCTTCGTTTGCAAGTCGGTTTAACCGGAGATGAGGAACGTTTAAAAATGGATTGGCACCAAGAATTACTGGCCGGCAAATTGCCGTTAACTATCGGCGGCGGTATTGGTCAATCCCGTATGGCGATGTTCTTACTTCGTAAAAAACATATCGGTGAAGTACAATCCAGCGTTTGGCCGAAAGAAATGCTGGAACAATATCAGCATATTCTTTAATTTCTTCAAGCATAGCATAGCAAAGTGCTGTAATACGCCGTGCATTGCTTGGCTCCAATGCGGTGCTGTTGGAGTACTTCATAGTCGCAGTGGCGACGGATCCGAACTAACGTTATTCGGTAAACCCAAGCGGAATGGGCAAGCCGAATAACGTTTTAGCTTTGAAATATCGTCAATTTTATTGACTCGCTTTAAGATTTCATTATAGTTGAGTCCTTTTTATTTTTAACAGGAACAATTTTATGGCGCAATCCGCTCCGAAACGTGAGACCTTCTCCGGTCGTAATGCGTTTATTTTAGCCGCCATTGGCTCAGCCGTTGGGTTGGGCAATATTTGGCGTTTTCCTTACACTACCTATGAAAACGGTGGTGGTGCATTTATTATCCCTTACCTTATCGCGTTATTAACCGCGGGGATTCCACTTTTATTTTTAGATTACGCAATCGGCCATCGTCACCGCGGTGGTGCACCGCTTTCTTATCGTCGCTTCAGCCCGCATTTCGAAGTGTTTGGTTGGTGGCAAGTGATGGTCAACGTGATTATCGGCTTGTACTATGCGGTCGTATTAGGTTGGGCGGCGAGCTATACTTATTTTTCCATCAACAGCGCATGGGGCGATAAACCGATCGACTTCTTTATTGGTGAATTCTTGAAAATGGGCGATATTGCTAACGGTGTAAGCTTTGATTTTGTCGGTATGGTGACCGGCCCGTTAATCGCGGTGTGGGTAGTTGCTTTGGGCGTATTGTCTTTAGGCATCCAAAAAGGGATCGCGAAATCCTCCGCCATTTTAATGCCTGTATTGGTGATTATGTTCGTTGCTTTGGTGATTTATTCATTATTCCTACCGGGCGCAGCGAAAGGCTTAGATGCGTTATTTACCCCGGATTGGTCAAAACTTTCCAGTCCTAGCGTGTGGATTGCGGCATACGGTCAAATTTTCTTCTCGCTGTCCATTTGCTTCGGCATTATGGTGACTTACGCTTCTTATTTGAAGAAAGAATCTGACTTAACCGGTAGCGGCTTAGTAGTAGGCTTTGCAAACAGTAGTTTTGAAGTGTTAGCCGGTATCGGCGTGTTTGCCGCATTGGGCTTTATCGCAACGGCTCAAGGGCAAGAAGTGAGCGAAGTGGCAAAAGGCGGTATCGGTTTGGCTTTCTTTGCCTTCCCGACCATCATTAACAAAGCGCCTTTCGGCGAAGTGTTAGGCGTGTTGTTCTTCGGTTCTTTAACTTTTGCAGCTTTGACTTCATTCATTTCGGTGATTGAAGTGATTATTTCCGCTATTCAAGATAAGCTCCGCATTCGTCGTGCAAAAGTTACCTTCATTGTGGGCGTACCGATGATGTTGCTTTCGGTAATTTTATTCGGCACTACTACCGGCTTACCGATGCTGGATGTATTCGATAAATTCGTGAACTATTTCGGTATCGTCGCTGTGGCATTTGTGTCATTAATTGCGATTGTGGCGAACGAAAAATTAGGTTTATTGGGCGATCACTTAAACGAAACGTCTTCTTTTAAAGTCGGCTTCTTCTGGCGTTTATGTATCGTTCTTACCACCGGCATTTTGGCGTTTATGTTGTTTAGCGAAGGCGCGAAAGTGTTTGCCGAAGGTTACGAAGGCTACCCGAGTTGGTTCGTAAATATCTTTGGCTGGGGGATGGCCGTAAGCTTGCTTGTGGTGGCGTTTATTCTTTCCCGTTTAAAATGGAAAAGCGAAACCAAATTAACGTTGGAAAGCAAAGGAGAATAGAATGAGTAGCAGTGCAATAATTATGATGATTATCGCCCTCGGCGTGATTTGGGGCGGGTTTATTTACGCCTTACTGCGTTTGCCGAAAGAAAACTAAACGAAACGAGATAGGACCGCACTTCAATGCGGTCCTATTTTGTTTTTCCAATATTTCCCGAAAGCCGGCTCAATTCTGTTTGTTGCCAAAATTCTGTTGCGCCATTTGTGAGCTTTCGCTTTATATCTTATCTTAGTTATTTTCTCCTCTTACTGCCTCAACCCAACGTTCAATTAACCGTTTACTTTCTACATCGGCGCCGAAGCGGATGAAGTCAATGTCCAATAAATTGAGTTTGGTCGGATCACTGGCTTTAGGGGAGGCTTTGGCGTGAATATTGGTTGGGATTTGGTAAGAATCGGATTCCCGCCATGGGATTTCTTGCGCTTCGGTGTCGAGGACGAAATCCACAAAATGTTTAGCGTTTTCAAGATTGCGTGCGCCTTTGATGATACTGACTGCGCCCAATGTGTAGCCGACACCTTCGCAAGGCAAAATGCCTTTTACCGGTGCGCCTTTGTCTTTTTCACGTACATAGCTGTGCATAAAGGATATGTCAACAGCCACTTCACCGGTGGCTAAATTACCGGTTGCCAATCCGCTTTTGGAATATTGCGCCACATTAGTATTGAGTTTTTTCAAGTAATCAAAGGCTTTTTCTTCACCCCAAAGTTGAACCAGTGTGGTGAGTAATGAATAGCCGGTGCCGGAAACGCGCGGATCGGCGTATTGGATTAGGTTTTTGAATTCGGGCTTGAGTAAGTCGGTAAAGCATTTGGGTTCAGGAATATTCAGCTGTTTTAATTTCTCCGTGTTCACACCGATGGCGACTTCCATCAAATAAATGATTGAGGTGTAATCACCCCGTTCGTCCATTAATTTTTTAAATTGCGGCATGATGTCTTTTTGTAATGGCGAACGATAGGAGGCGAGTAAGCCTTGATCGGCAGCTTGTAAGTGAGGTTCAAAGGTACCGCCAAACCAGACGTCTGCCTGCGGGTTGTCTTTTTCCGCTTTGATTTTGCCAAGCACAGCGCCGGTGCTGTTGCGTACGAATTTCGCATCGACCTTATATTTTTCGGCAAAACGTTGGGTGACTTTTTCACACGTGACATTTTGCACGCTGCAATAAATGGTCAGTTTGCCTTCCGCCTGGGCACCTTGTGTATAAAAAAGCATTGGGAGCAGGCAAAATGCGGCCGTTTTTAATGATGTTTTTGAGCGATTTTTAGAAAGCTTGGACATTGATTTAATCCTTAGTGAGATCAGATTGAAAAACAATACCGGCTAACAGCTAAACGGGGGAAAATGGCTTGAAATAAGCCCTGGAAAAGCAGAGTGAAGTGCATTAGTTTCCTACGTCAGTGCTAACTGTATCAGGTTCACGGGTATTTCTCAGCCCGATTGTTTGCGCAACCGAGCACCCCGACTAACGGGCGTTACTATAGGCGTTTGTTACGGATTTGTAAACGGATAAGACGAGTTTGAGAGACATTTTGATGCATCTAAGAGCAGCCAAAAGATAAAGGAAATTGGATCCTCCGCAGAGCACCGCATTGAAGCCTTATTTTACGCACAGGTTTCTTTCCAATGACATAAGCGACAATGCTTTTCAGCAAAGAGGGCATAATTTCTATGCCGCATCGTCAGTTGAATTGGAAAGCGCAATCTCAAACGGGAAATATTCCGATTGTATTGGTGTCTAGGCGGCTTCTGTTTTGGCAAATCGATCGCTTTAACTTTTCAGCAATGCGATGACTTTATCGCCGAAGAAATAGAATATCAGGCCGAAGGCGACAATCATCAAACCGATAAGTTTAACAAGGTTTATTTCACGCACCGGCATACCGATTAAGCCAAAGTGATCGATCGTGGCGGCGGAAAGCAGTTGACCGATAATAATAAAAAATAGCATGGCGGTAATGCCGAGTTTGGGCGCTAATAAAACGGTGCTGAATACCACGCCTGCACCGAGCACGCCGCCCAACAATTTCCACCAAGGCTGCTGCGGAATTTCACTCAATCCGGCCCATAAATCCGTTTTAAACAGCGCGATAATAAATAACAAAATGGTGCCGACGGCAAAAGAAATGAAGGTCGCGACGAGCGGTTCGCCGCCCACCGCTTTAGCCAATTGGGTATTAATAGCAGATTGCGACGCCAATGCGGTGCCCGCCGCCAAAGCAAGCAGAAGATAAACAAAAAACATTAAGCCTCCGAAAAAGGCGGCATTATAGTGTTTTTCCGCCCGACGTCCAATGACAAAAAACCTTGAAAGATTACACTGAGCGTCGTTTTAACAGGGAACGGTGACCATCACCAACAGCACCGCATTGAAACAGACACCAATGCGGTGCTGTTGGCGACAAACGCAGTTTTTAGTTCACTTTCAATTCACTTTGGGCTTGATGGATTACTGCTACGGCCCCACTTATGTTTAATCCACCCATCACGGTTGCCACGAGTAAATCGGGTAAGTTGGATTGGGTAAAATACACTGCACCTGCCGCAGCAATAACCAGTAAATTACCAATCGCATCGTTACGCGAACAAATCCATACGCCGCGCATATTACTATCACCTTCGCGGTATTTGTAAAGTAATAAGGCGGAAATGACGTTTGCGACCAAGGCAAGTATGCCGATTAAGCTCATTTTATGATAACTTGGCAAACTGCCTAGCCACCATAAATACGCACTTGAGCCTAGCACCCATACACCGAAAATTGCCATCGTGTAGCCTTTGAGTAAAGACGCTTTTGCACGTACTGATAACGCCATTGAAAGCACAAACAAGCTAATTCCATAATTGCTAGCGTCGCCTAGAAAATCCAACGAATCCGCCAATAACGAGGCAGAGTCGGCGTTTACGCCACTGATGATTTCTACCAAAAACATTCCAAAGTTAATGGCAAATACTGTCCATAAAATATAGCGATAATATTGTGAAACAGCTGTTTCACAATGATGAGAAGAACAACAATCTTTCATTTTTTCTCCTTATTCATTAAGATGAATGCACTTTAAACCCTGTACTAACAACAAGGTCAAAGAAAATGAAAAATTATTTACAAATTAAAAACCTTTGCGAACAAACCCACTCCACACCGGAAACCATACGGTTTTATGAAAAAATTGGTTTACTTCCTGCTCCCATTCGAGCGGCAAACGGCTATCGTCTTTATACGCAAGATACCGTTGTTTTACTTAATTTTATTAAAGCTTGCCGTGAACTTGGTTTCAGTGTGGAAGAAACCGCTCGTTTTACTGAGCTTTATCAACAACAAAAAGGCGAATGCGTCCCTGTTAATATGTTGGTGCAAAAGCATTATCAAGATATACAAGAAAAAATTGCTAAATTGCAAGAAATTGAACGTTTTCTCTTCCCTTTAATGCAATGTGAAAAAAATGATGTTACCGAATGCGAAGCCTTAAAAGGCATTTCAACACGCGCAGAACAACATTAAAAAATCGCTTTATTTTGTGCTTAACATAGGATTTATTTTTTTCCAAAGTTATCAATACAAACCACTTTTTATTCAACTATTTGTTATGGATTATTGTCGAGTTTTTATAAAAAAGTGATTTTTACTACCTTGTTTGGAATTCTCGGTGATGAGCTACGTTAACACCGAGAGCGAACGGATAAAGTCAGAACTAAACAGAAAAAAAGCGTGATTTGCATAGCATTCAATGCGGTGCTGTTGGCGAACTTGGTGGAAATCAGCAGTGCTAAGGGGCACAACATCATCGGCGTGCAGAAAGTGGCGAATACCTAACCGAAAGTGCTGGATTTGGTCGACAGGCTCGCGCGGAAATCGGCGCAAAAGAAATCAGCGTAATAAAATCAATTGTTCAAAATAGGGCGCAGGATATCGCAAATTGCGCACGGATTGGGCGTCGTGCTTTGCTTTTGCGCCCGCAAGTGGTAGAGTAACGCCAATTTTTTCCATCCGATAAGGATGTCGCTTGAAACACGATCTTAATCGAGCGAGAAAATGTGTGGAAATGTTAGATCGACGCCGTTTGGAACGCGCGTTGCTCGGTTCCGGTGACGGTTTCCAACAGGTTTTGTTTTTGCTCCCGCTACTTTTTCAATTAAATCATCCAAGTTTGCCCGGTTATGTGGTGAAAGCGCCTTGCGGCGTCGCACATTTTTCATTGTCGGATTATCAACAACGTTTTCTTAAGGGCGAATATCCCGCTCATTACGATGCTTTCAAACGGCAATTTTATACGGCCAAACCGCCGATTTTAGGTTTGTACGTAATGGGCAGTTTCGGCTCGATTAGCCAAACCAGCAGTTCGGATATGGACACTTGGATTTGTTGTCGTGAAGACTTAAACGATACACAGCGCGATTTATTAACGCAAAAAGCACGCCAAATCGAAGAATGGGCGCTGCAATTCGATGTGGAAATTCATTTTTATTTAGTCGATCAACAACGTTTTCGCAATGATCGTTACGCTGACCCGATCACGAACGAAAATAGCGGTTCAGCGCAATATATGTTGTTGTTGGACGAGTTTTATCGCTCTGCCGTTCGTCTTGCAGGCAACCCGCTATTGTGGCTGCATTTTTGGGTGGAAAAGGAAACGGATTACGAAAGCGAAGTGCAAAAAGCCCTCGAAAACGGCGAAATCAACCCGCAGGATTGGGTGGATTTCGGTGGATTAGGGCAGTTTTCAGCCAATGAATATTTTGGTGCCAGTCTTTGGCAGCTTTATAAAGGAATTGATTCGCCTTATAAATCGGTGCTGAAAATTTTACTGTTGGAAGCCTATTCCAAAGAATATCCGAATACTCGTTTGATTGCTTGCCAATTCAAAGAAGATCTGTTTGCCGGCAACACCACGCCGTCTCATCATTTTGATCCGTATATCGCTATGCTTGCCAAAGTGACGGATTATTTAACCGAACTTGCCGAATTTAAACGATTGGATTTTGTGCGCTGTTGTTTTTATGTAAAAGCCACCGAAGATTTGGCACTATGCCAAATTCATAACTGGCGCACCAATTATTTGCAAATTTTGGCGCAAGAATGGGGTTGGAGTGACGATACCATTCGCGAACTCAATCGTCGTCCATTTTGGAAAATTAAACGAGTGAAGGAAAGTCATGAGAATTTGGTGAAATTCCTGATGCTGAGTTATCACAATTTGGTCAATTTTGCGCGTAAACACAAAATTCATTCCCGTGTAGCACCGCAAGATATTAACATTCTTACGCGTAAACTTTACACCGCATTTGAAGCGTTGCCCGGCAAAGTGATTTTGCTTAATACGCAAATTTCTCGCGATTTGTCGGAACGCCACATCAGTTTCTTAGAAGTACGTGGCAACAAACATTTTAAAGACGGTTGGTATCTGATTAATCAACCGCCGAGCGCGATGATGTTCTCGGAAAATCGTGTCATCGAATACAGCGAGAGCTTGAATAAATTGGTAGCTTGGGCGTATTTCAACCGCTTACTTACCGCCGAAACCGAGCTGTATTTATTCAGTCAAACCGTCAGTATCGAAACCTTACGTAATTTTGTGGCGGATCTGCGCTTATCTTTTTCGCGCGCCATTACCGCAGCCGACAGCGGTGCCCTGGCGACACCTTGTGAAATTCGCAATATCGTCATTGCGGTGAATTTAACGGTAGATCCCACCGCCCATTTAACTGAATTGAAAGCCCAGCTTTCCGCCAGTGATTTGTTTAGTTTCGGTCCGCTCGAACAAAATTTAGTCGGTAGCATTGATTTCACTTATCGCAATATATGGAACGAAATTCGCACCCTGCATTTTGAGGGGCCGCATGCGATTTTGATGGCCTTAAAAGTGCTTTCCAATAAAATTTATCGTGGTGCTGGCAGTCCGCGTTCCGTACAGGTTTTTTGTTATAGCCAACATTATCGGCGCGCTTTACGTAGCCTAGTGAGTGCTTTGGTTAATCGTTGCATCAGTATTCAATTGGGTGACAGCCAAGCGTGCCATACACCGCGTTTACGCGTGGCCGGTAAAAACTGGCAATTCTTTTTCGAAGATCGCGGCATCAGTTTGCAAGAAGTGGATAGTGACGCGCAAAATGCAGCAGATTTTGATGACGTGCTGCAAAGTCCGGTGGAAGAAAAAGACGAGCTTCCCGCACCGGATCGTCGATATCCGCCGGAAATTGATCACTTCGCTAGCGAAGGTTTCTTACAATTTTTCTTTGAAGATAACAAAGACGACAGCTTCAATGTCTATCTGTTAAACGAAGCTAATCACTTGGAAATTTATCGCCATTGCGACGGTTCGAAAGACCAGAAAGTACGCGAAATTAACCGACTTTATCAGGCCTCGTGCTTGGAAGGCGGCGAGAATCCGTATCACATCGAGTCGCGCAATTTCAATTATCCGCAGTTTTACCAAATTCAACGTTGTCCGCAAGGTCGCGTGCAGATTTTACCGTTTAAATATCAACGCAAAGCCGTTTAATCCGAGTTTTCTCATCGGGAATTAATGTGCTAAATCAACTTTCATCATTTTTTACATTGGAAGATCGTTAAAATCTCGTTAAAATAACGCGATTTTTTCGTCAAATCTTCGCCTAGGGGGGGGGAATATGCAAGAAACATTGAAAGTCTTATTGATAGACGATCACCCGCTAATGCGTCGCGGCATTAAGCAGCTTGTGGAATTGGACGATAACTTTGAAGTGATTGCCGACGTTGGCGGCGGTGCGGAAGGGATTTCCGTTGCATTGCAAACATCACCGGATTTGATCATTTTAGATCTGAACATGAAAGGACTTTCGGGGTTAGATACATTAAAAGGCTTACGGGCCGAAGGGGTGGACGCGCGCATTGTGATTCTCACCGTATCCGATGCGAAAAATGATATTTTCGCCTTGATGGATGCCGGTGCAGACGGTTATTTACTCAAAGACACCGAGCCGGATACCTTGCTCGAACAACTTAAAGCCATTGCGCAAGGCGAAGTGATTTTAAGCGATTCGATTAAAAATTTGCTGCTTGAACGCGAACATTGCCAAGATCCGATGGATTCTTTAACGGAGCGCGAAATGGACGTATTACGTTTAATCGCCACCGGGTTATCGAACAAACAAATTGCCGGACAATTATTTATTTCGGAAGAAACCGTAAAAGTGCACATTCGCAATTTATTGCGCAAACTTAACGTCCATTCCCGCGTCGCGGCTACGGTGTTATATTTCGAATATAACGGCCGTTAATGCGGTTCAAAATAAAAATGTACGGTCGGAAATTCGTGAGTTTTCCGACCGTATCTTTTTGTCTTTAAAAAATGCTGAAGGCGAAGATCGATTTGAGCACCGCATTGAACCCTTGTCCCGCAAGGCTTCAATGCGGTGCTATCGGGCAACCTCAACGCGGTACGCCACGCAGCAATGGCACCGGTTCAAAGGGGGTGACCGAGGTTGGCGCCGGAATATCGTTGAAAATCAAGATAAAGGGTTTGCTCGGCACGAAAGCTTCGTCGCGCCATAAACTGCCTATTCCGACTAACTGTATATCCGCCGGTAAATTAGCTAAACCTTGTTGCAGCACCGCAACGGTATTCGGCCGTGGATGGCCGATCACGATGGCCGTGCCACGCTTGCGTGCGTATTGAAGGGCGGCTTGGAATTGATGTTGTACATCAGCCGGTTCATTACTGTCGTCTAAAAAAATATGACGTTCGAGCACGCGTACGCCTTGTTCGCGTCCGATTCTGCCCGCTACGGATTTGCCGCTGGTGCGACTATCGAGGAAAAATAAATGCTGCGCGCGCAACGCGTTCATTAAATGACTCATCAATAGGTTGTCTGCTGTGGCGGCGCTCCCCATATGATTATTCATTCCAATGGCGTGCGGCACGATATTTCTCGCCGTTTGTATACGATTCGTCACCTGTTCTGCCGACATACCCAAATGCAAGCCGCCGGATTCAATTTTTATTGAACTCACGGGTTGCATCGGCATATGAATCAAAATATCGCGCCCTTGCGCAAAGGCTTCGCGGTCGCGTGCCGCAGCGTAAGGCGCGGCGGGAATAATGGCGACGGAAATCTCGCGCGGCATTGCCAAAATTGCCACATCTTGTTTTGGATGATACCCCACATCGTCAATTACGATGGCGAGTTTATGTTGCGCGAAAGTTAATGAGGAATAAAGCGCGGCGGAAAAAACAAGCAGATTTTTGCGCGCGTTTTTCAGTAAGCCGAACATTATTTAATCCACCCCGCCGGGTTCACCGGCACGCCCTTGCGGCTGATGCCGAAATAAAGCGCCGGACGCGAAACTTCGCCGCTATCACCCACTTGCGCGATGGTTTGCCCGGCGGAGACCAGTTGCCCTGCTTGCACAAATACCGCTTGATTAAAACCGTACAGACTCAAATCGCTGTCGCCATGTTTAACGATCACCATATAGTCATACCCATTTAATTGCCCGGCTAAAATTACCCGCCCGCCGGTGATGGCGCGTACCGGTGTACCCCGCGGTGCCGCGATTACCATGCCTTTCCAACGCGCTTCGCCCGCTTGTGTGGAGCCAAACGAATACAGCGTGGAACCGCTTACCGGTTTTTGATATTGCCGCGCTGCCGCGCCTAAGCCGTTAGCGCTGTTAATCAAGCGACGTTCTTGTTCTGTCGGTTGATAAGGTTTGGCGGTGCGTTTTTCTTCCGCTTGTTTGCGCTGTGCCAAGGCCTCACGTTCTTGTTGTTCTTGCGCTCGCACCGTTTGTTCTGCCCGCTGAATCTCTTGTCGCAAGGCGGCTTCGTTAGCGCGCAAAGTGGTTAGTTTATTTTGATCTTTATCGATATTTTTATTGATTTCGTTTAACGTTGATTGACGCTCGCGCTGCGCTTTTTCTAATTCCTGTTGCTGTTTTTTTTGCGTTGAAAGCTGCGCTTTATGACTTTGTTGACGGCTTAAAATCTCTTCTTTTTGTTTGGCGATTTGCGCTTGCGTAGCGTTAATATTTTCAATCGTCTCAATGCGTACGCGGTTTAAATGTTCATAATACACTTTCATTCGCGCCGCTTTTTGAGCATCCTCGGAAAACATTCGTTGCAACACGGAAGGATTCAAACCGGAACGATAAATCGCATCCATTTGTCTTGCTAGCTTGGCTTTTTGCTCGCGTTCTTTTTTCTCAAGTTGTTTGATTTGCCCGTCTGCCTCGGCGATTTGCTTGCGAATTTCTTGCAGGCTCAGTTCGGTATCGCGCAGTTCACCCGCCACAGAATTGATTTTACTTTCTTGATTTTTCAGCGTGGATTGTAATTTGGCTTGTGCGCGTTTTTGCTCGGCAAGTTTGGATTCTTGTTGCTTGATTTGTTGTTGAATTTGATTGAGATCGGCGGCCTCGCCCGTCGGCGCATAGCCTGAAATAGTGCCACACAAAAGCGCGGTCACGATAGATATTTTCCCATATAAGGCAAACCGCGACATAACCCGTCCCCATTCACAAAATTGCGCGAATCTTATCATATTTGTCAAAAGGCGAAAAAGTTTCCCACGGATTTTTGCGAAAGATCAGGAAATGCCGCCTTTTCGCTTTAACATGGTGGTTTTTTTTGCTATAAAATGCGCGTTTTTAATTTACCTACAACAAGGAGAATCCTATGGAATTAGTCTTTATTCGTCATGGTTTCAGTGAATGGAACGCAAAAAACCTATTCACCGGCTGGCGCGACGTCAATCTTACTGAACGCGGCGTGGAAGAAGCCAAGGCGGCCGGTAAAAAATTATTCGAAGCCGGCTATGAATTTGACATTGCCTTCACCTCCGTCCTCACCCGCGCCATCAAAACCTGTAACATTGTATTGGAAGAATCTCACCAATTATGGATTCCACAAGTGAAAAACTGGCGCTTGAATGAACGTCACTACGGCGCGCTACAAGGTTTGGACAAAAAAGCCACCGCTGAACAATACGGTGACGAACAAGTGCACATCTGGCGCCGTTCTTACGACATCTCCCCACCGGATTTAGACCCGGCAGATCCGAATTCCGCCCATAATGACCGTCGTTACGCCAACTTACCAAAAGACATCGTACCGAATGCTGAAAACTTAAAATTAACCTTAGAGCGCGCCCTCCCATTCTGGGAAGATCAAATTGCTCCGGCCTTACTCGCCGGCAAACGTGCATTGGTGGTCGCGCACGGCAATTCCTTACGCGCTTTGGCAAAACACATCATCGGCATTTCCGACGCGGAAATTATGGATTTTGAAATCCCGACCGGCCAACCACTTGTGTTAAAACTTGATGAAAAATTAAACTATTTAGGCCATTACTATCTTTAATCTTTCATTCGGTGAAAAAAGTGCGGTTTCCTTGTCGCACTTTGTTTACACGAACAAACGAAAACCGCAGGTGAAAACCTGCGGTTTTTTGTGGCTGCAAGGTGAGAAATGAAAGCGCTGAAGTGGCTAATCAGCACCGCATTGAGTTAGAGAATTTATTTGGTTTGAAAATCCTTTTCCGACAATACACGCAGCGGTTGCATATCGCTGTCGCCCATAATCACCCGGCTTGGGTCGGAACGTAAACAACTGCCGCCGTAATGCCCGCCAACGGTAAAAGTGCAGATTTGTAAATATTGATCTTCCACTTTCGGTAAACACCAAAGCTGTTGGTAAATGTTTTCTTGTTTGCCGAAACGTCCATCCGTGCTATTTAACACCAAATTGTCATCGCCGAATAATTTCACGTTGTCGCCGCGGCGGCCGGCAATCGGTTTTTGCGCGTAACCGTTTTTGATTAATTCCGGTGTCAGTTCGAAACTCGCTTCCAACAAATAACGATGATTCGGGAATAACGACCACAACACCGGCAAAATCGCTTTATTGCTTGGAATCGCCGTCCAAAGTGGTTCGTAAACTTGTACTTCGGGCCGCAACAAAACGTCGATTAGGCGCACTTTATCTTCCGCATAGCCGGTCCGAATCGGCGGCGCCACTTCTTGTCCTGTCGCGTCTTCGCGCAATTGCTCCAACATGGTTTCCCACGCCCAAGTTTTCCACACGCTTTGGATTTGGTGGTTTTCATCGTCCAACAAGCGACCGCGATTATCCCAATGCAGCCCTTCCGTGCCGTGAATAATTTTTGCTTGAAAGCCGCCTTGGAGTAGTGCTTGGTGCATAAACAGCGCGTGATAATCTTCTTCATCGTCGTGATCTTGCAAAATATGCACTAATTTGCTGGCGCGGCTGTGTTGCCAACAATCCGCCAAGGCATTGCGCAAACCTTCACCAGGGTTTTCTCCTAGCTTAAGTCCCGCCTGTTGTGCCCAACGATTCATTATTTCGCCGGCCTCGGCGTGGCAAGATGCGGAATCCGCATTATATTCGTACACTTTTAGTCCACGCTCGTCCAGACAAAAATCCAAACGGCCGGTGATGGTTTGATAACGACGATTCTGCCAAGACAAACGCAAGCGCGGCCAAAGTAGTTTAGGAATATTGAAATATTGCAGTAATTTATCGTCTTGCAGCACTTTGTCGGTGGCGTGTAAATACATTAAATGCAGTTCGTTGGTGGCACGAATCAGTTCATGTTGAGCGTTTTCGGAAATGGCGAAATAACGATATTGATCCGAACGGCTGACGCGATGGCCGTGCATCGCTTTCACGTAAGCGGCGTCGAACGGCTTCGATTCATCTAGCCAATGGCCTTCAAATTGACCTTTATTTTCAATATGTCCTGCTTTAATCACCAAATCTTCCGGTTTTGGCGTCGGCCGTGGCAGGCTGTATTGCGTATCCGCGGTTTGAATCATCCAGCCTAAAATTTCCGTATCGTCGAAGGTATCTTGCAACAGATAACCGTTTGAGCACCGCATTGGCAGCTCGCGCGTCCATTGTTGCCCGCTCGGCAGACGTGAGTGAATCACATTTTGCTCGGCGATGCGGATTTTATCGTCTAATACTTCGGTGATAATTGCTACGTGACCGGTATGTTTAAATTCACCACCTTCTTGCCAAATCAAAAGCGCACCGGCTTCGGGTTTGCGTTTGCTACCGTTGGCAAAAGCTTGCAACGGTAACAAGGCGTCGTTCGTCACTTGGCGCAGAAAACGCAACGAAAAAATTTCATAGGCCATGCCCACGTCGGTAAACACCATGCCGTGATTGAGATATAAATAACGGCGCGCAAATTCCACACATTGCCATTTGTAGCCCATATATTCGCGTCCTAAATAACTGCGAAAGGCGGCATCATCGGGAAACTCTGCTTCGTCGGCCGTGGTGTAATCGGAAGAATAAATGGCAACGCCACCCGGTGCGTAACCGAGCAGGCTGCCGAAAGGATCGTGAGTGGTAATATTGGTAGAACGTTCCGGCATAAAAACTCCGAGTGAAATAACAAACGGGCATAGTATAGATCTTTTGCTTTGCGCCCCCAAATGTTTTGCGCGTTCAATCGGTAGCGCATCGATGTCCGCCGCCGCGAGCTCGTCGTAGAGCACCGCATTGAAGCCCCGCCATAACGAAAAGGTTTTCTGCCGTCTTATGTTCAACGCGTGGTTGATTTGGCGACCTTTCAGCGCGCATTGGGACGCTTCGGTAGGGCTTTCAATGCGGTGCTCATTTGAAGGTTCGAAGGAATGTTGCGGACTGCGTTGTGGAAAAGATTTGCCGGACAAGAATTAGTCGAAAACGGCGAAAATTCATTCGGCATTGTGACGAAAAAAAAGCTTTTTTCTGTCAATCTGCCGGGGAAATATTGTAAACTAGCCCATTCTTAAAATGGCTGATAGAAATTGCAGAGATAAATTATGTTAATCAATAAATTCAAACGTGCCGAGCAAAACATCCGAAACTTGCCTTTTTTGCCGTTAGAAAAAACGCAAGTGGAATTTTTGTTCAGCCCGGCCGAATTTAAAACGCAGATTATTGAATTGATTCGAAATGCCAAAAAACGCATTTATATCACCGCACTTTACTGGCAAAAAGACGATGCGGGGCAAGAAATTTTGGACGAAATCTATCGGGCGAAGCAACGACACCCGGATTTGGATGTAAAAATTTTAGTGGATTGGCATCGTGCCCAGCGCAATTTATTGGGCGCTGAAAAATCGGCCACTAATGCCGATTGGTATTGCGAGCAACGTCAAACCTACCAACTGCCTGACGATCCGAATATGTTTTTCGGTGTGCCGATTAATACGCGCGAAGTGTTCGGCGTGTTGCATGTCAAAGGTTTCGTGTTTGACGACAGCGTGCTGTATAGCGGCGCCAGCATTAATAATGTGTATTTGCAACAACAGGACAAATATCGTTACGACCGCTACCAAAAAATTACCAATGCGGTGCTGGCGGATGCGATGGTGAATTTTATCAACGACTATTTATTGGATTTCAATGCGGTGTTCCCGCTTGATGTTGGTAATCGCCCGCGGACTAAGGAAATTCGTGCGGCGATTCGTGCGTATCGTAAAAATCTGGCCAACCACGCCGAATACAATTTGCCAAATGCGGGCGAATGTTCCGACGTTTTAAGTGTTTCGCCGTTATTTGGTTTGGGCGCATCGGGCAACGAACTCAATCAAGTAATCAAAAAATTGTTCCTGAAAACGCAACAAAATTTGATTATTTGCACGCCGTATTTTAATTTTCCGCGCACCTTGCAACAAAAAATCGCGGCGTTGTTGGAGCAGGGCAAGCAAGTGGAAATTATCGTGGGTGACAAGGTGGCGAATGATTTTTACATTCCGCCGACACAGCCCTTCAAAATGGCGGGCGCTTTGCCTTATTTATACGAAAGTAATTTGCGTCGTTTTTGCGAAAAATTTGAAGGCGAAATCGAACGCGGTCAGCTTTGCGTTCGCTTATGGAAAGACGGCGACAATACCTATCATTTAAAAGGCGTGTGGGTGGATAATGATTATATTTTACTCACCGGTAATAATTTGAATCCGCGCGCTTGGCGTTTGGATGCGGAAAACGGTTTGTTGATTCGTGATCCGCAGCACGAATTACGGCCGCAAGTTGCCAAAGAATTGCAACATATTCGCCAACATACCACCGTGTTAAAGCATTATTCCGAGCTTGAAGAGCTTTCTCAGTATCCGGAACCGGTGCAAAAATTACTGAAAAAATTCGCCCGCATTCAAGCGGATAAGTTAGTGAAAATGATTTTATAGCAGTAAGGGGAAATGTCGCGTTTCCCCTTAAAATTTCCTTAAGTGTAAAAATATTATGCGTGTTTCCGATTTTTATTTTGATTTGCCGGATGAACTGATCGCCCGTTATCCGAAAGAAGATCGTTCTTCTTGCCGACTATTGCAATTAAATGGCGAAACCGGCGAACTTTTCCATCGTACTTTTACCGATGTGCTCGACTTGATTAACGAAGGTGATTTGTTAATTTTCAACGACACACGGGTGATTCCCGCACGTATGTTTGGACGTAAAGCCAGCGGCGGTAAAATCGAAGTGCTGGTGGAGCGGATGTTGGATGAGCAGCGTTTTCTGGCGCATATTCGTTCTTCCAAAGCACCGAAAGCAGGTGCCGAATTATTTTTAGGCGAAGACAAGCTCGGCGAAAACAACGGCGTTAAAGCAATAATGAATGCCCGTCACGGCGCGTTGTTTGAAGTGGAATTAGCCGACAAATCCGGTACGCTGCTAAACGCGTTGCAACAAATCGGCCATATGCCGCTGCCGCCTTATATTGATCGCCCTGACGAAGAAGCGGATCAAGAATGTTATCAAACGGTTTATGGTAAGGTGCCCGGTGCGGTGGCCGCACCGACTGCCGGATTGCATTTCGACGATGAATTATTGGAAAAACTGCGCGCCAAAGGCGTGAATTTCCAATTCGTTACGCTACACGTCGGCGCCGGAACGTTCCAACCGGTACGCGTGGCAAATATTGAAGAGCATATTATGCATGCGGAATACGTAGAACTTTCGCAAGAAGTCTGCAATGCGATCATTGAGACTAAAAAAGCGGGCAAACGTGTGATTGCGGTGGGCACTACTTCCGTGCGCTCCGTTGAAACGGCGGCATTGTCGGCGCAGGAAAACGGCAATGGCGAGATGATCGAACCTTATTTTTCCGATACGTCGATTTTTATTTATCCCGGCAAAAAATTTCGCATCGTGGATTGTTTGATTACCAACTTCCATTTGCCGGAAAGCACGCTGATTATGTTGGTTTCCGCCTTTGCCGGTTTTTCGCATACGATGAATGCCTATAAAAGTGCGGTGGAAAATCGTTATCGTTTTTTCAGTTACGGTGATGCGATGTTTATTTCCAAGAATCCTGAGGTGAAGGCTTGGAAATAAGCGGTTTGACTTATTTCCGAGTACTCCATAAAATGCGCAGAGCCTGTATCAACAGGCTTTTTTATTGGCTAAAACCTTCGAACTGTTTATTCGTTGAGGAAAAAATGAAGTATGAATTAGATAAAATCAGCGGTAATGCCCGTCGCGGTCGTCTGATCTTTGAACGTCCACAAGGCACCTTTAGCGTGGAAACGCCGGCGTTTATGCCGGTGGGAACTTACGGCACGGTAAAAGGCATGACGCCGGAAGAAGTGCGCGCCACCGGTGCGGAAATTTTGCTCGGTAACACTTTCCATTTGTGGTTGCGTCCGGGGCAAGAAGTCATGCGTAAACACGGTGATTTGCACGATTTTATGCAGTGGCATCGCCCGATTCTCACGGATTCCGGCGGTTTCCAAGTATTCAGTTTGGGCAAATTACGCAAAATTACCGAAGAAGGCGTAAAATTCCAAAACCCGATTAATGGCGAACGCATTTTTCTTTCCCCTGAAAAATCAATGGAAATTCAATATGATTTGGGGTCCGACATTGTGATGATTTTCGACGAATGCACGCCTTATCCCGCCACTTTTGATTACGCCAAGCAATCTATGGAAATGTCCTTACGCTGGGCGCAACGCAGTCGCAAACGTTTTGACGAATTGGGCAATAAAAATGCCTTGTTCGGCATTATTCAAGGCGGCACCTTTGAGGAATTGCGTAAGGTTTCCTTGGAAGGCTTAGTGAACATCGGTTTTGATGGCTATGCCGTGGGCGGTTTGGCCGTGGGTGAACCAAAAGAAGATATGCACCGCATTTTGGAATACATTTGCCCGCAAATTCCTGCCGATAAACCGCGTTATTTAATGGGCGTGGGCAAACCGGAAGATTTGGTGGAGGGCGTGCGGCGCGGGATCGATATGTTTGATTGCGTGATGCCGACCCGCAACGCGCGGAACGGACATTTATTCGTCACCGATGGTATTGTAAAAATCCGCAATGCCAAATATCGCGATGACACCAGCCCATTGGATCCGCACTGCGATTGTTACACCTGCAAACATTACAGCAAAGCCTATTTGTATCATTTGGACAAATGCGGCGAAATCCTAGGCGCGCGTCTTAATACTATTCACAATTTACGTTATTACCAACGCTTAATGGCGGAAATCCGTCAAGCAATCGAAGCGGATCGTTTTGAGGATTTTGTGGTGGCGTTTTATGCGCGAATTGGCAAACCCGTTCCACCGTTACAATTAGCTGAAACAGCGCAATAATCAGTGAAAAGTGTGGTTATTTTTAAAAACGTTTTCAAATCGACCGCACTTTTCCAATAACAGGAGCATGTATGCAAATTCTAGAACCCCAACAATTCGCTAGCTGGAACGAACCCATTGAAATGCTGTACGCTTGCCACGGTAAAGTGAAGCGTTTTTGTCGACAGCTGACGATTTTGCCTGATTATTTGACGAAACACGGTTGCAATCAGGCGGTAAAAAACGATGTGCGACAAATTCTAAACTATTTCAATCAATCCGCGCCGCTGCATCATGACGATGAGGAAAAGGATTTTTTCCCCGCCCTGATTGCCAAACTGCCTGAAGCGAAAGCGAAGGTGGATGAATTGGAACGCCAACATGTTGATTTGCATGAAAATTGGCGTTTACTTGCGGCACAACTCGAAAGTCTTGTTGCGCAACAATGTGATAAGGTGGATGCGGTGCTGATTCAGCGTTTCGTTGCGGCTTACGACCGGCATATCGCTATTGAAGAACCATTGTTTGAGTTGGGAAAACGTTATTTGAGCGAGGCAGAATTAAAGGCGATGGGCGCGATTATGTCAAAACGGCGCCTTGTGTAATGTATGGATTATCTACTCGATACCCGCGATTATCGTTGCCCGTTGCCGCTATTGATGGTGAAGCAAGCGCTGTTGCGGCTAACGGCGGAGGATAAATTATCGGTTTTACTTTCTGGCGACAGTGATTGGCGCGAAATCCAACGACTTTGTGAAATGTACCTTTGCCATTGCCAATACGAGGCAGATCAAACATTAATAATCCGTAAACGTTAATTTGTCGCCGCCCTTTTTTATCCAGCCGTGCCGACCATAAACACATTCGACGACGCTTTTTGCGAGCTTCATTTTTGGCACCGCATTGAAATCCCAAACGAGCACCGCATTGAAGTCTCAAATAAGCACCGCATTGAATGAGCCGTGTTCAATGTGGTCAGCCAAAGAGGCAAAATTAGTGTAAAGGTTAGTCGTGCGAAGGCACCAAATTAACGGGAGAAAAGGTACATTTTTTTACAATATCAAGCGCGCGCTTTTCGTGTAATGTTCAATATGCTTTTCACATTTCACGCGATTTATGGTATTTTAGCGCCCAAATTTCAACTTAATTCAACTTAATAAGGAAAACTTACAATGGAAGCACAAAACCCAATGTCCACGTTATTTATTTTCGTGATTTTCGGTTTAATTTTTTACTTTATGATTTATCGTCCACAAGCGAAACGCAACAAAGAACACAAAAAACTGATGTCCGAACTGGCTAAAGGCACTGAGGTGTTAACTGCCGGCGGTATGATGGGCAAAATCACCAAAGTTATCGAAGACAACAACAGTGTAGTGATCGCGTTAAATGAAAATACAGAAATCACAATCAACCGTAACTACATTGTAACCATCCTGCCGAAAGGTTCTGTCAAAACGCTTTAATCCTCCATACCCAAGGGAAAACTATGTTAAATCGTTACCCATTATGGAAGAATCTAATGGTGATCCTCGTGGTCGCCATTGGTGTTTTATATTCTCTTCCAAATATTTACGGTGAAGATCCGGCCGTGCAAATTTCCGGTACACGCGGGCAACAAGCTGATACGACGGCGTTGAGCCAAGTTCAAGAAGTGTTAAAAGATAATAATCTTACTGCCAAATCAGTGATCCTCGAACAGGGTTCGATTCTTGCCCGTTTCAGCAATACCGATGATCAATTACTTGCCAAGGATAAAATTGCCGAAAAACTCGGTAATCATTACACCACCGCATTGAACCTTGCTCCGGCTACGCCCGCGTGGTTAAGCACGCTTGGCGCCAACCCGATGAAATGGGGCTTGGATTTGCGCGGCGGGGTACGTTTTTTGATGGAAGTGGATATGAATTCCGCTTTGGCAAAACGCCAAGAACAATTGCAGGACAGCTTGCGTACCGAACTTCGTAAAGAAAAAATTCAATATACTGCAATTAAAAATGCCGATAATTTCGGCACGACGGTTACCTTGGCCGATAGCGCTCAAATTTCCAAAGCCGGTCGGATTATTCGTCAAGCGCATCCGACCCTGGATGTGAGCGATTCCGGTGATACCTTAACCTTATCTCTTTCCGGCACCGCATTGAATGAAGCGCGGGATTTGGCGATTGAACAAAACTTAACTATTTTGCGTAAGCGGGTGTCTGAATTAGGCGTGGCGGAAGCGGTGATTCAACGGCAAGGCGCTGAACGCATTGTGATCGAATTGCCGGGTGTGCAAGATACCGCCCGCGCGAAGGAAATTTTAGGTGCGACCGCCACTCTTGAGTTCCGCCTAGTGAATCCGACGGCGAATGTTGAAGCAGCGGCACGGGGTATTGTTCCGGCAGATTCTGAAGTGAAATATGACCGTCAAGGTATGCCCGTGGTTTTATTAAAACGTCCTTCTTTGGGCGGTGAGCATATTATCAATTCCAGCGCCGCATTGGATCAGCAATCCGGCACGCCGCAAGTTAGCGTTACTTTAGATAGCGAAGGCGGCGATCAAATGTCGCAAATCACTAAGAAATTTTATAAAAAACCGATGGCGACCCTTTATGTTGAATATAAAGACAACGGCAAAAAAGATGAGAACGGTAAAACCATTTTAGAGAAAAGCGAAGAAGTGATTAACGTGGCGACCATTCAGGCGCGTTTCGGTGCGAATTTCCAAATTACCGGCGTAAGCAGTATGGCGGAAGCGAATAATCTTTCCACGTTATTAAAATCCGGTGCTTTGATCGCACCAGTGCAAATCGTGGAGGAACGCACTATCGGTCCATCACTTGGCGCGCAAAACGTGGAACAGGGCTTGGATGCGAGTTTTTGGGGGTTAATTGCGGTGATCCTGTTTATGCTGTTTTACTATAAAGTTTTCGGCGTTATCGCGAGTTTAGCTATGGTAATTAATATCGTTTTGTTAGTTGGTTTGATGTCAATCCTACCGGGTGCAACGCTTTCTATGCCGGGAATTGCGGGTATCGTATTAACTTTGGGAATGTCTGTGGACGCCAACGTGTTAATCTTCGAACGGATTAAAGAAGAAATCCGTAATGGTCGCCCGATTCAGCAAGCGATTAATGAAGGTTATAACGGCGCATTTACATCTATCTTCGATGCCAATTTAACCACTATTTTAACGGCAATCATTCTTTATGCCGTCGGTACCGGTCCGATTCAAGGCTTTGCGATCACCCTTTCCTTAGGGGTAGCGATTTCCATGTTTACTGCAATTACAGGAACGCGCGCCCTTGTGAACGCAATTTACGGTGGAAAAAATATTAAGAAATTATCAATTTAGGCAGGGAATGATGAAACTTTTTGCAAAAGATAAAGACGGGCATTTTATTCGTGAAATCAATGGAATTAAACTCCCGTTCCCATTGACCGAATTTATGAAAGTGCGTAAATGGGGTTATTTATTTTCTGCCTTTGCGATGGTGATTTCGCTGTTTTTCATTATCACTAAAGGTTTTAACTGGGGCTTGGATTTTACCGGCGGTGTAGTATTTGATACCCGTTTCTCGCAAGTTGCGAACTTGGATCAAATTCGCGCTAAGTTGAACGAGCATGGCATCGAAAGCCCTATCGTACAAACCACCGGTTCCGTGCAAGACGTGATGATTCGTTTACCGGCGGCGGATAACGACGTAACCATTGGTGATCGCGTAAAAGCTATGTTAGTGGAATTAGATCCGAACATTAAAATTAAGAGCGTAGAATTTGTTGGTCCGAATGTCGGAGAAGAATTGGCACAGGGCGCGGTTTACGCAACTTTAGCGACGCTTGCTATGATGTTGCTTTACGTTGGATCACGCTTTGAATGGCGTTTAGGTTTCGGCGGTATTGCTTCCCTCGCCCATGACGTGATTATTACGCTTGGCGTATTTTCAGCGTTGCAAGTGGAAATGGATTTAACTTTCGTGGCAGCGATTCTTTCCGTAGTAGGGTATTCCATCAACGACAGTATTGTGGTATTCGACCGAGTGCGGGAAAATTTCCGTAAAATTCGTCGGTTAGATACGATTGATATTATTGATATTTCCCTCACGCAAACCCTATCAAGAACCATCATGACCTCTGCGACGACTTTAATCGTGGTGATCGCCTTGTTTTTCTTCGGCGGACCGTCTATTCACAACTTTTCGCTGGCGTTGTTGGTCGGGATTGGTTTTGGTACCTATTCTTCCATCTTTATCGCCATTGCAATCGCTTACGACGTGGGGCTGCGCCGCGAACACATGATTCCGCCGAAAGCGGATCGCGAAGTGGATGAACTTCCTTAAGATATAAATATTATCGGTCGGTTAAGTTCGTTTAACCGACCGATTTTTTATTCTTTGCCGGCTAATGCTTTTCGCAGCCGTCCTTTCTCTTTTTCCAACAAGGCTTGCGCTTCGTCTTTTTCTAAACCGCTTAAAAGTATCATAATTGCCAGCTTGGCATTTTGTTCGGCTATCGTTAGCGTTTGTTCGGCTATGGTTTCGTCGCACTCGGTAGCTTGCATTACAATACGAACAGCGCGTGCTTTAAGTTTCTCGTTACTTGCTTGCATGTCCACCATCAAATTTTCATAGCATTTGCCGAGCAAAATCATGGATGCGGTGCTGATCATGTTGAGTACCAATTTTTGTGCCGTGCCGGATTTTAAACGGCTAGAACCGGTCAGCACTTCTGCACCGACCAGCGTATCGATAGCGATATCCGCCGTTTGCGCCATAGGTGAGTTCGGATTGCTGGCAATAGAAACTGTGATCGCACCGAGTTGTTTGGCGTAACCTAAAGCGCTCAATACATAAGGTGTGCGCCCGCTTGCCGCGATGCCCACTAATACGTCTTTTGCATTGAAATCGATCGCTTGTAAATCCGTCACGGCCGCGTTCGAATTATCTTCCGCCCCCTCTATCGGATAACGAATCGCAGGCTCGCCACCGGCGATAATGCCTTTCACCATTTCGTTGTGCACGCCGAATGTCGGCGGACATTCCGAGGCGTCTAATACACCTAAACGGCCGCTGGTGCCTGCGCCGAGATAGACCAATCTGGCACCGCATTGAAAGGCCTTTACTACGGCTTCCACGGCCTGTGCAATTTGTGGTAATACGCGTTCGACGGCAAGAGGAACCTTTTTGTCTTCTGTATTCATTAGCGTCACGATTTCTAAGGCGGAAAGGCAATCCACCTCCATCGAATGCGGATTGCGTTGTTCGGTGATAAGCGTCGAGAGAGTTTGTAGTAATGTTTCGTTCATGGCAGGTTGTCTGAAAAATTATCCTTACGGCACAAAATAATGTGGTACGAAATGACTGTCGTTGCCGGTGACAGCGGTGAAATCTTCGCGTAGGCCCATGCCGCAAGCCACATCACCGATGACCCAGGAACCGATTACCGGATACATGCCATCAAAATTCGGGAGCTCGAACTTTTGCTGGTAAATGTAACCGGACGTGTCGTAGAAAGCAGAGTGTTCGCTGCCTTTGGCGGCAAATTCCACGCCGTTGCTTTTTTCGTAGTAGAACACGTTGGCGCCTTCGCGGCCAAGCAACGGTTTTTTTACCCAAATGGCTTTTCTATCGGTGATATCGAATTTATTAAAATATGCCGGCAATAAATTCGGGTGGTTAGGATAGCGTTGCCACAACTTAGCGAGCAAGGCTTTGTTGCTTAATAACATTTTCCAAGCAGGTTCAATAAAACTTGTATGCGCGTTCGGAATATGTCGTGCAAATTCCGCGCCGCTGAGCCATTCGAGCGGATAGAGCTTGAATAACATATCAATCGGTGCATCGTTCAAATCGACAAATTCTTGATTTTCTTTGTTGTAACCAATGTCTTCTACGGCAAGTTGATGAATATTCCAACCCGCGTTATAAGCCACATCGGCAAGATAATCTAAATTGCCCCAATCTTCGCGTCCCGCTTCTTGCATGGCACTGAAATAGAAATCGTTTTTGCCGCTTTGTTGTTTTAGAAAGGTGAAATGTTTGAGCAATTCTTCGTGGATCCAGTTGAATTGGTCGCGATATTGTAACCCCTCGATTTGTTCCAACCATTGCCATTGCACTATCGCCGCTTCCAGCAATGAAGTCGGTGTATCGGCATTGTATTCGAACATTTTTAAGTTTTCGCCGTCGTAGCCGAAATCAAAACGCCCGTATAAATAGGGCGCTTGTTTATGCCACGCGTCTTCAATCAACTGCTTTTGCAAATCGGTAAAACGATAATAAGCGTAGTCGCCTTGTTTGATTTCATCGGCGACAAAATCCAAACACATCGCATGTAGTTCGTTGGTGGCGTCTTCAATGCGGTCGATTTCAGTCAAGGTAAATTCATAGGCGACATTGTCCGACCAATAATGCGAGCCGTCGCTTGAAGGCAGGTTGTAATAATCAAAGCCGACATCAAGCAATTGTTGCACCATATCGGGGCGCGTCGGAAAACCGGTAACCCGTTTCATATTAACCTCCGCTACTTTGTCGGTTGGAATTGCTCGGACTAGTGAAACCGCCGCGCGAAACCGGTTTGCTGTTCATGCTACCGGCATTGCCTTTTACCAACATTGGTTTGCCGACGGAACGATTGGTTTGCGGTTGAATCACCTGACCGCTTGGGGTGGAAACCGCACGGTTGCTCGGATGATAGCTTGGGCCTAAGAAATTGCTAATGGCTCGTGCCGCCATATAGCCCATTACACCACCGGCAATCGCTGAACCTAGTGAAGCGCCTTCGCTGCCGGTGGCTTGGCTAGAGCCGGTTGTTGAAGCATTCGTTTCGCTGCCGGACTGCGTATTTGGCACCGCATTGGCGTCACTGTCGGCGCTGCGTAAGCCTAAACCAGAAGAAAGAGCGTTGCCGGTTTGTTGGGTTGCTTGTTGGTCGGTATTCATTTGTGTCGCCGGCGCGTTTTGGCCATTTTTATCGGCTTCACAAAGCTCGATTTTTTGCCAATCTGCAAGGCAGTCTTCAAGGGAATGGTAGACGTCGCGTTGGACTTCTTCTTCCGAACAGCCACCGAGCAGGGCGACGATGGAAAGGGTGACGAGAATTTGATTTTGTTTTTTCATAGTTTAGTTAGCTCGCTTAAGTGATGGATTTCTAAAGTCGGTAAGACGGTTGCTTCGGTAAAATCGGCAAGGGAGTTATCTGATAAATTTACCCATACCGCTTGGCAACCCGCTTGAATCGCGCCTTGTACGTCGGTGGTTAAATTATCGCCCACGTGTAAAATTTCTTGCGGTTTTACCTTGAAATAACGGGCGGTTTGGCGAAACAAATCTTTATGCGGTTTGGCTCTTCCGTGTTCACCGCCACGTAAAACCAACTCAAACTGAGATAAATGAATACGCGCCGGTTCTACGTTACCGTTAGTGATGACGCTTAATCGGTAGCGCGTTTTTAATTCGTTCAACACGTTTGGCGTGTCGCTCGGTAAATCAATTTGATGACGCCAATGGAGAAATTCATTAATGGCGAGAGTTAATGCATGGTCGATTTCTGCTGAATTTTTTCCTTGTGTGAGCAAAAATTGGCGTAACGCTTCTTTACGCCATAGGGTGACATCTTCGCTTAAAATCGGATCTTGTTGGGCGATACGCGCTTTCCAAGTCGGCCACTCTTGTTCAAAGGTCGGGCATTGCGTCAGTGTTTGTGTAAATTGCACAAAACGCGCTACTGCGGTGCGAATAACGTCTTGGTTATCGTAAAGGGTGTCGTCCAAATCGAAGCTGATTACTTTGAAGGGCTGGAGGTTGCGATAAAATTTCATTTATTTGATAGTTGGTACATTAAGCCATTGGCTGGCTTTGTCGTTGGTGATTTCTTCGTGTGTCCACATACTCATTAAATCCGGCTGTGGATACTTGTTGCCGTTATAACCGACGAGACGGGCAAAATCAAATACCGCATGCGGATAACCGTTAATTAAAAGCAATGCCAGATAACCGCTTGCGTCCCAACAAATTTCGAGTTTACGCGCTTCATGGTGGTTTGATGCGGAATCTACGTTGTACACGTGCAACATGTCCGCAATCGGCTGTTCGTTTTGGCGCATATCAAGCGCGTAAAAATAGCCGGTTTGCCCGTCATCTTCAAACATTACCGCGAGATGATCGTGCACGGTGGAATGCGTTCCGACTTGTTTTGGTGTACCGAGAAAGAGCTCGTCCTCAAGGGTTAAATGTAACATATGTATTCCTATTTTTTAGCGTTTAAGATGAACGGTTTGGCGTATTCAGCGATTAATCGGTCGGTTGTCATGAAATAAAGGTTTTCAATATCCGCTTGAGCCGGCAAGAGCCGAACAAAGGGATTTTTACAAATAAAAGGGTAGTTTGACGATTTAACAATATGAGGCAATTCAATGGGGAGCTGACGGCAACCTACCGAAAGAAGTCCCTGTTCGAGCTTTTCCACATTAATCTCAAAATTAGGCTCTTTTTGACCGGATTTTATAGCAATTTCCCACAAACTCGCCAGGCTAAAATACAGTTCATTATTAAGTTTAAAGTTAGTTTAATTTTTTTGGTTTAATGTAATCAAGTGAAATTTGGATAAAAAATCGTACTTGCTTTGCAAAAAATAAGTCGTTCATTAAACCTCGGATTAACAATTTAAGCATGTTTAATATTTAACTTAGCTTTAATTTTCTGTCCAAGTTTTTGGGGCGTGTATTTTGCGGTGCGTTTTGTTTTTAGCCATAAGTATCGTATAATCCGCAAGTCTTTTTTTTCTATTTGTACAAATATTTTAAGGGTATTACCGTGTCAGAACAGCAATCAAAAGTGATCGAAGCAAAAGAAATTATGACGTTATTGCCGCACCGCTATCCATTTTTGTTGGTAGATCGCGTGTTGGATTACAAAGAAGGCGAGTGGCTAAAAGCGATTAAAAATATCAGTGTGAACGAGCCTTGCTTTACCGGTCACTTTCCGGGCGAGCCGATTTTACCCGGTGTGTTAATTTTAGAAGCACTTGCCCAATCTATGGGAATTTTGGCGTTCAAAACCCATGAAATCAAAGGCGGTGAGCTATTCTATTTTGCCGGCATTGACGAAGCGCGCTTCAAACGTCCGGTGCTACCCGGCGATCAAATGGAGCTCAATGTTCAAGTGATTAAAGAACGCCGAGGCATTACCGCTTTTACCGGCATCGCGACGGTTAATGGCGAAGTCGCTTGTGAAGCGAAATTAATGTGCGCACGTCGCTAATTTAAGAGGCAGCTATGATCCACCCAAGTGCAAAAATCCATCCGACCGCTCTCGTTGAAGAAGGCGCGGTTATTGGCGAAAACGTGATTATCGGTCCTTTCTGCATCGTTGAAGGCAGCGTTGAAATTAAAGCACGCACCGTGCTGAAATCGCACGTAGTGGTACGTGGCGATACGTTAATCGGCGAAGATAACGAAATTTATCAATTCGCCAGCATCGGAGAAGTGAACCAAGATTTAAAATATCAAGGCGAGGCCACTAAAACCGTTATTGGTAACCGCAATAAAATTCGCGAACACGTCACTATTCACCGCGGTACCATACAAGGCGGTGGCGTAACCTATATCGGCAACAACAATTTGCTGATGATTAACGTTCATGTAGCACATGATTGCCAAATCAAAAATAACTGCATTCTTGCTAATAACGCGACCTTGGCCGGACACGTAGAACTTGATGATTTCGTAATTGTCGGCGGTATGTCGGCGATTCACCAATTCGTCGTTGTGGGTGCACATGTCATGCTTGGCGGCGGTTCGATGGTAAGTCAAGATGTGCCGCCTTATGTAATGGCGCAAGGTAACCACGCGCGTCCGTTTGGGGTGAACTTGGAGGGCTTAAAACGCCGCGGTTTTGATAAACCGACTATGCATGCTATCCGTAACGTGTACAAAATGATTTACCGCAGTGGCAAAACTCTCGAAGAAGTCTTGCCGGAAATTGAGCAAATTGCCGAAACTGATTCAGCCATCAGTTTCTTTACCGATTTCTTCAAACGTTCTACGCGCGGAATTATCCGTTAATTAAGGGTGCATAACGAAGTCATCAAATAGCACCGCATTGAAGCCCCGTCCCGCCGCTTTCAACATTCCCTTCCCGGCGAAACGGCGGCCGGAGAAACAACAATAAACCGCTCAACCGCTCTTTGACGCTCAAAGTGCGGTTGTTTTTTAGGATAAATTCAATGAATAAAAAAAATCCGACCATCGCGTTGGTTGCCGGCGAAGTGTCCGGCGATATTCTCGGCGCAGGCTTAATTCGTCAGCTCAAAATTCATTATCCGCAGGCGCGTTTTATCGGTATCGCCGGCCCGCGTATGCTTGCGGAAGGCTGCGAAAGTTTGGTGGATATGGAAGAACTTTCGGTGATGGGGTTGGCGGAAATTCTTAAACATTTGCCGCGCCTGCTGAAAATCCGTAACAATGTGATTCGAACCATGTTACGCGAAAAGCCGGATGTTTATATCGGCATTGATGCGCCGGATTTTAATTTGGGGGTGGAACTCAAATTAAAGGCTAATGGCATCAAAACCATTCATTATGTCAGCCCGTCCGTGTGGGCATGGCGCCAGAATCGTATTTATAAAATCGCCAAGGCAACGCATCAAGTATTGGCGTTTTTGCCTTTTGAAAAAGCGTTTTACGATAAATTTAACGTGCCTTGCCGCTTTGTTGGTCATACCATGGCGGACGCCGTTCCGCTAAAACCGGACCGCATTGAAGCCCGTCAACATCTAAATCTTGATGCGAATCAACGTTATTTGGCGATTTTGGTGGGGAGCCGCGGCTCGGAAGTGGCGTTTTTAACCGAGCCTTTCCTACAAACCGCGTTGTTGCTGAAACAACGCTTCCCTGATTTGCAATTTCTTGTGCCATTGGTGAATGAAAAACGGCGCGCGCAATTTGAAGCAATTAAAGCGCAAGTCGCACCGAATTTAGCGATGCACGTCATTGACGGCAATGCGCGCCAAGTGCTGATTGCCGCCGATGCGGCTTTACTTGCTTCCGGCACCGCGGCGCTTGAAGCGATGCTGTGTAAATCGCCGATGGTGGTGGGCTACAAAATGAAAGCGCTCACTTATTGTTTGGCTAAACGTTTGGTGAAAAGTAAATATATTTCTCTACCGAATTTGCTTGCTGATGAAATGCTTGTGCCGGAAATGATTCAAGAGGAATGTACCCCGGCCTTGTTAGCTGAAAAACTGGCGGTATATTTTTCCACAGACGAGGCTGCGCTTGAACATCGCCGAGTTTTAATTCAGCGCTTCACCGAGTTGCACCGGCTGATTCAATGCGGTGCTGATCAGCAAGCTGCGCAAGCGGTCATTGATTTATTGGAAGGCACAAAAAATGTTTGATTATCCTAAAGATTACCGACTTATCGCCGGCGTGGACGAAGTGGGGCGCGGGCCGTTGATCGGGGCGGTGGTGACGGCTGCGGTGATCCTTGACCCGAATAACCCAATTGAAGGTTTGGCGGATTCCAAAAAATTGTCAGAGAAAAAACGCCTCGCGCTTGCCGCAGAAATCAAACAAAAGGCCTTGGCGTGGGCACTCGGGCGCGCTGAAGCGGAAGAAATCGACAAACTCAATATTTTGCAAGCTTCCTTGCTGGCCATGACTCGTGCGGTTCAAGCGTTGCGGATTCGGCCGCAGTTTGTGTTGTTGGACGGCAATAAAATTCCGAACGATCTCGATATTCCGGCGCAAGCAGTGGTGAAAGGCGACAGTCTGGTCGCGGAAATTAGCGCCGCGTCAATTTTAGCCAAAGTGGCGCGCGATCAAGAAATGGAAGAGCTGGATCGACAATATCCCGAGTACGCCTTTGCTCAACATAAGGGGTATCCGACAAAATTACACCTCGAAAAGCTCACCGCATTAGGGCCTTTGCCGCAACATCGTCGCAGTTTCGCGCCGGTGCGTAAGGTATTGGAAAATCGTTAAGGAGCAGTTATGCAGACCATTTTCACGAACGCGCTTTGGATCAGTCCTTTGTTTTGGACGCTGATTTTACTCGCCGTTGCGGTTTTACTTTTTGTTCGTAACAAAGTGCGGATGGATGCTGTCGCGTTACTTGTAATGTTGGCGTTTTATTTAAGCGGCATTTTAACCATTAACGAAATTTTCGCCGGATTTAGCGATCCGAATATTATTTTGATCGCCTTATTGTTTATCGTGGGCGAAGGCTTGGTACGCACCGGCGTGGCTTACCAAGTCAGCGAAGGTATTTTGAAACTTTCCGGCAATAGCGAAACCAAGGTTTTGATTTTATTAATGTTAGCGGTTGCAGGTTTAGGGGCATTTATGAGTTCTACCGGCGTGGTGGCGATTTTTATTCCGGTGGTATTAATGATTTGTCGCCAAATGAACCTTTCGCCAAAACGCCTAATGATGCCGCTTTCTGTCGCGGGGTTAATCAGTGGGATGATGACTTTAATTGCCACTGCACCGAACTTAGTGGTGAATGCGGAGCTAATCAAAGATACCGGTACGCGTTTACGTTTTTTCGATTTTACCCCGATCGGGTTGGTAATTTTGTCGCTCGGTATCGGTTATATGCTGCTGATTCGACGCTGGCTCGGTGCCAATGGTGCGGCAGAAAATCAAGATAATAATCAGCGTTCCATGGCGGAATTGATTGATGAATACGGTTTGCGCGATCGTACTAAACGCTTTGTGGTACGTACCGGTTCGCCGTTTATCGGCAAAAATCTCAATGAACTGCATTTGCGCTCCAGTTACGGATTAAACGTGTTAGCGATTGAACGTTGGAAGCATTTCCGCCCGGTTTACACGATGCCGCTTGGTACCTCGGAAATTCACGAAAAAGACATTTTGATGATCGACATCGGTCAACAAGCCTTTGATTTAAGCGAGTTTTGTCAAAGCCATAATTTAGAACCGGCGGAAATTAAATCACAATCTTTTAATGAGCACGCCAAATCTATCGGCATGGCCGAACTTACTTTGGTGCCGGGTTCCGGCATTATTGGTAAAACTACGCAGGAAGTGGAATTTCGTTCCCGTTACGGCTTAAATGTGGTGGGCATTAAGCGCGACGGCGAGTTGATTTCTGACAGTTTCAGCGGTACGCCTTATAAATTGGGCGATCTCATTTTAGTGGTGGGCGATTGGAAATTTATTCAACAGATGCGCAGTCGCACCAAAGATTTTGTAGTGTTGAGTTATCCGAAAGAAATGGAGCGCGTAGTGCCCGCGCGAAGTCAAGCGCCACAGGCCTTATTTTCGGTATTCATTATGGTGCTGTTAATGGTTTCCAATGCGGTGCCAAATGTGATTGCCGCGTTGATCGGTTGCTTGCTATTGGGCTATTTCCGCTGCGTTGACGCGAAAAGTGCTTACGATTCAATTCATTGGCCGAGCTTGATTTTAATTATTGGCATGATGCCTTTTGCCATTGCGTTGCAGAAAACCGGCGGGATTCAATTGGCCGTGCAAGCGATGTTGCAATTGGTGGGCGACTGGGGACTGTACTTGGTGTTAATGATGCTGTTTATTTTCTGCGCCGTGGTGGGTTTATTTATTTCCAACACGGCCACGGCGATTTTGGTGGCGCCGATTGCCATTTCCTTAGCGCAGCAATTGCAGGTTTCGCCGATTCCGTTTGCCATGGTGGTGGCTATCGCCGCCTCTGCCGCCTTTATGACTCCGGTTTCCTCGCCGGTGAACACCATGGTGGTCGGCCCCGGTGGTTACAAATTTAGCGATTTCTTAAAAATCGGCGTGCCGTTTACCCTAATTGTAATGCTTGTGAGCGTGTTTCTCATTCCGCAACTTTTTCCGTTTTAATTGATTTTAACGGGGCATAAAATTTTAGCGTCTCATTTATTTTTCTTCGCACCGTTTATGGTGCCAAGACGAGAATCAATGCGGTGCTGATTTAAGACTCCGTTATCGTGCTGAAAAGGATAACCCCGCAGCGTAAAGGCGAAGGGGAAAATTGTAGTTTATTTGTATAAAAATAAGGAAAAATATGACCAAACGTTTAAAAATCGGACTTGTTTCCGTGTCAGATCGCGCATCAAGCGGTGTGTATCAAGATCAAGGTATCCCGGAATTACAGGCTTGGCTAGAACAAGCGCTGGCTGAGCCTTTTGAACTGGAAACCCGTTTAATTCCCGACGAACAACCGATTATCGAACAAACATTGAAAGAATTAGTGGATGTACAGGATTGCCATCTTGTTCTTACCACGGGCGGAACCGGGCCGGCAAAACGCGATGTGACGCCTGATGCGACGCTTGCTGTTGCCGATCGCGAAATGCCGGGCTTCGGCGAGCAAATGCGCCAAGTAAGTTTGCATTTCGTACCGACGGCGATTTTATCGCGCCAAGTGGGGGTGATTCGTAAAAATAGCTTAATTCTAAATCTACCGGGACAGCCGAAAGCCATTAAGGAGACGCTGGAAGGCGTGAAAGATGAGCATGGTAAAGTATTGGTAAAAGGCATTTTCAGTGCGGTGCCCTATTGCCTGCAACTGATTAATGGCTTGTATATTGACACTCGTGCGGACATTATCGAAAGTTTCCGCCCGAAATCGGCTCGCCGTGAAACGTCGGAGAAGTAAAAAATGAAAAAAATCGAAGCAATGATTCGCCCTTTTAAATTGGATGATGTACGCGAAAATCTTTCCGATATTGGCATCAGCGGTATGACGGTAACCGAAGTGCGTGGTTTCGGACGTCAAAAAGGCCATACGGAACTGTATCGTGGGGCGGAATATATGGTGGATTTTTTACCGAAAGTTAAAATGGAAATCGTGGTGCCGGACGAATTGCTGGAACAATGCCTCGAAACCATAATAGAAACTTGTCAAACCGGCAAAATCGGTGACGGCAAAATTTTTGTCTATGATGTAGAGCGCGTAATTCGCATTCGCACCGGTGAAGAAAACGAGGAAGCCGTTTAGTGGGAAATCATCTCAATTTGCACCGCGCTCTGCTTAACATTGCAGCGGTGATCATTATTCTTGCCGGTATTAAACTGGCGGCAGAAATTGTCGTACCGTTTTTACTGGCACTGTTTATCGCAATCATTTGTTCACCAATAATTAAATCAATGACAGCACGACGGGTACCGCATTGGTTGGCCATGTTACTGCTGTTTGTGTTGATTTCGTTGATTTTCTTCTTTTTGGTTGGCTTGATTAATAGTAGCGTACGCGAGTTTAGCCAATCTATTCCGCAATATAAAACTCTGCTATCGGAACGCATTAATGATGTGATGGCTATGATTCAACGGTTCAATGTCCCGATTCAGCTTTCGCGCGAAACCATTCAAGATAATTTTGATCCGAGCGTGATTATGAATTTTGTCAGAAGTTTATTACTGAATTTCTCCGGTGTGGTGAGTAATACTTTTGTGCTTATTTTAGTGGTGGTTTTTATGCTTGCCGAAGCGCCGACCATGAAACGCAAATTTGCCTGCGTAATGAGTTCTAATCCAAATGATGCGGCGACCAAAGAACGCCATATTGACCGCGTGTTGCAAGGTGTGATTGGTTATCTTGGCATTAAAAGTATTACCAGTTTGCTTACCGGCATCAGCATTTTTATTTTGCTTGAAACTTGCGGTGTGCAATACGCGATTTTATGGGCGACCTTAAGTTTCTTACTGAATTACATCCCAAACATTGGCTCCGTCATTGCCGCCATTCCGATTATCGTACAGGCGTTATTGCTCAACGGTTTCGGCATCGGTTTCAGCGTAGCGGTCGGCGTAATCGCGGTTAATCTGGTGATCGGCAATATTCTCGAACCGAAAATGATGGGTCAACGCCTCGGGCTTTCCACTTTAGTCGTCTTCTTATCTCTACTTTTCTGGGGATGGTTGCTTGGTACTGTGGGGATGCTGCTTTCTGTACCGCTTACTATGGTGCTTAAAATCGCCCTGGAATCCGGTTCACACACGGTGAAATATGCGGCATTGTTGGGCGATGTGGAGGATGGTAAGTAAATGTATTAAAAATGAAAAGATGTGGTGAAACCGCGCTAAATGCGACTATTCCCTATTTTTAGGGGACGTTTCACCGCATATTACTTTTTGGTCGTTAAATATTTCTTAACTTATCTGAATACAAAATTAAACAGAGCGCAATCACCATAATCAAAATCGCGCCGGCAAACAGGATCGTTTCGCTCGCGCTTTCATGGTTAACAATGATTAAGCGCAACATGGCGGTAATCCCTGCATAGATGAAATAGCGCAGCGGAAAGTGATAGCCGCTTTTAAAATATTGCACGATAAGCCCGATAAAACCGAAGTACAGAAAAAACATTACAGCTTCTTCCGCTACGGCATAAGGCACAACTGAGGAGGGATTTATTACCATTAAGGCGAGAGAATAGGTGATTTTGGCTAAAGCAATGACGAGCACGACGGCAAGGGCAATCAATGCGGTGCTCAATACGACCTTCAATATACCGATCACGATTTTAGGTAATTTTTCTAATTGATTTTCTTCCATTTTGTTTCCTTAAGTCTATGTTTAATAAAAAATACCGATAAAACGTCATCGGTATTTGGGTAAAGTAAGATCCGTTTTTGTGGGGTTTTTTAATCCGGCGAATAATACAATTTACCGATTTCGATTTTTTGGCGGCCTGTTTGTTCACGCCATTTATTACTGTCGCGTAGGGAATACACACAGCCGCAATATTCCTGCTGATAAAAACGTTCGCGTTTGCTGATTTCAATCATGCGTTGCGAACCGCCTTCTTTGCGCCAGTTGTAGTCCCAATAAATCACGTCATCATATTTTTCCGCTGCACGATGACCGCAACCGTTAATTTGCGCCATGTCTTTCCAACGGGAAATGCCAAGGCAACTGGTGAACACCGGAAAACCATGCTCATGGGCGTATTCGGCGGCTTTTTCAAAACGCATATCGAAACACATGGTGCAACGAATGCCGCGCTCCGGCTCCCATTCCATACCTTTGGCACGATCAAACCATTCTTGGCGATCATAGTCTGCATCGATAAACGGAATACCGAATTTTTGCGCAAAGCGAATATTTTCTTCTTTGCGGATTAAATATTCTTTAAGCGGATGGATATTCGGATTATAAAAATAAATAGTGAATTCAATACCGGATGCCAAAATCGCTTCCATCACTTCGCCCGAGCAAGGGGCACAGCAAGAATGTAAAAGCAGTTTATTATGCCCATCCGGCAATTCCAGTTTTTCACGAATAAACGGCGCATTGGGATCTTTACGCGGTTTTTGTTTACGTGTTTTATGCTGAAAACCGACCGCACTTTGAGATTGTTGTTCTGTCATCTTAATAACTTCTATCTACCGATAAATAGGCTAAAGAAATCAACGCGTTTTTATACTCGCTTTCCGGCAAAACCCGAATCGCATCCACGGCTTTTTGCGCTTCCTGTTTGGCGCGATCCATGGCGTAATCTAAGGATTTGTGCTCCGCCATAATGGCTAACACTTCATCGATAGCTTCACGTTTTCCGCCTTGTTCGATGGCTTCGCGAATCAATGTCGCTTGTTGCGGGTTGCCATGGTGCATGGCGTGCAATAAAGGAAGTGTTGGTTTACCTTCGGCTAAATCGTCACCGACATTTTTCCCGAGTGCTTTGGCGTTGGCACTGTAGTCCAACACATCATCCACCAGTTGGAATGCGGTGCCGAGATAACGACCGTAATCTTGCAGTGCTTTCTCTTGGGCTTCTGTCGCGCCGGCAATAATCGCCGCCGCTTGTCCGGCAACTTCAAATAAACGGGCGGTTTTGCTGTAAATCACCCGCATGTAATTTTCTTCGCTGGTTTGCGGATCATTGACGTTCATTAATTGCTGCACTTCACCTTCCGCCAGTACGTTGGTGGCATCCGCCATAATGCGCAAAATTTTCAGCGATTCTAACTGTGCGACCAACTGAAAGGCGCGCGTATAAATAAAGTCGCCGACTAATACGCTTGCTGCATTACCAAATTCCGCATTTGCCGTGGCACGCCCGCGACGCATATCGGATTCATCGACTACATCATCATGTAATAAAGAAGCGGTGTGAATAAATTCTACAAAAGTCGCACAGGTAATGGCTTGTTGTCCTGCAAACCCCAACGCTCTTGCCGCCAATACGGCAATTAGCGGACGAATACGCTTGCCGCCGCCTTGTACAATATAAAAACCCAGCTGATTAATTAATGCCACATCAGAATTCAGCTGGGCTAAAATTGATTCATTGACTTTTTGCATATCCGCGTGGCTTAACGCCTGGATTGTCTGCATATCCATTAAGTTTGTTGTATTCATTTTGTTAATTCGACTGATTAAAACCAATAAAATCAGGCCTTGGTGAAACGAAAAAAGTAAAGTGCGGTGGATTTTACCTGATTTTTCAGGCTTTCTGAAATCAAACTGCCGAATTTGCGAATTTTTTTATTTTCCCGCAAATAAATTCTTGCTATCCCCTAAAATTTTCCGTAGAATTTGCGCCCTATTTGTATGAATTTTATGTGCGAAATGAAACAACATTAGAGCACAATTATAGCGGAGTATTTATGTACGCAGTTTTCCAAAGTGGCGGTAAACAACACCGAGTAAGCGAAGGTCAAGTGGTTCGTTTAGAAAAACTTGAACTTGCAACTGGCGCAACAGTTGAGTTTGATTCAGTGTTGATGGTCGTTAATGGTGAAGATGTTAAAATCGGTGCACCGGTTGTTGCCGGCGCAAAAGTAGTGGCTGAAGTAGTGGCACAAGGTCGTGGCGATAAAGTTAAAATCGTTAAATTCCGTCGTCGCAAACACAGCCGTAAACAACAAGGTCATCGTCAGTGGTTCACAGAAGTGAAAATCACTGGGATTCAAGCATAATTTCAGAGGAGATCAAGTAGATGGCAACTAAAAAAGCTGGTGGTTCAACTCGTAACGGTCGTGATTCTGAAGCTAAACGTCTTGGTGTTAAACGTTTCGGTGGTGAATCCGTATTAGCAGGTAGCATCATCGTTCGCCAACGTGGTACCAAATTCCACGCAGGCAACAACGTTGGTATGGGACGTGACCACACCTTATTCGCGACAGCCGATGGTAAAGTAAAATTTGAAGTAAAAGGCGAAAAAAGCCGTAAATACGTGAGTATCGTTACCGAATAATTTTACTAAAACAGAATAAAATGCCCTGCTTTCATGCGGGGCATTTTTCATAGATGAAATAATGAAACAACAACCCCTGTTAGGTTTCCTTTTTGCATTGATTACCGCCATGGCGTGGGGCTCCCTGCCGGTTGCCTTAAAACAGGTCGTCGCGGTAATGAACGCACAAACCATTGTTTGGTATCGCTTTGTTGTAGCAACTTGCGCCCTCTTGTTATTACTCGCTTATAAAAAAGCCTTACCCGATTTCTCCAAACTTGGCTATTTTGCCGGGTTGGCAATTATCGGCGTAATGGGATTAGCGGGAAATTTTTTCTTATTTAACAGCTCGTTAAATTACATCGAACCTTCCGTAGCGCAAATTTTTATCCATTTATCCTCCTTCGGTATGCTCATCTGCGGCGTACTCGTGTTTAAAGAAAAGCTGGGTTTACACCAAAAAATCGGCTTGGTTTTGCTACTCATCGGTTTAGGCTTATTTTTTAACGATCGATTGGAAATTTTCAGCGGACTCAACACTTATTCCACCGGTGTGTTTATCAGCATCAGTGCCGCACTTGTGTGGGTCGCCTACGGCATGGCGCAAAAACTCATGCTCAGAAAATTCAGCGCGCAACAAATTTTATTCATGATGTATTTCGGCTGCGCCATGGTTTTCACGCCCTTTGCCGAATTTTCACAAGTCCGGGAATTAACGCCATTTGCCTTCGGCTGTTTTATTTACTGTTGTTTAAACACTTTGTTCGGCTACGGTGCTTATGCCGAAGCCTTAAATCGCTGGGAAGTATCCAAAGTCAGCGTAGTCATCACTCTGGTTCCGCTATTTACCATTTTATTTGCTCACCTCGCCCATTACATTGATCCGACGGATTTCCCCGCGCCGGAACTCAATATCCTGAGCTATATCGGCGCGTTTATTGTCGTATGCGGCGCGATTTTATCCGCCATCGGGCACAAACTCATTCCAAAGAAATCCTAGTTTAAAACCGACCGTACTTTATCCCCGGTCGGTTTTTCTTTTCCCCCCGTTTTATCCCGCGAACTTATCGCGAGATTCTGCTAGAATACGTCGACTTAAAAATAACTGAACAGAACAGGAAAAATATGAAATTTATTGATGAATCCCTCATCCGCGTGGAAGCGGGCGACGGCGGCAACGGTTGCGTGAGTTTTCGTCGTGAAAAATTTATCCCGAAAGGCGGGCCGGACGGCGGCGATGGTGGCGACGGTGGTGACGTGTATTTAGTGGCAGACGAAAATCTTAACACGTTAATCGACTACCGCTTTAACAAACGCTTTGCTGCCGAACGCGGTGAAAACGGTCGTAGTTCGGATTGTACCGGCCGTCGCGGTAAAGACATTATTTTACCGGTGCCGGTGGGCACGCGCGCCATTGACAACGACACCAAAGAAACTTTGGGCGATCTCACCAAACACGGACAAAAAATGTTGGTGGCAAAAGGCGGTTATCACGGTTTAGGCAACACCCGTTTCAAATCTTCTGTAAATCGCGCGCCACGTCAAAAAACCATGGGGACGCCGGGTGAAAAACGCGATTTGCGTTTAGAATTAATGTTGCTCGCAGATGTAGGTATGCTTGGTTTACCAAATGCGGGAAAATCGACATTTATTCGTGCCGTTTCCGCCGCCAAACCGAAAGTGGCGGATTATCCGTTCACCACCTTGGTGCCGAGCCTCGGCGTGGTGAAAGTGGACGACGCGAACAGTTTCGTGGTGGCGGATATTCCGGGCTTAATTGAAGGCGCGGCGGACGGCGCGGGCTTAGGCATTCGTTTCTTGAAACACTTGGAACGTTGTCGCGTGTTAATTCATCTGGTGGATATTAACCCGATTGACGGTTCCGATCCGGCGGATAACATGGCGATTATTGAAGCGGAATTGTTCCGATACAGCGAAAAACTCGCCGAAAAACCGACTTGGTTGGTGTTCAATAAAATCGACACCATGAGCGATGAAGAAGCGCGTGAACGCGCCGAAGACATCGTCGAGCGTCTTGGCTGGGACGGTGATTATTACCTCATTTCCGCCGCCACCGGTAAAAACGTGCCGGTGTTATGTCGCGATATTATGGACTTCATTATTGCTCACCCACGCGAAGCCGAGGTGCCGGAAAGCGCACCGGAAGAAGTGAAATTCAAATGGGAAGATTATCACCAAGAACAACTTGCCGAACATCAAGTGGATGACGAAGATTGGGACGATGATTGGACGGAAGAAGATGACGAAGGCGTTGAGTTTATTTATAAGCCTTGAGTTCTGACCGAACGGTTTAAGTTGGAGTCAAAAAATAGCACCGCATTGGAAGAGGTTTCAATACGGTGCTATTTTTAGAGATCAATAATTAAGGTTGGGTTTTGCTTCGATAGACTTCTTAATAACCTCAAGATGAGGCATCTTGCCCAAGGTTCGGGCGTTATGCGACGTTTTAAAAATGCTTCCCTTTTTAAAAACGTCCCTTTAGCCGCGACGCGCATTTTTCATAATTCGCTCTTTTGCGACTTTCCATTCACGGTCTTTAATATCATCGCGTTTGTCGTGTTGTTTCTTCCCTTTTGCTAAACCGATTTTAATTTTTGCCCATGCGCCTTTCCAATAAAGGGAAAGCGCGACGATGGTGAACCCATCGCGGCTGGATTTGCCGAACAGCGATTCAAGTTCGCGTTGCTTTAACAAAAGTTTACGCGTCCGCGTTGGATCGCATACTACATGGGTTGAAGCCAAACTTAACGGCTGAATGGTCGCGCCGAACAAATAAACCTCTCCATTTTTGAAAATAATGTAGCTGTCGCTGATATTTGCTTTGCCGGCGCGCATGGATTTGACTTCCCAGCCTTGCAATTCAAGTCCGGCTTCGATTTCGTCTTCAATAAAATAATCGTGGCGTGCGCGTTTATTCAGTGCAATGGTGTTTGAACCCGGTTTTAGTTTTTTCTTTGTCATAATTTGATCCGGTGAAAAAATTTCCGCAGATTCTACCGAATCTGTGCGGTGATGGCAAAAAGAGGGGGAAAGAAAAAGGCTGAATCTTCAGCCTTTCTTTGCGTTATCTTGCTCTTTATTCGATTTCGCCACAGAAACGATAACCTTCGCCGTGCACCGTGGCGATAATTTCAGGCGTGCCGGGGTGATCTTCAAAATGTTTGCGGATGCGACGAATCGTGACGTCCACCGTACGATCTTGCGGTTTTAACTCGCGCCCAGTCATTTTCATCAACAATTCTTCGCGGGTTTGCAATTTGCCCGGGTTTTCACAGAAATGTAACATGGCACGAAATTCGCTGCGTGGCAATTTAAATTCTTCGCCTTCCGGATTGATTAAATTATGGCTGTTTAAATTCAATGTCCAACCGTTAAAACGATAAAATTCTCGTCCGTTTCGGTTTTCTTTTTCGTGTTGCACCATCACGCGGTGCAACAAATTTCGCGCGCGGATGGTAAGTTCGCGTGGGTTAAAAGGTTTGGTGAGATAATCATCAGCACCGATTTCTAAACCTAAAATTTTATCCACTTCGTTATCGCGACCGGTTAAAAAAATTAGCGGCAAATTGGCGTATTCGCGTAATTCGCGCGCCAATAATAAACCGTTTTTACCGGGCAAATTAATGTCCATTACTACCAAATCAACCGAATTATTTTTTAATACTCGGTGCATTTGTTCCCCTTCTTCGGCTTCAAGCACGACGTAACCTTCCGCTTCGAAAATCCCTTTCAATGTATTGCGGGTCACGGCTTCATCTTCAACAATAAGAATTTGCGGTGCTGCCATTTTCAATCCTTTTACTTATTTTTAGTGAGGCGTATTTTAGCTTTGTAACATTGTTGTAACAATAAAAAACAGAGGCTATTTTTTGTGATCCTTCTATTTTTATGATCTAAATCATATTTTTAGGGTTTCAAATTTCTTTATGTTAAAATCTCGCCACGCCAACCTCATGACCCCTTTTTTATGAAAAAATTTTTCCTTATTTTTAGCCTGTTTTTTACTGCATTCGCGACACAAGCGGGCTTATTGGATAAATCTCAAACAACCTTTTTAAAAGTAGAAGACGCTTTTCCACTTTCCATCCAACTTTCCCCCGATAAACATCAGTTACATGTCCACTGGAATACGGTGGACGGCTATTATTTGTATCAAGATAAAATTAGCGTAGCTACTGTAGAACAGACACTTGCGGTGACGTTTGCGCAACCGCCGGAAATTCATCAGGATCCTTATTTCGGCGCAGTGAACGTATTCACCAAACCGCTAGATGCGACTTTCTCCGCTGCAAACGCCCTTGCTCCGGAGGACCGCATTGAAATCCGTTACCAAGGCTGCACCGATGGGTTTTGTTATCCGCCGGAAATAAAATCTTTACGTGTGGGCGATTTAATTACGTCAGCGCAGACTTTTGAAAAAACGGGCGCACGTTCAATTGCCGAACAGCCGTTGTCGGCGCCGCAAGATCAACTTGCTGCCGGTTTGTTTCGGCATAAATACGCAGTGTTAGGCTTTTTCCTGCTTGGTTTAGGCTTAGCTTTCACGCCTTGCGTATTACCGATGTTGCCGTTGTTGTCGGCAATTGTGATCGGCCGGCAAAATCGCCCGAATATGGCGCGTGCCTTTTCCTTGAGTTTCCTTTACGTGCAAGGTATGGCGCTCACTTATACGTTGCTCGGTTTGGCGGTCGCCGCCATAGGGCTGCCGTTTCAAATCGCCTTGCAACATCCTTACGTAATGATCGCGCTATCGGTCATGTTCGTTTTCCTCTCACTTTCTATGTTCGGCGTGTTTACGTTGCAATTACCGAGTTCTCTACAAACCAAGCTGAACGCTTTAAGCCAAAAACAAACCTCCGGCGCATTCGGCGGCGCATTCTTCATGGGCATGATTGCGGGCTTGGTTGCGTCGCCTTGTACATCGGCGCCGCTTTCCGGTGCGTTGCTGTATGTAGCGCAAAGCGGTGATTTATTTACCGGCGCCGTCACCTTGTATTTATTGGCGCTTGGCATGGGCGTGCCGTTGATGCTGATTACGCTGTTCGGTAACAAAATTTTGCCGCAATCCGGCGAATGGATGAACACGGTGAAAAGTACTTTCGGTTTTGTAATGCTCGCCTTGCCGGTATTTTTACTTTCGCGCATTTTGCCGGAAGGCTGGGAACCGCGTTTGTGGGCATTATTGGCGACGACGTTCTTTGTTTGGTTTGCGCTGCAAATGCCGAAAAAGGGTTTCGCTTATGCGCTGAAAGTTTTGTCTTTGGTTTGCGCCGTGATTGCTGCGCAACCTCTGCAAACCCTTGTCTGGCAAGGCTCCAATGCGGTGCTCTACACGACTTCCAATGGCGAAGTTGAGCCTGTGAAATTCCACCGCATTGAAAGCCTGCAAGAACTGGAGCAAGCCTTGGCGAATAATCCACACAAACTGGCGATGTTGGATCTTTATGCCGATTGGTGCGTCGCCTGTAAAGAGTTTGAAAAATACACGTTTCGCCATGAAAAAGTGCAACAAGCCTTTAATAATCTGTTATTGCTTCAAGTGGATATGACTCGAAACGGTGAAGAAAATAAAGCCATTATGGAACGTTATCAAGTACTGGGTTTGCCGACGATTTTATTTCTTGATAAAGCCGGCAATGAGCTCGCAAATAGCCGCGTAACAGGTTTTATGGATGCGCCGACATTTTTAAATTGGATTGAAAAATTGGGTTTTTAACCCAGTTATTCATAAACCGTAGATCATAAACCGTAAAAGTCCTTTTTCAGTCCCTATATTTACGCAACCGTTTGCGTTATAATGCGCGCCTATTTTTTTACCAATTAATAAAGGAAAAATACAATGACAGATCGTCCTATTCGTCAGGCTTTATTAAGCGTTTCAGACAAAACCGGTATTGTGGAATTTGCTCAAGGTTTAGTAACGCGTGGCGTGAAATTACTTTCCACCGGCGGCACCGCAAAATTGTTAGAACAAAATGGCTTGCCGGTCACCGAAGTGTCTGATTACACCGGTTTCCCGGAAATGATGGACGGTCGCGTGAAAACTTTACATCCGAAAGTGCATGGCGGCATTTTAGGTCGCCGCGGCACGGACGATGAAGTCATGAAACAGCACCGCATTGAAGGCATTGATATGGTGGTGGTGAATTTATATCCGTTTGCTGCCACGGTAGCAAAACCGAATTGCACCCTTGAAGATGCGGTAGAAAATATCGATATCGGCGGCCCAACTATGGTGCGTTCTGCAGCGAAAAACCATAAAGATGTGGCGATCGTGGTCAATAACAATGATTTCAATACAATTCTTGCGGAAATGGATCAACATCAAAATAGTCTTACTTTGGAAACCCGTTTTGATTTAGCGATTAAAGCTTTTGAACATACGGCACAATACGATTCCATGATCGCGAACTATTTCGGTCAATTAGTGAAACCTTATCATGTCGCGGCGGAAGAAGATGTGGATGCCAAGTGCGGTCAATTCCCACGCACTTTAAACTTGAACTTCGTGCGTAAACAAACCATGCGTTACGGCGAAAATTCCCACCAAAATGCCGCGTTCTATGTGGATTTAAACGTGAAAGAAGCCAGCGTGGCAACCGCAACCCAACTTCAAGGCAAAGCCCTTTCCTATAACAACATTGCCGATACCGATGCGGCGCTAGAATGCGTGAAAGAATTTGACGAGCCGGCGTGCGTGATAGTCAAACACGCCAATCCATGCGGCGTGGCGTTAGGCAAAGATATTCTGGAAGCCTACAACCGCGCTTATCAAACGGATCCGACTTCCGCATTCGGCGGCATTATCGCGTTCAACCGTGAATTAGATGAAGCCACCGCAAACGAAATCGTAGAACGCCAATTTGTAGAAGTGATTATTGCGCCGAAAGTTTCTGCGGCTGCGGTAGAAGTGGTAAAACGCAAGAAAAACGTGCGCTTACTTGAATGCGGCGAATGGCACGGACGCACCGAACGTTTGGATTTCAAACGCGTAAACGGCGGATTATTAGTGCAAGACGCGGATTTAGGCATGGTTGGCTTAGACGATTTAAAAGTGGTCAGCAAACGTCAACCGACCGAACAAGAACTGAAAGATTTATTATTCTGTTGGAAAGTGGCGAAATTTGTGAAATCCAATGCCATTGTTTACGCGAAAAACAGCCAAACCATCGGTATCGGCGCCGGTCAAATGAGCCGTGTTTATTCTGCCAAAATCGCCGGCATTAAAGCACAAGATGAAGGTTTAGACGTGGCAGGTTGCGTGATGGCATCCGACGCCTTCTTCCCATTCCGCGATGGCATTGATGCCGCGGCGAAGGTGGGGATTCAGTGTGTCATCCACCCGGGCGGTTCTATGCGTGATCAGGAAGTGATTGATGCGGCGGATGAGCATGGGATGGTGATGGTGTTGACCGGAATGCGGCATTTCCGTCATTAATTGGATTTAACTTTCCGTTAATTTGAAAAGAGCGGTTAATTTTTGACGTGTTTTAATCGCTTTAAATTATTTATGAGGTTGGTTTTACTGCTGCCAAATCTCCCCTTACCCCTCTTTGCTAAAGAGGGGAATTGGTTAGATAAAAACTTTCTGAATCAACCGTACTTTAAATCGTAGAAAGAATAAATCGGGTTCCCTTCTTTGCCGCCTGAAAAATTGGGAATTTGTAGGAAATTTTTGCATGTTTGAGCGTAGCGAGTTCAAAAATTTCCGTTAAGCAAATTCCCAATTTTTCAGGAAACAAGGCAAAGCAGGGGGTGCTTTCTTTTTGCCTACTTTTGCTTTGCACAAGCAAAGACAAAATCCGAAGGATTTTGAACGTTGGCTTTGCCAACGGCACGAAGTGCAAGCGTAGCGCAGTAAAAAGTAGGTCGCTCATCGAGCGAAATTCGATGTAAATGAATAAAAGAAAGTCATTAAAAGCTAAAAAATAGAATTCATAACTCACAAGGACACACCATGAACATCCTCATCATCGGAAACGGCGGTCGTGAACACGCCCTTGCTTGGAAAGCAGCTCAATCTCCTCTTGCGACGAAAGTTTTTGTTGCGCCGGGTAATGCCGGAACCGCATTGGAGAGTAACGTGGAAAACGTCAATATCTCCGCCACCGATATTCCTGCTTTGGTGAAATTTGCTCAAGAACATCAAATCGGTTTAACCATCGTGGGGCCTGAAGCACCGCTTGTGATTGGCGTGGTGGATGCCTTCCGTGCGGCTGGGCTGAAAATCTTTGGACCGACTCAAGCGGCTGCGCAGTTAGAAGGTTCCAAAGCCTTTACCAAAGATTTCTTGGCGCGTCATCAGATCCCAACGGCGGAATATCAAAACTTCACCGAAGTAGAGCCGGCATTGGCTTATTTACGCGAGAAAGGCGCGCCGATTGTGGTGAAAGCGGATGGTTTGGCAGCGGGCAAAGGCGTGATTGTGGCGATGACGTTGCAAGAAGCGGAAGATGCCGTGCGCGATATGCTTTCCGGCAATGCCTTTGGTGAAGCGGGCAGTCGCGTGGTGATTGAAGAATTTTTAGACGGCGAAGAAGCCAGTTTCATTGTGATGGTGGACGGCAAAAACGTGGAGCCGATGGCGACCAGCCAAGACCATAAACGCGTCGGCGAAAAGGATACCGGTTTGAACACCGGCGGTATGGGAGCGTATTCGCCTGCTCCGGTCGTTACGCCTGAAATCCACGATCGCATTATGCGCGAAGTGATTTACCCGACCGTGAACGGCATGGCGCAAGAAGGCAATGTGTACACCGGTTTCTTATATGCCGGCTTGATGATTATGCCGAATGGTCAGCCGAAAGTGATTGAATTTAACTGCCGTTTTGGTGATCCGGAAACCCAGCCAATTATGTTGCGTTTGGAGTCCGATCTTGTGGAACTTTGCCTCAAAGCCTGTGATGGCAAATTGGATGAAGTGAAATCGCAATGGAATCCGAACGCGTCCTTAGGTATTGTGTTGGCGGCAGAAGGCTATCCGGGTGATTATCGCAAAGGTGACGAAATTACAGGGCTTCCACAAAGTGCGGTTGAAAGTGAAAAAGTTTTCTTAGCTGGCGTGGCAGCCAAAGACGGCAAATTGCTCACCAACGGTGGGCGTGTGTTATGTGTTACCGCATTAGGCGAGAGCGTATTTAGAGCGCAACAAAAAGCCTTAAAACTTGCCGAACAAATTCATTGGAACGGACGTTTTTATCGCCGAGACATCGGTTATCGTGCGGTGGCGCGTGAGCAGAAAAAATAATCGAGCTTTACATATGAGTTTATTTCATTAATCCAATGAAAAAATATGAGTTAAAGTTCATCGAATAAATGATTACACTATACGACCTTAATTATATTACCCACAGGAGAACAGAATGTTTACAAAAAATATGACTATTGCCGATTACGATCCCGTGTTATGGCAAGCCATTCAAAATGAAAATCGTCGTCAGGAAGAACATATTGAATTAATCGCCTCTGAAAACTATGCTAGTCCGCGCGTGATGGAAGCGCAAGGTTCCCAATTCACCAACAAATATGCGGAAGGTTATCCGGGTAAACGTTATTACGGCGGTTGTGAGTACGCAGATATTGTTGAACAGCTTGCCATTGATCGTGCGAAAGAATTATTCGGCGCGGACTATGTGAACGTACAACCGCACTCAGGTTCGCAAGCCAATGCGGCGGTTTATATGGCGTTACTCAACCCAGGCGATACCATTTTAGGCATGAGTTTGGCGCACGGTGGCCATTTGACCCACGGTGCGTCCGTGAGTTTCTCCGGTAAGATTTATCACGCGGAACAATACGGCATTACCGATGAAGGTCTGATTGATTACGATGCATTACGCAAGCAAGCGCACGACATAAAACCGAAAATGATTGTCGGGGGGTTCTCCGCATATTCTCAAGTAGTAGATTGGAAAAAAATGCGTGAAATTGCCGATGAAGTGGGCGCATATTTATTTGTGGATATGGCGCACGTTGCAGGTTTGATCGCTGCCGGGATTTATCCGAACCCATTGCCACATGCTCACGTGGTAACCACGACGACCCACAAAACTTTGGGAGGACCACGTGGCGGCTTGATTCTTTCTTCTTACGGCGATGAAGAAATCTATAAAAAACTTAACAGCGCCGTTTTCCCGGCCGGGCAGGGCGGTCCGTTGGTACATATTATTGCGGCGAAGGCGGTGTGCTTTAAAGAAGCCTTGGAGCCGGAATACAAAGTGTATCAGCAAAACGTGTTAAAAAATGCTAAAGCCATGGTAGACGTATTTAAACAACGCGGTTATAAAGTGGTATCCAACGGCACAGAAAATCACCTGTTCTTAGTGGATTTAGTCAGCCACGGTTTAACCGGTAAAGCCGCCGATGCCGCATTAGGCAAAGCGAATATTACCGTGAACAAAAACTCCGTACCGAACGATCCGCAAAAACCGTTTATTACTTCCGGTATCCGAGTTGGTACACCTTCCGTTACCCGTCGCGGCTTTAACGAGCAAGATTGTCGTGAATTGGCCGGCTGGATGTGCGACGTGTTAGACGCCATCGGCAAAGAAAACGAGGCGCAAGTGATTACGGCAACCAAAGAAAAAGTCTTAGCGATTTGTAAGCGTTTGCCGGTTTACCCGCAATGATTTATTTCTTGGTGTTGATTACATGGTTAGTGGCGGTGAATATCACCGCTTATTTTTTAATGCGAAAAGACAAAATTCGCGCAGTACGCCATGGCTGGCGTGTTCCTGAAAATACCTTTTTCCTTTTCTGTCTTTCCGGCGGTTTTGCTGGCGTTTATTGTGGTATGCAACGTTTCCATCACAAAACCAAACATTTCGCGTTCAAACTCGCTGTGGTGCTAAGCGGCTTATTTTGGTCGGCCTTGTTGCTTTGTGGGTTCTTCTACTTTCGCCATTGACGGGTGTTCAATGCGGTGCTCAACGGCATATCTGTTATAGTGCGCCTCAATATAGTTTTTATTTCATTGGCGAACTATTTTTTGTCAAACTTATCTAACCCTTCGCATTGATGATTCACCATAGGAGAGTATTATGAAAATCAAGCAAACTTTTTTAGCTGTCGCCGGTATGGTTTTATTGGCTTCGGTAAATGTACAAGCAGCGCAGTTGAACAGAGATATTGGGCGTTATGTTTATACTTGTGACGATAACAAAACGTTGGAAGTGGTTTATGTCAATTCAGGTAAGCAATCTTACGCGATTATTAATCAAATGGATGAAATGGTGCCGTTAAAACAAGTGAAATCCGCTTCCGGCGCGATTTATAAGGCGTTAAGCAGTAATTACACTTATGAACTATTAACTAAAGGCGATACGGCAACATTAGTTGAAGGCGATGACAAACCGATACTATCAAATTGTCGGTTATAACCCGGTAAAAAGAAACAGCGGCATTACGCCGCTTTTTGTTAACCCTAAAATACGGGCTATTTTACTACATTTAGTATTTTTGTCGTTTTTATCAACATATTGTTGATTAACTGTTCAAATATGTTGTTTTTTTTCATTTTTTTGCATTTAGTTATTGACCGAATCGACAAAAAATAGTTTAATACGCCCCGTTGTTCGGCAGTAGCCGGTAACGCCTCGATAGCTCAGTCGGTAGAGCAGGGGATTGAAAATCCCCGTGTCGGTGGTTCGATTCCGCCTCGAGGCACCAATTCCTCCTTAGTTCAGTCGGTAGAACGGTGGACTGTTAATCCATATGTCGCAGGTTCGAGTCCCGCAGGAGGAGCCAAATTCTAAAAAGTCGCTAAAGAAATTTAGCGGCTTTTTTTCTATCTATAATTTACCCAATAATGACGTTATTTAGGATTAATAATGAAAAGACTCTTTACTAAATAACGATATGCCATTTTATGTAATATTTTCATCTAAAAAATGTATTGTACTTTTCTTGAAATCCTTCTTGTAATGGTGTTAAATCAACACATCTTATAGGGGTATAAAACGAACTACGTTTAGAAGGATTTTATGTGCCAATTGCTCGGTATGAATTGTAATACGCCGACAGATATCGTGTTTTCTTTTGAAGGCTTTCGTCGCCGTGCCGGTTTAACGGATTGTCATTCCGACGGTTTCGGTATCGCTTTTTTTGAAGGTCGTGGCGTGCGGATTTTTCGCGATAATCGTCCTGCTTCACTTTCACCTATCGCCGATTGTGTAAAACAATATAAAATTAAGTCACTCAACGTAATAGCTCATATTCGCAAAGCGACACAAGGCGCAGTCAATATTGAAAATACTCATCCGTTTATCCGTGAAATTTGGGGAGAAAACTGGGTATTTGCACATAATGGTAACTTAAAAGATTTACCGAATATGTCGGAAAGTTTTTGTCAACCGATCGGTTCAACAGATTCCGAGGCTGCATTTTGTTATATGGTGGAATTCTTAAAAAGCCGTTTTAAGAAAAAACCGACGGAAATGCAAATTTTTCAAGCGATTCAAGAAGTGAGTAAAGAACTTGCTGCTCATGGTACGTTTAATTTCATTTTGTCTAACGGCGAATGGATGATTGCTCACTGTTCTACTAATTTGCACTATCTGGTACGCAAAGCCCCTTTCGGTAAGGCTCACCGCATTGACGACGACGGCGTGATCGATTTCAATGATTATGCTAAAGATGGCGACAAAGTCACTATCATCACCACCTTTCCACTCACCAAAGACGAACCTTGGACAAAAATGGAAAATGGCGGTTTTGTATTCTTTAAAGAGGGCGATAAAATCGCAGAAGTGATTGGCGTCGCGAAAGAAATAATTGATGACGGTACCCTTGGCAATCGCAAGGCAGCTTAGTCAAGTGGTCTTTTCTTTTTGGCTAGTAGAAAGGGTCGTTTTAACAAAATTTCAGAACGACCCAAGATTTAAAAAACGGATTGAGTTTTTCTTCCGGCCTTAACTCAATTCAATCAAAACCGTTCTCCTCAAACCAACTCTCCAAAATCAAACACGCGGAAATGCTGTCCACTTTGCCTTTTTTTAACGCGCGAAAACCGCTGCGCTCAAAAATTTCGCTACGGGCTTGAGTAGTGGTCAAGCGTTCATCTTGAAACGCCACTTTTATGCCGAAACGCCCGTTCAAACGATTGCCAAATTTGCGAGCGCGTAAGGTGAGCTCTTGTTCCGAGCCATCCATATTAAGCGGTAACCCCACAACGACGATCTTTGGTTTCCATTCTTTCAGACATTTTTCAATTTCGTTCCAATTTGGAATACCGTCCTGTGCTTTAAATGCAGGTAAGGCTTGTGCTGTGCAAGTAATATTTTGTCCGACGGCACAACCGATACTTTTTGTGCCGAAATCGAAAGCCAATGCGGTGCTCATCAGCTATGTCCCACTTGCGCACAGGCAAAATTGTGCGAATTAATGCCGAGTAACCGGCTTGCCGCGAGATAGCGTTCTTCATAAGGCGCGTCGAACAAAATGCTTTCATCGGACGGTACTACTAACCATGTATTATCCATGATTTCTTGTTCCAACTGGCCCGCTCCCCAGCTCGAGCAGCCAAGCGCCACTAAATATTTTTCTGGCGCCTGCAGTGAACCGAACGTATCTACTACATCGGCGGAAGTAGTCAGCGAAAGTTCATCAGTGATTTTGTAACTATGCTGAAAATCGTTGGCGGTTTTCTTATGTACGATAAAACCGCGTTCCATATGCATCGGACCGCCGGCAACCACCATCGCATCATCAAAAGTGCGATCGTTTTTCATCATAAAATTAAGTTTAGAATACAGTTCAGCAATGCTTAAATCCGTCGGTTGATTAATTACGATGCCCATTGAACCTTGCTCATTATGCTCGCAAATAAAAACTACAGTGCGATGAAAATAATCGTCTAAATGCGGCATTGCGATAAGAAATTGTCCTTGTAAATCCATCATTCGCCTAAGTCTCCAAAATAAATTTGTAATGCACTGATTGCCGCCAGCGAGGCAGTTTCCGTGCGTAACACACGCTTTCCTAATAATATTTCGATAAACCCCTGCCGTTCTGTTTGTGCAATTTCTTGTGGCGATAAGCCACCTTCTGATCCGATTAACAAACGTACGCCTTCGGGCGGAATTTTCGGCAAGGTCTTAATGGAATATTGGGCGCGAGGATGTAAATTCAACTTCAGTGCGCCGTCATTTTCTGCGCACCAATCTTGCAATTTCATTATAGGACGTATTTTCGGCACCGCATTGCGACCGCATTGTTCGCAAGCAGCGATAGCGATTTTTTGCCATTGTTGAATTTTTTTATCCATGCGTTCGGTTTCTAATTTTACACCGCAACGTTCTGACCACAACGGTGTAATCACATTTACGCCGAGTTCGACGGATTTCTGAACGGTAAATTCCATTCGATCACCGCGCGAAATCACTTGGCCTAAATGGATCTTCAAGTTTGATTCTTTGTCGACGAATTCACGCCCTAAAATTTCTGCTTTCACAATTTTTTTGCCGGCTTCCGTAATGCGTGCCGGATAAATGTGATTACTGCCGTCAAAAAGCTCAATTTGTTCGCCTTCGCTCATACGCAGTACACGCCCAACATGGTTTGCAGCGTCATCGGAAAGTCGGCATTGGATTTGATTTTCAAGTGATTCAGGGTGATAAATTCGAGGTATACGCATAATCTGTTTTATCTTCATTTAAAAGTAAGCTAACAAAATCCAAGGGATTTTGATGGCCGGTTTGACCAATAATAGTGACATCGTAAGTAATCGCGAAATTATGTAGCAGTTGCACAATGCTAAAATTACCCTTGCAAAATAGCACCGCATTGGAGCCACTTTCAATGCGGTGCTGTTGTTTGATGTAAACTCATGCTTAATTCAAATGGTTGTTTTGTGCATTTGCTACATAATTACGAGTAATCGTGCAGGTGATTACGCTTAATTTTTGATAGTTTTTATTTAGGCGCGTAAGCCGACGCCTTTTTCGATTAAGACGTAAGCGAGCCAATATAAGCCGATCACCAATGAACCTAAGACGAGAAACGAACAGTAAATCGGCACGTCGCTGATACCTAAAAAGCCGTAACGAAAGCCGCTAATCATATAAACAATTGGGTTAAATTTCGATACCGACTGCCAAAAATCCGGCAATAGTGAAATCGAATAAAACACGCCGCCTAAATAAGTGAGCGGAGTGAGTACGAAAGTCGGGATAAGCCCCACATCATCGAAGTTTTTTGCAAAAATTGCGTTAATTAATCCGCCAAGCGAAAAAGTCATTGTGGTGAGAAACAACGTACTAAAGATCATCCACCAAGAATGAACGTTCAATGTAATGAAAAATAGCGTTACCAATGTCACTAAAGTGGCGGACAATACGCCCCGTAAGACGCTGCCGGTGATATAGCCGCAAATGATGTTATGGCTTGAAAGCGGCGATACTAATAATTCCTCATAAGTCTTATTGAATTTACTCAAGAAAAAAGATGATACGGTGTTGACGTAAGATGCGCTGATCGCCGTCATCATCATTAATCCTGGCGCGATAAACCGCATATAGCTTACGCCCTGCATATCGCCGATACGAGCACCGATAAGTTGCCCGAAAATCAAGAAGTAAAGTGTAGTAGTGATCACAGGTGGCACCAGAGTTTGCTTCCAAATGCGAATCACGCGTTTGGATTCTTTCATTGCCAACGTGAGGAATCCGATTAAATTCATATTAATTTGCTATTCTAAGGAAAAGTTCTTCCAGACGATTGGATTTATTTCGCATACTCAACACTTCTATATTTTGTGCGGTGAGTTGCGAGAATAAGTTGGTGAGTCCTTGCGAGCGTTTGACTTCCACTTCAAGCGTGTTTTCATCCAGCCATTGGTACGGGTAATTGTCGATATGAAATTCGGTATTTTGTGCGATATTTTGCAAATCTAGCATAAAAACTTCCGTTTCCAGCTTTGCCAATAATGCTTTCATTGAGGTGTTTTCGATTAATTTCCCTTGTCGAATAATGCCGATATTGCGGCAGAGATTTTCCGCTTCCTCAAGATAATGGGTCGTTAAAATGATCGTAGTGCCTTGTGCGTTAAGTTCACGTAAAAAATTCCACAAAGATCGGCGTAATTCGATATCCACGCCGGCGGTCGGTTCGTCTAGAATCAACAACCTAGGGTCATGCATTAATGCGCGGGCGATCATTACTCGGCGTTTCATTCCGCCGGAAAGCTCGCGGATAAGATGGGTACGTTTTTTCCACAAATCGAGTTTTTGTAACCATATTTCTGCACGCTGGAGGGCTTCTTTCAACGGAACGCCGTAAAAACCCGCTTGTTGAGTGAGCACATCAATGACTTTTTCAAATTGGTTGAAGTTAAACTCTTGCGGTACTAAGCCGATTTGTTGTTTTAGTCGGGCTTTTTGCGTGTCTAAATCATAGCCGAACACTTTCACCGAACCGGAGGTTTTGTTCACCAATGAGCTGACGATGCCGATAATGGTCGATTTTCCGGCGCCGTTGTGGCCAAGTAAAGCATAAAAATCCCCTTGTTCAACGGTAAGATCAATGCCTTTTACTGCCTGGATACCGGCACTATAAGTTTTGATGAGATTTCTGATTTCAAGCGCGTGCATAAATTGGTTAATAAGAAAATTAAGGACGTATCGTTGATATTCTTTACGATATTTTAATTTCAGGCCACTTAAAACAATATTGATTGCAATCGTATCTTGGGCGATGGAATTAATCGGAAAGATTTTGCGGTAAACGTTCTAGAATCGAATGCCAATAGGTTGCCGAACGCGCATTATGTTTACGAATGCATTCCACCACCGCATTGGCGTTGCCTGTTTGACAGATTTGTTGCATTTCCAGATAGAATTGTCTGGCTAATTCGCGGTGTTTTTGCTCTTTGAAAAATAATAAACCGATACGTTGATAAACGCCTTGCAGGCTATTGAAAATTAAGCGGTAAAAGGGTTTATTGGCGACCACGGTAAATTGGCGAAACAGACGATAATCAAATTCGGTGTAATCTTTCGCCGTATTTTTCAGTTCATTTAAATCATGAAATAACATTGCAGATTGCTGAGGTGAATTTTTCACTGCTTCATAAATATAGGATTCCGACATTTTGCTGCGTAACGACAACATATTGTCAATAATCAGCGGTGCGGAATTTTGATCGAGCGTAATTAAGGTTTCAATAATACTCGGGCTTGCGGTATCCCAAATATTATTTATTTTTGTCGGTTTGCCGTGTTGAATCGTCAACCAACCATCGCGTGCTAAACGCTGTAATACTTCACGCAAGGTGGTTCGAGTCACTCCGATTTTATCGGCAAGATCACGCTCGGAAGGTAAATGAGTACCTGCCGGAAACACATTATCCCAAATACTTTTAACGATATATTCTTCGGCCAGTGCGGCAGGACTTTGTGCTTTTAAAATGGTACTTTCCATATTATTCATAATAAAAAATAACGAATAAACCGTAGCGAGAAGGTCTAACAAGATCAAAAAAGAGCGATTTATATAGTAAATCTTTATCTTCGGTATTATCCTTTAAAGCTCTCTATATTACAATGAGAGCACAATAAAAAAACAGGAGTAACTTATGACTTACACACAAGCATTTATGAAAAACTTTCTTGGCGCGAGCCCGGATTGGTATAAACTTGCGATCGTGTCTTTTCTGATTATTAACCCTATTCTTTTCTTTTTTGTGAGTCCCTTTCTGGCCGGTTGGCTTTTGGTCGCCGAATTCATTTTCACCCTTGCCATGGCATTAAAATGCTATCCGTTACAACCGGGCGGTTTACTTGCAGTTGAAGCCATTGTTATTGATATGACAAGCCCTACGCACGTAAAAGCGGAAATTATGGCGAATTTTGAAGTAATTCTGCTTTTAATGTTTATGGTGGCGGGAATTTTCTTTATGAAGCAACTGCTACTTTTCGTGTTCACTAAATTGCTCGTAAAAATTCGTTCAAAAATTGCGCTTTCTTTGGCATTTTGTTTCAGCGCGGCATTTTTATCGGCGTTTCTTGACGCATTAACCGTGGTTGCAGTTATTATCAGCGTGGCGATGGGCTTTTACGGCGTGTATCACAAAGTGGCGTCCGGTCACACATTAAAAGATGCGGTAGATATTGCCGATGATAATAAAATCGGCAATAACCATGAAACCCTTGAAAAATTCCGGGCCTTCTTGCGCAGCTTAATGATGCATGCCGGTGTGGGTACCGCATTGGGTGGTGTGATGACGATGGTTGGCGAACCGCAAAACTTAATTATCGCCGAGCAAGCCAAATGGAATTTTATCGAGTTCTTTTTCCGTATGGCACCGGTGACGATTCCTGTGTTTATTTGTGGTTTGCTGACTTGTTACTTAACCGAAAAATTTAAAATTTTCGGTTATGGCGAAGAATTACCTGAAGACGTTTGGAAAATCCTGGCGGATTTAGACCACGCTAATTCCGCCAAAATGTCCAAACAAGACAAGCTTAAATTAGGCATCCAAATGTTAATTGCGGTTTGGTTGATTTTAGGCTTGGCCTTCCACTTAGCTGCCGTCGGCTTAATCGGTTTAAGTGTTATTATTCTGGCCACCGCATTCACTGGCGTAACAGACGAACACACCATCGGTAAAGCTTTCCAGGAATCCTTGCCGTTCACCGCATTACTTGTGGTGTTTTTTACGGTAGTGGCGGTTATTATCGACCAAAAGTTATTTGCGCCGATTATTCATTATGTTTTATCCGCCAGTGAAAGCGCACAGCTCGTGTTGTTCTATATATTTAACGGTTTGTTATCAGCCATTTCCGATAACGTATTTGTGGCGACGGTTTACATTAACGAAGCCAAAAACGCATTAACCAACGGCGTAATTGCACCGCATCAATTCGAATTGCTTTCCGTTGCCATCAATACCGGTACAAATTTGCCGTCCGTGGCGACTCCAAACGGCCAAGCGGCGTTCTTATTCTTGCTGACTTCTTCCCTTGCACCGTTAATCCGCCTTTCTTACGGTAGAATGGTTTATATGGCCTTACCTTACACGCTTGTATTATCTTTGGTCGGTTTATTTGCCATCGAATTTATTTTACCGTCGGCTACCGTTTGGTTTGCGAATTTAGGCCTAATTTTGCCGATCTAAGGAGAAAAAATGCTCGCATTATTTAAACAATTTTCAGAAAAACGTTCCGCTTGGTTTTTACTGGCATGTTCAAGTTTAGCGCTAGAATTAACTGCGCTTTATTTCCAATACGGCATGGGCTTGCAACCTTGTGTGCTCTGTGTGTACGAACGTTTAGCCGTAGCCGGTTTATTTATTGCGGGCATTATCGGTATTTTTGCGCCAAGTGCTCTTTTTATGCGCTTAATCGCGTTGCTGCTTGCGCTATTTAGCGCAGTAAAAGGGTTGCTTATTAGTGTTCGCCATCTTGATTTACAAATGAATCCGGCGCCGTGGAAGCAATGCGAAGTTGTTCCGGACTTTCCGGAAATGATGCCGCTGCACAAATGGCTTCCGAGTATTTTCGGTCCTACGGGCAGTTGTAACGACAGTCAATGGTCGTTGTTTGGTATTAGTATGGTGCAATGGTTGGTATTTATTTTTGCAGTGTATGTGGTGGTGTTGACGCTGATGTTTATTGCACAGATTAAAAAAAGTCAAAAACAGCGAAGATTATTTCACTAAAATAACAAGAAATTTAGCCAATAATATTGGCAAATATGCTGTTTAGTATTGCGTTCGGCGTTATTATCGCAGTGTCAAAACAGCACCGCATTGGAAGCCGTGAATTAGCTAAGCGGTAAAATCGACTGTTTCGGCGAATTCTTGAAGAGGACGACCTAGCTAGAAATCGTCCTTTGCGAATTTTCGCCTACATCAACGGCTAAGCCATGTAAATTAATACTGAGTTTACGGCTTAAACCAAATAACGCTCGCCATTCTTCCTGTTTTCCCTTCTCTTCGATAAGAAAAAAACAGTTCTTTTTCATTGACGGTGCAGTGATGGCCACCAAAGATTTCGCGGATGCCGAGTTTATTGAGGCGTTGTTCGGCGATTTGGTATAGGTTGCCTAGATATTTGCCTTCTTGTGTCGGGTCAGGCTTGAATGCGGTGCTGGCTGAGAGATCGAAGGCCGCAAACTGTTCGACGACATTGCGTTCCACTTGGAATGCGGTCGGTCCTATAGCAGGGCCGAGCCAGGCAATAATATCTTGTGTTGGAGTTCGGAAGCATTTCACCGTTTCTTCCAATATGCCGTCGCATAATCCTCGCCAGCCTGCATGAGCAGCAGCGACTTCGGTGCCTTGTTTATTGGTGAAGAGCACCGGTAGGCAATCGGCGCTCATTACAACGCAAACTTGGTTTGGTTGATTGGTATACGTCGCATCAGCTGCCAAATTGTTGCCGAAATAGGGCAGTTGAATTACTCGTGTACTGTGGGTTTGAGTTAAAAATAGTGGTGTTTGCGGGAGATTGAATTTTTCTACCAGCAAAGCGCGATTGGTTTTTACCGCGTTTTCTTCATCGCCTACGTGATCGCCGAGATTGAAACTGTTGAACGGCACCGCACTGACACCGCCTACGCGTGTGGTGGTGAAGGCTTGGATATTGGCCGGCGCCGGCCAATTTGGAAAAACTGCGCGCATATTAATAATCCAATTCGCTTTTGTGTTTGATATAGTCGGTTTTTAATGCGTTCAGCAATTCGACAAAATCCTCCGGTAACGGCGCGTACCATTCCATCATTTCGCCGCTGATGGGGTGCGCTAAACGCAACATTACGGCATGTAGCGCTTGGCGTCTGAAATTGCGCAACACTTCCATAAATTGCTCATCGGCATTTTTCGGCGGGCGCGGGCGTCCACCGTAGGTTTGGTCGCCTAATAAGGGATGGGCAATATGGGCCATATGTACGCGAATTTGGTGGGTTCGACCGGTTTCTAAACGTAAGCGTAAACGTGTGTAGTTGCGGTAATTTTCCATAATGCGATAGTGAGTGATCGCTGGTTTGCCCATCGGATGTACCGCCATCAGTGTACGTTTGGTAGGATGGCGCGCCATCGGCTGCTCTACTGTGCCGCCTTTAGTCATAATGCCGGATGCCACAGCTTCGTATTCGCGGGTGATTTTGCGTTTTTGCAGTTCGCGCACTAATTTTGTTTGTGCCGGAATAGTTTTCGCTACCACCATTAAACCGGTGGTGTCCTTATCTAAGCGATGCACGATGCCTGCACGTGGAACTTCCGCGATTGGCGGATAATGATAGAGCAAGGCATTTAGCACGGTGCCGGTTGGGTTGCCGGCGCCTGGATGTACTACCAGATCTTTCGGTTTATTAATGACTAAAATATCGTCATCTTCGTAAACGATATTGAGTGGAATATTTTCAGGTACAAAACGCGTTTCCTCTTCTACTTCTACGGTGATTTCGATTTGTTCCTCGCCGAGGACTTTTTCGCGCGGTAGATTAGCAACGCGCCCATTTATTTTCACAAGTTCCGCTTCAATCCAGGTTTTTAGACGCGAACGGGAATATTCGGGGAACAACTCGGCGAGAGCTTGGTCTAATCGCTGCCCTATTTGTCCGGGCTGAACTTCAGCAGAAAGGGTAATTTGCGGCATAAAATCTATCTCAATAACTTGAAAAAGTTGGCTTATTTTCCAATGTTCTATAAAATGGCGGCCAATTGTATCTTATTTATTAGTTTTCGTAAAAATTAAGGAAAAAACAATGCGTAAAATAAAATCTTTGGTGGTGTTTGCGATGGCTGTGTTTATTGTCGGATGTTCAAGCGCCAATAAAAGTGTGGAAGATTCTTCGGTGGAGGAACTTTATAACAAAGGTTCAAACGCATTGCAAGAAGGAGGATATTCGGAAGCGATTCGTTATTTGAATGCGGCTACGGAGCGTTTTCTTGGCAGTACTTATCAAGAGCAAGCGATGCTAGACTTAATTTATGCGAATTATAAATCGCAAGATTATACGGCGGTATTAGTGACCGTCGATAAATTTTTAAATCAATTTCCGCAAAGTCCAAACCGTGATTATGCAGTATACATGGCGGGTTTAACGAATTCGGCAACAGCGGATAATCCGATTCAAGATTTCTTCGGTATCGATCGCGCAACCCGTGAGACTAGCTCGCTGAAGACCGCATTCGCGAATTTCCAAAGTCTTGTACGAGCCTTCCCAAATAGTCCGTATTCGCAAGACGCGCTAGCGCGTATGGCTTATATCAAAGATTCTTTAGCACGTCATGAATTAGATATTGCAAAGTTTTATGCCAAACGTAATGCAGACGTTGCTGTGGCAAACCGCGTAGTAGGAATGTTGCAACAATATCCTGATGCGCAAGCCACTTATGAAGGTTTATTCTTAATGCGTGACGCTTACCAAAAGATGGGTTTAGAAACGCTTGCAAAGCAAACTCAACAAATTATTGACGCGAACAAAGACAAACAGTTCGGTAATGTTAAGAAACCGGCAGAACCGGAACTTGTCGTACCGACAGCAAAATAAAAGCAGAAAGAACCCCGATGTATATCGGGGTTTTTCTTTAACAGCAAATATCTTGTACCACGAATTGTAATTCGTGGCGTGCAAATAATTTTTGTTTGTGGTGTTTTAGACGTCTTAAACGCAAATTGCGTGATGATGAAATATCGCGTGATTTCATTTTCTTTAAAAAAGTTTTACGTTTTAACATTTTTACCTACTGTTTGAATACTGTTCTTATCAAGGATAATGAAACAATAACTGATTAAGCGATTACACGGAATTTTCGGTAAGTTTTTGCAAACCGAAATGACGGTAAGTTTGCGAAGTCGCAATGCGTCCTCTCGGAGTACGCTGTAAAAAACCTTGTTGGATGAGATAAGGCTCCAACACATCTTCAATAGTATCGCGTTCTTCACCGATTGCCGCTGCAAGATTATCCAGCCCTACCGGTCCGCCGTCAAAGCGTTCAAGCAGCGCGGTCAGTAATTTTCGGTCTAAATAATCAAACCCTGCATCATCCACATCGAGCATCAAAAGCGCTTGTTTGGATAGAGCGTATGAAATAATTCCATTATTTTTTACATCCGCATAATCACGGACGCGACGCAGTAAGCGATTAGCAATGCGCGGTGTACCGCGAGAACGACGCGCAATTTCAAATGCCGCTTGAGGTTCTAATTGCAGATTTAAACAGGCTGCACTTCTCGCCACAATAGAGGTTAAATCTTCCTCGGAGTAAAATTCTAAGCGCTGTACGATACCGAAACGATCACGTAGCGGTGAGGTTAACGAGCCGGCTCGTGTCGTTGCACCGACAAGAGTGAATGGCGGCAAATCTAATTTAATGGACCGTGCGGCCGGCCCTTCGCCGATCATAATATCTAGCTGATAATCCTCCATCGCCGGATAAAGCACTTCTTCAATTGCCGGCGAAAGGCGGTGAATTTCATCAATAAACAATACATCGTGTGGCTCAAGATTAGTTAACATCGCCGCCAAATCGCCCGCTTTTTCCAATACAGGCCCGGATGTGGTGCGAATATTCACGCCCATTTCATTGGCAACAATATTCGCCAACGTCGTTTTCCCTAATCCCGGCGGGCCGAAAATTAACAAATGATCCAACGCGTCTTGACGCAATTTTGCCGCTTTAATGAAAATCTCCATTTGTTCGCACACCTGTGGCTGCCCTACATAATCTGCCAATAATTTCGGGCGAATAGCGCGATCAATTACGTCTTCATCAAGCTTCGCTTGGCCGCTAATAATTCTGTCTACTTCAATCATTAAGCTATCCTATTACAAAGCCGTTTTTAAGGCTTCGCGAATTAATTGCTCACGGCTTAATTCCGGTTTCGTCACACGTTTTACCATTTTTTCCGCCTCCGTCGGTTTATAACCGAGCGCAATTAATGCGGCTACTGCTTCTTCGGCTGCGCTTTCCGAATGCGGTGCTGTCAGCGATGTTGAAATATGGCTGTTTTCCACGAAGAAATCGTTTTGTATCAAGCCCTTAAATTTGCCTTTTAATTCTACTAATAAACGTTCTGCCGTTTTCTTGCCTACCCCGGGAATTTTAATTAATTTCGACAATTCTTCGTGTTCAATCGCATAAGTGAATTGTTCCACCGACATGGCAGACAAAATTGCTAACGCCAGTTTTGGTCCGACGCCGTTGGTTTTGATCAGTTCGCGGAATAAAGTACGGTCGGTTTTTTGCGCAAACCCAAATAGTAAATGGGCATCTTCACGCACTACAAGATGAGTAAATAAAGTGGTTTCTTGCCCAGTTTCAGGCAGATTATAGAAACTCGTCATCGGCAATAGTAGCTCGTAGCCCACGCCTTGTACGTCGAGTAAAATTTCAGGAGGGAGTTTTTCTAACAGAATGCCTTTTAAACGGCCAATCATAATCGATCCATAAGCAAAAATTTTTGCATAGAATAAAATAAAACTGGACGAACATCCAGTTAAATTTTTAAACGGAAGCGACCTCGACTGTATCGAGTTTGCAAAAGTGTAGCCGGTTTTTCCTGTATTTTATGTTGACTTGCCGCACCGGCAACGTGAAAAGAATGTTGTATGGAATGGGCGTGGGTAATGGCGATTGCCAAAGCATCGGCTGCGTCGACTTGCGGCTTGTCGGAGAGTTTAAGAATGCGGGTAACCATTTCCTGTACCTGAACTTTATCTGCTGAACCGATACCGACTACAGTTTGCTTCACCAAGCGCGCCGCATATTCGAACACCGGTAAATCATGATTCACCGCCGCGACTATCGCCGTACCACGCGCTTGTCCCAGCTTTAATGCCGAGTCAGCATTTTTTGCCATGAAAACTTGCTCAATGGCAAACATATCCGGTTGAAATTGCGTAATAATTTCTGTTACACCTGCATAAATTCGTTTTAAGCGGGTCGGCAAATCTTCCACTTGGGTGCGAATCGTACCACTACCAAGATATTCCAATTGCCGTCTATTCTGCTGAATCACACCATAACCGGTCACACGGGAACCGGGGTCAATGCCTAAAATAATGTTCATGGTTTTAAATAAAAATGGGTAGCTTTCCTACCCATTTATTACATAATTACAGTTGTGCAGCGACTTCATCGCTAATTTCACCGTTGTGATAGACATTTTGCACGTCATCACAGTCTTCCAACATATCAATTAAACGAAGCAGTTTCGGTGCGGTTTCAAGATCAAGATCCACGGTAGTTGACGGAATCATCGTTACTTCCGCTTCTTGCACTTTAAATCCCGCAGCTTCAATGCCATCGCGTACGGAACCTAATTCTTCCCACGCGGTATAAATTTCAAAAGAGCCATCATCTTGCGGCTGAACATCATCTGCTCCGGCTTCAATTGCAGCTTCCATTAGCGCGTCTTCATCCGCCTGGTTTACTAAAATCAGCCCTTTTTTGCTGAATAAATAACCGACAGAACCTTCTGTTCCTAAGTTACCGCCACATTTAGTAAAACTCGGGCGTACTTGGGAAATAGTACGGTTGGCGTTATCGCTTAAGCATTCCACCATCACTGCCGTGCCGCCAGGGCCGTAACCTTCATAGATTTTGGTTTCCATATTGGTGTCATCGCCGCCGCCCACACCGCGCTCAATAGCACGATTGATCGTATCGCGGGTCATATTGTTGCTTAAGGCTTTATCCACCGCCGCACGTAAACGTGGGTTAGAACCGACATCGCCGCCACCGATTTTTGCTGCGGTCACTAATTCGCGAATTAATTTAGTAAAAATTTTGCCGCGTTGCGCATCTTGCGCTGCTTTGCGGTGTTTAATATTTGCCCACTTACTATGGCCTGCCATATTGTTTCCTTCTATTTTGTTAAATCGAGTAAATATTTTCTTATCGCTTCTGCGTTATTTGGGGATTTCGTGATTTTAATTGCTTGTGTTGGCGAAACCCATTGAAAAGCGAGATGTTCGGTTAACTCAGGAATAAATTCCTGTTCCACCGACAACAGAAACCAATGCTCTCGGCAATGGGTCACATTCGGTGCGTATTTATAACGGAAATGCGGAAAAATTTCAAATTCTACGCTTTCATTGCAGTCAAAAAGTTCGGTCGAATTTTCCGAAATTTTTAACCGCACTTCTTCCCAAACTTCACGCATTGCAGTTTCTTTTGGTGTCTCACCGGATTCAAGGGAACCGGTGACCGATTGCCAAAAATCGGTATCATCACGGCGTTGAAGCATCAAAACTCTACCGCTATTTTGAGCATAAATAACGACCAGTACGGATTGATTATTTTTATATTTCACCCAGATACCTGCTTTACTTAGGAAATTTTTCTCTAATAAAATGCTATAAAAAAACAACCGCACTTTGAAAATGGATCTCAAAGTGCGGTGGATTTAGGTGACGTTTTTAGCTTAGCCAACCTGCTTGTTGCGCAATAAATAAGGCAGCAAATGCGGTTAAATAGAATAAGCCAATAAAGGATAACCACAATAATCCGCCTTTCACGCTGTGTTTGGCTTTCATAGTTAAGGATAAATTTAACCAAGCAAAAACCGGTGCGGAAACAAAGGAAGCGATCATCGCGAATTTTAACATTGGGCCAACGGCGTTATTAAAGTAGAAAATAATTGCCAAACCGGATAATGCCGCCAAAACCATCGCGATATTTAAGGTTCTCACCGAACTCTCGTGTTTGCCGAGCAATAAACGCAAGGATTCAACGTTAGTACGCGAATAGCCGTCGATAACGGTAATTGTGGTGCCAAACATACACATAAATGCAATCACGGCAATCAGTAAACGTGCCCATTCACCAATCGTGCTGGCATACATATTGATAAGTTGTGCAATATATTTACCACCCACCATTTCCACGGTTTCAGGTGAACCAAATTGTACCAAAGCACCAAGCGCTAAGAACACAACTGCTAAAATAGCCGTGCTGATGTACCCTACGTTAAAGTCAAACAATCCGTCCTGATAGGAGACTTTGGTCAAGCGACGTTTTGCCACCACCCACATGGAGTTAATGGCAGAAATTTCAATTGGTGCCGGCATCCAACCCATTAATGCTACCAAAAATGCTAAATTTGCTAATTCCCATGGCGAAGGCGCAACAAAATCTGCTGGTGCGACACCCTGCATGCCGTTACGCATGAGGGCAACCACCACGGCACTGACTGTTGTAATGGTTAAGGCGATCATGATGATTTTAGATAAGCTGTCCAGCAGGCGATATTTGCCTAATAATAAAATCCCGGTGGTTACAAGAATCACCAATGAACTCAATACTGGCATAGGCAATGGAATCGGAGTGATGAAGGTTAAAATCGCTGCGGTTAATAAACCGACCGCCGCTGTGTTAATTACGGTTGCAAAAATGTTCAGAATCAGAAATAACCACAAATAGAATTTACCTTTTTGGCGATACCCTTCCAGCAAGGTATTACCGGTATCAAGGGTGTATTGCACGCCAAAACGGAAGAAAGGATATTTAAATAAATTGGCAAGAATAACAATGCTCACCAACTCCCAACCGTAAATCGCACCCGCTTGGGTGGAGGCGATAATATGTGAGCCGCCGACGGCAGCGGATGCCATCACTATTCCCGGCCCTAAGGCGGCAAATTTACTTGCCCAGGTGGATTTTTCTACTGGATTTGAAACTTCACTCATAAAATTTTCTCTTATAAATTAACTAGGAAACAGAGGCTGCTATTTATAATAGAATTTTATTCTTGAGTAAAGGAGGTAAGATTCCTTTCTCTAAGGAACTATAAAGATAAAAAACTAATAATTTATTATTTTTAGAATATAATTTTAAAACTTCGCTGAGTAATAAGTAAACGTGCCAAGAAAATGATAGGTTTTAGTAAATAAAATTTTTTAGACTGAAAAAATTACGGTGTAAAATTTTAGCGCAGAACATTATTTTCTCATTTTCTTTCGTAGTAAATTAAATGAGCACGGTTTGTTCTTCCTACTTTTTTGCACCATTTTGCTTTTATTGGATAGGGCAATATTTCCCCATAAAAAATCTGCATCCAATAAGTTGATTGTGATTTCAACTTATTGGATGCAGATAAAGTACATATTTTTATGGGATTTTATTAAAATTCTTTTAGAAAAATAATTAATTTAACCAGAAGAAGTAGCCTACTGTGGCAATAACGAGCACGCAGACAATATTTAATACGAAGCCAGCACGAACCATTTCTTTTTGTTCCACACAGCCTGTTCCGAACACAATGGCATTTGGCGGAGTCGCTACAGGTAACATGAAGGCACAGGAAGCGCCTAAACCGATAATTAGGGCTAAACCGATTTCTGGAATGCCTAAAGATTGCGCAATAGAAATAAAGATTGGTACCAATAATGCAGCACTCGCTGTGTTGGACGTAAATTCGGTTAAGAAAATGATAAAGGTTGCTACTAATAAACCGATTAAGTAGTAATGCTGGTCTTGCACTAAGAAAACGATGCCGTCAGCAAGAATTTTGCTAGCACCGGAATCTTTTAACACAGCACTTAACGTTAAACCGCCGCCGAATAACATTAATACACCCCAATCAGTATTCTCTTGAATTTGTTTCCAGTTAGCGACACCCGTTGAGCAGATAATAATTGCGGCAAGTAATGCGACTACGCTATCAAAGCTGGCTATATTCTTTTGTAATCCCAATAAGCCGGAAATTAACGGATTAATTTGTCCACTGAAAATCCAACAAAATGCAATAAAACCAAAAATTACAAGGGTTAGAATACGTTGTTGATTCATTTCGATTTTTTCAAAAGATTGTTCAAACTTTATATTTAATTTAGGTTTGAACACAATCCAAAGTGTACCGATCATTAGAGGCATCAAAATGAGCATGATTGGCAGTCCGTACCATAACCAATCGGAGAATGTAAGGTGCAAATTACTTGCTACGATAGCATTTGGCGGGCTACCAACGAGTGTTCCCATACCACCGATACTCGCACTATAGGCAATCCCCAATAATACGAAGACGTAAGTATTATGTTCTTTTTCACGATCCATTTGGCTTAAAATTCCCATTGCGAGTGGCAACATCATGGCTGCGGTGGCAGTATTACTCATCCACATGGAAAGGAAAGCGGTACTTAGGAAAAGATAAATTACGGCGATCAAAAGATTACCTTGAGCCAAAGTCATAATTTTGTTGGCAATCATTTTATCGAGTTTTTGCATATGTAATGCGGTTGCTAAAGCAAAACCACCGAAGAATAAGAAAATAGTCGGATCGGAAAACGTAGCTAAAGCTTGTTTAGTGGTGACGAGATTAAGTGCAATTGCCAATAATGGCACAAGTAATGCGGTGATAGTAACGTGTAGGGCTTCACTTAACCAAAGTACGGCGATAAAACCGAGCAGAGCCAAACCGGCGTTTTCTTTAGGCGCGAAAGGTAAAAACTTCAATAAAAAGAAAAACAGCACGATATCTGCGATGAATATAATGCTATTTTTATGGCTTTTGCGTGAAGATAATTCGTTCATAGGTTCCTCCACATTAGCTACTCAGATGAACGAAATTTATGTTAAAGGAATGTTATTGACTTGCAACGGGCAAAATTCAAAAGTGTGATCAAGTGCAAAAAAAATTTCGGTACTACATAGCAAATGCACAAAACCATCCGAGTAAAGTATGAGTTAGCCACCTAAAACAACACCGCATTGAAATTCGTTCCAATGCGGTGCTGTTTTAGGATCTCATTTTAGCGTTGTCTAATTGCTACCTAATTTTGATAAAAGGCGCAGTTGTTTTTAATCGCACTTTTGAATTGCCTATTCGTTATCAAGATTTTCTAAATCTAGAGGTTCTTGGGAAAGAATAATGCCGGTGAGATCCGCATAAATGTAGTCTTCCGGGAAAAATGTCACGCCGCCGAAATTAACCGGAATATCGTTTTCGCCGATATTACTTTCATCAGCGCTCACCGGAATCGGCGCAAGAGCATGAATACCGAGATGAATATTTTCAAGCTGTTGAATTTGGCGTACCGCACCGTAAACAATAATGCCTTCCCAGCCGTTATCCGCCGCAAGTTGCGCTAATTCTGCATCTATCAAACCACGGCGAACCGCACCGCCGCCGTCGACCACAAGCACGCGCCCCTTGCCGTTTTCTTCCAATACTTCAGCGATTAAGCCATTATTTTCAAAGCATTTAATGGTGGTGACTTTACCGTAAAACGTGTTTACGCCGCCGAAACTTGAAAAAATAGGCTCCACCACATCCACTTGATCCGCATAAAGATCACAAAGTTCTGAAGTATCGATAAACATAAATTTTCCCCAGTTTGTTCAGAAATTTAACTCAGATTAGTATAAGCCGATTTAGCCGATAAGCAAGCCTAAACTAAATAACATATTGATTAATAAAGAAATCATCGACATTTGTGCAAGCATCGGGCGCAATGCGTTTGGCGTTTTGCTGCGGTATACAAAAATCGCGTGTTTGGCGAGTAACGGTAATGCAAGCACAAATAAATAATTCATCCATGAAGTGGCCGTGGTTAGCGTAAAAATTAAATAACATAAAGCCGCAATCGTTAATAAAATACAATGATACACGCGCCCTTTGTGCGAACCTAAACGTACCGCTAACGTGTTTTTACCGGCTTGGGCGTCTTGTTCGATATCTCGTAAGTTGTTGATATTTAGCACCGCACTGGCGAGTAATCCGGAGCCGATAGCGGGCAGAATAATGTGGCCGTCAATACTGTGGGTTTGTAGATAATAAGTACCGCCCACGCCGAGTAAGCCGAAAAACATGAGAACGGAAATATCGCCCAGCCCCATATAACCGTAAGGTTTTGCGCCGACGGTATAAGTAATGGCGGCGATAATGGCTAAAATACCCAATCCGGCAAAGGCCAATAAATCCGAAAGATTTTCATAGGCGATGCCGATTAAAAAGCTGCCGGAAAGAAAGCTGGCAATGACCATAAAAATCAATCCCCATTTCAGCTCTTGCGCGGAAATGGCGCCTTTTTGAATGCCGCGTAACGGTCCAATGCGGTCCTCTGTGTCGCTACCTTTTTGGTGATCGCCGTAGTCGTTGGCAAAGTTGGAAAGCACTTGTAATAAAATCGTAGTAAGCAAACAAAACACCATGACTGGGCTGTTAAATCCTTGCGGATTAGCCCAATAGCCCAATGCCGAGCCGGTAAAAATCGAGGCTAAGGCTAGCGGTAAGGTTTTCGGGCGAGCGGTTTCCCACCACATTTTCAATTTTTCATTTGTCATTTTTTTTTGACCGTACTTTTGATTACAATAAGTCGCGCATTTTACACTGAAACGCCCTGTTTATGAATGATTTAACCTTATCGCCTATCGGCTTTATCCACACGCCTTACAAAGAAAAATTTTCTGTACCGCGCCAACCTAACTTAGTGCAAGACGGCGTCGGTATTGTCGAATTATTGCCGCCTTATAATTCGCCTGAAGCCGTACGCGGTTTGGAACAATTTAGTCATCTTTGGCTGATTTTCCATTTTGATCACATTCAACCGGGAAAATGGCAAGCGACGGTGCGTCCGCCGCGTTTAGGCGGTAATCAACGAGTCGGTGTGTTCGCCTCGCGTGCCACTCATCGCCCTAATCCGCTCGGCTTGTCAAAAGCGGAATTACGTCAAGTAGAGTGCATCAATGGCAAAGTGTTTTTGCATTTGGGCGCTGTGGATTTGGTAGATGGCACGCCGATTTTTGATATTAAACCGTACATTGCCTACGCTGACAGCGAACCCGCTGCGCAGTCCGGTTTCGCACAAGAAAAACCGGCGGTAAAATTGAACGTCAGTTTTACTGAACCTGCCTTCAATGCGGTGCTGAAATACGAAGTCAAACGACCGCATTTAGCCCGTTTTATTCGCCAAGTTATTGAGCAAGATCCGCGTCCTGCCTATCAACAAGGTAAACCGAGCGAGCGGATTTACGGCATCAGTTTATATGAATTTAACGTGAAATGGCGGATTAAAGCCGGCACCGTGGATATGGTGGAAGTGTTGGAAATTGAAAAACATAAGGCAAGATGAGCTTGCCTTTGGTATGAAAAACGGCCGGTTTCAACAGGCTTTTTTTAATTAATCCTGCGGCAATGCATTCACCACTGCTTTCACTAAAGTTGCTAACGGAATAGCGAAAAATACTCCCCAGAACCCCCATAACCCGCCGAAGATAAGAACCGAAATGATGATAATCAACGGATGTAAATTGACTGCTTCGGAGAACAAATAAGGCACCAGAAGGTTACCGTCTAACAATTGACTAATCGCAAAGGCGATAATGATGTACCAAAATGTCGGACTAATGCCGAACTGGAACAGCGCCACCAAGGCGACAGGTATCGTTACCAGCACCGCACCGATGTATGGCACCAATACAGAGAGCCCTACGGCAAAGGCCAATAAAAGCGGGTAATTTAAGCCGAAAATAAGGAAAATTAAGTAGGTGACGAGCGTCACGATCAAAATTTCCAATAGTTTACCGTGAATATAATTGGAAATTTGTTGTTGCATTTCCGTCCACACTTTAAAGGCAAGATTGCGGTTGCGCGGCAGAAAACGGCTTACGCCTTGTAAAAGCTCGCGTTTGTCTTTGAGCATAAAGAACATCATCAATGGTACGAGAAACGCGTAAATGCCCAATGAAACCAAGTTCATAATGGAGGCAAGGGAGAGTTTCACGGCCGATTCGCCGAAACCCAAAATTTTTGCCCGAGCGGCGTTGAAAAAGGCATCGATCATCGAATAATCAATCAGTTCAGGATAATGTTCAGGCAAGTCAAGTAACCATTCGTTGAGTTTGTTAAACATCGCCGGCAGGTCGCTAAGCAAGGAAACGGTTTGGTTCCATAACATCGGTACTAAAACCAGGAAAAAAACCGTCGCTACGCCGATAAAACTACCAAATACTATGATCGTGGCGAGTAGGCGTGGCAGTTTAATTTTGCTATCTAAAAAATGAATCGGTATTTCTAGCAAATAGGCTAACACGATGGCGATCAGTAAAGGTGCGATAAGATCGCCGAAAAAATAAATGGCGATAAAACCGAACAGCAAAATCGCCAGTAATCCCATTGCTTGCGGATCGCCTAATCGGCGCACATACCAGCTTCTTAACATATCTAACATAATCAAATCCTAAATGAGCATTTTGCGCCATTATAAGTTAAAATCTGGCCCGGTTATAGCTAACAAAAGGGAAATTCTATGTCCGTTATTATTTATCATAATCCGCGCTGTTCAAAAAGTCGTGAAACCTTGGCGTTGTTAGAAATGCGAGGCGTTCGGCCAATGATCGAACTTTATTTGCAAAAACATTATTCCGTAGCCGAATTACAAGATTTAGCTAAAAAGTTGGGCATTACCGAGGTGCGTCAAATGATGCGCGTAAAAGACGATTTATATCAATCGTTGAATTTATCTGATCCTACACTTAGCAATGCGGATTTGTTAAATGCGATCAGCGAAAATTCCGCCTTATTGGAACGGCCGATTGTGGTGAATGGCGACAAAGCTAAAATCGGTCGACCGCCGGAATCCGTGCTGACGATTTTGTAATTTTAACGTTTACGCGTATAATACGCCCGCCGTGAAAATCCCTTCACGGCTTTTTTGAGGAAAAAGAATGACCAAAAAAACAAAAAGCGCGGTTGAAAACCAGCCTGTCTATCTGCACACGCGCGGTGTGGTGAAGGATAATGCAATTATGGCACTGCTGCACGATAAATTATTCCGTCAACGTGTGGAGACAAAACGTAAAGGTAAAGGCAGTTACCAACGAAAAGCAAAACATATAGGGAAATTTTTTGAAAAGCCCGATTATAAATTTTTTGATTACAGAAACTTTATAATCGGGTTTTTCTTAAAGTAAAAAAGCGGTAAGAGGTAGAAAATGTCAAACAGAACTGAGATTTTATTTAACACCACGTGGAACGTACGCATTAGCGATCCGGGCGAAGAGGGCGCGCGCAGTCATTTTTTTGAAACCGTTTATTTAACGCTCACTGCATATTTCGAAGAAAAAGGCATTCGTTACGAATTTGTGCGTCGCATAGAAAATGAGGTGAAAATTCAACGTTCGTTTACTGAATTAAACGAATTATTCAAATTTTTAGGTGATTATTTAGATGCTGTTTCTCTTGGTATGTTAGGCGTGAAAATCGGTAATCTAGGCGTGCAAGCCGAATAAGTTTTATTCAAAAAAACAAGTGCGGTGAAAAGCAATAAGATTTTTGGAAATTATGTTGTTGCGCAAAGCCGAAATGACCTCATAAAACAGCACCGCATTGGAGGCGACTTCAATGCGGTGCTGTTTGTGACTTCTACTTCACTCAGATGGTTTAGTGCGTTTACTACATCCGAGGTTTTTAAGTGTGCTTTTTTAATTTGGAAAATTACAGAATGTCTAATAATTCGACTTCAAATACCAACGGCGAAAACGGCGGAATTGAAGCGCCGGCGCCACGTTCGCCGTAAGCGAGCTCGTGCGGGATGGTGAGTTTCCATTTAGAGCCTACCGACATCATTTGTAAGGCTTCCACCCAACCGCGAATTACGCCGGTTACCGGAAATTCCGCCGGCTGGCCACGCGCTACGGAACTATCGAAGGTGGTGCCATCCGGCAAGGTGCCGACGTAGTGTACGCGAACCGTATCCGTTGCCGCTGGTTTGGCGCCGTTGCCCTCAGTGATGATTTCGTATTGTAAACCGCTGTCAGTTACTTTTACGCCATCTTTTTTGGCATTTTCCGCTAAGAAAGCTTTACCTGCTTCTTCAATTGCTTTGAATTGCGCTTGTTGCGCTTCCGCCGCTTGTTGTTGAAGTTGTTGTACGGAAAGCATTAACTCGTTGATTTCTAATGCCGGTTGATTGTGCTTTAAGGCGTCGGAAATGCCTTTCGCCACCGCTTCGACAGAAATATCCATTTGGCTGTCGAGTAGTTGTTGACCGATTTGTAAACCGATACCATAACTGCCTTTTTCAGACAGACTTTCTAATTTCACCTGTTCAAAATTCATAATGTTTTCCTTTTTGTTAAGAATTCGTTTTATAGGCCAAAATTTCGCCTACGCGCACTGGCTCGCCTACGCTCAAATGATCTGCCAACCGTACCCGGTTTGCTTGGAATAAATTAATCACCGTGGAACCGAGTTGGAACCAGCCCATTTCTTGACCTTTCGTTAATTTGATCGCATTTTCGTCTTCATAGCTCCAAGTTTTCACTTCGTTATGACGTGGCGGATTAATCACGCCCGCCCAAACGGTGCCGATGCTTGCGGTAATGGTAGCGCCGACTAGGATTTGCACCATGGTGCCAAATTCGGTATCAAATACGCAGATCACGCGCTCGTTACGCGCAAAGAGGTTCGGTATGTGCTGTGCTAAAAACGGATTGACAGAGAATAAATCGCCTGGCACGTAAATCATTTTGCGCAATGTGCCGTCGCACGGCATATGTACGCGATGATAATCGCGCGGCGAAAGATAAGTGGTGATAAATTCGCCGTTTTTAAACGCTTCCGTTAATTCTTTATCTTCCGCCAATAAATCTTCCAAGCGGAAAAAATGGCCTTTGGCTTGCAATAAACGATTGTCGTCAATAGCACCGCATTGACTGACGCGACCGTCGGCAGGTAGGCTCAATGCGGTGCTATTTTGGTTGATTGGACGGGCACTTTGTTTCAACGGGCGAATAAAAAATTCGTTGAAGCTGGCGTAATCGCTGAATTGTTCTTTTTGCGCAATGCTCATATCAATATTGTATTTTTTCGCAAAGACTTTAATTGCAAAATGCGTCACAGCGCCCCACTGTTGTTTAGCGAACCAGCCGGCAAGGCGAGTTAAATAAAGCTGCGGCATCGCATATTGAAACGCAACTTTCAGGCGTTGCCAGTAAGAAATGGCGTTCATATTTGTTTTCCTCATAAAAAATGAGGCGTGATTATAGCAATTTTTGCCGTTCTTCCAACTCTTAAATTTCTGGATGGAAATCATCGCGGTTTTTGTTTAAGTACGGAAAATAATCGCCTCTTAGTATTGTTCAACGAAGCCAAAAAGAGTATATTCAGCGCCAAATTTTTCCATTTTTTATAGAACGGAGTTTATTATGTTTGGTTTATCCCCGGCGCAAATGATTATTTTATTAGTGGTGATTTTATTGGTTTTCGGTACAAAAAAATTGAGAAATGCCGGTTCTGATTTGGGCGCTGCAGTAAAAGGCTTCAAAAAAGCAATGAAAGATGACGAATCTCAAGTTAAAGATGCAGAATTTAAGTCCATTAACGATGGCGCCGCGAATACCGCCAAAACCGAGACCACCGCTAAAGAGAAAGAACAGGCTTAATCCGTGTTTGATATTGGTTTTTCCGAACTGGTTTTATTAATGCTGGTGGGCTTGGTCGTGCTAGGGCCGAAACGTTTGCCGATAGCCATTCGTACCGTAATGGGCTGGGTGAAAACCATTCGTGGTTTAGCGGCAAATGTGCAAAACGAACTAAAACAAGAATTGAAACTGCAAGAATTGCAGGACAGCATTAAAAAAGCGGAAGCGTTAAATTTGCAGACCCTTTCACCTGAATTGAACAAAACCGTGGAAGAGTTAAAAGCACAAGCAGACAAAATGCGTGCGGAATTGGAAGCAAAGGCAGCTGAAGCCGGTACCACGGTAGAAGAGCAGATTAAAGAAATTAAAAGCACGGCCGAAAATGCTGCTAGTTCTGCGAATTTGGCGGAATGTGAAAGCATACAAACGCAACCAAAATCGGTTGAAAAAGGGACGGAAGCCTCAGATCTCACCGCATTGGAAGCCCATGAACAGGCAGAACTCACCGAGCGTTTGTCCGATTATTATCCGCCGGATGAAACAGAAGTAGCGCTGGCGCCTAAGCCGCAATCGAAAGAATCCCAATCATAGCGAGTGTTTATGAGTACCGTGGATGAATCCCAACCTCTTATTAGCCACCTTGTCGAGTTAAGAAATCGTCTGTTACGCTGCGTGATTTGCGTACTGTTGGTGTTTGTCGCCTTGGTGTATTTTTCTAACGATATTTATCATTTTGTTGCCGCGCCGCTGATGACGGTAATGCCGAAAGGCGCGACCATGATTGCAACGAATATTCAAACGCCGTTTTTTACACCGATTAAACTCACGGCTATCGTAGCGGTGTTTATTTCCGTGCCTTATTTGCTTTATCAAATTTGGGGGTTTGTAGCGCCGGCATTATATCAGCACGAAAAACGCATGATTTATCCGTTGCTGTTTTCCAGTACGATTCTGTTTTATTGCGGCGTCGCCTTCGCTTATTACGTAGTGTTTCCGTTCGTATTCGGGTTTTTTACTCAAACTGCGCCGGAAGGCGTGGCGATTGCGACGGATATCAGTAGTTATTTAGATTTTGCCTTGGCCTTATTTCTTGCTTTCGGCGTCTGTTTTGAAGTGCCAATTGCTATTATTTTGCTTTGTTGGACGGGCGTCACAACGGTGAAATCCCTTTCCGAAAAACGTCCTTACATTATTGTCGCCGCATTTTTTATAGGGATGATTTTGACTCCACCTGACGTTTTTTCACAAACCTTACTCGCCGTACCAATGTGCTTGTTATTTGAGCTAGGTTTGCTTGTCGCGCGGTTTTATCAACCTAAAGAGGATGAAGCAGAAGTGCCGGCGGCCGAATCTTCTGAAGGTGACAACAAGCCGGAATAGTAAACAATCAACCGATTAGGGCGCCGCCCCTTTCTCGTTATCGGTTTGGGCGCATTTCAATGCGGTGCTGTTTCGCTACTTCAACATACAGAAATTGCTAAATATTGAGATAGATAAAGGATAACGATATGACTCAACAAATTTTTACCGGATTTCCGGTACGTCGCTTGCGCCGTTTGCGTAAACATGACTTCAGCCGTCGTTTAGTCGCGGAAAATAAACTTACGGCGGACGATTTAATTTATCCGGTGTTTATTTTAGAAGGTGAGAATTATCGGGAGCCGGTACCTTCCATGCCGGGAGTAGAACGTTTGACGATCGATCAATTATTGATTGAAGCGGGACTTTTGGTGAAATATGGTGTGCCGGTTATTGCGTTATTTCCGGTGGTTGAACAAAGCAAAAAATCCTTAATGGCGGAAGAAGCCTACAACCCAAACGGTTTGGTGCAACGCGCGGTGCGTGCGTTAAAATCGGCCTATCCCGAACTTGGCGTACTCACCGATATTGCGTTAGACCCTTATACTATTCACGGTCAAGACGGTATTGTCGACGAAGAAAACTATGTATTAAACGACGTTACTTCGGAGATTTTAGTGAAGCAAGCGCTGTCCCATGCGCAAGCCGGCGCAGATATTGTGGCACCGAGCGATATGATGGATGGGCGTATCGGGCGTATTCGTCAGGCTTTGGAAGAAAACGGTTTTATTAATACGCAAATTATGGCGTATTCGGCGAAATATGCGTCGAATTATTACGGTCCGTTCCGCGATGCGGTCGGTTCTTCCGGTAATTTGAAAGGCGGTGATAAAAAAACGTATCAGCTTGATCCGGCAAACGGTGATGAAGGCTTGCAAGAAGTAGCACTTGATTTGCAAGAGGGGGCGGATATGGTGATGGTGAAGCCCGGTATGCCATATTTGGATATGGTGTATCGTGTGAAACAATATTTCGGCGTGCCGACTTTCGCTTATCAAGTCTCAGGCGAATACGCCATGCATATGGCGGCTATTCAGAACGGTTGGCTGAAGGAAAAAGAATGTATTATGGAATCGCTTTTATGTTTTAAACGCGCGGGCGCCGACGGTATTTTGACCTACTTTGCCAAACAAGTGGCCGAATGGCTTTATTTGGAAAATAAAAATAAGGCGTAATTTCCCTTCTTAGTTATCGAAATTAGATTTTATATATTAAAAACGAGGAAATATTAAATATTTCCTCGTTTTTTCTTATTTCTTTAATTCTTAGATAATAAAACCGTTGTAATCTTAATTTGAGCGTTGCATATTGTTTCCACTCCGTTTACAGACGGTGCTTCACAATAAAAACAAACACACAACATCAACGAAACTAAGAGGAAACACATTATGTCAACAGTCGCATCCTTAGACGCATTTTTAACTAAAATCGCTCAACGTGACGCTCACCAGCCCGAGTTTTTACAAGCCGTGCGTGAAGTGTTCACTTCAATCTGGCCATTCTTGGAGAAAAATCCAAAATATCGCTCTGAAGCCTTGTTGGAGCGTTTGGTCGAACCCGAACGTGCCATTCAGTTTCGAGTGGCATGGACCGACGATAACGGGCAAATTCAAGTAAACCGAGCGTTTCGCGTGCAATTTAACAGTGCTATCGGTCCATTCAAAGGCGGTATGCGTTTCCACCCGTCGGTGAATTTATCCATCTTAAAATTCTTAGGGTTTGAACAGATTTTCAAAAATGCGCTGACTACCTTGCCGATGGGCGGTGCTAAAGGTGGTTCAGATTTTGATCCGAAAGGTAAATCAGATGCGGAGGTTATGCGTTTTTGTCAAGCCTTGATGGCGGAACTTTATCGTCATATCGGTCCGGATACCGATGTGCCGGCAGGCGATATCGGTGTCGGTAGCCGTGAAGTGGGGTATCTTGCGGGCTATATGAAAAAATTGTCTAACCAAGCCGCTTGCGTATTTACCGGCCGCGGTCTTTCTTTTGGCGGCAGTTTAATTCGTCCGGAAGCAACCGGTTATGGCTTAGTGTACTTCGCGCAAGCAATGTTAGCGGAAAAAGGCGACAGCTTTTCCGGCAAAACCGTTTCCGTTTCCGGTTCCGGCAATGTGGCGCAATACGCCATTGAAAAAGCCCTTCAATTAGGCGCGAAAGTGGTGACTTGTTCTGACTCTGCCGGTTATGTGTACGATCCGGAAGGCTTTACAACTGAAAAATTAGCGACATTATTAGAAATCAAAAATGTAAAACGTGGTCGTGTAAAAGATTACGCGGAACAATTCGGACTTCAATATTTTGTCGGCAAACGTCCGTGGGAAGTGAAAGCGGATATCGCCCTTCCTTGCGCAACTCAAAATGAGTTGGAAATTGACGATGCACGAACATTAATTGCCAATGGTGTGAAGTTAGTGGCCGAAGGTGCGAATATGCCAACGTCGATTGAGGCGACCGACGCATTTTTAGAGGCCGGCGTATTATTCGGGCCGGGCAAAGCGGCGAATGCGGGCGGTGTGGCGACTTCCGGCTTGGAAATGGCACAAAGTTCGCAACGTTTATATTGGACCGCTGAAGAAGTAGATGCGCAATTACACCGCATTATGTTGGATATTCATGCAAACTGTAAAAAATACGGTAGTGTTGCGGAGCAAGTGAATATTAATTATGTGGTCGGTGCGAATATTGCCGGCTTCGTAAAAGTGGCTGATGCGATGTTGGCACAAGGTGTTTACTGATCGTTAAAAAATTTGTCAAAACGGCCTTATTTTTTAGAGTAAGGCTGTTTTTATTTTGTCTTTTATCTTTCTAAAAATCGGTTTTAACTTGCCTTTTTGTTCAAAAGGTGTAGAATTTTCGCGCTTTTTGTCTATATATACAGAGAAAAAAGTAAGTTTAACTCTCATTTAACTTTCGATATTTGAGGGTTTTCTTTTTGTAATCAAATTATTAGAGGAAGGTTATGGTAACCATTCGTTTATCTCGTGGCGGAGCTAAAAAACGCCCATTTTACCAAATCGTTGTTGCTGACAGCCGTTCACCGCGTGATGGTCGTTTCATTGAGCGTATCGGTTTTTTCAATCCAATCGCACAAGGTAAAGCAGAACGTGTTCGTATCGATTTAGACCGAGTTAACCACTGGGTTGGTCAAGGTGCTTCATTGTCCGATCGCGTTGCGAGTTTAGTAAAAGAAGTGCAAAAAGCCGCTTAATTTTACTTTTAAGAGGTGATGAAGATGCAACAACAAAGAATCGAAACCGTCGGCAAATTAGGCTCGACTTATGGCATTCGCGGTTGGTTACGCATTTATTCATCCACAGAACAAGCTGAAAGTATCTTTGAATATCAACCTTGGTTTTTGAAAATCAAAGGGCAATGGCAACCGACTGAGTTGGAAAACTGGCGTCATCATAATCACGAACTGGTTGTGAAATTAAAAGGCGTGGATGATCGAGAAGCGGCGCAAATTCTGGCAAACGTGGAAATCGGCGTTGATTTATCGGTATTTCCAACTTTGGAAGAAGGTGATTATTACTGGCACGATTTAATTGGTTGCTCGGTAGTCAATCTGGAAGGTTATGCCATGGGAACCGTGACTGAAATGATGGAAACCGGTTCCAATGATGTGTTGGTGGTGAAAGCCAACCTGAAAGATGCTTTCGGAAAACAGGAACGGTTAATACCGTTTTTGTATGAACAAGTAGTTAAAAGAGTCGATCCCGCCACTAAGACGATTACAGTGGATTGGGACGCTGGTTTCTAATCTCAGGTATGCCGTAGCGCTTTGCGGTAACATTAACATAAGGCTCAAAACTTAAGGCTAAATTATGTGGATTGGGGTAATAAGTCTGTTCCCTGAAATGTTTAAAGCAATTACGGAATACGGAGTAACCGGCAGGGCTGTTAAGCAAAACCTGTTACAAGTGCGGTGCTGGAATCCAAGAGATTTTACGCACGATAAGCATAAAACTGTAGATGACCGTCCTTATGGCGGAGGTCCGGGAATGCTGATGATGGTGCAACCATTAAAGGATGCGATCGATTCAGCAAAAGCAGTAGCAGGCGAAGGTGCAAAAGTGATTTATCTCTCGCCACAAGGTCGTAAACTTGACCAACCAGGTGTAGAAGAATTAGCACAGAATCAGAAATTGATTTTGTTATGCGGCCGCTATGAAGGCATTGATGAACGGTTGATTGAAACCGTAGTCGATGAAGAATGGTCGGTAGGCGATTATGTATTAACCGGCGGTGAATTGCCGGCAATGACGTTAATTGACGCAGTTGCCCGATTTATTCCCGGTGTGCTCGGTAAACAGGCTTCCGCTGAGGAAGATTCGTTTGCTGATGGATTACTTGATTGTCCGCATTATACGCGCCCCGAAGTGCTTGACGGATTAACCGTGCCGCCCGTGCTGATGTCGGGACACCATGAGGAAATTCGCAAATGGCGATTAAAGCAATCGTTATTGAGAACATGGTTACGACGCCCTGAGCTACTGGAAGGCCTAGCTCTGACTGACGAACAACGTAAGCTGTTAAAACAGGTGCAAGCCGAATATAACAGTAAACTCAGTTAACTCTAGGATCAAAAAGGATCAAAAATGTCTAACATCATTAAACAACTTGAACAAGAACAGTTAAAACAAAACGTACCTAGCTTCCGCCCGGGCGACACTTTAGAAGTGAAAGTATGGGTTGTTGAAGGTAGCAAACGTCGTTTGCAAGCGTTCGAAGGCGTGGTTATTGCAATTCGTAACCGTGGCTTGCATTCTGCATTTACCGTACGCAAAATCTCCAACGGTGTTGGCGTTGAACGTGTATTCCAAACTCACTCTCCGGCAGTTGATAGCATCGTGGTGAAACGTAAAGGTGCGGTACGTAAAGCGAAACTTTACTACTTACGTGCACTTTCCGGTAAAGCGGCTCGTATTAAAGAGCGTTTGGGCGAATAATTTCATAACAAATAACGCTTATTTAAATCTGCATCCGAAAGATCGAACTGTTTTCGATTAAGTAGGATGCAGATTTTTTTATTACTAAATTTGTTTGAGGCTTGATGAACTTATTGATTATGGGATATGAATGCGGTGCTATTTCGATCGTGTAACAAATGTGTCTACCGAAGACTGACATAGTCTTTTATGCTACATGAGTAAAAAAGTCTCTCAGCCCGATTAGCACATTATTCACCGCTACCGTTGCCAAAATTAACCCCATCACACGGCTAATAATGGCTGCTCCGGAGTTACCGATAAAGTGCTGAATACGGTTTGCAGCAAGCAGTAAAATATAGGTAATTAACAACACCGTCAGCATTATTCCCGCTGTGATAAATTGTTCGGTGAAGTTAAAGCGATGGTTGTCCGTCAGTAACACGATAGCCATCATTGCGCCGGGAGAGGCAATCGACGGTACAGCCATCGGATAGACCGCGATTTCGGTAATATTTGCCTTCATTTTCATTTCTTGTTCCGGTTTGCTTTCACCAAAAATCATGCTTAAGGCAAATAAGAAAAGTACCAAACCACCGGCGATTTGGAAGGCAGGAAGCGGCACTTGCATGGCTTCGAACAGTACTTGGCCACCGATTAAAAAGAAAAGCAGAATGCCGGCGGAAATGACTACTGCATTGCGTGCGATTTTGCGGCGTTCTTCAAGGGAAAATCCGATGGTTTTGGAAAGATAAACAGGAATCGAACCGATTGGGTCGATGACCGCCCAAAGCACCACGAATTGCACGACAAGAGAATCAAACATTGACTTTCCTTAGTGAGAAATGAAAACACGGGCATTCTATCAAATTAACGCAAAATTATGTAGCTGTTGCCCAAGCCTGAATTGACCTCACAAAATAGCACCGCATTGAAGCGGCTTCCAATGCGGTGCTATTTTGCGACTCCAACTTATGCTTCTTTAATTTTTTGCCGGCTTGAAAACACGGAAAAAACCGAGTGCGCTTTGCAGTTCGTCGCCGTAAAAAATCAGCGGAATTCGTGTTCGTTGCCAAGGCGGCACAGCAAGTTCTTGCCAGATTTTTTTGATGGTTTCGCATGGACGGTTCGGGTGACGTTTCACTTTACCGTGATAACCAAAACGAACGAAAATCGGCAAATTTGTCGGCGGTAATTCAATGGAATATCGTTGCCAGCGGAATATGAATTTTTCCGTCGTACAAGTTAAATCAAGTTCCCCAAGATTATCGGGTAGAACAAGCACGGAATCATTCAATTCAAGACAGATTCCGTCAAGATCGAGGAAGTCGCTCGTAAGATATAAACAAGATTGGTATCTGCGGAGCACTTTCTCATTAAGCCGAAATGCGGGGTTGGCGTCTTCTTTGGCACAAATAACATCTTGAATCAATTGCTCCAACCGATATTTACTCGGCATTTCGCAACCATTTATCGCCAGCCATTTACGTAACAGCGCCGCCTGTTTGGCGGGTGAATATCGGGCAAAATCAAACAGTTGAAACTCTGTCGGCGTTTGGCAATGTTGCGCGAAGGTTTCTTGTAGTAATTCATCAATAAGTTGTTGCTGTTCAAAGCAATGCTGCGCCGAACGCGCCACCGATTCGTCAAAATGGCGCCAGCGCTCGCGTAGTTCGGGCAAAATTCGATGACGCAGAAAATTGCGCTCGTAGCGCTCGTCGTCATTGCTTTCGTCGTGAATCCAAGCCAGTTTTTCCGCACGGACATAACCTTCCAATTGCTCGCGACTAAAATTAAGTAATGGGCGGAAAATCGGCATTCCCAACAGTTCGTTTGAGCACCGCATTGAAGCCAGTCCCCGCAAGCCGCTGCCGCGTTTGAGCGCGAGAAAAAAGGTTTCCGTTTGGTCATTCAAATGATGCGCCGTCGCTAAGACTTCATTAGGCCGAATATGGCGACGAATCGCCCGGTAACGCGCTTCGCGCGCTGCGGCCTCGATGCCGTTTCGACCGTCCACTTGCACGCGTTCGATGATTAATGGAATTTTGAGTTGCTCGCATATATTTAGGCAATGTGCCGCCCAATGATCCGCATTGGCGCTGAGTCCGTGATGAATATGAATGGCGCGTAAGGTTAGATTGGAGTTGAAATGCGCGCATTTTTCACGCAGTTTTTGAAAAAGCGAAACTAACGCGGTGGAATCCAAACCGCCGCTGAAAGCAATGAGTACTTGTCGTACGGCGGTTTGTTCAATTTGGCGTGTAAAAGCGGAAAACAGATCCATCAGGCGATTTTTTCGGCTTTGTAGTTGCTGCTCGGATTTAAGATCTCAAAACGTGCGGCAATGGTTTGCAATTCATAGGAGTTGAGATCAAAGGTGGTTTTCATCACGCCGGTCACTTCGTTATTCATGGCTTCAAAGGCTTCAACATCGGATTTGCCGTTAAGTAAATTTGCCAAGAAAGTTCCGGCAATCAAATCGCCCACGCCCACGGGTTCGAAATCAAACCGATAAAGTGGCCGGCTTAAGTGCCATATGCCTTGCGGTGTCGCCATAATGATTTCAAAGGTGTCGGGATCGTTAATTTTGCCCACTTTGCCCAAGTGTTTCACTAACACTTTTTTTACCCCTTTGGCAAGCAACGCGCGCACCGCTTGCAAGACGTCGTCAAAGCTATTGATAGGGAAATCGCTCAGTTCGCGCAATTCGCTTAAGTTTGGCGTCATAATATCTGCGACGGGAATCGCTTTTTCAATTAAAGCTTCGCGTACGCCGTTCGCCACAACGCAGACTTTTTCTGCATTCGGCATCACCGGATCGCACAAATAAAGAACGTTAGGGTTACGTTTTTTGATTTGTTGCAAGGCGTAAAGAATTTGATCAACCTGTTCAGCCGAGCCTAAATAGCCGGAAAGCAGCGCATCGCATTGTTGTAGTTTTTCGATGTCATCCAAGCCGCTAATCACTTCACGGATTTGTTCTTGCGGGATCACCATGCCCGTCCATTTGCCGTATTGGGTATGGTTGGAAAATTGTACGGTGTTGAGCGCCCATACATCGATGCCAAGCAACTGCATCGGGAAAGTGGCTGATTTATTGCCGGCAAAGCCGTACACCACATGGGATTGAATGGAAAGTACGTTTTTCATGTTCGTCTCTTTTTGAAGCTTTTCTTTAAGGATCAAAAAAGAGCGGCTGACATAACCGCTCTTTTTTTAATGGCTTTAACAGTAGCCGTAAGACATTAAGCGATCGTAACGTCGGCGTAACAATGTTTCTTGATCCAGTTTGTCGAGTTCGGCGAGATCTTTTCTTAAGCGTTGTTTAAGATTCGCTGCCATCGTTGCGTAATCACGATGAGCTCCACCTAATGGCTCTTGCACGATATTGTCGATTAACCCTAATTCTTTTAAACGCGCGGCGGTCAAACCCATTACTTCTGCGGCAGTCGAGGCTTTTTCCGCACTTTTCCAGAGAATGGATGCGCAACCTTCCGGCGAGATTACCGAGTAAGTGGAATATTGCAACATATTAACTTTGTCGCCCACACCGATAGCTAACGCGCCGCCGGAACCGCCTTCGCCGATGACGGTACAAATCACCGGCACCGTTAACTGCGCCATTTCGCGCAAGTTGCGAGCAATTGCTTCCGCCTGACCGCGTTCTTCCGCACCGATGCCCGGATAAGCGCCCGGCGTGTCGATGAAGGTGATAATCGGTAATTTAAAGCGTTCCGCCATTTCCATTAAACGCAGCGCTTTACGGTAACCTTCCGGCGCCGGCATACCGAAGTTACGTTTCACCTTGTCTTTCACGGTACGACCTTTTTGGTGCCCAATTACCATTACCGGACGCCCGTCCAAACGCGCCAAACCGCCTACAATCGCTTTATCGTCGGCAAACGCGCGATCGCCGGCGAGTTCTTCAAACTCGGTGAAAATATGCTCAATATAATCTAATGTGTATGGACGATGCGGATGGCGCGCCATGCGGGAAACCTGCCAAGCATCCAGATTAGCGAAGGTTTTTTGGGTCAATTCGTCGCTTTTCTTTTGTAAGCGTTTAATTTCGTCACTGAGATCGACTTTATCGTCGGATGCCGCGCGTAGGGCTTCGATTTTTGCCTCTAATTCCGCAATCGGCAGTTCAAAATCTAAATATTCCTGGTTCATTTTTTTGTCCTAAATAATACCGTAAAAAATTGGCCGCACTTTATCAAGAATTCAGAGGCGGCGCAAATGCTTTTCACTGGTTGGCGGCGCTTACAAAGGTTCTTTTTTGAATAAAGAAAGCGCGAATAAAAATGCGCAACAAATCACCACGGAAGGGCCGGCCGCCGTGTCGTAAAATGCCGACAGCAATAAACCGCCGATGACGGCGAACATGCTTATGAGCACCGCATTGAAAACCATCGATTCGGGTGTTCGGGCAAAGCGTCGCGCGGCAGCGGCAGGGATAATCAGTAAGGAGGTGATAATCAGCGCGCCAACGAATTTCATACTTAACGCGATGGTCAAGGCGGTCAAAATCATCAAAATAAAACGCATCTTTTTGATGTTAACGCCTTCCACTTGGGCAAGTTCCGGCGAAACCGTTGCGGAAAGCAACGGTTGCCAAAAATAAATGAGCACGGCTAATACCGTAACCACGCCGATGCTAATGTAAATTAAATCCGTGTAATTGATCGCCAATAAATCGCCGAACAAATAACCCATTAAATCCACTCGCACGTTTTTCAGCAAACCGACGGTGACTACGCCGAGCGACAAACAGCTGTGGGCAATAATGCCGAGTAAAGTATCGACGGAAAATTGTGTGTTGCTTTCCAGCCATACCATGGCGACGGCAAGAAGTAGCGTGAGCATGACAATTGCCAAGTAAGGATTCACTTGTAAGAAAATGCCCAATGCTACGCCAAGTAAGGCGGAGTGCGATAGCGTATCGCCGAAATAGGCCATTTTGCGCCACACCACAAACGCACCAAGCGGTGCGGTGATGAGTGAAAGCAAAATGCCGCTTAACAAGGCCGGAAAAAGAATTTCAAACATAGGCGTTCCTTAATGCCGACCACGTTCGGTAGAAGCGTTGCAAGCGCATACGTCGCCGTGTAAATCGTGATGATGATTATGATGATGCGTATAAAAGCCGACATTTTGTGAGAGTTGGTCGCCCCATAAGCGCATAAAGGTCGGATCGTTCGATAAGGTTTCCGGCGTGCCGGCGCAGCAAATGTGTTGGTTTATGCACAACACTTCTTTACTGTCGGCCATCACGATATGTAAATCGTGCGACACCATTAATACCGCGCAATTAAGTTGTTGTTGGGTTCGCTGAATCAGTTGATAAAGCTCCGCCTGGCCGCTGATATCCACGCCTTGAGTCGGTTCATCTAGCACCAACAAATTGGGTTTATTCAAAATGGCACGCGCCAATAACACGCGCTGCATTTCTCCGCCCGACAAGCGTTGCATATTGTTATTACGCAAATGCGCGACGGAAAGCTGCTCCAATGCGGTGCTGATTTCACCGGCCGTGACGCCTTTTTTTAAGGCGAGAAAACGTTCTACAGTGAGCGGTAAACTGTGATCTAAATGAATTTTCTGCGGTACGTAGCCGATGCGTACGTTTTTGTGATAAATCACTTCGCCGGATGTCGGCTTTTGCAATTTTAATAGGATTTTCAGCAAAGTGGATTTGCCGCCGCCGTTCGGGCCTACGATGGTAATGATGGAATTGGGGTAAATGTTTAAATTGATATTTTGTAACGCGGTTTTTTGTTCGAACGCCACATTGATATTTTTGAGTTCAATTAATGGAGAAAGTGGATCGCGTTGCACGGAACGAATTTGCATAATGTCGCCTGTGTAAAATTTAGCGCGTAACATTAGCGTATTTTGCTTTTTTTCTCAAGGCGTTCCGTTTCGATACGGCAAATTTTGCCTCCGTTTTGCATCGTTTTCATGTAAAATGAACCTCTTTTACGATTGGCAGTCTGACAGACGTCTTATTTTTATCAGGTACCCGTTTTGCAACACGTTAAATTAGCCCGCGACAGACGAAAACGAAAATCCCGCATTAAAGCGGCGATTTTTTTTGTCGCATTGGCGCTTATTTTTAGCGGTGCGATGTTGGGACTGAAAGACCGCGCGCAATCCGACGCGAGCGTGCAAAGCGAGCTTGCACCGGAAATGATCGACGACACGCAATATCAATCTCTCCATCCCGAAGAAACCGACAAAACGACACAAAATACTCCGCCGACGAATGCTCCGCAAAAGGATGACGCCACCTCTTACGACGATGAATTGCAAGCGCAAGATGACGAAGCGGAAGAAGTCAAGCCACAATTCGATGAACTCGACGCGCTTCCGCAAAATGCCCAAGACGCCTTAAGCGGTTTATTAGACGCGGCAGATCAAGCGCTGCGTATTACTGATCAATTCAGCTACACCGTTGCGCAAGGCGACACGTTAAAAGATGTGTTAGAGCTTTCCGGTTTAGAAGACGATACGGCGAAACAACTTATCGCTTCCTATCCCGAACTGCAGAGTTTGAAAGCAGGTCAGCAATTTTATTGGATTTTGGATAAAAGTGAGCAGTTGGAATATTTAAACTGGCTCGTTTCGGAAAAAGAAGAACGCATTTATGAACGGACGGAAGAAGGCAAATTTAAACGTCAGATTTTAGAAAAACAAAGCGTTTGGAAAAAAGAAGTGTTGAAAGGCCAAGTAAACGGTTCTTTGGCAGCCGGTTTGCGCGCCTTAGGTTTGGACGGGCGCCAGATCGCTCAATTGAGCAGCGCATTGCAATGGCAAATCAGCCTACAAAAACTTAAAGAAGGCAGTCGGTTTTCCGTATTGGTTTCGCGTGAATACTTAAGCGATAAACTCACCGGTCAAGGCAACGTGGAAGCGATTCACATCGTGGCCGAAGGCAAAAGTTATTATGCCGTTCAAGCGACAAATGGCCGTTATTACAACCAACAAGGCGAAACTTTAGGCAAAGGTTTTGCACGCTATCCGTTACAACGTCAGGCGCGGGTTTCTTCTCCTTTTAATCCAAATCGTCGTCATCCGGTGACGGGGCGGGTTCGTCCGCATAAGGGCGTGGATTTTTCGGTGCCACAAGGCACGCCAATTATCGCGCCGGCGGACGCTTTGGTAGAAAAAGTGGCTTATCAAGGCGGTGGCGCGGGTCGTTATATCGTCTTACGTCACGGGCGTGAATATCAAACTGTGTATATGCATTTAAGCCGCTCTTTAGTGCGCGCCGGACAAACGGTGAAAAAAGGCGAACGTATCGCGCTTTCCGGAAATACCGGAATTTCGACGGGGCCGCATTTACATTATGAATTTCACATCAACGGACGCCCGGTAAACCCACTTTCCGTGAAGTTACCCGGAACCAGCAGCGGCATGAGTACGGCGGAACGTAAGCAATTCTTAGTTCGAGCAAAAGAAGCCGAAAGAATGTTGAGATTGTGATGATATCGGCCGAACCTTCAAAATACCACCGCATTGGAAGCGATTTCAATGCGGTGCTATTTTGAGAGGACACAATGGAAATACGCTCGCGCTTTGCGGCCGTTTGGCGTGCATTTTTGCAGCATGATTAACATTATCTTTAGATTAGTATGGCAATCTGCTTTTTCGCGACGAACACCTGACAAACCGCTCGCTTACCGCTATAATGCCGAAATTCTTTTATTCGCGGATGAGGTCATGCAATTAATTCGAGGGCTACCGAATGCAAGCCTGATTTTACAAGGCAGTGCATTGACTATTGGCAATTTTGACGGCGTGCATTTAGGGCATCAAGCAATTTTGCGCCATTTGCGGGCGAAAGCCGATGAATTGCATTTGCCCATGGTGGTGATGCTGTTTGAACCGCAGCCGCGCGAATATTTTTCTACCGAAAACGCGCCGGCGCGTTTAATGCATTTGCGCGATAAATTGTTTTACTTTGAACAGGCAGGCGTGGATATTGTGATCGTGGCGAAATTCGACCGCTCTTTTGCCGCCTTGCCCGCACAGCAATTTATTGAAGATTGGCTGGTGCGCAAATTAAACGTGAAATTTTTAAGTATCGGCGACGATTTCAAATTTGGCGCCAAACGCTTGGGCAATTTTGCCATGTTGCAACAAGCGGGTGAAAAATTCGGTTTTACCGTGGAAGATAGCCACAGCTTTTGCCTGAACGAACTACGTATCAGTAGTACCGCCATCCGTGAAGCCTTGGCGAAGAACGATTTAGCGTTGGCGAAAAAATTGCTCGGACGCCCATATCGCATTTTAGGGCGCGTGATTCACGGCAACGAACTGGGTCGCACCATTGGATTCCCCACCGCTAATATCCGTTTGCACCGTCAGGTAAATCCGGTGAAAGGGGTTTACGCAGTAAAGGTTCGGTTAAAATCCGGCGCGCTTTTTAACGGTGTGGCAAACATCGGCACACGCCCGACCATCAACGGCATGAATCAATTATTAGAAGCGCATTTATTTGATTTTCAAGGCGATCTTTACGGACAATGGTTGGAAGTGGAACTCTGCCACAAAATCCGCAACGAAATGAAATTTCCCTCCTTTGAGGATTTAAAAAAACAGATCGCACAGGATGTGGAAACGGCAAAAACGTTTCTTGAGGGAGTTGAATAATGCCGGTGATTTTACGTTTTAAAGGTTATATTTTCTTTTTTTACTCTAATGAAGGTAATCCCTTAGAACCCGCGCATATTCACATTCGAAACGCCGAATCGGAAGCAAAATTTTGGTTGGAACCGGAAATTTTCCTAGCACGAAATGATGGCTTTAATTCTAAAGAATTGAGAGAAATTTTTTCAATTATTGAAAGCAATCAACCACAATTTAAGGAGGCTTGGTATGACTACTTCGGCTAAACATGTACGTTTCGATGAAAACATAATGTGGGTTGAGCTGGATGATGCGCGTATTTTAGGTATTCCTTTAGTTTGGTTTCCAAAATTGTTACGAGCGACAAAAGCGGAGCTGGAAAATTATGAGCTCAGTCGTCGCGGTATTCATTGGGACGCGTTGGATGAAGATATTTCCATTGACGGATTACTGGCAGGGCGGGGCGATGTGACGCACAGTCCGCAACAAGTGGCTTAAAACAAATTTTAATTTTTACACAACACTGGAATAGAACATGACTGATTATAAAAATACCCTAAACCTACCCGAAACGGGCTTTCCGATGCGTGGCGATTTAGCCAAACGCGAGCCTGTGATGTTGAAAAATTGGTATGAAAAAGATCTTTACCAAAAAATTCGTCAGGCAAGCAAAGGTAAGAAATCTTTTATCTTGCACGACGGCCCTCCTTATGCCAACGGCACCATTCATATCGGTCATGCAGTTAATAAAATTCTGAAAGACATCATCGTGAAATCCAAAACCGCGCTGGGTTTTGATTCTCCTTATATCCCGGGCTGGGACTGCCACGGTTTGCCGATTGAACTGAAAGTAGAAGGCTTGGTAGGTAAACCGAACGAGAAAATTTCGGCGGCGGAATTCCGTCAAAAATGCCGTGAATATGCGGCGGAACAGGTGGAAGGTCAGAAAAAAGACTTTGTGCGCCTTGGGGTGTTGGGTGACTGGGATAATCCGTATTTGACCATGAATTTCCATACCGAAGCCAATATTATCCGCACCCTTGGTAAAGTGATTGCTAACGGCCATTTATACAAAGGCTCCAAACCGGTGCACTGGTGTTTGGATTGCGGTTCTTCCTTGGCGGAAGCGGAAGTGGAATATGAAGATCGCGTGTCTCCGTCTATTTATGTACGTTTCCCGGCGGAAAGTGCAGTGGAAATTGAAGGTAAATTCAACGCCGTGGGTAAAGGCAGTGGCAAACTTTCTGCGGTTATTTGGACTACTACTCCTTGGACGATGCCGTCTAACCGCGCGATTTCAATTAATCCGGAATTAGAGTATCAACTTGTTCAACTGGGTGACGAACGTGTGATTTTAGCCGCGGAACTGGTGGAATCTGTCGTAAAAGCAACAAGCATTGAAAATATAGAAATTTTAGGTTCGGCGAAAGGTATGGATCTTGAATTATTGCGTTTCCATCATCCGTTTTATGATTTCACCGTGCCTTTAATTTTAGGCGATCATGTCACTACTGACGGCGGTACCGGTTTGGTGCATACGGCACCGGATCACGGTTTGGACGACTTTATTGTGAGCCAAAAATATAATGTGCCAATGGCAGGTCTTGTAGGAAATGATGGTAAATTTATCTCCAGTACGCCGTTCTTTGCAGGCAAAGGCGTATTTGAGGCCAATCCGTTGGTCATCGAAAAATTACAAGAAACGGGGAACTTGTTGAAATTAGATAAGATTAAACACAGTTATCCACACTGCTGGCGTCATAAAACGCCGATTATTTTCCGCGCCACACCACAATGGTTCATCGGTATGGAAACCCAAGGTTTACGCGGACAAGCCTTGGGTGAAATCAAACAAGTGCGTTGGATTCCGGACTGGGGTCAAGCGCGCATTGAAAAAATGGTGGAAAATCGTCCTGACTGGTGTATTTCCCGTCAACGTACTTGGGGCGTGCCGATGACTTTATTCGTGCACAAAGAAACCGAAGAATTGCACCCGCGCACGTTGGAATTGCTTGAGGAAGTGGCAAAACGCGTAGAAAAAGCCGGCATTCAGGCATGGTGGGATTTAGACGAAAAAGAATTATTAGGTGCAGATGCGGAAACTTACCGCAAAGTGCCGGATACGTTGGACGTGTGGTTCGATTCCGGCTCCACTTATTCTTCTGTTGTGGCGAATCGTCCGGAATTTAATGGTCAAGACATCGATATGTATTTGGAAGGTTCCGACCAACACCGCGGCTGGTTTATGTCTTCGCTCATGCTTTCCACCGCCACAGATAAAAAAGCGCCGTATAAACAAGTATTAACACACGGCTTCACGGTGGACGGTCAGGGGCGCAAAATGTCTAAATCCATCGGTAACATCGTGACACCGCAAGAAGTCATGGATAAATTCGGCGGCGATATTTTACGTTTATGGGTGGCGTCCACCGATTACACCGGCGAAATGACGGTGTCTGACGAAATCTTAAAACGCGCGGCGGACAGCTACCGTCGTATCCGTAACACGGCGCGTTTCTTGTTGGCAAACTTAAACGGCTTTGATCCACAACGCGACGCAGTGAAAGCGGAAGACATGATTAGCTTGGATCGCTGGGCGGTGGCTTGTGCGTTAGAGGCGCAAAACGAAATTAAAGACGCCTACGACAACTATCAATTCCATGCCGTGGTGCAACGCTTAATGCGTTTCTGCTCGGTGGAAATGGGCTCGTTCTATCTTGATATTATCAAAGACCGTCAATACACCACCAAAGCGGACAGCCTTGCCCGTCGTAGTTGCCAAACCGCCTTATGGCATATTGCAGAAGCGTTGGTGCGTTGGATGGCACCAATTCTGTCATTCACCGCGGATGAAATTTGGGGTTACTTACCGAAAACCGCTACGCCGCGCGCCGAATTCGTGTTTACCGAAGAGTTTTACCAAGGCTTATTTGGCTTAGATGAAAGTGAAAAATTAGACGACGCTTACTGGCAAGCCCTGATTAAAGTGCGTTCCGAAGTGAACCGCGTGCTGGAAATCGCCCGTAATGAGAAAGTGATCGGCGGTGGTTTGGAGGCGGAAGTCACCGTCTATGCTAACGATGAATATCGCGCGTTATTGGAAAAACTCGGCGATGAACTCCGTTTCGTGCTGATTACTTCCAAAGCAGTAGTTAAACCGTTGGCGGATAAACCTGCTGATGTAGCAGAGGGCGAATTGGAAGGCATTGCGGTGAGCGTTGCGCGTTCCAACGGCGAAAAATGCCCGCGTTGCTGGCATTATTCCGACAAAATCGGCGTCAACCCGCAACATCCGACCCTTTGTCCGCGTTGCGTGGAAAATGTGGCAGGTAACGGCGAAATCCGTTACTTTGCGTAATCATTACTTTTAAAATGCAAAAGTACGGTTAACTTTCGGTACCAGCAAAGGCATATGATGTAGCAAAGATATAAAGCCATCCGACTGAAAGATGGATTTATGTTGAACAAATAGCACCGCATTGAAAACGGCTCCAATGCGGTGCTATTTTGTGAGAGTAATTTCAGCGTTGTGCAACGGCGACATCATCTTGCAAATTTTGACCGCACTTTTCTTTATTTAGGAATCCTTATGGCAAAAAATAAATCCGGTCTTTCTTTTCTTTGGCTTAGTGCAGTGGCTTTTGTGCTTGATTTGCTCACTAAATATATTGTGGTGCAAAAATTCGATTTATACGAAAGCGTGAATGTACTGCCGGTATTTAATTTGACTTACGTACGCAACTATGGTGCGGCCTTTAGCTTTTTGGCGGATCATAGCGGTTGGCAGCAATATTTCTTTATCCTGTTGGCGTTGGGGATTTCCGGTATGTTGATTTATTTCTTAGCCAAAAACCGTGCAACACAAAAACTCCAAAATGCGGCTTATGCATTGATTATCGGTGGCGCGATGGCGAATATGGCCGATCGCGCTTATAACGGTTTTGTGGTGGATTTCTTGGATTTTTATTGGGATATTTATCATTATCCGGTATTTAATGTAGCGGACATTGCCATTTGTATCGGCGCCTGTTTGTTGGCGTTAGACGCGTTCAAAAGCGAAAAGAAAAAAGTAAAAGACGAACAGAAGAGCGGTCAAAAATGAAGATAATTTTAGCTAATCCGCGTGGTTTCTGTGCCGGCGTGGATCGTGCCATCAGCATCGTGGAGCTGGCGCTGGAAATTCACGGAGCGCCTATTTATGTGCGGCATGAAGTGGTACATAACCGTTTCGTGGTGAACGGCTTGCGTGAACGCGGTGCCATTTTTGTGGAAGAATTAAGCGAAGTACCGGACGGCGCCATTGTGATTTTCTCCGCCCACGGCGTGTCCCAAGCGGTGCGTCAGGAAGCGAAAGAACGCAATCTGAAAGTCTTCGACGCCACTTGCCCATTGGTAACCAAAGTGCACATGCAAGTGGCGCGTGCCAGTCGCAAAGGCACCAAAGCCATTTTAATTGGGCATAAAGGCCATCCCGAAGTGGAAGGCACCATGGGGCAATATAGTAATGACGACGGTGGCATTTATTTGATCGAAAGCGTGGAAGATATTGCACGCTTACCGGTGCAGGAAAATGACGAACTCACTTTTATGACGCAAACCACGCTGTCCTTAGACGACACGGTGGAAACCATCGCGGCCCTGAAAGAAAAATATCCCGCTATTCAAGGCCCGCATAAAAACGACATTTGCTATGCCACCACCAACCGTCAGGAAGCGGTACGTGAACTGGCGAAACAATCGGATTTGGTGCTTGTGGTAGGATCTAAAAACTCGTCTAACTCTAATCGTTTGGCGGAATTGGCTTCTCGGATGGGGGTGAAATCACAGCTTTTGGATGATCCTTCAGATATTCGCGCCGATTGGTTTGATGGCGTGCAAACCATCGGTATTACAGCCGGTGCATCCGCTCCGGAAGAACTGGTGCAATCTATTATTTCCCGACTGAAAGAATTCGGCGTCACCACCGTGGAAGAGCTTCAAGGCTTGGAAGAAAATATGTTCTTTGAAGTTCCGAAAGAGTTACGGGTAAAAGAAGTAAATTAAGAAAAACGGTATTTCTTATTGAAATACCGTTTTTTATGTTAAACCGATATTCAGCAAATTCGATCTTGCCGTCCGGCGCGAATTCAATGCGGTGCTGAAATCAAAGGTTGTTGTTCCATGTTTTTGCTTTAAATTTTGCGGTCTGTTTTCAGCTTTTTCCGCAAAATTAAAAAACGACAAGCATAAGGATTCTGCTCGTCTTTCTCGCGGTATTGTTCGAATTCAATTTCCCATTCGTCCCAGTTCAATAAAGGGAAAAACGTATCGCCGTCGATGTCCGCTTGGATTTGAGTTAAATACAATTTATCCGCATACGGCAAATATTGTTTGAACAATTCGCCGCCGCCGATCAACATAATTTCTTCTGACTCTTTAACCGCCTCCAGTGCGCTTTCGAGGCTTTCCTTCCAAATTACGCCTTCGTATTCGTAAGGCTTGCGGGAAAGCACGATATTTATTCGTTTCGGCAACGGGCGGCCAATGCTTTCAAAGGTTTTACGCCCCATAATCACCGGTTTGCCGGTCGTGTTTTGACGGAACCAAGCAAGGTCGGCGGGCAGATGCCAAGGCATTTGATTATCTTTACCGATCACGCCGTTTAAGGTGGCGGCAACGATTAAACTAAACGTCATAAAACTTCTCCTTAAAATGCGTCCGCACTATATCACAGCGCCGCATAATTTTAATGCTTTTTAACCGCTTTGATGCTAACGTATGTGGCGTTTCGACCCGGTAAAATAACGATAAGCGAGCTAAAAATGAATAAAAAAACGATTGTAGTGAAATTCGGCACCAGCACTTTAACTTTAGGATCGCCGAAATTAAATGCGCCGCACATGGTGGACATCGTGCGCCAAATTGCGCAACTGCATCAGCAAGGTTATCGCGTGCTGATCGTCACTTCCGGAGCGATTGCCGCCGGGCGTCATTACTTGAATCATCCGTCACTGCCGCCGACCATCGCCTCCAAGCAACTGCTCGCAGCGGTGGGACAAAGCCAGTTGATTCAAGCTTGGGAAAAATTGTTCGCGATTTATGATATTTACATCGGACAAATTTTGTTGACCCGCGCCGATATTGAAGATCGCGAACGTTTTTTGAATGCGCGCGACACCTTGCACGCATTGTTGGATAATCGAATTATTCCGGTGATTAACGAAAATGACGCCGTGGCGACGGCAGAAATTAAAGTGGGCGACAACGATAATTTATCCGCCTTGGTGGCTATTCTAGTGCAAGCCCAACAGCTTTATTTGCTGACGGATCAACAAGGGCTGTTTGATAGCGATCCGCGTAAGAATCCCGACGCGCAACTCATTCCCGTGGTGGAGCAAATTACCGAGCATATTCGCGCCATTGCGGGCGGCAGTGGCACCCACCTTGGCACGGGCGGCATGATGACGAAAATTATCGCGGCAGATGTGGCGACACGGTCCGGTGTAGAAACGATTATTGCTCCGGGCGCTCGTCCGAATGTGATTTTTGATCTTGCCCACGAGCACCGCATTGGAACCAAGTTTATCGCGCACCAATCAGATCGTCTGGAAAGTCGCAAACAATGGCTGTTTGCCGCGCCATGCGCCGGTGTGTTGACGATTGATGAGGGCGCGGAAAAAGCCATGCTTGAGCAAAATAAATCGCTGCTGCCAGCCGGTATCGTTACGGTGGAAGGCCGCTTTTCGCGCGGCGAAGTGGTGAAAATCCGCAATCCGGCGGGCAAAGACATTGCGCTTGGCATGCCGCGTTACAACAGTGATGCGTTGCTGTTAATCAAAGGTAAAAAGTCGCAAGATATCGAAGCGATTCTCGGCTACGAATACGGCGCCGTGGCGCTTCATCGCGATGACATGATTATTTTATAAACAAAAAAGATTAATGGTATTTTTTGCCCCATAGTTTAGTTGAACATTCAAAATAGCACCGCATTGGAAGCGTTCCAATGCGGTGCTATTTTTTAATCACAAAATCATGCTTTGATTCAATAAATCTTCGATAAACGCCGGCGTCTGTCGGTTCTGTCCGCCGCTGCTTTTATTGTGCAAGTAAAGTGCTTAATGCGCGATAAATCGCTCGGGCGGTTTCATCGGTAAGCGCATGCTCTTTTTCATCGCTGATTACCAGTGCGCTTTGTTTGCCAACGGCGGAGAGTTGCATAAAGTAAGTGCCTTTTTCTAAATCTGGTCGGGTTATGCCCAAACGCAACCATTCCTCATTATCTAATGGCGAATATTTAAGTTCGCGCTGCCCGCGTCCCGGCGTAGCAGATTGGGTTTCAAAGCCGATTTTTGGTAACGCATAACTTAATTTTTGCCAAGCTTGCGCGAAGGTTGCTTCCATGCTCAATGCAGTTTTGCCGTTGCTGTCAGTGATTAAAGTAGATTGAAATGGGCCGACGGTGGCGTTGCTCAAATCTTGTTGTTGCTTGTTATAGGCGTTGGTCAGCGCCGCTACGAAACGATTCAAACGATCGGCCGTATAGCGTTGTTTTTCCGTGATATCCGGCGTAAATAAAATGCCGTCGCGGCGCATTTGTGCTACTGAAACCGCTAACGCGCCGCTATCGCGTACGGATACCTGCTCCACTTGATAACGAATTTCGGTGTCGGCTTTATCGTCGGCGCGTCCGGTGCTATGCCAATCCGTCAGCAAAATCGCGCCATTGAGCGTGGAATCAATGCCTTCTTCTTTTAATAAACGTTGAATCTGTTGGAGGTTATAAAGAGAGGTTTGCTCCTCTGAATACACGATAAGTGCACGTTCGCCGTCAAATTGGGTTAGGGAATTTTTGATGATAGCCAGAGGAACGGACGGCGGGCGAATGTCGATGGTGGCGCTTTTTTTAATATCAACTTGTGGCAATTCGAAGGTATTGTCCGCTTTAGGCAAATTTACGCCGCCGCTGGCCAATGGAGAAAAATTGGGTACGGAGGCATCTGATTTCTGATAGGTGTCATTGGCATTTTGTTGTTTTTCGGGATCGCCGGAGCAAGCGCATAATAAATGGATGCTCGCTAATCCTAAAAGTAGTTTTTTCATGGAGAAATCCTTTAAATAAATAAAAAATGACTGCACTTTGACAGTCAATTTTCTAATTAATTTAGAGTCGAATATTCGACTCTGAGGGAATCAAAGCAAGCCGGCAGTTTTTAATGCTGCTTCGACTTTCGGTTGTGCGCTTTCGCTTAATACGGTGAGCGGCAAGCGTAGAAATGGTGATTTGATGAGGCCTAGACGATAAGCCGCCCATTTCACCGGAATCGGGTTGGATTCGACAAATAAATCATGGTGGAGCGCCATTAAACGGGCATTAATGGCTTCCGCTTTACTGAATTCGCCGGCGCGGGCTAAATGACAGATCTCCGCCATGTCTTTGGCTGCAAGATTATTGGTAACTGAAATTACGCCTTCTGCGCCGAGCTTCATTGCTTCCAAACCGGTCGCGTCATCGCCGCTTAATACGATGAAATCGTCGCCGGCTAATTTTTTAATTTCGGTTATGCGGCTGACGTCGCCGGTCGCTTCTTTAATACCGATGATATTTTTAATTTTCGCCAAACGTGCCACGGTTTCCGGTTTCATATCGCTGCCGGTACGTCCAGGTACGTTGTAAAGAATTTGGGGTAAGTCGGTACATTCGGCGATTGCTTTGAAGTGTTGATACATACCTTCTTGGGTTGGTTTGTTGTAGTAAGGTACGACTGAAAGACAACCCGCCACGCCGCTATCGCGCAATAGTTTGGTCATCATGATGGCTTCGCTGGTAGCATTCGCACCGGTGCCGGCGATAACCGGAATTCTGCCTTTGGCAAGTTCTACGGTTTTTTCAATTACTTTCACGTTTTCTTCAATACTCAGCGTTGCGGATTCGCCGGTGGTGCCAACGGAGACGATGGCATCAGTGCCGGCGTCGATATGATATTCAACCAGTTTTTCTAAAGTATCAAAATCAATGCAGCCGTGGCTATTCATCGGTGTAATTAAAGCTACGATGCTGCCGGAAAATAAGGAATTTTGCGTAGACATAGAACCTCCGTTTATGCGTTATGATTTTTATGTTTGAAAAGTATTCGTTAGGATCGCTAAAATAGCTCAAATTTGCAAATCATTTTTTATTTTGAAAATGGAGGATTTTCTATGAAAACATTACAAGCAGGCGATGCGGTGCCGCAATTTACATTAAACGACCAAAATAATCGACCTGTTTCATTAGCGCAATTTAAAGGTCGAAAAGTACTGATTTATTTTTATCCGAAAGCGCTTACGCCGGGTTGTACTACGCAGGCTTGTGGTTTACGTGATGCCAAAAACGAATTGGAAAAATTAGGCGTAGTAATTTTGGGTATCAGTCCGGACAGTCCTAAAAAATTGGCACAATTTGCCGACAAAAAAGATCTTAACTTCACTTTGTTGGCTGATGAAGATCATCAAGTGGCAGAACAATTCGGTGTATGGGGCGAGAAAAAATTTATGGGCAAAACTTATGACGGTATTCATCGTGTTAGCTTTTTGCTTGATGAGAGCGGTAAAATTCAGCATGTTTTCGATAAATTTAAAACCGGCGAGCATCATCAAGTAGTATTGGATTTTCTCCACCAACAGCTTTAAAAATTGGCCACGCTTTTTATTTTGAATCAAAGTGTGGTCGAAAATTGTTGTCTTATTAAATAATTCGTATTTACGGCATTCTATCCTTTTGCTAGAATTTCCCACCTAATTGAAACTAATTCTCAATTACTTTTCTATTTAAGATTAAGGATAAAACGATGCCTCAACTTTTTGAATTTCTTCAACAATATAGCGATTACATTATTATCGGACTTTTGCTTTTGATGAGCGTAATTATGCTTGCGATGGCCATTGAGCGTTTCATTTTTTTGAGCAAAATTAACGTCGGAAAATATTCCAATATTCATGCTTTGGACATCGATTTGAATCGCAATATGACGATTATTTCTACTGTCGGGGCAAATGCGCCTTATGTAGGGCTATTGGGGACGGTTATCGGGATTTTACTCACGTTCTACCAAATCGGTCAGGGCGGCGGTAATGTAGATGCCGGCGAAATTATGTTACATCTTTCTTTAGCCTTGAAGGCCACCGCATTGGGTATTTTAGTGGCGATTCCTTCTATGGTGTTTTATAACGGTTTAAACCGTAAAATTGAAGTGAACCGTTTGAAATGGAAAGTGCTAAATTCACAAAAAGATAAGGAATAGCCGTGAAAAAATTTGATGAAATCAATATTATTCCTTTTATCGACATCATGCTGGTATTGTTGGCGATTGTATTGGTTACCGCATCTTTTATCTCGCAAGGCAAAATTCAAGTAAATGTACCGAAAGCCAGTACAGCGGTGGCGTTTAAATCGGACGAATTAGCCAAATTGCTCACCGTAACAGCAAATGGCGAGCTGTATTTCAATGATAAAGCGATTTCTCAAGAAGCGTTGGAAGCGGAAATTAGTCAATGGAATAAAGATCAAAAAGTCACATTGAAAATTGATGCCGAAGCCAGTTTCCAGGATTTTGTCAGTATCACCGATTTGCTTGCGAAAAACGATATTAAAAATGTGGCTATCGTATCCATGAAGGATAAAGGTGGTAATGCGGGTTCTTCAAGCGCCCCGGCAGCCAAATAGGAAGAGTTATGCAACAAGCGAAACGTTCATCCTTGGGGTTGTTAATTTCCGTTCTCGTACACGGTGCGATTATCGGCGCCTTGCTGTGGAATTGGCACAAACCGAGCGATAGTGCGAATAACCATGCCGGTGAACTTTCCACCAGTATTTCGATGGAAATGTTACAAGGTATGCGCATCGAAGAGCCGGAACCTGCGCCTGAACCGTTGAAAGCCGAACCTGAACAACCAAAAGAAGAAGTAGTGGCCGATCCGACTAAAAAGCTGGAGCCTGAAAAGAAAAAAGAACCGGAGAAAAAAACGGAAGATAAGCCGAAACCACCTAAAGAAAAACCGAAGAAAGAGGTGAAACCCGTTGAGAAATCGACGAATTTACCGAAAAATTTACCGACAGGCGATAAAAACGTGAATTCATTGAATTCGGCTAATTCTAAAGCGACAACAACGGGAGCGACAAATACTAATGCAAATATGGCGGGAACGGATTCTAGTACCGATGAAATCGCTGCTTATAAAGCCGCCTTATATCGTGAAATTGAACGACGCAAAGAATATCCGCAACGTGCAAGAATGATGCGCAAACAAGGCGTTGTACATATTGCATTTAATGTGGGCAATGATGGTTCTTTAAGTGGCGAAAGCGTAATAAAATCGTCGGGTGACGAAAGTCTGGATAACGCCGCATTGAAGGCAGTGAGAAATGTCAAACCAATCGGTCCTAAACCGGCAGGACTCTCCGGTAGCATTTCGGTACCTATCCGGTTTAGTTTGCAATAAAGAAAAAAGCAGAGTTTTGGCTCTGCTTTTTGGTCATAAGAAATCCGCATGGCTAAATAATTAGTCAGCGGATTTTTTAGTTAATAACGTGATTTAAAATTTAAAAGGCCAAGCGATCGCGATTTTTTTCAAGCGTCGCTTTACCGATGCCTTGCACTTCAAGTAATTGTTCTGCTGTGGTGAAATTACCATGTTTCTCACGGTATTGTACGATAGCTTCCGCTTTTTTCGCCCCGATACCGGTTAATGCTTTTTGGATTTCACCTGCCGTTGCGGTATTAATATTGAGTTTATTGCCCATATCGGCGGTTTGTTGGGTTTCAGCGTTTGCGGTTTGTACCATAGCAACGGGTTCCGCCGCTTTTTCTGCCGCAAAAACACTGCCGTTAAATAATGCACTGCCAAGTACGTAAGCACTGATAAAGGTTTTGACTAATTTCATAGGGTATCCTTGTTAATGGTTAAAATGTTGATAGAATCAACGCCCGCTATTTTCCAATTTCCCTAAAAACCAACAATAAATCGACCTAACTTTTGCGATCCGATTCGCAAAAATAATCGGGTTGTCCGATAAAAATTATGATTTATACGATTGAAAAGTAATATTTTTATTAACCGATATGTTGAAAACACGCATATTTTCCATCGCATTTTTTCTTTCGCTTTCAGCGTCTGCGGAGCAATTCGTTTCACTTACTCTTTGTAGCGATCGTTTGTTGACAGAATTAGCGCGGCCCGAACAAATTTCCGCGCAATCGCTTTATTCCAAAAATCCGTTGATGATGTTGGATAAAGTAAACCGTGACAAACCTGCGCTTGAAGCTACACTTACGTCATTATTGCCCTATCTCGATAAAACATTATTAATTAATGAGACTTTTTATCCGCGACTAGCAGCCGATTTAAAAAAACTCGGTGCCAAAATTGTGCCGATTAACGATAGCCCGCAAACGCCTGAAGAATTATTTGCGCTGATATTGCAACTCGGTAAGCTGACGGGTAATGAAAGGCATGCGGAAGCTTTGATTGATAAATTAAAATCGCAACACTCTCGTTTAAATCTGTCGTCTAGCACCGATACGCTTATACTTTCCGATACAGGCCCCGTCGGCGATTTTCCACAATATTCTATTTTGCTTGATTTGCTCGGTTTAACACCCTTAAAAATGCCGCTTACGACACAAAATTTTTCATTGGAAAAGGTGCTGCTTGCAGAACCGAATGTGTTGATTGAAATCTCCGATCGGCAAAGTTATAACGAACAGGCGGAATTGTTGCACCATCCATTTTTGCAAAAGCTTTTTCAGAATCGGCCACATTTTCACATCCCGATGAAATACACTTATTGCTTCGATCATGGCGTGTGGATGGGGGCGGAGATGATTTATCATCAGCAGAAATAATTTATCTCGCCTCTGCGTGATATTTTTATTCGTTCGTTTGCGGACAGGGTGAAAAATAAACTGATTCCGGAAAGCGTTTGCACAACTTCAACCATTCCACCTTAGCAATTTGCACTTTTAAGATAAATTCTCCTTGCTCGGTGACTTGCTCGTTCAGCACCGCATTGAGCCGATACAGTGCATGGCGAAGTTTTCCTTGGTGTGGCAGAAGCGTGAGGGTCAATGAAAGCATCTCGTTTTTTAGCCGCGTTCTAATTGCCTCCAACAGTAAATTCGTGCCTTCGCCGCTATGTGCAGAAAGGTAAACCGCGACCGGTTTATGTTCATCATCGTATTCAATGTGCGGTTCCACGTTTTCCAATAAATCAATTTTGTTATATATCAATAAAGTCGGTACGTGGTTCGCGCCGATCTCATTTAGCACCGCATTGACGGCCTCAATATTTTCCCATTTCCGCACGTCGGTAGCATCAACCACATGCAATAAAAGGCTCGCTTCTACTGTTTCCTGCAAGGTGGATTTGAAGGCGGAAATCAGAGCGTGCGGCAGTTGACGTACAAAGCCCACGGTATCCGCAACAATCGTTGTGCCGACATCTTGAATTGATAGGCGGCGCAAGGTCGGATCAAGCGTGGCGAACAGTTGGTCGGCAGCGTAAACATCGGCTTGTGTGATAGCATTAAACAAAGTGGATTTGCCCGCATTGGTATAACCGACCAAAGAAACGGTGGGAATCTCCGCTTTTTGTCGAGTTTGGCGATTTTGACGGCGTTGTTTTTCCACTTTTGCTAAACGATTTTGCAACTGAGCAATGCGCACTTTAATTAAACGACGATCCGTTTCCAATTGGGTTTCACCGGGGCCGCGTAAACCTACCGCACCTTTTTGTTGATCCAAACCGGTTTTACGGCGCACGAGGCGCGCGGCTAAATGGTTGAGTTGCGCCAGTTCCACTTGTAATTTCCCTTCGTGCGAACGGGCGCGTTGGGCGAAAATATCTAAAATTACCCCGGTGCGATCCACCACGCGGCAACCGCATAAGTTTTCTAAATTGCGCGTTTGCGCAGGTGTAAGTAGGTGGTTTACCAGCACCGCATTGGCATTGTGTGTTTTCACTGCCGCGGCGATTTCTTTTGCTTTGCCTTCGCCTACGAAATATTTGGCGTGCGGCGCACGACGGCCGACGGTAATGATTTCTAACACAGCCGCTCCGGCAGAATCGGCAAGCAGAAGAAATTCTTGTAGTTCTTCGATATTTTGGTTTTGCGAAAAGTAAACCTGTACGACAATAACATTGTCGCATCGTGAATTGGTTTTGGAAGATAAAGAAAGTGCGGTTGAAATTTCCGTTAAATTTTCAACCGCACTTTTAATATATTGATTATTCATTCAAGAAGGTTATTCGGCTTGCGTTTCTCTTTCTTCTGCCACTTCCGCCGGCGTTGCAGCATGATGGTTACTGTTGTGGTGAGACACGGAACGCGCCGGTACTACGGTGGATATTGCGTGTTTGTAGACCATTTGATTTACAGTGTTTTTCAATAAAATCACGAATTGATCAAACGATTCGATTTGACCTTGTAATTTAATTCCGTTCACAAGATAAATCGATACAGGAATACGCTCGCGACGTAGCGCATTTAAATAAGGATCTTGTAAAGATTGTCCTTTTGCCATTTTGCTATCCTTTTGTCGTTATTATGAAAAGTTTGATAGAAACTTGTTGTCTCCGCGCTCAAATATAGCAACAAACGCCGAATTTGTCTATTTGCTTTCCCGTAACTTTTTCAACACCAATTTCATTTTGTCGTCAAGTGGCGCGTTAAAACGCAAAGTTTCAGCCGTTTTAGGATGCTCGAAACGAATAGAAAAAGCGTGTAAAAATAAGCGATTTAAACCGAGTTTCTGCATTTGTTCATCAAATTCCTTATCGCCGTATTTGTCATCTAACGCGATCGGATGTCCTGCATATTGAGTATGCACGCGGATTTGATGGGTGCGACCGGTTACCGGTGAGGCTTTTACCAAAGTAGCATTCGGATAACGTTCTTCAATTGAGAAACGGGTCTCCGAAGGCTTGCCTTGTTCGCTTACTCGCACGATTCGCTCGCCGCTGGAAAGCTCGTTTTTTAATAACGGCGCTTGAATCGCTTTTATATGCGATTGCCACTGCCCACGCACTAAGGCGAGATAATCTTTTTGTACGGTTTTTATGCGTAGTTGCTCATGTAAATTGCGCAATGCGGAACGTTTTTTGGCAATGAGTAAAATGCCTGAAGTATCGCGATCTAAACGATGCACAAGTTCCAAAAAATGCGCTTCAGGGCGCAGTGCACGCAAGGCTTCAATAACGCCGAAGTTTAATCCGCTGCCACCATGCACCGCGATGCCGGACGGCTTATTTAGCACGATTAAACAATCGTCTTCAAACAGGATTTGGTTTTCCAGTGCAGCCACTTTATTTAAGTTCTTGGAAACCTGCGTATCGTTTTGCTGCGCTACGCGTACCGGCGGTACACGCACCACATCGCCCGTTTGTAATTTATATTCCGGCTTAATTCGTCCTTTGTTTACCCGTACTTCGCCTTTACGCACAATGCGATAAATCAAGCTTTTTGGTACGCCTTTAAGTTTCGCCAACAAATAATTATCAATGCGTTGTCCGCTTTCGTCCTCACTAATGACCAGCGTTTTCACCACCGCATTGATAATTTTCTCTTTTTGTTCCGTCATGTTTTTCCCTTTTGAAAATGGGTACGAATCATATCATAAAAGCGTTTGGAGGATAATAATCGCCTTGCCAATTTACGGCTTTCCGTGGATAATAGAGCGTCTTTTTGCGCCTTAAATTCGGCGCTGAAAATTGACAAGATTTGTTGTTCAAAACTCAATGCGGCGTTCGGCATAAGACATTGATAATCAACAATTTTTCTTGAATCAAACCAGCCGCTTGCAACGCGTGTGGAATATCGTGTTGTTTTATAAAACGATTATTTATTGTTTACTAACGTTATCAATGCACCCAGCAACATACAATCGTGAGATTGACTGACGCGTGAAACACGAGGTCGATAACGAAGCAAAGTGCGGTTTATTTTCAAGGTATTTTTAAAATCTAAAAAAGAGAATTGACAATGAAAAGAATGTTAATCAATGCGACTCAAAAAGAAGAGTTGCGTGTGGCGCTTGTGGATGGACAACGCCTTTTTGACCTGGATATCGAAAGTCCGGGACACGAACAAAAAAAAGCCAATATCTACAAAGGGAAAATTACCCGCGTTGAACCAAGCCTTGAAGCGGCTTTTGTCGATTATGGCGCAGAACGTCACGGCTTTTTACCGTTAAAAGAAATTGCACGTGAATATTTCCCGGCGGACTATGTATTCCAAGGTCGCCCGAATATTCGCGATATTTTGAGCGAGGGCCAAGAGGTTATCGTTCAAGTGAATAAAGAAGAGCGCGGTAATAAAGGCGCTGCATTGACAACCTTTGTTTCCCTTGCGGGGAGTTATTTGGTGATTATGCCAAATAATCCGCGTGCCGGTGGTATTTCCCGTCGTATTGAAGGCGATGAGCGCACTGAATTAAAAGAAGCCTTAAGTTCTTTAGATGTGCCGGAAGGTGTGGGTTTAATCGTGCGTACTGCCGGTGTGGGTAAATCACCGGAAGAATTGCAATGGGATTTAAAAGTGCTATTGCATCATTGGGATGCGATTAAACAAGCCTCTCAAAGCCGTCCGGCGCCGTTTTTAATTCATCAAGAAAGTGATGTAATTGTGCGCGCAATTCGCGATTATTTGCGTCGCGACATCGGCGAAATCTTAATTGACAGCCCGAAAGTGTTTGAAAAAGCCAAAGAACATATCAAACTAGTGCGTCCTGATTTCATTAATCGCGTGAAACTTTACCAAGGCGAAGTACCGCTTTTCAGTCATTATCAAATTGAATCGCAAATCGAATCCGCCTTCCAACGTGAAGTGCGTTTGCCATCCGGCGGTTCCATTGTGATTGATGTGACCGAAGCCTTAACCGCCATTGATATCAACTCTGCGCGTTCGACTCGTGGCGGCGATATCGAAGAAACTGCCTTAAATACCAACCTTGAAGCGGCCGACGAAATCGCGCGTCAATTACGTTTGCGCGACTTAGGCGGTTTGGTGGTGATCGACTTTATTGATATGACGCCGGTTCGTCATCAACGTGAAGTAGAGAACCGCATTCGCGATGCGGTGCGCCAAGATCGTGCACGTATTCAAATCAGCCGTATCTCCCGTTTCGGTTTGCTGGAAATGTCGCGTCAACGTTTGAGTCCGTCTCTTGGAGAATCGTCACATCATATTTGTCCGCGTTGTCAAGGCACCGGTAAAGTGCGTGATAATGAATCCCTATCTTTATCCATTTTGCGTTTAATCGAAGAAGAGGCCTTAAAAGAAAACACCAAGCAAGTGCATACTATCGTGCCGGTGCAAATTGCTTCTTACTTATTGAATGAAAAACGTAAAGCTATCAGCAGCATTGAAAAACGTCATAATGTGGATGTCATCGTTGCGCCAAATGAGGCAATGGAAACACCGCATTTCAGCGTATTCCGTTTACGTGACGGCGAAGAAGTGAACGAATTAAGCTATAACTTGGCGAAAATTCATTGCTCAGAAGAGGATTCGACCGAGGAGTCCTTGGTTTCTCGTAATGTGGAAAGTCCGCTCGTTGTTGAACAACCGGCGGTAGAAAACGCGGCGGTTTCTCTTTCGATTTCTGAAGCCGCACCGACACCGACAGAACGCAAAATGAGCGAACCTTCTTTGTTGACAAAAATCATCGCGAGAATCAAAAGATTGTTCGTATCTGAATTGGTAGAAGAAAAGCCGCAAAATAACCGCAATAACCATAACAACCGTAATCAACGCCGTTCACCAGAACGCCGTAATGTATCGCGTCGTTCAAGAATAGAAAGTTCCGAAACGGAGAAATTTGAGGAAGAAAACCTTCGTCCGGTTCGCGAACACAACGTTCGTCGCTCACGTCGCAATATTGCAGACGAAAATTCGCTCGAAAGAAATACGACGGAAAGTTCGCTTAATTTTGTCGGGGCATCGGAAACTCAAACGGAAGGGAAATCTGAACAGGTTCTGCAACAACGTCGTCAGCGTCGCGATTTACGTAAACGTGTACGTATTGAAGATAATCTGCCAGAAGTACCAAAGGTTGAAACTACAGTTGAGCCTACAATAGTTGAACCAATTCAGTCTGAAGCAACGGAACAGCCACGTCAGGAACGTCAACGTCGTACGCCGCGCCATTTGCGCGTTTCGAATAATCAGCGTCGTCGCCGAGTTGAGCCTAAATCACCAATGCCGTTATTTGCTGCGGTGGCTTCACCGGAATTGGCGAGTGGTAAAGCCTGGATCGATTATTCGACGGTAAATACCTTGAAAGAAAATAATTTTCTATCGGTAGACGAATTGCTTGAGCAAGAGAAAATTAAAAAAGGATTTATTACACCGATAACAGACATTGTTGTTGAAGAAAAAACGGTAGATATAAAACCGGCTTTTGATTTCATTACTCAACCAGCAAACGAATCCGTACAGAAAAAGGTGCAAAAATCCTTAGAACGCCTTCATAGTGAGACATGTGGAGAAATTGAATCGACTGAAACCATTCAATCGGAGTCGGCTGAAAATAATGTGGGATTTGTCCGTCGTTATGAGTTTAATGGTCGCTTAGGTACGATTTCTTCAGTTATTCATACCAAAGCAGAAATGACGCTTGCCAAAGCGAGTGAAGAAGTCTCACGACCATTTCCGATAACGGAATGGCAAGAATCGCGTTATTATTTTTACGGTAAAGGCGCGGCGGGGCATCACAGTGCAATTAGCCACGTATATTCCGAACCTACTCGTGCGAGAGCGGAATAGTTGAAAGATCGGTGCGGTAACGTGCCGATTTTTTATTTTGAATTAAAAATAATCACTCAAGAAAAATATGCTGTTTTGTTCTTGACGAGATTTGTTAAAAAACGTATTATTCGCCTCGTTTAAATCACGGAGGAATGGTCGAGTGGTTGAAGGCACCGGTCTTGAAAACCGGCGAGGGTTTACGCCCTCCTAGGGTTCGAATCCCTATTCCTCCGCCATCAAATTTAAAATCCCCTTATTGAAAAATAAGGGGATTTTGTTTTTTGGGATTTTATTTTCTCGACTGATTTTTATTTTCTTGTTTCTTTTTAAACGCCAAATATTCCTCTAATAAATCGATCGCTTCTTGGCATTTTTGTCGACGTTTTTTGTAACGTTCAGCAAGCTGCGAGTGATATGCTTTTTCTGTTTCGCTTACGGCTAAACGTTCGTTATCGCGTTGTTGTTGATATAAATGATTTAATTGTTGCAATGCCTCGTAATATTTTTCTAACCGTTCTCGCGGCGGAAGTGTGTGAATATCGTGCGAAGTTCTTTTCTGGTGCGGCTTCAATGCGGTGCTGTTGAGCAAGGGTGATTTGCGCTTACGATTTAATGCTTCCGATAATGCCGTGCATTGTTTAAGCAAACGCTCGGCGATAAAGCTGTAGTGGTTTAGTTCGCCGGAATCAAGCGATTGTATTTTCTTTAGTGTTTGATTAATTTCGGCAAAATAAAATGCCGTTGTTTGTCCATTTTCACTGAATAAGGCACGGTCAAATTTTGCGAAAATCTTTTCTTCTTGCTGCGCCTGATGGGTTTGATAAAGTTGTTGAACCTTTTTTTCTAACGTTTGAACGAGCTGTTGAACGATCATAAAGAAATCCCCCGAGACGGGGGATTATAGTCGTTAAAGGTACATGGCGGCAATCCAGCCGAAGATAATTAACGGGATATTGTAGTGAATAAACGTCGGAACGACGGAATCCCAAATGTGGTCGTGTTTACCGTCCATATTCAAGCCGGATGTCGGCCCTAGGGTGGAGTCGGATGCCGGCGAGCCTGCGTCGCCTAAGGCAGCAGCAACGCCTATGATGGATACAGTAGCAAGTGGGGAGAAGCCGAAAGATAAGCAAAGCGGCACATAAATGGACGTAATAATCGGTACAGTGGAGAAAGAGGAACCGATTCCCATGGTAATTAGTAAGCCGACGAGCAGCATAAAGAATGCGGCTAAACCTTTGCTTTGAATCGCGCCGTTGCTTAGATTTTGCACCAAATCGGTTACGCCGGTCGTGGCGTTAATGACGTTGGCAAAGCCCGATGCAGCGATCATTACGAAGCCGATCATAGCCATGAGGCGCAAACCTTGTTGGAAGATATCGTTGCTTTCTTTCAGTTTGAATACACCGAACAAAGCAAAGATTACCAAGCCAATTAAGCCGCCGATAATGGTTGAGCTCGTTACTAATTGGATTGCGAAAGTCGCGACGATTGCAATTAAGCTGGCAACAATTTGTTTCGGACGAATATTGGCGATGTGTTGTTCGATTTCGGCTGTGCTCGGCTCTGCAATGGTGACGTTATATTCGCGCGGTTTGCGGTAAGTGATGAATATGGCGGTTAACAATCCTAGAATCATGCCGATAACCGGTAACAACATGGCTAGGGAAACTTGTGCTACATCGGTTTGCAGACCAAGGGAGGCACCTGCTTGGTTGATATTTTTTACCAAAATACTTTCAATGAAGATTTTCCCAAATCCTACCGGCAATAACATATAAGTGGCAGTTAAACCGAAAGTGAGTACACAAGCCACCGCACGACGGTCGATTTTTAATTTGTTGAAAATGGAAAGGAGTGGCGGTACTACGATCGGAATGAAAGCGATGTGTACCGGTAGTAAGTTTTGCGAGGAAATAGAAAATAACGCTAACACGCCAAACAGCATATATTTGAACCAAGCCAAATTATTGCCGGTCGGGGTTTTATTCATTTTGGTAATGATTTTGTAGGCGATTAAATCGGTGATACCGGATTTAGAAATGGCAATGGCGAAAGCGCCGAGCATGGCGTAATTCATTGCCACTTCAGCACCGCCACCTAGGCCACCGGTGAAGGTTTCGATGGTTTTGCTTAAGCTTAAATCACCGCATAAGCCGGCAGTCAATGCGGCGACCACGAGCGCGATCACCACATTAATGCGTAGCAAGCTTAATACGAGTAGCACGATAATTGAGATAACAACGGGGTTTGATAACATTGTGTTTTTCCTTATAAATTAAGTGTTAAATCGGTTCGGATAGTATTAAATCGGTTAATTGATGATGTCGCATTTTAGCTCCTGTGATAAAAGAAACCCCTCGAAAGTTACCTTCCGAGGGGTAAGATATTGATTATCCCGCCAGCTCGGAAGAAATCTTCCAAGCGCGCCGAAAACCTGAAAGACTATTCAGTGAAATGGCGGTGATGGTGACGGATAATGTTCATTTTTGTTTCTCCAAGTAAGAATGCCACTTAAACTACTGGAAATCGGAAACGATTGCAAGCGCTTTCGGCAAATATTTGTTGAGCGGTTAAGGTTTTATCGCTTTTTTTAAATTTCGGGCTCCTTTTGGGCTTTTGGTTCCGCTGCGATATGCGGGAATCCGCCCAAATCTTTCAAATGATTCACCATATAACAAAATAATTCCGCCGTACGTTCTGTATCGTACAACGCAGAATGCGCTTGTTTACCGTCAAAGGCGATTTTGGCCGCGTGGCAGGCTTTGACTAACACGGTTTGACCGAACATTAAGCCTGCTAAGCTTGCCGTATCGAACATGCCAAAAGGGTGGAACGGGTTGCGTTTTACGCTTGTGCGTTCCGCTGCCGCCATTACGAAGCTTTGGTCGAAAGCCGCATTGTGTGCCACGATGATGGAACGTTGGCAATCAGCCTCTTTTTGGGCGCGACGTACCATTTGAAATAAGCCGGTGATTGCGTCTAATTCCGATACCGCATTGCGCAACGGATTGTGAATATCAATGCCGTTGAATTTCAAGGATTCCGGATTAATGTTTGCGCCTTCAAACGGTTCAATGTGGAAGTGGCATTTTTGATCAGGATGTAAATAACCGTTTTCATCCATTTTCAGCGTGATTGCCGCCAGTTCCAACAAGGCGTCTTGTTTTGCATCAAAACCAGCGGTTTCCACGTCGATAATCACGGGAAAATAGCCGCGGAAACGATTTTTGAGTTGATTGTGGTAGGAAGAATCTTGAACATCGGACATAACAAACCTTACAAAATAAAATAACGCAGGCTAGCCTACGTTATTCGGAGAACTCTCAAAATAGCACCGCATTGAACGCCGTATTTAGGGCAATTTAATTGCCTAAACCGGCTTTGGCGCTTTTATTTTCGATAAATTCGATTTTATAACCGTCGGGATCTTCGACAAAGGCAATAATCGTCGAGCCGCCTTTCACCGGTCCCGGTTCGCGAGTGATTTTACCTCCGTTGGCGCGCACCGCATTGCAAGTTGCTACGATGTCATCTACGCCGATGGCGATATGGCCGTAAGCCGTGCCGAGTTCGTATTCGCTTACGCCCCAGTTATAAGTCAGCTCAATAACGGAGGATTGATCTTCGTCGTCATAACCTAAAAAGGCCAGAGAATAGCGGTATTCCGGGTTTTCACTGGTACGTAGTAAACGCATACCGAGCACATCTCGATAGAATCGGACGGAACGTTCTAAATCACCGACGCGTAACATAGTATGTAAAATTCGCATGGTATCTCCTTCTTCAGATTGAAATAATGGCGGCGATTATGACATAAATGGAAGGAAAAATCAGTAAAGACGATCGGTTGGCGTTGCCGGATAAATATTTTGAATTTTTTACAATAACTTTTTGATTGTTTCCGCTAAATTAGAGGCGCGTGTGAGAGATGAAACGACTGCGATTCCGTCGGCACCTTTCGCTCTTAATAATTTTGCGTTGCTTTCATTTATGCCGCCGATTACCACACAAGGTTTGGTGATCCCTTGGTGGCGTAATTCCGTAATAAAATCAATGCCGACAGGTGGTTGGTGATCTTGCTTGGTTGCGGTGGGAAAAATCGGACCGATACCGAAATAATCGATAGCTTGATTGGATTGAAATTGCTTCGCTTGCATCAGGTTATTGATGGAAAGCCCGATAAACATTTTTCCTTCGGTTTTAGCGATCACCTGGTTAATTTCTTCGTCGGATTGTCCCACATGAATACCGTCTGCTTGAATCATCAAAGCAAGATCGACATTATCATTTATCACGAACGGCACTTGATATTGTCGGCATAAATTGCGACAGCGCTCGGCTAATTGTTGCTGTCTTGCCGGTTGGTGTTGAAGGGAATTTTCGCCTTTATCGCGAAACTGAAAACAGCTGATACCGTGACGCAATGCCTGTTCTAATTTATTCAGTAAATTTTCTTCCGGCGTACCGCCTAAATGCGCGACGTCTTGCGTGCCGGCGATAAAATACAGATTAATCACCGAATTAATGTTCTTCATTTTGATATGCCCAATGGTTAACGGGTCCCTGTCCTTTACCGATATTTAATGGAGCTTCAATCGCCGCACTGATAAAACGTTTTGCGATGATGAGCGCTTGCGTGATGTCTTTACCTTTGGCCAGTTCTGCCGCAAGGCAGGCGGAAAACGTGCACCCCGTGCCGTGGGTGTGTGGCGTATCATAACGTTTATGTTGTAGCGTGAACCGGGTCGTCGGCATAAACACATAATCGATACAATATTCGCTTTGCGAATGTTGCCAATGTCCCCCTTTAATCACAACATTTTGGGCACCCATTTTTTGTAATGCCTCAGCGGCGTGTTGAACGGATTGTTGATCTTTAATCGCAATGCCGGTTAAGGCTTCCGCTTCCGGTAAGTTTGGGGTGATGATTGTTGCTTGTGGAATGAGTCGCTTAATTAAACAATCAAGCGCACTTTGTGACAATAACGCGGAGCCGTCTTTGGCGAGCATTACGGGATCCAGCACCATAGGGCCGAAATGACAATACGCAAGGTTTTCCGCCAGGCAGTGGATAATGTCTTCATTACCCAACATACCGACTTTAAAGGCTTGAATATGAAAATCTTGTGCAATCGCTTGGAGTTGGTTCTCAATAATTGTCGTCGGCAGTATATGGCAATCCATAATTCCTAACGTGTTCTGCGCCGTCACCGCAGTCAGAATACTGGTGCCGTATACGTGGCGCATTTGAAAGGTTTTGAGATCGGCCTGAATGCCGGCTCCGCCGCCGGAATCTGAGCCGGCGACAGTTAAGGCTTGCGGGTAATGAAATGTTGGCATAGTCTTGTTTAAATGTTGCTATCGTGCAGAGAATTGTTCTAAAAGTTATCAATAATGAGGTAAAACCATATGAATCGGTAAAACGCCGGTTTACTACATTAGTGTTTGCCGACGTTTTAATCCAAGTGCCCGTGTTCGCTCAAGAAACCCCCGCTTTGGTGTTTCCAAAGTTTGGCGTAAAGTCCGTTTTGTTCAAGTAATTCGGCGTGTGTGCCTTGCTCGACGATTTTGCCCTTATCCAACACGATTAAACGATCCATCGCCGCGATGGTGGATAGACGATGCGCAATGGCAATCACGGTTTTATTTTCCATCATTTTATCGAGGCTTTCCTGAATCGCCGCTTCCACTTCAGAATCCAACGCACTGGTGGCCTCATCCAATAAAAGAATTGGCGCATCTTTTAACATTACACGAGCAATGGCAATCCGTTGACGTTGACCGCCGGATAATTTCACGCCACGTTCCCCCACATGCGCATCATACCCCTTTCGGCCTTGTGCATCGCTTAAGAACGGAATGAAATTGGCTGCTTCTGCACGTTCCGCCGCCCGCATCATTTCTTCATCCGTCGCACTCGGCCGACCGTAAATAATATTGTCGCGCACGGAACGATGTAATAGCGAGGTATCTTGCGTGACCAAACCGATTTGGCTGCGCAAACTTTCTTGCTGTACATCCGACACATTTTGTCCATCTATGGTGATCGTGCCTTGTTGTGCTTCATAAAAACGCAATAACAAATTCACAATGGTCGATTTACCCGCTCCGGAACGCCCGATTAAACCGACTTTTTCGCCCGGTTTAATGGTGAGATTAAAGTGATTGAGTAACGGCTTAGTCGGATCATAAGCAAAAGTGATATCGTTAAATTGGATCTCACCTTTTTTCACTTTTAACGGTGGACAATTCGGCTTATCCACGATCGTATGTGGTTTGGTCAGCGTGCTCATTCCGTCATTTACCGTGCCGATATTTTCAAATAAGCGTGCCGATTCCCACATAATCCAACGAGAAAGTCCGTTCACACGCAATGTCATAGCGGTTGCCGTGGCAATCGCGCCGACGCCTACTTGTCCGTATTGCCATAAAATCACGCCTAATACTGCGGTGCTTAAAATTAAGAAAATATTCATCGCGTAAGTTAATGTATCCAACGACGTTGCCAAACGCATTTGCGCATGCACGGTTAGCATAAATTCTTCCATAGAACGTTTGGCGTAGGCTGCTTCGCGCGCACCGTGAGAGAATAATTTCACTGTTGCAATATTGGAATAGGCGTCGGTTACCCGGCCGGTCATCAATGAACGGGCATCCGCTTGACGCTCGGCGGTTTTAGCCAAACGCGGAATAAACAATTTCAAAATTATGCCGAACAGCACGAGCCAAATTAAAAATGGCAGCAAAAGCCAGCTATCTAACGCCGCTAACACCAAACCGGAAGTAATAAAATATACCGCCACATAGACCAACATATCGGCAATCGTCATTACCGTATCGCGCACTGCAAGGGCAGTTTGCATGACTTTCGCCGATACGCGACCGGCAAATTCATCCTGATAGAAACTTAAACTTTGTCCCAACATCAAGCGATGAAAATTCCAACGCAAGCGCATCGGGAAAACGCCTTGCAAGGTTTGCAAACGGATTACGGAAGTGAAAAACAGACATACGACGCTTATAAGCAACAACGCGGCCATAGCAAGCAATAGATGCCCTTTTTCTGACCAAAGTGTCGCCGGCGAGTACTGCCCAAGCCAATCCACTAAGACGCCCATAAATTGGAATAACATCGCCTCTATTATGCCAATGCTGACCGTCATCAGGCCCAGCAAAAAAATCCAGCCACGCATCCCTTCGATGCTTGACCAAATAAAGCGGAACAAGCCTTTTGGGGGTGTTGTCGGATTGCTTTCAGGATAAGGATTTAAGCGGTTTTCAAACCACGAAAAAATTTTATCGAACATAGAATTTCCTTAAAAAACAAAAGGCAACCAAGCCGTTGCCTTGTAAATTGTGGTGCATTATAGCCGAAATACGCAGCAACAGATACTGAAAGCCTTGGCTGACGATAGGCGCGAACTGCACTGCTGTGCATTGAATCGCCGTCATAAATCAGTGGCCTCACGGGCACCGCATTGGCGATGCTTAAATGCTGAGGTGCGCTACGAGCACCGCATTGAAACCGCAGAGGAAACCAATATTAGCGACATTACAAGAAATTTAACCTTTTCATTTGCGCAATCACATCGGAAACCGAAATGCCCGCCATTAAATTTTTATCCTTGAGTTTCGTCGCCCAAGGCAATTCGGCGGAAGGTTTGCCGAATGTTTTTTGCACGTTTTCTTCATACACGGAAACCACGTTCGCCAAATTGTTATAAGGCGCGGTGCGCAACGGATTGTGATAAGCGTACAGCCCAATCACCGGCGTGCCTTGCGTGGTGGCGATATGTGCCGGGCCTGAATCGGGCGAAAGCAGTAAATCCGCCTGGCTAATCAATGCGGCCAACTGTTTTAAATTCGTTTTGCCCGCCGCATCGGTCGGTCTAAAATCACACAGCGCGATGATTTTTTCCACCATTTCTAATTCGCGTTTTGTCGGCGAACTGCAGAAAATCACATTCACATTATGTCGATTGGCGATATTCGCCACTTCGGCATAACGTTCTGCCAACCAATCTTTTTCCGCCTTGCTGGAACAAGGCGAAATCAGTAAATTTTTGCGGGTTGGATCAATAAATTGCCGGGCGAATTGCTTATCTTGTTCGGAAAGGGCAAGTTGCCAAGTGGGCGCTGCTTTTGGCACGCCAAGATATTCGGCAAACGCCATAAATCCATCCAACACATGGGGCGAGGGCGGATCTTCCACGCGACGATTGACAAATAGCCATTGCCCTTCGCGTGAACGTTTTTTACCGAAGCCGATTTTGTATTGTGCTTTAATGCCTAACGACAACACGGAGGCACGAAACGCCGTTTGCATATTCAGCAGCGCATCAAAACGTTGATTTTTTAATTGTTTCCACAACGCAAACACGCCTTTCCAGCCGGTTTTTTTGTCATAAGGAAGCAGTGTCACGCCGGGAATTCCGTTTAATAAACCCGCTTCCGTTTTGCCGACAATCCAACTGATTTGAGTTTGTGGATAATATGTCTGAATGTGCTGCACCACCGCCAGCGCGTGACATACATCGCCCAGCGCGGAAAGTCTTAGAATGCAAAGAGATTTGGGCGGTTGAGGGAAGAGAGACATGGTTATTCCTTATTAAATGCCTGCTGGAAATCGACTTTTCTTTTGCTTTTCACCCCTTCGTTGACGGAGAGGAAATCTGAAAAGCGAAGTTTAGAATATCGGTTTTGTCGTTTAATTTGCCGATATTTTAAAGTAGAATGGGCGCATTTTCTATTATGTAACCCGACCAAAATGCTTGAATTCCAGCAAGATAACCGATTTTTCCTGTTCAATTTTGACCGCGCGTTTGAAGGCCAAATGGATTTTTTCAATCCTGACTTTTGGCGAAAACAGCACCGCATTGAAGGCGTGGCAAAAGGGCGGGGTACCACTTATTTTTTACGCACGGAAGATTGGTTCGGCGTGAATTGCGCGTTACGTCATTATTACCGTGGCGGCTTGTGGGGCAAGTTCAATAAAGATCGTTATCGTTTTGTCGGGCTCGCCGATACGCGCAGTTTCACCGAATTTCATTTACTCCAACGCCTGTATGAAGCCGGATTGCCGGTGCCAAAGCCCATCGGCGCACGAGTGCGAAAAGGTAAACTCGGTATTTGTTATCAAGCGGATCTTTTATCGGAAAAAATTGAAAACGCACAAGATTTGACCGTACTTTTGCAAGGTCAAACTTTGCCGAGCGAAACTTGGTGGCAAATCGGCAAATTAATTCGTCGCCTGCACGATTTGCAGATTTGCCACACGGATCTCAATGCGCACAATATTCTGGTGCAACAAACAGAGAACGGCCAAAAATGTTGGTTATTGGATTTTGATAAGTGTGGTGAAAAATCGGGCGATTTTTGGAAAACGGAAAATCTAAATCGCTTGCATCGTTCTTTCGTTAAAGAAGTCACCAGAATGAAAATTCGATTTAGTGAACAAAATTGGGCGGATTTAATCGCCGGTTATCAACAATAAGGACAAATTATGGCTCAAAAAATCGTACTTGCCACCGGCAATCAAGGTAAAGTCAAAGAAATGGCGGACGTGCTGGCCTCGCTCGGTTTTGAAGTGGTGGCGCAAACAGATTTAGGCATTGAAAGCCCGGAAGAAACCGGTTTAACCTTTGTGGAAAATGCCTTGCTGAAAGCTCGCTACGCTGCGGAGAAATCCGGTTTGCCGGCTATCGCTGACGATTCCGGTTTGGTGGTGGCCGCATTAAACGGCGCGCCGGGTTTGTATTCTGCGCGTTATGCCGGCGAAGAGGGTAACGATGCGAAAAATCGCGCCAAGTTGTTGGTTGAGCTTGCCGATGTGCCGCAAGAAAAACGCCAAGCGAAATTCGTCAGCTGTATTGTATTTTTGCGACATCCGACCGATCCGTCGCCGATTATCGCGGAGGGGGAATGTCAAGGCGTAATCGGTTTCGAAGAAAAAGGTGAAAACGGCTTTGGTTACGACAGCTTGTTTTTCAGCCCGCAACAAGGATGCACGTTTGCCGAATTGGAAACCGTCGAGAAGAAAAAAATTTCGCACCGCGCGCGCGCGTTAAATGTATTAAAAGAAAAACTCGGCGCATAAAACATCGCATATCAAGGAACTTCGGCGGTATTGCCGAACGCTTAAAACAGCACTGCATTGAAGTCGCTTCCAATGCGGTGCTGTTATTTGAGCTCGGTAGTGCGCGAAATATTATGCTTCTTCTTGTGCTTGTTCTTGCGCTTTTAACAAAATTTCTTGAATATGCGCCGCCATTTTTTGGTCACATTTCTGTGCAATATCAAGCATTACCGGATTGTTAAAAATCGCCATACCCGGCTCATATACCTGCGACATTAATTCCACTTCATGGCGATCCGCCTTGAAATAATATTTGGCAATGGCTTTTGCGGTTGCTGATTCCATACCCAACGCTTCTAATGCCAAGCGACCGGTGCGTACCGCTGAATCGAAAGTTTCCCGCACAATTTCGTCAGCTCCCGAATTATAAAGATCGAAGGTGTGAAAACGGTCGAAAGCGCGTGCAATAATTTTAATGTTTGGATTGACTTCGCGTGCAAAATGCACAATCGCATTCGCCTGCTCTTTATTATCAATCGCCACAATTAACATTTCCGCGTTTTCCAAGCCTGCCGCAATTAAAAATTCGCGACGCGAAGCATCGCCGAAATAAGATTTAATGCCGTATTCATTGAAACCTTTTATCATTGTCGGATTCAAATCCACAATAGTCGTGGCGTAACCGCTCAAGCGTAATAAATCGTTTACGATTTGGCCGAAACGCCCCATTCCTACGATAATAATCGGATGTTGTTCGTCAATTTCATCGGGTTGAATTTCTTCTTTCGTTTCTTTTGCACCGAATTTTTCGTACAACACTAAAATAATCGGTGTCATTACCATGGAAAGTACCACGATAGCGGTCATATTCGCGTTGACTGTTTCGTCAATTACGCCTTTTGCAAGCGCTGCCGCGAATAAAACAAAAGCGAATTCACCACCTTGCGCCATTAAAAGCGCACGTTCCAATGCGGTGCTGTGGGTGCTTCTCGCCAAACGCGCTACCAAATAAATACAAATACCTTTAGTGAGCATTAACGCGATTACGCCGAGTAAAATAAGTTGCCAGTTTTCCGTCACCACTTTTAAATCGAGCGCCATACCTACGCCGAGGAAGAAAAGTCCAAGCAGTAGGCCGCGAAACGGTTCGATATCCGCTTCTAATTGGTGACGGAAGGCGGATTCCGACAGCATTACGCCCGCTACGAAGGCGCCCATCGCCATGGAAAGACCGGCTTCTTCCATTAATAACCCCGCACCGAGTACGACAAATAATGCTGCCGCGGTCATTACTTCTCGCGCTTTGGCATTCGCCAATATGCGGAATATCGGATTCAATACGAAGCGGCCGATTACGACTAGCGCCGCTAAGGCGAGCATGGCAATGCCGGCGGACTGCCACCAAGGTAGTGAAGCTTCGGTTTTTTCAAAAGGAGAAAGGAAGGAGACGATGGCGAGTAAGGGGACGATTAACAAATCTTCAAAAAGCAAAATCGATACGATTTTTTGCCCCCGCTTGGTGGAAAGCGCTTTGCGTTCGCCCAATACTTGCATTACGATGGCTGTAGAGGTTAGCACGAAACCGGCGGAGGAGACGAACGCCACTTCCCAAGAGACGCCGAATTGTACGCCGACAATTGTCATCAAAATCGCTGAAATCACCACCTGCATACTGCCCAGCCCGAAAATCTGGCGGCGTAAACTCCATAGATGAGAAGGCTTCATTTCAAGTCCGATTACGAACAGAAACATCACTACGCCAAATTCCGCTAAGTGAATAATAGCATGCGGATCATCCACGACATTTAATCCGTAAGGCCCGATCGCCAGTCCGGCGGCTAAATAGCCCAATACCGATCCCAGTCCGATTCGTTTAAATAACGGCACCGCAACTACTGCAGCACCAAGCAATGAGACCACTCGAATTAGATCGCCAGCCCCTTCCGCAGCCATAGAAACTCCTAAGCTAAAAAAGAAATGTAAAAAGAAAAATAAGGTGGGATAAATCTAGATGGTCCCCCCTGCCGGACTTGAACCAGCGACCAAGCGATTATGAGTCGCCTGCTCTAACCGACTGAGCTAAGGGGGGAAAGTGCGGGAGATTATAGAGAAATAATCTATTGAAGTCTATAAAGAAAGGGATGGTTGTCGGAAAAACAACCATCCTGTTTTATGTTATTGCAACAACGAAATATCCGCCACCTGTAAGAATAACCCTTGCAATGTGTTCAAAATGGCTAAACGGTTTTGACGCAATCTTGCATCCTCCGCATTCACCATCACATTATCAAAGAAATTATCCACTGGTTGACGCAAGCCGGCGAGTTTATCTAACACTGCAGTGTATTCGCCTTGTGCGATTAACGGCTGAACCTCTTTTGCCAAACTTAACACGCTTTGCGCAAGCACTTGTTCTGCCGGTTCAACGCATAACGCCACATCAATTGCGCCAATGTTGCCCTCCGCTTTCGCTAAAATATTCGCCACACGTTTATTGGCGGCTGCCAGAGCTTCCGCAGAATCAAGGGTACGGAAATGAGAAACCGCACGCACGCGTGCATCAAAGTCTGCCGGACGGGTTGGACGACGCGCCAATACCGCTTGAATCACATCCACCGCAATGCCTTCATCTTGATACCATGCGCGGAAACGACCGAGCATAAAGTCCACCACATCAGCCACCACATTTTGATTCGTGAGTTTATCACCGAAAAGTGCAGCTGATTTTTTCACTAAATCTTCAAGATCAAGCGGTAAGTTTTTCTCTACGATAATACGCAATGCACCTAATGCTGCACGACGTAATGCAAACGGGTCTGCGCTGCCTTTAGGCGCTTGTCCGATACCGAAGATACCCGTCAAAGTGTCAAATTTATCCGCTAAAGCGACCGAACTTGCAACGAGTGATTTTGGTAACTCATCACCGGCAAAGCGTGGCATATATTGTTCGTTTAACGCCACTGCGACCTCTTCGTCTTCACCGTCATGACGGGCATAGTGCATGCCCATTACGCCTTGCGTATCGGTGAATTCAAACACCATGTTAGTCATCAAGTCACATTTTGACAGTAAGCCGGCACGTTTTGCTTTCGCTTCGTCTGCGCCGATTTGTTTTGCAATTTCGCCTGCAAGTTGTTCAATACGGTCAGTTTTATCTTTCAATGTACCGAGCTGTTGTTGGAACAACACGGTTTCTAAACGCGGTAAACGATCGACCAGTTTTTGTTTTAAATCGGTTTTGAAAAAGAATTCCGCATCCGTTAAACGTGGGCGAACCACTTTTTCGTTCCCTTCTATAATCGCTGTTGGATCTTCTGGGTTGATGTTCGAGACAAAAATAAAGTGCGGTAATAATTTGCCGTCTTTGTCGCCTTCTGTTTTTTCATATAGCGGAAAATATTTTTGGTCACCTTTCATGGTGTAAACCAAGGCTTCTGCAGGCACTGCTAAGAAACGTTCTTCGAATTTTGCCGCTAATACGTTTGGATATTCCACCAAGGAAGTGACTTCTTCAAGCAGACTTTCTTCAATGTCAGCCACGCCGCCAAGTGCGGTCGCTTTTGCTTGAGATTTTGCAAGGATTTCCGCTTTACGCTCGTTGAAATCTGCCACCACAGCCCCTTTTTCACGCAATAATTGCGGATATTGGTCTGCATGTTGAATTTCAAATTCTTTTTCACCTAAGAAACGGTGACCGCGAATGGTGCGTGCGCTTGCTACATCTAAAATTTCGCCTTCGATTAACTCATCGCCCAATAACATAGTTACGGTGTGAACCGGACGAATAAATTGCACGGTTTTATCTGCCCAACGCATTGGTTTTGGAATTGGCAGCTTTGCCAAGGCGTTTGCCACAATGCCATTAAGCAAGTTTTTGGTCGGTTGACCTTCAATTTTTGCACGATGAACGAGCCATTCACCTTTATCGGTCGCAATGCGTTCCGCCTGCTCAACGGTAATGCCACAACCACGCGCCCAGCCTTCAGCTGCTTTTGTTGGTTTACCTTCCGCATCAAAGGCTGCTGACACTGCCGGCCCGCGTTTTTCGATTTCTTTGCTTGGTTGCTGTGTGGCTAAGTTCAACACTTTCACCGCCAAACGGCGCGGTGCTGCAAACCATTCGATTTTGTCGAAGGTTAAGCCTGCTTGATTCAATTCCGCCTCAACATTATCCGCAAAGGCTGTCGCTAATGTTTTCAGAGCTTTTGGCGGCAGCTCTTCCGTGCCGATTTCTACTAGGAAGTTTTGGGTTGTCATTTTAGGGTCTCTATGTAAACGTAATTTATATCATTATAAATATTAAGGCTTTAAACCAAATACTAATGCAAATGGTACCCAAACTGGCATTGTTAAAATAAATAACAATTGACCGTTACCAGTTTCAAAAAAAGGTCTTTTGTCAGTTACTACTATTGGTAGTGGAGTATCTAATTTATATTCATCAGTTAAATTATTTAAACCATAAAAAGTCTTAGCATCAGCCAAGAATGTTACTTTTATATATTGTTTTTCATAAGCTTCAGCTTGATATACTTTTTTTAATTTGATTAAGTCATCATCACTTAATAGATTTTTATCAATAAAAAGTGAGTATATAAGCTCATTAGAACTTTGCGTTAGTATTTGCAGGTTTAAAGCTTGTCTAGACACTTTATAATGGTAACTATCATAAAATTCTTTAAATTGTTGTATTGTTTTCTTATCTTTGCTCTTTAAATGATACAGCTCTTCACCTATCTGAACATTAATAGAATCATCAAAAAAACGTATATGTGTTATTTGTTTTTGAACAACGGAATTGTTATTCGTACAACCTATTATTAACAATACGCAAATAAAAATTATTGAATATGGTTTCTTAATCATCTTTTATATTTCTCTGTTTTCACTTCTGCCAAATCTCCCCTAACCCCTCTTTGCTAAAGAGGGGGTTGGATCTTTGCAGAGTTAAATATCTATTTTCTACTTCCCTCTTTTTAAAAGAGGTTAATTTAACTGCGATTGAAATCAAAATAATGAGTCAACTGCAATCAATTTACTCAAGAAATCCCCCTCTTTAGCAAAGAGGGGTTAGGGGAGATTTGGCAGAACAACTTAACGCTCATACTCAATCAGCCCTTACATTCTCTAAAAACAAATAAATCTGCTCTATTACACCTTCAATTTCACACATGACTTCATCATTGCTAAATCGCATCACCGCAAAACCAAGTGAATTTAATTCTGCATCTCGTAATGCGTCTTTTTCCTGATAATCGGGTTCATAATGCTGACTACCATCTAATTCGATAATCAGCTTTGCTTTCGCACAATAAAAATCAACGATATAACTTAAAAGTGGCTTTTGTCGATTAAATCGAAAACCTAATAATTGATCTCGATTGATGCGTTGCCATAGCTTTCTTTCCGCATCTGTCTGATCCGCTCGCAATTTCTGCGAATTCTCTTTTAAGTATTTTTCATAAGGCTGCATGAAAGCTACTTCTTACCGTTTGCAATACCCTCACTCAACACCTGTTGAAAACGTTCGTAATCACAAAAGCCCTTTTCATCTTTTTCACAGCCTTTGAGGGTTAATGCTGTTTGGTTTGGTGGTGTCGTTAAACTTAATGGCGTGATGTTAATCAGCTGCTCGGTGGTTTGATACACATAATCTAACTTAAATTTGAGCTTACCACTTGGTTTGTGTTTCCACACTTCAAATAGCAACTTGCCACCGATGGGGATATTTTCCAATGAATCATTCAATTCATAAGGCTCAACACCTAGTGCTGCAAGCAGAGCGACGATATTCGAATCATGTCCAACCAATAAGCTAATTTTGTTTTCACTGTTTAGCTGTTGCTGAATAAATACTAACAACGGATATGAGACATTTTGTGCTAACGCTTCGTTATTTTTAAATAAAGTGCGGTAATATTCGTTTTTAATTTCGTTAATTGCACGCCATTTTTCTTGGCTATCCACACGACCGTTTGCGATTTCTGCATCAGGTTTGCCCACATAATGGGCGAGCAATAATGCACTGACAATTTTCTTTCCTGTGCTGATAGAGCCAGTAATTTTGACTGACTTGCCGTCTTTAATACTGTATTCACCGACTTTTCCACCTAAATCACATTCACCTTTTTGTAAACAATTTGGTGAGTTTTTGTAATCGATGATTTCACTTAATAGCGCATAATTCGGCGCTAATTTTTGCTGTAAAGCGGTTAAATCAACGTTATTTTTTGCCGATTCAATCAAGGCTTGACTTGGATTGTGCGCCTGCGTGTTGAAAATTGGATCTTTTTCTGAACCAATTTTACCATGATGTTGCAGTTGAACATTACAGCCCGCAAATGCACCAGACACAATGGCTTGCCCCGTTGCAATGGTGCGTTGTACCCCATTGGCATAAGCGAAAATACCTTCACCCGATGCACAACGTTCTGTTGTTAATAATCCTTTATCCGCGAGCCACTGCCCTAAATATTGCCCGAAATAGGTTTCTAGCACAGTGCCTTTTGCCGTGAGATGACCGGATGGCACATTCCATTTTGCCCACGCATAGGGGGAATATTTCGCCATTTCCTGTGGATCTTTTTCCACCGGTGAGCGCAATCCATGACGACTAAAAATCAAGACTTTCTCAAGTTCATACTCTACACTCGGTGTATTTGGGTGATTTTCCGTTGCAAATACACCACTTGCAAGCGTCAAACCAAATAAAAGTGCGGTCAGTTTTAGGGCTGTTTTTTTCATCATTTTAGAAAATCTCTTTTAATTTAGATTCATCTAAAATAACACGATCGTCCTCTAACAATAATGCTGGGAAGCCCGCATAACCTTTTGCTTTTGCGTCATCAAAGGCTGGGTGACGATCACGCAAACGCAGCCATTGTTTGAGGTTTGGAATGGAAGAAAGCACTTCCACCGCTTCGTATTCCACGCCCAAGCGTTTAAGTTCCGCCACAAATGGCGCGGTATCCGGACATTCTGCGGCATAATAAAGAATCGGTTTCATTATTCACCCTCTTTTTGTGCGGCAAGAGCGGTCGGATTTGGTGTTGCTTCCGCAATTTTGGTCAAGCGATTACGATCGCGATGCTCAAACGGTTTGTCGTAACCCGGAATTGTCATGAGTGTAGTTTGATCGTAAGACCAAGTGCCGTCATCGTTAATATTCACTGTGATTTCATAGCTTTCTGTGGTGAACGATTGTTCCAAGAACGGATTTGACACAATGCCGTTGGTTAATGAGCCGCGCACTGCTTTCACGGTAAATGTTTTCGCATCGGGCGCTGCTTTGCCCACGGCCATTAAAGTTTGCCCGCGCGGAATGCTGACGGTGAATAAAATATTGCCGGTGGCCGGCTCCCAAAGCCAGTAGCCCACTTGATCGTGGAAAGTTTCCACCTCGTCAGGTTGCACGATATGAGTGTGATAACGCAAACCGTAGAATAATTGCGGGCCGTTGGTTTGGGCATCGATAGGTTGTAATTCTACGCGTTCGATATAAGGATCTTTCACCGGGCCTTCTTCTTTTGGATTGATATCCAAACCACGTTTACCTTCCCAAATGCCCGCCAACCCGGCTAACGGGCCGAGATTAGCAAGGGTGTTTACATCAGGTTCGGCTTCGGTGTAGATGTCTTTTGGATATTGATAATCGGTCATATTGCTCTCCTTTAATGTCACTGAGAATTGTGTTTACTTTGCCGTGTAGCTATTTTTCAATGCGGTGCTATTTTCAACTTCCGCGGAATTTCACTTTTCAATGCGGTGCTATTTCAGAGGTTCATTTCTACCGCGTTATTTCTTACAACCCGGGAAACCTAAAGCTTCACGGCTGGCGTAATAAGCTTCCGCCACGCCCTTGGTGAGGGCGCGAATGCGTAAAATGTAACGTTGGCGTTCGGTGACGGAAATGGCTTTGCGCGCGTCTAACAAGTTGAAGCTGTGTGCTGCTTTTAAAATACGCTCGTAAGCCGGCAACGGCAGCGGTTTTTCCAATGCCAATAAGGATTGCGCTTCTTTTTCGTATTGATCGAAGCAGTAGAACAAGAAATCGGTGTCGGCGTATTCGAAGTTGTAGGTGGATTGTTCCACTTCGTTTTGATGGAATACGTCGCCGTAAGTGGTTTTACCGAGCGGGCCATCAGACCAAACTAAGTCATACACAGAATCTACGCCTTGAATATACATCGCCAAGCGTTCCAAACCGTATGTGATTTCACCGGTCACCGGTTTACATTCCAAACCGCCCACCTGTTGGAAATAGGTGAATTGGGTTACTTCCATGCCATTTAGCCACACTTCCCAGCCCAAGCCCCAAGCGCCCAGCGTCGGGTTTTCCCAGTTGTCTTCCACGAAACGAATATCATTTTTCGTCGGGTCGAAACCGAGCATTTTTAAAGAATCCAAATACAGTTCCTGAATGTTGTCCGGCGACGGTTTAATCACCACTTGAAATTGGTAATAATGTTGCAAACGATTCGGGTTTTCGCCGTAACGACCGTCAGTCGGGCGACGGGACGGTTGCACATAAGCAAAGGCCATCGGCTCCGGCCCTAACGCGCGCAAAGCGGTCATCGGGTGTGAGGTGCCTGCGCCCACTTCCATATCAAAGGGTTGCACGACGGTGCAACCTTGTTTTGCCCAGTAATCTTGTAGGGCGAGAATCATGCCTTGGAATGTTTTTACGTTGAATTGATTGCTCATAATTTTGAATCTACGAATGTGATGAAAAATGAACGCATTATACTGGAAACGAGTGGGCGGATAAAGGCGAAAGTAGGGCGTAAGCGTAGTTAAACACGGCGATATTTTTGATGGAATATGAATAAAATTGTCGTTGACTATGAAAGTTTTCAGTTAGGCAACCCGTTGCTGTTATGTCAGAATGCCTGCCGATTTTTGTTATATCAAAGGAACCAAAATGATGAAAAAAAGTTTAATTTCGACTGCATTTTTAGCCACTGTTTCCGGTTTTGTTCAAGCCGAAACCACTAAGCTTCCGAGCGTTAATGTTTATTCCGCTTATGCTGCGCCGGTAAACCAAGATCAAACTGCATCTTCCGTTACCGTGCTCACCGAAAAAGATTTTGCACAGCGTAATGCCACTTATGTGAGCGATGTGTTGAAAACGGTGCCGGGTGTGGCGATGGGGATTAGCGGAGGACGTGGTGCGGCAACCAGCCTTTTCTTACGCGGAGCGAATTCTAAACACACCGCAGTAATCATTGATGGCATTCGCGTGAATCCTGCCGATACTAACTTTGACTTTGGCGGCTTATCATTAAGCAATATTGAACAAATCGAAGTGCTACGTGGCGAGCAATCAGCTCTTTGGGGAAGTGATGCAATGGGCGGTGTGGTTTATATCACGACCAAAAGCGGTTTATACAAAGACAAACCTTTCAATGTCGATTTTGATTTTGGTACGGGATCGCACCGTACTCGTGATGGCTCTGTGACTGTTTCAGGTCAGCAAAATGGCTTCTATTATGCGCTTCACGGCGATAGTCATCGTACAAGCAGTATTTCTGCTCGTAGCAAAAACGTCTTCAACTATACAAGTCTTTCGGGAGCAACATCAACAAATATCCCTGCAAGTGAAAAAGATGGTTTTCATCGTGATAACGCTTCTATCCGTTTAGGCTTTGATGACAGTAAAAAAGGTTTTAATTTCCTTGTATCGCACTCATCGCAAACCTTGCATTTTGATAATAGTGCCGTAGATGAATTGAAGTTTGATGATAATACTCGCGTTCGTGAAACCCGTTATAAATTAAGTGGTTACGTGGGTAATTTGGATGATTTATTTGTTCATAAAGCATCGGTAAGCCACATTAAAACCGACAGCGATACCGCACAATATAGCTCTTGGACTTCTTCTGTCGGAAAAACAAAATATGACAGCAAAAAACTTAATACTAACTACCAATTAGATATTAATTTTGACCGTGAAGGAGAGGTCAAACAAGCGGTTAGTTTGATGGCAGATTATCAAAATACGAAATACTTAGCGTCTGTTTATAACTATGATGAGAAAAAACTTACCGAAAAAAGTTTTGCGGCAGAATATCGTTTATTCACCGAGGCAGATCACAGCCTTTCCATAAGCGGTCGTTATACCGATAACAGCTTATTTGAGAATGCGTTCACCGCACGTCTTGCAGGTGCTTATCGTTTATCACCAAACTTTAAAGCACACGCAAGTGTAGGTAAAGCGATTCACAATCCGACATTTATTGATGTTTATGGTTGGGGAGGCGCGACGAGTTGGGTTGCCAACCCAAATTTAAAAGCAGAGAAAAGTTTAGGCGGGGAATTAGGTTTATTAATCGAAAGCAATGACAAACGTCATAGTCTAGATACCACACTTTTCGCCCGTAATGTGGATAATTTCCTTTCCGCCGTACCTGTCAGCGGTTATACGGTTTATCGCACGGTCAATCGTGACGGTAAAACCAAAATCAAAGGTGTAGAAATCGCCTATAACGGCAAATTAACGGATACTCTTTCAAGCTATGCGAACTACACTTACACCTATATTAAATCGGAAAATGATCAATATGGTTTAAACTACGTTCGTCGTCCGAAACACACGGGCAACCTTGGTTTAGCGTACCAAATTACTGAAAAATTGGGTTCGGATGTGAATGTGTCTTATGTCGGTAAACGTTTAGATTCGGGCGATTTTAAAATGCCTTCATATACACTTGTGAATTTGGGGATAAATTACCAGCTTATTCCAAACCTTAATGTATATGCCCACTTAAATAACCTATTCGATAAAAAATACGAAAATATTGTCGGCTACGGTCAGGACGGGCGCAATGTTTATGTTGGATTAAGAGGCTCCTTCTAAACAAAACCGAAATGATGTAGCGATTGCATAAAGCTAAAATTACTTTTGCAAAATAGCACCGCATTGGAGCGCTTTCCAATGCGGTGCTATTGTTTAATGTCAGCTCATGTTTAATTCAAACAGTTTGAGTATTTGTTACATAATACCGAACAGACAAGAAGAGCGGTGAAACTCACCGCTCTTTTTTCATTCAGGCATTCTTATTGTCTTGCCACCACTTTGCCATCAACATAATCCACGGTCACAACGCTGCTTGGAAGCAAGCTGCCGGAAAGGATTTGTTGTGCTAATGGGTTTTCGATTTCTTGTTGGATTGCGCGTTTTAATGGGCGAGCACCGTAAACCGGGTCGTAACCCACTTCACCGATGAAATCGATTAAGGCTTCAGTGAATACGATTTCGTAACCACGGGTTTCCATTCGGCGTGCCAAGCGTTCTAATTGAATGCTTGCGATGGCGCGAATGTTTTCTTTGCCAAGCGGATGGAATACGACGGTTTCATCAATACGGTTGATAAATTCCGGACGGAAATGTTGGCTCACTACCGACATCACCATATCTTTCATTTCATCATAGCTTCCGCCTTGATGTTCTTGGATTAAGTGAGAACCCAAGTTGGAGGTCATAATCACCACGGTATTACGGAAATCCACGGTTCTGCCTTGTCCGTCGGTTAAACGTCCGTCGTCTAACACTTGAAGTAAGATATTGAACACATCGGCGTGCGCTTTTTCCACTTCATCAAGCAAAATCACGGAATAAGGGCGACGGCGTACGGCTTCCGTTAAATAACCGCCTTCTTCATAACCCACATAGCCCGGAGGTGCCCCGACTAAGCGAGACACGCTGTGTTTTTCCATAAATTCGGACATATCGATACGCACCATAGCATCTTCGCTGTCAAAAAGGAATTTTGCCAAGGTTTTGCACAATTCGGTTTTACCCACACCGGTTGGCCCTAAGAATAAGAAGGAACCAATCGGGCGATTTGGATCAGAAAGCCCTGCACGGCTACGGCGAATCGCATTCGCCACCGCATCCACGGCTTCATTTTGACCGATCACGCGTTTGTGCAATTCTTCTTCCATACGCAAGAGTTTTTCTTTCTCGCCTTCCATCATTTTGGAAACCGGAATACCGGTAGCTTTAGAAAGCACTTCAGCAATTTCTTCGTCTGTCACGCGATAGCGCAGTAAGCTCATTTCTTTGCCTTCAGAGGTTTCGGCTTGAGCAAGTTGTTTTTCAAGCTCCGGAATTCGGCCGTATTGAAGCTCGGACATTTTGCTTAAATCACCGGCTCGGCGGGCTTGTTCCATTTCGGTTTTTGCTGCGTCTAATTCTTGTTTAATGTGTTGTGAACCGGAAAGGGTAGCTTTTTCAGATTTCCATACGTCTTCTAATTCGGCGTATTCGCGTTCTTTTTCGGCCAATTCTTTTTCTAACATTTCTAAACGTTTACGGCTGGCTTCGTCTTCTTCTTTTTTAAGCGCTTGTTGTTCCAATTTTAATTGGATAATACGGCGCTCTAATCGATCCAACGGTTCCGGTTTAGAGTCAATTTCCATACGAATACTGGAAGCCGCTTCATCGATTAAGTCAATCGCTTTATCCGGTAACTGACGATCGGAAATATAACGGTGCGAAAGTGTTGCCGCTGCGACGATTGCCGGGTCGGTAATATCTACATGGTGGTGGATTTCATAACGTTCTTTCAAGCCACGTAAAATCGCGATGGTATCTTCCACGCTTGGTTCATCCACAAACACCTTTTGGAAACGACGTTCCAGTGCCGCATCTTTTTCGATATATTGGCGATACTCATCAAGCGTAGTTGCGCCGACGCAATGCAATTCACCGCGTGCCAAACTTGGTTTTAATAAGTTACCCGCATCCATTGCGCCGTCAGTCTTACCTGCGCCCACCATGGTATGAATTTCGTCGATAAATAAAATCACGCGACCTTCTTCTTTGGCAAGTTCGTTGAGCACCGCTTTCAAGCGTTCTTCAAACTCACCGCGATATTTTGCGCCCGCGATCAATGCCCCCATATCTAACGAAAGTACGCGTTTATTTTTCAATCCTTCCGGCACTTCGCCATTGACAATACGTTGCGCCAAACCTTCCACGATGGCGGTTTTACCCACGCCCGGTTCACCGATGAGTACCGGGTTGTTTTTGGTACGGCGTTGTAGCACTTGAATTGTGCGACGAATTTCTTCATCACGTCCAATCACCGGATCCAATTTGCCGCTTTCTGCACGGGCAGTTAAGTCAATGGTATATTTTTCTAAGGCTTGACGGCTTTCTTCTGCATTTTGATCGTTCACGTTTTGTCCTCCACGAATTTGTTGAATGGCTTGCGAAACTCGTGCCTTATCAGCACCGCATTGAACTAAGATATTACTTAATGCGCTACGTTCCTCTAAAAGGGCAAGCAAGAACAATTCGCTTGAAATAAATTTATCTTTGTTTTGCTGTGCGAGTTTGTCGCATAGATTTAATAAATTAAGTAATTGGCGCGAAATTTGTACATCGCCACCGTTGCCGGAAACTTGTGGCAGCTTATTGAGTTCGTTGTTTAATTCATTACGCAATAAGGCAACATTCACACCGCTTGCCGTTAAAATTGGCGCAATTGAACCGTCTTGTTGATTTAATAATGCGCTCAATAAATGTACCGGTTCAATGTATTGATTATCCTTGCCGATCGCCAAAGACTGCGCTTCCGCCAAGGCTTGTTGAAATTTTGTGGTAAATTTTTCAATGTTCATGTCTGTTTACTCGCTGTAAATTAAAATAGTTTTTGGCTTTCGCCGCTTACGGACAGTAGGTAAGACCGATGGAAAGAATTTCAAGGGAGGATTTAAAATATTTTGATTTTATCTATCAATTTTTTTATAGACGATAGGTTTTACCCCACCAAAATATCAAAAAGCGGCACATCCCAATGTTCGATAGGAAGCTGCTCCAGCTGCTGGCACTGGTGGGCTAAGCCGACTGGAATAAAGGACTTTTGTTGCCAATTCTGCAAAGTGCGGTCGTAAAATCCACCACCCATACCAAGGCGATTGCCTTGTTTATCAAAAGCCACCAACGGCGTAAATAAAATATCCAGTTCATTCAACGACAACACATTTTGCACATTGAGTTTAGGTTCCAAAATGCCAAATTGATTTTTCACCATAGGGGTATCAGGCAAATAACGCAAGAATAGCAAATGCCCTTTGGCAAAAGGATGCAACACCGGCAAATACAGGTTTTTATGTTGCGCCCAAAGTGCATTTATCAAGGATGACGTTGAAATTTCACCATCAAAAGAAAAATACAGTGCGATATTTTGCGCTTGGCGTTGTTCGATTAAAGCTAATGCTTGTTGGGTAATAGACTGTTCCGCCAGTTGCTGCTGGAACACAGTTAAATTTGCTCGAGTCTTTCGGATTTGAGAGCGAATTTGCTGACGTTGCTGTTGGATATTCATAAAGAATGAAAGAAGAAAGGACCCAGAGTGCCGTTGCGGGTGGTAGTCCTTGAACCCGACGGTTCAAGAAAATCGATAAGGCCGTTTTCAGGTTTCTTAATCCTTTGCGATGCAAAGGTAAAGCTTACACACCAACGGCAGGAAACCGATTTATTAGATTTTAAGTATCGGCTCAGGGACATAACCCACTGACGAACACTCCAGGAAATTTTTATGCGGTTATACTAGCCCAAATCCCTCTATTTGACTAGCGTTTATTTTGCCGATTTTGTTAGGTTGGTCACAAAATAATATTTTTATAAACACGAAGCAACGTGCTCATTACCGTATTTCACATCCTTACGGTTATCTCTCTGCAAACGCCCGAATTTGCTCCAAGTTCAAATGCCCCGACACGGTTTTTTTCACGTTTAAATCGCCGTCTAAAAAGAGATTAAACGGATAGCCTCGCACCTGAGTGCGGTCAATTATTTCGCCGTTTTCATCTAACAGCACCTTAATGTTTTTATATTCCAAGCCTTTGTACCACTCAATGAAATCTGCCGTTGATTTTTCGCCTTTATGGCTAGGCGAAACAATGGTGATAACTTCAAATGCGCGATCTTTTTCTGCGCTTAAATCATCAATTTCAGCCAACCCCGCCAAACAAATCGGACACCACGACGCCCACATTTTGATATAAACAGGCTTACCTTTGTATTGAGCCAAACTAACAGGTTGGTTATTTAAATCTTTGAGTTGCACATCCGCCAAATTGGTATCGGCAAAAGCGTTAAGGCTGAATGCCATTAAGAGAATTGAGAGTAATTTTTTCATTTTATTTTCCTTTTTATGCAAAATTATTGGTAATCAATAAAATCCCCATAACGATAATTAAAATACCGCCTGCCGCTTTGAATTTGTCGAGATGTTTGTTTAACCCTTTCACTCGTTTAAGCAAGCTGTCGGAGAAAAACGAGAACAGAACAAAGGGGGTTGCTAGACCTAGGACATAAACAAACATCATTGCAGCACCATATAGCGCAGAGCCTTCATCACCCGAAAGAGCAAGTACGGAGGCGAGTATCGGACCAATACAGGGTGTCCAACCAAGGCTGAAGGTTAAGCCCAATACAAAAGCTTCAAGTGCGGTGGATTTTCCTGATGTTTTGATTTCCACTAACTTCGTGCGTTCAAGTAAACCTATTTTAAGGATGCCCAATTGGTGAATCCCGAGAATAATCACGATAATCCCAGCAATCACGCGGGTGGTATTGCTAAACAAAATCTTACCTAAAAAACCGAAACTAAAGCCAAGGCTAACAAAGGTGAGCGAAAGCCCAAGGATAAACAGAAAAGTGTTCAACACTTTCCTTCCGCCTTTGCTCAGAATACCGAAATAAATTGGGATAATCGGGAAGATGCATGGCGAAAGAAAGGACGCCAGCCCTGCCAAGAAAACCGTGCCAATAAGAAGTTGTTGATCTAACATTGCAAAATCTCCTTATTTTTTGATCGCGCTTACCAAATATCCGTACCCTTCTTTTTCCATTTCATCGAGAGGGATAAATTTGATCGAGGCGGAGTTAATACAATAACGCAAGCCACCTTTGTCTTTCGGGCCGTCGTCAAAAACGTGTCCTAAATGGGCGTTACCCGCACGGCTCAACACTTCGGTGCGTTGCATATTGAAGCTGTTGTCGGTTTGGTAATGCACCACTTCTTTGGCAATCGGCTTGGTGAAACTTGGCCAACCGCAGCCGGATTCGAATTTGTCATTAGACGAGAAAACTGGCTCGCCCGTCGTGACGTCCACATAAATCCCCGGTTGGAAATTGTCCCAATACTCATTGCTGAATGAACGTTCGGTGTGTTTGTTTTGGGTCACGGAATATTGCAACGGCGTGAGCTTGGCTTTGAGCACCGCATCGCTCGGTTTCGGGTAATCTTTCTCATCAATCAACGGCTCATCCGCCTGCGTGATGTCGATATGGCAATAGCCGTTCGGATTTTTCTGCAAATAATCTTGGTGATACTCTTCCGCCATTACATAATTTTTGAGCGGTTGCACTTCAATTTGCACCTTGTTTTTGTACTTGGTTTGAAGTTCGCTGATCGCCTGTTCAATCACTGCTTTATCTGCCGCATCTTGATAGTAAATCCCCGTGCGATATTGTCGTCCGCGATCATTGCCCTGCTTATTCACGCTGGTTGGATCAATCACTTTGAAGTAATACTGCAACAGTTTATCCAGCGAAATTTGGCTGGCATCGTAAGTCACTTTCACGGTTTCCGCGTGATCGGTCACGCCGATCATTTGATAACTGGTTTTGTCGGTCTTGCCATTGGCATAGCCCGAAACCGCATCTTTCACGCCATAAATACGTTGCATATAGGCTTCCACGCCCCAAAAGCAACCGCCGGCAAGATAGATTTCACGGATTGTTTTTTGATTTTCCATCGTCATTTTTGCTTCTCCGGTTTGCGATAGTGTTGAATGCGGTGCTGCCAACGCAGGTGTCGCACAGCAAAGTGCGGTGAGAAATAGTAATGTTTTTGAAGATTTCATCGTTTTTCCTTATGATGTGTCATATTAACGTTACATCTGATTAGACGATGTAAAAATCTTTTTCTTACAATTTTTTTGCACACTGTTTCATAATTTAATAAACGGATATTTATGACTAGGATTAATCTAATTTCACCTTCAGAATTATGTGATCAGCATCTATTGGCTGAACACCGTGAACTCACTCGCATTCCTAATGCAGTAGCAAAAGGGAAATTTAATTTAAAAGGACAGCCTGTAGATTACAAATTAGGCGAAGGACACGTACGTTTCTTTTTTGATAAACTTGCGTTCTTAAAAGAACGTTATGATTTATTGCATAAAGAATGCTTGGCTCGAGGCTTTAATGTGCAATATTTTTGGAACGAAAATTTACCGCAAGATCCTACTTTATGGAAAAATTATACGCCCACAGAAAATGCACTTGCTTTAAATCGTGAGCGTATTGCATTGAGAATGCCTGCTAAGGCAAGGTTTACGGCACGAAAAGATTAATTTTTTTCTCTTTGTTTAAATGCTTTCATCATCCTACTCAATGTTTTGCAATTTTTATCAAAACGACGGCAATGCGGACAGATGAGCAAATGCACTTTTAGCCCGACTTTTTCTTGTAAATCTAATGGGCGTTCGTGCGATTCGGAAATCATTCGAGTGGCTTGGCGGCAACGCATAATCTCTCCTAAAGCTTTCTTGAAAGGCAGTTTTGCAACTGCAGACGCGCCCGATAAAGGCTGGTGTGTAAGTTAGAGGAGCTGAGCCGAGTTTCTTGGCAAATTTCTTCAGATGAAAGCTCTAAAAACTCACGCATCATAAAAATTTTCGCTTGTTTGGCAGGCAAGCACGTCAAACAAGTTTCAAAAATCAACCAAAATTCATCGGAATAAACGCGCTCTTCTTCGCCCTGCAATTCGCTTGGATAATAATCTATTTTCCAATGCCCGGTATCGTCAAAAAAGTGATTGGTGGCATTTTCATCTTCCACTTCACTTTCCAGCACAAAGCGCCCTTTTTGACGTAAATAATCAATAATTTTGTTTTTGAGAATAGCGAAAACCCAGGTTTTAAAGGCGGATTGATGCTTAAAATTAGCTAAATTCTTGAATGCACTTAAAAAGGCTTCTTGCACTAAATCTTCGGCAAGATCTGCGTGGTGTAGCTGCAATTCGGCAAATTTCAGCATTTGAGCACGGATTTGCTCGAGTTCCCGATCTGAAATGGCGGTCATTTTAATTCCTTTAAAATTTTTGTAAGAAAGTAAAAGGTGCTTCGTCTAATACAATGAAAGAGGCGATTTCCTTCGTTCTTTCATAAGCATAATTCTTACCACTCAAAAAAGGAAATTTAAAATGAAAAATATTACATTCAAAAGTGCAATGTTAGGTATGGCGGTATTATTAGGTGCAAGCAGTGTTTATGCGGAGGCAATGAAAGCGGATGCTATGTCGATGAAATCTGAACCAATGAAATCTGAACCAACGATGACTGAGCCAATGAAATCAAAATCGATGATGAACGCTGATGAAAAAATGGATGACGTGAAAATGCAATCGGATAACATGATGAAATCAGGGAAAAAAATGAAACAAGCCGAAATGATGAAGAAAGAAAAAATGTAGTTTGAAATATAAATCGGCTGTGAATAACAGCCGATTTTTAATCTGTCGCAATTAATTTTATTCTTTAGAAACACGGATATTTTCTAACGAATGATTTAACTGCTGAATACGGGTTTTTAGCACCTCTTCAATTTGCGTATTTTTATTTTTTTCTTGAGTCAATTCAAAACTCAAATTTAATGCCACGATGGAAAGTACGCGGTCAAGCTGAATCAAGCCGGTTTTTTCCTTCATTTCGGAAACCAACGCATCTAAATTGCGTGCCGCTTGGCGCAAAGCATCCTCTTGTTCTTGCGGTACATTTAAACGCAACACTTGTCCTAATACGACAATTTCGACCATTTTTAATGACATTGTATTTCCTTGATTTCTTTGTTTTAAACGAACGCTATTATGCCATAGCCAAAATTTTCCGTCATAGGTTTTGCTTTCGATTCACAAGCTTATCCGTTCGCGCCATACCTTAATTTACGCTATAATGCGCCCGTTTTTAACGCTTCAAACGAGACTTTTATGGCACAGATCGCACCTAACCCCCTTGTCCTGGTGGATGGCTCTTCTTACTTATATCGCGCTTTTCACGCCTTCCCTCCACTCACCAATTCCAATGGCGAACCAACAGGCGCCATGTATGGTGTGCTGAATATGTTGAAAAGCTTGATTTCACAAGTGCAGCCAAGTCACATTGCGGTGGTGTTTGATGCCAAAGGCAAAACCTTCCGCGATGAAATGTTTGAGCAATACAAATCCCATCGCCCGCCGATGCCGGACGATCTACGTAAACAAATCCAGCCGTTGCATGACATGATCCGCGCATTGGGGATTCCGCTGTTGGTGGTGGAAGGCGTGGAAGCGGACGATGTGATCGGCACGCTGGCATGCCAAGCCTCAAAAAACGGACAGAAGGTACTTATTAGCACCGGCGACAAAGACATGGCACAGCTGGTGGATGACAACATTATGTTGATTAACACCATGAACAACAACTTGTTGGATCGCGCGGGCGTGATTGAAAAATACGGTATTCCGCCGGAGTTAATTATTGATTATCTGGCATTGATGGGCGATAGCTCCGACAACATTCCCGGCGTATCGGGTATTGGCGAAAAAACCGCATTAGGGCTTTTGCAAGGCATCGGCAGCATGGCACAAATTTATGCCAATCTGGATAAAGTTGCCGAACTGCCGATTCGTGGTGCGAAAAAACTCGGGGAGAAATTGCTTGCCGAAAAAGCCATAGCAGAGTTGTCTTACGCCTTGGCGACCATCAAAACCGATGTAGAACTGGCCTTTTCTCCGCAAGAGTTGGCGCTTAGCGACAGCAATAATGACGCATTAATTGAATATTTCGGGCGGTATGAATTTAAACGCTGGTTAAGTGAAGTAATGAATGGTGCGGATTCCATCACGCAAACGATAGAACAGCCGGTGAAAATGAATACTTATCAGGCAACGCCCGCCATTCCTGCCTCCAATGCGGTGCTGAATTCGACTGTCGTTTACATCGATCGTAGCCGCTATGAAAATATTCTGACTGAATCGGATTTAGCTCGTTGGGTGGAAAAATTAAGTGCCGAGAAACTGATTGCGGTGGATACGGAAACCGACGGGTTGGATTATATGTCCGCCAATTTGGTCGGCGTGTCTTTTGCGTTGGAAAATGGCGAAGCGGCGTATTTACCATTGCATTTGGATTATCTCGGTGCGCCAAAAACGTTGGAAAAAAGCACCGCACTTGCCGCTCTTAAACCCATTTTAGAGAACCCGAATATCGGTAAAGTCGGGCAGAATCTCAAGTTTGATATGACCATTTTCGCCCGTAACGGCATTGCGTTGCAGGGCATTGAATTCGACACCATGTTGCTTTCTTACACCTTGGACAGCACCGGTCGGCACAATATGGACGACTTAGCGAAACGCTATCTCGGACATCAAACCATCGGCTTTGAAGACATTGCCGGCAAAGGGAAGAATCAGCTGACATTCAACCAAATCGCACTAGAGCAAGCAGGCGAATACGCGGCGGAAGATGCCGACGTGACGATGAAATTGCAACAAGTGCTGTGGGAAAAACTTCAGTCGCAACCCAGTTTGGTGGAACTCTATCAATCCATCGAATTGCCGTTGCTCGGCGTATTGTCACGCATGGAGCGTTGTGGTGTGTTGATTGATTCTGATGCGCTGTTCTTGCAATCCAACGAAATTACCGAAAGATTGACCGCACTTGAAATGCAGGCGCATGAACTGGCAGGTCAATCGTTCAATTTGGCCTCTACGAAACAGTTGCAAGACATTTTGTTCGATAAACTCGGCTTGCCGGTGTTGCAAAAAACGCCGAAAGGCGCGCCGTCCACCAACGAAGAAGTGTTAGAGGAGCTGGCGTACAGCCACGAATTGCCGAAAGTGTTGGTGGAACATCGCGGTTTGAGCAAACTGAAATCCACTTACACCGACAAATTGCCGCAAATGGTGAACCCGCAAACCGGGCGCGTGCACACTTCTTACCATCAAGCCGTAACGGCAACCGGGCGGCTTTCTTCCAGTGATCCGAATTTGCAGAATATTCCGATTCGTAACGAGGAAGGCCGTCGCATTCGCCAAGCCTTTATTGCCCGCGACGGTTATAAAATTATTGCCGCAGACTACTCGCAAATCGAGCTGCGCATTATGGCGCATTTGTCCAACGATGCAGGTTTGATTAACGCGTTCGCACAAGGTAAAGACATTCACCGCTCCACCGCCGCTGAAATTTTCGGTTTGCCGTTGGAACAGGTGACGAGCGAACAACGCCGCAACGCGAAAGCCATTAACTTTGGTCTGATTTATGGCATGTCTTCCTTCGGGCTTTCCCGTCAGCTTGGGATTTCCCGCGCGGATGCGCAACGCTATATGGATTTATATTTCCAACGTTACCCGGGCGTGCAAACCTTTATGCACGACATCCAAGAAAAAGCGAAAGCGCAAGGCTATGTGGAAACGCTGTTCGGACGCCGTTTATATTTGCCGGAAATCAATTCTTCCAACGCCATGCGCCGTAAAGGCGCAGAACGGGTGGCGATTAACGCACCGATGCAAGGTACCGCCGCCGATATCATCAAACGCGCCATGATTAAGTTAGATGAAATTACGCGCGATGATCCGGATATTCACATGATCATGCAGGTGCACGATGAATTGGTGTTTGAAGTGCGGTCGGAAAAAATTGCGTTTTTTAGCGATCTCATCAAACAACATATGGAAGCGGCCGCTGAGCTTGTGGTACCACTGATTGTGGATGTGGGCGTGGGCGAAAACTGGGACGAAGCACATTAAAACGAAGGAGAGAATATGTCACACAAAATTATTCGTAGCGCAGAATTCACCGCCACCCGTGCATGGGGCGGCTTGGATATCACCGAAATGAATGGCATCAGCGTGCGTTTGCATTGGACAAATGAGCCTTACAAATGGCATATCAATGATGGTGAGGAAGTTTTTGCGGTGATGGATGGCGTCGTGGAAATGCACTACAAAGAGCGCGGCGAAGCCAAAAGCGTATTGCTAGAAACCGGCGATATTTTCTACGCCGGCATCGGCACCGAACACGTCGCCCACCCACAAGGCGAAGCACGGATTTTGGTGATTGAAAAGGCGGGGAGTGTTTGATTAATAAAGAACTTAACTGTTGCAAAAGAAAGAATCAGAATTATATAATATTTATGCAATATCAAAACTATGTTCCCCGGGAATTTTTATGCCCGGATGAAAATTTATTAAAAATAATACCGCATAGAAATTGCTTCAATGCGGTGTTGTTTTGTGATGTAACAAGTAACAAATTACAATAAAACCTTTCTTGTATCAATCTAACCGACTTTAGCTCCGCCCTACACTTAGGACAAAAGCCCTATATTCTTCTAAATTATATATAAAGTTAAAAATAGTAAAATTTGCACTTAAGTTCTAGTCTGAAATGAACTAATAAATGTAATTAATGCTGATTTTTGTTGTTCAGATAGCCCAACAATCATACTTAACAGCACTTCATCTAACATTGTTTTTTGAGTCTCATCGTTCACGCCATAACGCAACCATTCTGGTTTAACCATCAACCATTTTGATAATGTTTCTATTTTATCCATTGATGGAATTGCTAACCCATTGAGCCATTTATACACTGCTTGTTGTGTTACTGGCTCATTAGGATGTTGTAAATTAAATTTAGTGGCGATTTCACTCGTTTTTAAATTCTGCATAGCCATTGCAGAAAGAGCTAGTTTTAAGCGGGTGCTAAATTTTTCTTTTTCAGTTAATATTTTCATCACGGAAATCATTATGACGAAAGTTAAAAAGAACTTGTAAACCAAACTGGTTTTTATATAAACTGTATCGGTTTAAAATATTAACTGTTTCAGTTTTAGGTCTCATCTATGCATCACTTTGGTTTTCCTTTAGAAGTCATTATTGTTTTCTTCTCTGTCGTCCTTTTCTCCGTTTATATCGATCTTATTTCTCACCGTCGCAGTAAAGAAATTACGGTAAAAAATGCCGCACTTTGGTCAATCTTTTGGATTTCATTGGCATTGGCGTTCTACTTTTATCTTTATTTCCGTTTCGAGCCGGAATGGGCAGATCTCTACCTTGCAGGATATGTTCTCGAAAAGAGTTTATCCATTGATAACTTGATGGTATTTGTTGCGATCTTTGCATCTTTTGGGATTAAAGATCATCTTCAACACCGTATTCTTTATTGGGGAATCTTAGGCGCATTGATTTTCCGAGCTATTTTCGTTGTGATTGGAACAGGATTATTTGCCGCAAGTCCTTGGATTGGATTTATCTTTGCTGCATTTGTACTTTGGAGTGGTTGGAAAATGTTACGAGGCGGAGATGATAGTGAAGAAGAAATCGAAGACTATACTCATCACTGGAGTGTTCGTTTGGTAGGGAAAATGATGCCTGTTTTCCCCAAACTAGTGCAAGAAAAATTCTTTGTAAAACATAACGAATTAAATGCAGATCAAATAGTTTCCGTTACTCGTCAAGGTTTTCGTTACGCAACGCCTGCATTTTTATGTTTAATGGCAATTGAAACATCTGATGTAGCATTTGCCTTTGACTCAGTACCTGCTGTTATTGCTGTGACTCAAGAACCATTACTCGTTTATGCTGCAATGATTTTCGCGATTCTAGGATTACGTAGTCTCTATTTTATTCTTGCTGCACTCACAAAATATCTTGTTCACCTTGAAAAAGCTGTCATTGCCTTATTGTTCTTTATTGGTATCAAAATGGGAATTCAATCTTGGAATCACGCAGTATTTGATACAGGCATTCATATTTCTGCCAATGTTAGCCTTTATATTGTATTAGGTGTTTTATTTATTGGTGTTGTTGCTTCGTTTATTTTCCCTGAAAAAGAAGAAGGATAATGCAATGAACGTAAAGAAATTGATTCTTCTGACCGCTTATTTTACCACTACAAATGCTTTGGCAAACCAATACTATATAACGCCACCAACATCATCTACACGTGGATATGTTCCAGTAATTAGTGATGAAATGGAACAACAATGTGTTGAAATCTACAACCAAGCGAAATGGTTAGGTGATTCACTTCAAAATACCTATGTTGATCAATACTCTATCGCTTCCGTAAATACGTATAACCAGCAAGTTGCACAACATTCACAAATGATCGATTGGTTTAATCAAAATTGTGCGGGTAAACAATCTTATTCAGCTTGTAAAGTCGCAATGGAATTAAACCGTAAAAATGGTATTCCAGCTCAAAATTGTTATTAGGGAGAAAATTTATGCGTCGTTTACCTGTTTATTTATTAGTCGATACTTCTGGCTCAATGATGGGCGAGGCTATTGAATCTGTGCGTAATGGTTTACAAATGCTAGTCTCTGCCTTGCGTCAAGATCCTTACGCATTAGAAACGGCTTATCTATCTGTGATTACTTTTGATAGCAAAGCCAAACAAGTTACACCACTCACAGAGCTAATGAGTTTCCAACTTCCAACTATTGAAGCATCAGGCTTAACATCAATGGGCGAAGCGTTAAGTTTACTTACAGATTGTATCAATCGCGAAGTACAAAAAGGTTCTGCTGAAATAAAAGGTGACTGGAAACCAGTTGTATTTTTACTTTCTGATGGCGTGCCAACAGACGATCTGCAAAAGGGAATTAATGCATTGAGAACAGTGAAAACTGGAACCTTTGTCGCTTGTGCAGCTGGTGCCGGAGCTGATACCAACGTATTAAAACAAATTACAGAAAGCGTGGTGTCATTAGATACTGCTGATGCAAACTCAATTAAAGCCTTCTTTAAATGGGTTTCTGCGTCGATTTCTGTTTCAAGCCAAAAAGTCGATCTCAACAAAAAAGATGTGGGCGGATTAGGTGAATTACCGCCACCACCGGCAGAATTAAATATCGTTTTATAATTTAGGTTGTGTAGATATGTCTAGAAGACTACTCACTTATATTTGTATTGATACTTCAGGCTCAATGAAAGGTGAGCCTATTGAAGCAGTGAATGTCGGATTGCAATCACTGCTTTCTGCATTAAGACAAAATCCTTACGCGCTTGAAAGTGTTTATCTTTCTATTTTCACTTTTGATATACAGATCAAAAATGTTTTGCCACTGACTGCACTTGAAAATGTGGTATTGCCAACGATTTCTTGCCCTGAAAGTGGGGCAACTTTTCTTGGAAAATTGTTAGAAGAGATTGTCCAAACAGTCAAAAAAGATCGCATTCTTGCAACACCTGATCAAAAAGGTGATTGGCGACCAATTTTAATCTTGCTTACCGATGGCAAACCTTCTGACACGCTCGCTTATGAGCAAGCTATTCCACAAATCAAAAGTCTAAATTTCGGCAATATTGTGGCTTGTGCCGCAGGCCCTAAAGCAGATCCGACTATCTTAAAGAAATTGACGGATACCGTTGTGTCGTTAGATACGATGGATGCGAATAGTTTTGCTCAGTTCTTCCAATGGGTATCTGCTTCCGTAGCTCAAACCAGTGTTAGTGTGGGTGCAGTTGATAATAACAGCCTGCCACCGCCACCTGATGAAATTAATATCGTATTGTAGGAAACATTATGCGTCGTTTACCTGTTTATCTTGTTGTTGATATCTCTGAAAGTATGGTTGGTGAAAATCTTCGTCAAATGCAAGAAGGCATTAGCCGCTTGGTTAATCAACTTCGCCGTGATCCTTACGCGTTGGAATCTGTTTATCTTTCTGTGATCGCATTTGCTGGGGCGGCTGGTACGCTTGCACCATTAACGGAATTAATGAGTTTTTACCCACCCCGTTTGCCGATTGGTTCTGGCACATCTATTGGTGCAGTACTGAATCATTTAATGGATTCCTTGGAAAAAGATATTGTGCGTAGTACTCCAGAGAAAAAAGGTGATTGGAAACCGCTGGTTTATCTAATGTCTGATGGAGCGCCAACAGATGATCCTGCACAAGCTATTTCTCGCTGGAAACACCATTTTCAAAATAAAGCGAAGCTAATCAATATCGGCATTGGAAAATTTGCCAATCTCAATACCCTAAGTGAGATCAGCAACTTAACTTATCGCCTTGATGATGACGATATTGAAAAAGTTTACCGCGCTTTATGTGAATCTGTTGCTGATTCTATTTTAAGCCAAAGCCGTTCGTTAGGTGTGGAGTTATCTGTTTCGCTAAATAAAGAAATTTTAGAAAGCGGTGCAATTTCTTTAATTAAAGAAAAAGATCAAGCGGTCGCTTTAGATGAAAATTATGCAATCATCGTGGGTAAATGTAGCAAGGTAAAATTGCCTTATTTAATGAAATATGAACGCATCGAAAGCAGCCCATTGGACAATGTAATTTTCCAATATGTTGGCGTTTACCCCGCTGAAAAAGATTATGAAGATTGGTCTGATCATCGTCCAAATCATAGCAAAATCTCAACATCCCAACTTTGGGGTGGTGGCGGTTGTCCCCATTGTGGTGCTGCGTTTGGCTTGTGTATGTGCAACTGTGGTCAAATTTTCTGTGCCAATGGAGAAAAAGAAGTTGTCTGCCCTGGTTGTAATGAAACCTTATATTTCAATGATGAAGCTGATGACATTGATTTCGACATTAGTCGTGCAAGGGGCTAAAGATGAACGCAACAGAACAATTAGAAAAATTTAAATTGTGGCTCAATCAAGCCGATGAAAAATGGCTTGATGCTTTTGCAAGCCAAAATTTTACACTCATTACCCATCTTTCAGAAATGTGGCAACGCTTTCAAACATCTACAAATTCAACATTACTGGAAAATGATATGTTGATACTTCAACCAACAGAAATTACTCTGATACACAAAAAAGAGCTCATTATTACACTTCCAAATGCGAAGCAAGACGAGCCTTACACTTACTTAAAACCTGCCGACTTGCCTTTAGTTCAATCCATCAAAATAGAAAATGATATTGGATTAACTTGGAATATAGAAAACCAAACTTTGGAAGGTACTCCGACAAAGAGCGGTGAATTTTTAGTGACTTTTCAACTTGATGACGACCATTTAGCTCATACTACATTGTTTGTTAATCCAAATCCTAAATATTTATGGAAAAACATTCCTTCTGATCCTAAATCACGTTTTTGGAAACCGGATAGTGCGAATAAAAGAATCACAACAGAGAGTGGTCAATTAATTGCAGCTCGTATGCGTGGACGTACGCATGCTATGAAAGGAACCTGCTGTGATGATGACTTTGCTATCGGTTATCACGAGAAGTCAAAAGTACATTTTCTAGCCGTGGCAGATGGAGCAGGGAGTGCGGAATTTTCTCGCCAAGGTTCAAAATTAGCCGTCAATGCGGCACAAGATAAAGTGTTTGAATTACTTAGTATTGAAGGCAAAGATTATCAGAAACTGGCTCAAAAAAATGAACAAGAGCTTGCTTACATCACTAAAGTAATTTTTAAAGAAGCTGTTCAAGCCGCTTATCTTGCTCAAGAAACGGAAGCTAGAGATGCAGTGATTGAACAAAAATCGCTTTCTTGCACATTATTGCTGGCATTTACTTTACCTTTAATTGACGGTAAATGGTTTACTGCCTGTTATTGGGTGGGAGATGGCGCAATTGCAATTTTTGATCCAGCTACTCAAAACGTCAAATTATTAGGTGAAGTTGATTCTGGGCAATATTCTGGTGAAACACAATTTTTAACTTTAGGCGAAGCTAACGTTGAAAAAATCACGATGCGTATTTGCACGGATATTCGCGATTATCCACCCATTTTAATGTTAATGACAGATGGTGTTTCCGATCCTAAATTTCAGACTGATGCACAACTCAATACATTTGAAGCTTGGCAAACATTCTGGGAAGAATTGCATACGCCATTGCAAGCAGAAAAACCTGAAAAATCCTTGGAAAACTGGCTCGATTTCTTCTCAAAAGGTGAACATGATGATCGCACTTTAGCTGTTTTCATTCCTGAATCTGAATGGAAAGGCATTACTTATTCAGCTCAATATCAAGAAGAAATTCATACACCAATACAAGTGGTCGAAAATTCACAGCAAATTGTAAATGATCCAGAAAGAAACATTAATGTACCACAAAATGATAAAACAAAAGTGGTTTCGTTGAGCAAAGCGAGTGATGTCGTAATTCAAGAAAGGGAAAAGGATGAATAAGATCATTACACTCACCGCAACAAATGGCGAACAAATTCAATTTGTTGATGAAGTGAAAGCACAAGGGGGAATGAAAGATGTAATGTTTTCCCCCAATAAAGATTATGTCGTCGCTTTCTTTCGTGAACCTGCCGATCTTGCCACAAAAGAGCGGTTAGAAATGATAACTGGTACTTATCGTGAAAAGATCTTCAATCAGGAAGGTGGCGAATATCTGAAAAAATTATTCTGCTGGCCTACGGCAGTAGTGGAATATCAAGGCAAATTAGGCGTGGTTAGCCCTTTCTATCGTGATTGTTTTTTCTTCCAATATGGTAGCCGTAATAACGATATGTTAGGCATTAAAGGCAAAGATAAAGACGGTAAATGGTTCGCCAGTGCTTCTAATCGCAATAAGTTTCTTGACTCTCGAGAGTTAGGCGATTGGATGTTGCATTTGAAAGTCTGTTTGATGCTGGCTCGTGCCGTTCGCCGTATGCATATGGCTGGATTAAGTCATAGTGACTTAGGTTACAAAAACTGTTTAATCGACCCAACAACTGGTCAAGCGAGTTTGATTGATATTGACGGTTTAGTGGTGCCAGGGAAACATCCGCCAACTGTTGTGGGAACACCTGATTTTATTGCACCTGAAGTAGTGGCAACACAACATTTAGATAAAAACGATCCTAAGCGTAAGTTACCTAGCAGAACTACGGATTTACACGCATTAGCTGTTTTAATTTATATGTACTTACTTTATCGCCATCCACTTCGAGGCGATAAGGTTTTTGATATGAATGATAGCCAGCGTGATGAAGAATTAGGAATGGGAGAAAAGGCGTTATTCATTGAACACCCAACCGATCATTCTAATCGTATAAAAATAGGGAATGTTAAACCTAGCGAACAGCCTTGGAAAGACACACAAAAAATGCCTTATATCATTACTGGCCCTTATTTAAGCGAATTATTTAAACGCGCCTTTATTGACGGCTTGCATAATCCTATTGCTCGCCCGACAGCAGATGAATGGGAACAGGCATTAGTCAAAACTGTGGATCTGCTGCAACCTTGCCCAAATTCAAGCTGTGAGCAGAAATGGTATGTCTTTGATAATTCTAAATTGCCTAAATGTCCGTTTTGTGGCACAGCACATCAAGGTAAATTACCTGTGTTAAATTTGTATTCTGCTGCACCAAATGGCCATTATCGCCCTGATAATCACAGAATTATGGTCTACAGCGGGCAATCACTTTTTAAATGGCACGCTGACAACCGCGTATTTCCTAATGAAAAATTAAAAGCCGAAGATGCTAAACGCGTTGGTTATTTCATTCAACATCAAGGAAATTGGTGGCTCGTGAATGAAAATCTGCCTGATATGGTAGATATAAATACTAAACAACTTATTCCTATTGGCGGAAAAGTGAAGCTTGAAGAAAGCACAAAAATTCTTTTGAAAAAGGGCGAGGGTGGACGACTTATCGTTGTTCAAATAGCAGGTGTATAAGATTTATTAACCCAATAACAACTGGAGAACTATAAAATGGCAATTTCATTAACAAAAGGTCAAAATGTTTCATTAAGTAAAACCGATCCGAGTTTAAAAAATGTATTGGTTGGTTTAGGTTGGGACGCTCGTTCAACCGATGGGCAAGACTTTGACTTAGACGCAAGTGTATTTATGGCAACAGAAAACGCTAAAGTGCCTTCTGATAGCTATTTCATTTTCTATAATCAATTAGTTTCACCTTGTGGTGGTGTAGAACATACTGGGGATAACCTGACTGGAGACGGCGATGGTGATGATGAAAGCGTAATTGTTAGATTAGATAAAGTAGAAAGCAATATCAAATCACTTTTTATTACTGTAACTATTCACGATGCAGAAGCTCGTCGTCAAAATTTTGGTCAAGTCAGCAATGCATTCGTACGTATTGTTAATAATGATACTGGTGATGAAATTGTTCGTTTTGATCTTTCTGAAGATTACAGTACAGAAACAGCCATGGTATTTGGTGAAATTTATCGCCATAACGGTGAATGGAAATTCCGTGCAATAGGCCAAGGTTATGCTGGCGGACTATATGCACTTTGCAAGCAATATGGAGTAAATGTGGGTTAATTGGAGTTACAAATGGTTTCACTAAGCAAAATTACGTTAGAGAAAAAAGGTGACTCTCATAAAATTGATCTATCAAAAGCTATAGATCAACAAATAACCATTAACTTAAACTGGACACAACAAAAACCAGTAGGCTTTTTTGGTAGTTTATTTGGAAAAACCAAAGAAATTGACTTAGATCTTGGTTGTTATTGGGAGTTACAGGATGGAACAGCATCTTTGATTGATGGTCTGCAATTTTCTAAAGGCCGTGGTGGCTCAAAAGAACGCTTAACTCGTCAAGGTTGCTATATACAAGCACCTTGGGTATGGCACTGTGGTGATGATAGAAATGGAAGTTCATCTGAGGGGGAAAATATTTTAGTTAACCCCAAAGGGATTCGGGATTTACGCCGCTTAGTAATTTACTGTTTCATTTATGAAGGAGTAGCAAAATGGGCTGAATCTGATGCTATTGTTACTGTTAAAGTGCCAAATCAACCTGAAATCGTCGTTGAAATGGGTAAACAAACTGATCCTCGTACATTCTGCGCCATTGCAACTATTGATTTTGATGGAACTCAAATGTCAGTTCGAAAAGATATCAACTTCTTTAATGGGCACGCAGATTGTAGTAACTATTATGACTGGGGATTTGAATTCTCAGCAGGATCTAAATAAATACTTTTAGAATATCCATACCAAGTAGGGTTAAAAATATCTATTTTTTAACCTTATTTTTTATATCTAAATCACATATCAATTAACTAAAAGTTCTTGACGTATATATTCTAAATTCATTAAAAATACCGCATGCGTTTTTTACTTACTTTAGGAGATCCTATGCTTTTAACAGGATTATTTTGTGGTATTTTGCTTGGCTTTGTGATGCAACGTGGGTGTTTTTGTATCACCGGTGCATTTCGTGATTTATATGTCACCAAAAACAACAAAATGTTTGTTGCATTACTTAGCTTGATTACCGGTTATTATGTATATAAACATTTAACCAAACCGGCGCCCAAATTAGTAACGCTTAAACCAAGAAAAACAGGTTTAGCCCATTTGTTATTTGAAAAATACTGGCGGACACAAAGTTATCAAGTGACGTAATTTTCGTGTCCACCGTAACGTTTTGCTTTCCCAAGAGAGAAGTCATTGGAAAAGTGCGGTAAAATTTAACTGTCTTTTATAGGCTTCCAAAATGCAATGAACAAGGAGATCATCATGAAACTTTGGTATTCCACCACAAGTCCCTTTGTGCGCAAAGTGATGGCTGTGCTTAAATATCATAAATTGGACGAACAAATTGAATTGTTACGCGTGACATCCGCGTTCGATCCCAATTCTCCACATAACCAAGACAACCCGCTTGGACGCATTCCGGCGCTACAACTTGATAACGGAGAATGGTTATTTGGTAGTCTATTAATCAGTGAATATTTCGATTCTATCGGACACAGTCAGTGTTTATTTCCACAAGGAGAGCAACGCTGGCAGGTGCTGCAGACACATTCTTTGGTGGATGGCATTTTAGAAAATACCATTCCAATGCTTGCTGAACGCATGCTTCGCCCACCGGAAGAATGGTGGACGACACGGCATGAACAACTCAATGAACGTAATTGTCGTAGTTTTATTGAATTGGAAAAGTATCTGACAAAATTTGGTGAGCAGTTAAATATCGGTACGATAAGTGCCGTCTGTCTTATTGACTGGTGGCTATTTCGTCAAACTCAAATCGGGTTAGATTTAAACACGCTCTCCCCAAATTTAGTAACTTGGGCAGCGCGTATGAATCAGCATTATGATTTTTTAGCAGAGACCAAACCAAGATAAAACACTTAGGAAAATAACCGCACTTTTATGCTAAAAATATACTGAATGCTACAAAAAAAATAACAATCCGCACGTAAATGTGCGGATTGTTATTTCTAAATCACATATCAATTAACTAAAAGTTCTTGGCGTATATATTCTAAATTCATTAAAAATACCGCATTCGTTTTTTACTTACTTTAGGAGATCCTATGCTTTTAACAGGGTTATTTTGTGGTATTTTGCTTGGTTTTGTAATGCAACGTGGGCGTTTTTGTATCACCGGTGCATTTCGTGATTTATATGTCACCAAAAACAACAAAATGTTTGTTGCATTACTTATTGCCATTACGGTGCAATCTGTTGGCTTCTTTTTATTAAAAGAAATAGGCGTGTTGAATGTTGATCCGGCTGAAAACTTTGCCTTTTTGGCCGTATTAATCGGCGCATTTTTATTTGGTATCGGCATTGTGTTGGCTGGCGGTTGTGCCACAGGAACTTGGTATCGTGCAGCAGAAGGTTTAGTCGGAAGCTGGATTGCGCTTTTTACCTATATGCTGTTAAGCGCAATGATGAGAACCGGCCCGCTCGGTGATTTTAATAAAGCATTGCGCGATATTAATATCGAACAACGCAATATTTACGATACCTTCGGCATTTCACCGTGGTGGTTGGTCGCATTACTTAGCTTGATTACCGGTTATTATGTATATAAACATTTAAGCAAACCGGCGCCCAAATTAGCGACGCTTAAACCAAGAAAAACAGGTTTAGCCCATTTGTTATTTGAAAAACGCTGGCATCCTTTTGTGTCTGCCGTGTTGGTGGGATTCATCGCCTTGCTCGCTTGGCCTTTAAGCGTAGCAACAGGACGTGAATTTGGCCTAGGTATTACCGGCCCTTCTGCCAACATCATGCAATACCTCGTTACCGGCAATGACAAATTTATTAACTGGGGTGTGTTCCTCGTCCTAGGGATTTTTATTGGTTCATTTATTGGGGCGAAAGGAAGCAATGAATTTCGCGTTCGCGTTCCCGATGTCACGAGCATTTTGCGTAGCGCACTAGGCGGTATTTTTATGGGCATCGGTGCAAGCCTTGCAGGCGGTTGCTCTATTGGTAATGGCTTGGTTGAAACCGCTTTCTTCTCATGGCAAGGCTGGATTTCTCTGCCACTAATGGTGCTTGGCACTTGGGTTGCCGCCTACTTTACCATTATCCGACCGCAACGATTAAAAACCGTCACAGCTTAATTTTAGGAGATAAAAATGATTGTTAAATTACCTACTCTCGGTTTAGTTTGCCCTTTCCCATTGGTTGAAGCCAAAGAAGCCATGGCGAAACTCAATAAGGGCGATGGGTTAGAAATTGAATTTGACTGCACACAAGCCACAGAAGCCATTCCTGAGTGGGCGGCAGAAGAAGGTTATGAAGTAACTGATTTTGAACAAATCGATGATGCTAAATGGAAAATTACCGTCATTAAATAAGATATAAAGTGCGGCTCGATGTCTCAAAATTATGTGGCTGCTGCACAGAGCTGAAATGACCTCACAAAATAGCACCGCATTGGAAAGGGCTCCAATGCGGTGCTATTTTTATGACACAAACTTAATGTTCTTTGGCTTGTCGGATAGTTTCTAACGAATGATCCAACTATTGATGTTCGATGCCAAAAGCGAAAACCTTCCGTGACGAAATGTTCGGACAATATAAATTTCATTTTCCTCCACCAGATGAACGACAAAAAATTGCATTCGGGCTGTTGCAGGACAGGAATCTACAACATGGAGCAGATTAAGGAAGTGCCTCGGTGCAATAATTTTCCTTCCTTGGAGTTAAAAATTGGCTCTGTTTTTATTCGGTTTCACATTGTTTCGTATGTTACAAGAAAAATTGTTTACAAGTAGAAGCGCAATTTTTGTCGTTCGGAAGATAAAATTTGATAACTTGGCATTTGAATAGTAGGTGTATTTAGTCATAAAAAATCTGTCCCTTAATCGATCGGGGATTTAGTCCGATTTTTAGGGGACAGAACACTTCATTTTCTCTTTTTACTTAAGAAATAAGCATTATTTTATTAAAATTCATCTCTTTCGCTTTTTTGTAGCATAAATAAATATCTAAGAAGACCCAAATAAATCCTACAATGAGAAATAGAGAAATAATCTTTAAAATACCTTTGCCGATATCGCCTAAATAAAAACGATCGATAGCTAATCCGCCAAATAATAACGAAAGGAGTAATACAATCATCGGATTTTTCAAAGGAATAGATTGAATTGTTGATTGGCGTTGTTCAGGTAAAGTCGAAAGTTTATCTTTAATTAGTACAATTTTCTCTGATGGAAAATAACTTGCATTAGCCATAATATAAGTATCTGCAAATTGTTGTGGTTCCATTTTAAACTCCTATATTTTGTAGATTGTCAATTAATTAGTGCATTAGTAAATGCGCTGCTTATTCAAACAAAAAAGTTGCCTGTTTTCAAGCTATTATTTAGGTTTGAGTCTGTAATTTGGCTAAAATAAATAAAAATAGTGTTCATAAGTAACATATTCAGTGCTTGTAAAAGTAAGCAAGTTTTATTAACCGAATGAAAGCTGATTGGCTTTCGTGAAGCCATATTCTGACTAAAAGGGGAGATTTATATCAAAGAAAGAAATTGATCTATTAGCCATCTATTTGCTGAGCTTGCTTAGATTGAAAATGGTTTATAACATTTAATTTGCCAATTACAGGGCAATATAAGAGTTTTTTGTGCGAAAAAATATTTTTGCATAATTAAACGTATAGAGTCTAAAGTATTTAATGACATTTTTATCAAATTTATCAATGAGATAAGAATAATCCAAGGTTGCGAGCTGATAGCCATTTATGGAAAAAATATTGCGTCATAGTTTCAACACTGAAACACAAACCGCATTGCATAGCATTACGGTATGGAGCAAAACACAAGGGCTTGTCTTATCTCAAAGAAAGTCTGAAGGGAAGAAAAATGAAATTGTTTGGTGTTTCGGTTAATAAATAGACAACACTTGCGGTTGCCCTGTTGACAAAGTCAAAAAAGGGAATTATTATGTGCGCCATTCTTACAGGATATGTAAGAACAGGATTGGTCTCCTGAAAAGTGGCGTGAAGGTTGAGATACCTTCGATTTGTTTTATGTCGCAATTGACTAGAACACCAACTCAATGGTGGACTAGGTAGAAATCCCGCAGGGATGCGAGCAGTAAGCCACTTACTGTTAAGACCAATTCTGCTTAGCTCCACCTCCCTATTGTATAGCTCGTTGTTTTTTAATTATTTCTGAATAAATTATATGGACATACGGGCTTTCTAATAAATACTGCTACTCTTATCTTTCCTCAATAGCATTGCAATCAATTGAGTGTTACTTTATTTCTAGTGTTTCTTTAGCTTTAAGTCTTTAGAATCTTTCGTTCAATCTAATGTTCTTTCTCTCATCTTAACTTAAAATATCGTTTATGGCTCAAGTACAAATATCCAGTTAAGGCCTTGTTAGAAATAAACGAAAGTAATGACATTACGTGTAAATTAGGCTCCATTCCTAAAAATTTGCCCCGATAAACTAATTAATTTTACCATTAGGCTAAATTTATAAGCGACATTAGAGTACTAAAATAGCACCGCATTGGATTGGTATTTTGGGAATATGGGTGATACCCGAACAGGATGAATGTCATTAGCGAATGTTCTGATAGTTGAATATATTGGCATTTCGGTTAATTCGGAAGGGGAGTACGCCGTTTAAAAGTTAGGCGCATTTCGTGAATCTATTTGTTGGTAAGAGCCTGATTTTATTGGTTTGAAGATCAAAATTGACGACTTGCTATTTGAAAAGTTGGAGAATTTGATGATAAAAAGAATCTGCCCTTAATCAGCCGGAGATTTAGTCCGGCTTTGGGGGCAGATTAAAATTAAATAGCTTTATTGAAGAAGTAATTATAAGTAACCGAATAAACCGGTGAAGATATACCCGAAAATACAGGAAGTAATTACGCCGATTAAGCCCGGTAAAATAAAGCTGTGGTTGATTACGAATTTACCGATATGGGTGGTGCCGGAACGGTCGAATTGGATGGCAGCCAAGTCGCTTGGGTAGGTCGGTAAAATGTAGTAGCCATAACAAGCGGCGGCGAAAGCAAGGATAATTGCTGGGTCAACACCGATACCTAATGCAAGTGGTACGAAAGCGACTAATGCGGCAGCTTGGGAGTTTACGAATTTGGAAATTAATAGCAACATTACTGCGTAAGTCCAAGGATGGGCTTTTACCACATCGCCTAAGGCAGCTTTCATCATTGGGGTGTGGACGGAGAACATGGTTTCTGCCATCCAAGAAATTCCAAATACAGCAACCAACGCAATCATACCGGAACGGAAGATTTCGTTTTTGCTGATTTTACTTGCATCGGTTTTGGTAAAGATAATGATGAGCGCACCGGCTAACAACATGAAGATTTGGATAACGTGAACCATACCTAATGTGGTTTTCTTTTTCGCGCTGTCTTTTAACTGAATGGTTGCGTTGGCAACGGTATCGGTTTTATCGCCTGTGGTGATAATAACATTGTTATCCTGCACAGACAAAGTTTGATTTAAGACGCCTTTGTTGTCATAAATTTCAACGCTGTTATAGGCGGTTTGGGCTTTTGCTTTACTGTCTTTTACGTCAAGTGCCACTTTGCCGTCTTTAGTGAAGGCGACGATTTTACCATCTTTAATGTTGAAACTTTGTACTGCTTTACTGTCGGAAATTACTTCAACCACTTGTGCTGGTGCGTTTTTCTCAAAGGACGGGCGTAATTCTTTAAAGTAACCTAGCAAGGCTACGATGATAATTGCACCGAAGAAAATCCACATTGCGTTCCAACTGGATTGTGGTAACTTTTTGTCGAGCAAGGAGGCGCTATCACCATACACATATTTTTTGAATTCCGGATCTTTTAATTTCGCTTGAAATTCCTCGTCTTTATCCAAATCTTTACCGCGGAACCAACTGAAGATACCGATAGCTAATACGCCACAAAGGGTAGAGGGTACGGTGATTTTTAATAAATCCAAGTAACCGTCGAAACCTGCCAAATGATTTTGTGCATTGACTAAGAATGCGGTTAAAGTAACTACCGCAACGGATACCGGTGACGCGATGATCCCCATTTGGGAGGCGATAGAACTCGCTGCCATCGGACGTTCCGGTCGGATGTTATTTTTGATGGCGATGTCATAAATAATCGGCAGCATGGTATAAACCACGTGTCCGGTACCGCATAAAATAGTTAAGAAACAGGTTACGAAAGGGGCGAGAATACTTACATATTTTGGGTTTTTACGCAGTAATTTTTCTGCGATTTGCAACATTACGTCCAAACCGCCACTGGCTTGTAATGTCGCGGATGTCACCACCACAGCGAGGATAGTCAGCATCACGTCGATTGCCGGTTTGCCCGGTTCGATGCCAAAGCCGAATACCAATACAATCAGACCAATACCGCCTAATAAACCCAGTGCAATACCGCCTTTTTTGGCGCCGTAGAACAAACAGATTAAGACGATGGCAAGCTGAATAGTAAATTGCGTGCCTTCTCCTAAATTCATCAAGAAATCCATAAAACACTCCCAAAAAATTGATTAAAGAATTAAAAATTCAGGCAGATCTTAGCATGCTTTTTAATACTAAATAAGTAGTATTAAATAGATTATTGTTTTATATCAATATTTTTTATTAAGCATAATCTTAATGAGTTTGTATGGATCGGAGGATAAGATTTTGGCATTTGGGGAAGAAATTTTAGCTAAAAAATAATGAATTTTAGGAAGGCTATAATTGAAAATGTATTAGTGTTAGAAAGGTGCTTACATAAAAAATTAGGCGACTCAAAAGTCGCCTAACTCGAAATTATTGATTGTTTTGCACGTAATCAATCGCAGATTGAACGGTCGTAATTTTTTCAGCTTCTTCATCAGGAATTTCGATATCAAATTCTTCCTCTAAAGCCATCACTAATTCAACAGTATCTAAAGAATCCGCACCTAAATCTTCAACGAAAGAAGCTTCCGGTTTAACATCTTCTTCTTTAACACCTAATTGTTCAACGATGATTTTTTTTACGCGTTCTTCAATGCTCATTTGTTTTTCCTATGTTGTAATAACTCATTGCTGAGCGGTTAGTGTATGAATTTTTGACAACCTTGCAACCTTTTTATTGAGTGGTCGCACCACGGAAGGGCAAGTAAAAACACATACAGCGAAAATAGTTACATATCTTTGCATACGCTCAAGACGTAACCAAGCTATGATGCGGGACAGATTCTAACACTATCTAAAACCTTTGGCTACGATTTTATAGGGGAAATCCGCCAACCTAAAATGACTTATCCTGTCAAGGAGTTAGCTCATATATAAGCCGCCATTTACATGTAATGTCGTACCGGTAATATACGCAGCATCTTCGGAAGCCAAGAAAGCCACCGCTTTTGCGATATCCTTAGCTTCGCCTAAACGCCCCGCCGGAACATTAGAAAGAATCCCTGCTTTTTGTTCGTCCGTTAGCACCTCGGTCATGTCTGTTGCGATAAAGCCCGGCGCCACCACATTCACGGTAATACCGCGTGCCGCCACTTCTTTTGCAAGAGATTTTGAAAAGCCGATTACGCCCGCTTTTGCCGCACAATAATTGGTTTGTCCCGGATTACCCATTGAGCCTACAACCGAACCGATATTAATAATTCGTCCGAAACGTTTTTTCATCATGCTGCGCAGCACCGCTTTGGAAAGATGATAAACCGCACTTAAATTAGTTTGCATAATATCGAACCATTCATCATCTTTCATACGCATTAACAAATTATCGCGTGTGATACCGGCATTATTCACTAAAATATCGATATCGCCGAAATCACTTTTGATTTTCTCTAACACAGCCTCGATGGATGCAATGTCAGTTACATTCAAAACTAGCCCTTTGCCTTTATCACCTAAATAAGCGGAAATTGATTCTGCGCCTTTTTCAGACGTCGCCGTACCAATTACAAACGCACCTTTGGCGACTAATTCTTCCGCTACCGCTCTGCCAATACCACGCGTTGCGCCTGTTACTAAAGCAATTTTACCTTGCATTTTTCTTTTCCTTTTACGCTAATAATTCTTCGATCGCATTGAGCGATGTGATGTCATTTACTGATGCGGCTTGCAAATCGGCAACGATGCGTTTGGTTAAACCACTCAACACTTTGCCCGGGCCGATTTCAACCAGTACTTGAATGCCTTCTTGCGCCATTTTTTCTACGGTTTCCGTCCAACGAACAGGATTGTACAGTTGGCGAATCAATGCGGTGCTGATCGCGCTGCTCACTGAAGCTTTCTCTACATCAACATTATTAATCACGGCGGTTTGCGGTGCGGATAAAGCGATCTTTTCTAAGGTCAACGCTAATTTATCCGCCGCTGGTTTCATTAATACGCAATGGGAAGGCACGCTCACCGATAATGGTAACGCGCGTTTGGCTCCCGCTTCTTTACATAATGCGGCAGCACGCTCTACCGCTGCTTTTGCACCTGCAATCACTACTTGTCCAGGTGAATTAAAGTTCACCGCAGAAACCACATCGCCCTGCTCGGCTTGTTTACAAGCATTAATAATGGCATCGTTATCTAGCCCGATAATCGCGTACATGGCGCCGGTGCCCTCAGGTACGGCTTGTTGCATAAGTTTACCGCGCAATTCCACCAATTTAACGGCATCTTGAAAATCTAATGCGCCAGCGCATACCAAGGCGGAATATTCGCCTAAGCTATGTCCCGCCATTACTTCTGGTTTGAATTGCGGATATTTTTCTTGCCATACGCGATAAACCGCCACCGAAGCGGCTAGCAGTGCAGGCTGGGTTTGCCAGGTTTTATTGAGTTCTTCTGTAGGGCCTTGCTGTGCTAATTGCCATAAATCATAGCCCAGCACATCAGAAGCTTGTTTGAATGTTTCGGTCACAATTGAGTATTCGGTCGCAAGCTCGGCAAGCATACCGACCGCTTGGGAGCCTTGTCCCGGGAAGACCATTGCAAATTTTTTCATTTTGTTTTCCTGTTTTTTTAGGTTTCAATCAAAATCTTTTTTGATGGAATGAGTTCCGTCTGATTTTAAATATAAAAAATGCGGTTAATATCAACCGCACTTTCAACGCAATCCGACCATTATTTTATCAAAATAATTAGAATCTCACTAATGCCGAACCCCAAGTCCAACCACCACCAAATGCTTCTAATAAAAGCAATTGACCGCGTTGAATACGTCCATCGCGCACTGCTTCATCTAATGCTACCGGTACTGTTGCAGCGCTGTTGTTGGCATATTTATCTAAGGTTACCACCACTTGCGACATATCCATTTCCAGCTTTTTTGCCGTCGCCGTGATAATACGTAAATTCGCCTGATGCGGTACTAACCAGTCAATGTCTTTTTTATCTAAGTTATTGGCCGCAAGCGTTTCCTCCACTACGTTGGAAAGCTCGCGTACGGCCAGTTTAAAGGTCTCGTTGCCTTGCATTTCAATGTAGCCTGATTTGGCTTCGCCACGCTCCGGCTGCGGTAGTACTAAGGCGGCTTTTTTATCTGCTGAAGCGTGTAAGTGGGTAGAAATGATGCCTTCCTGTTCGCTAGCCTCTAAGAGCACCGCACCGGCGCCGTCGCCGAATAACACTACAGTGCTACGATCGGTTTCATCAAGTTTACGAGAATTAAGATCAGAACCAATGACCAATGCCTTTTTCACTTTGCCGGTACGAATAAATTGATCGGCCACGCCTAATGCATACACAAAACCGGTGCAAGCTGCCGCCAAATCGAAGGAAATTGCGTCTTCAATATCTAGCATTCCCTGTATTTGGCATGCCGCGCTTGGGTAAGCGTGCGAGCCACTGGTGGTGGCGACGATAATAAGCTCAATGTCTTGAGCATTTATTTGTGCGGCTTCAATCGCGTTTTTTGCCGCTGCAAACCCCATGCTGGCGACAGTTTCATCGGCGCTAGCAATACGTCGCTCACGAATACCGGAGCGGGTGACAATCCATTCATCGGAAGTGTCGACCATTTTTTCTAAGTCGGCATTAGTACGAATATGACTCGGTAAATAACTACCGGTGGATAAAATTTTACTGTTCATAATCAATAAATTGAATTATTAATAACGAGCTAAACCCGCTAAGATTTTTTCTGGAAGTCGCTGGCGAGCTTGAAAAGCGGCATCGGCGATAGCATGTGCAAAAGCGTTTACATTAGCACTGCCGTGGCTTTTCACCACGACGGCAGTTAAGCCAATCAGTGATGCACCATTATATTCATCAGGATTAATACGCTTTAAACGTTGATAAGTGGTTTTAAATAAGTGGCGCATTATCTTGGCAAAAATAGGTTTAAAATAGCGTGAACGAGACGATGTCTCTTTTCCCTTGAATGAAGATAATACATTTTTTGCCGCGCCTTCGAGCGTTTTCAATGCTATATTTCCGGCAAAACCATCGCTTACGATCACATCCGTTTTACCGTTAAGTAACATATCGCCTTCAATAAAGCCGATATAGTTAAGTAGACTCGATTTTTCAAGTAAATTTGCGGCATCACGTATGGATTGACGACCTTTAATTTCTTCTATACCGATATTCAGCAAAGCAACGCGAGGATACACTAAATTTAATCGATTTTCGGCAAAAATCGCGCCCATTATAGCAAATTGATAGAGATTTTCCGCACTGCATTCGACATTTGCGCCAAGATCTAACATCACGGACTTTTCGCCGTCTACAGTTGGGAGCAATGAAATTAATGCAGGGCGTGCAATACCTTTAAGCGGTTGTAATAAAATTTTGGATAAGCCCATTAAAGCCCCGGTATTGCCTGCGCTCACACAGCCTTGCGCAGCACCGAGCTTCACTGCTTCTAAAGCTAAACGCATAGACGTGCCTTTGCTATGGCGTAATGCGTGAGAGATGCCATAATTATTGTCAATTGTGCGATTACAATGTTGAATCTGGATGCGCTCTAAAAGAGTTTTGGGACAATTTTCGAGTAAGTGCGTGATCTGTTGGCTATCGCCAAATAGAGATAAAGATAGCATCGGATCTTTTTCCAATGCTAAGAGAGATGCGGGGATAGTAATACGGGGACCTATGTCCCCGCCCATCACATCTAACGCTAAGGTTAGACGAGTCAAGTGAATACCTATAAGTGAAATTACTTATTAATCACTTTGCGACCACGATAGTAACCATCAGCGGTTACATGATGGCGTAAGTGAGTTTCACCGCTTGCTTTGTCTACTGATACTGCAGCAGTAGTCAACGCGTCGTGCGAACGACGCATATCACGACGTGAACGAGATTTTTTGTTTTGTTGAACAGCCATCGGCCATACTCCTAAATTTAATTTACTTTTGCTTTAAATTAGCTAATACAGCGAACGGGCTCGGCTTGTTTGCCAATTCTTCTGGCAATTCGCCAAAAACCTGTTCCTGCGCGGACACTTCACAGTGTTCAGGTGAATGCATTGGTACAAGCGGCAAAGCTAAAATTAACTCGTCTTCCACGGTGCCAATTAAATCTATTTCGCCAAACTCATTAAATTCGATTGGCTCATAAATTTGGGGCAATACCTCAGCCTGATCCCAACTAGCCACAGGACTGTAAGCAAATTCACATTCCAATGTTTGCTTGAGTGGCTCACCGCAACGTTGACATTCTAATTCAACCTCAACTTGCGCTTCACCTTTCATTACTACCAATTTTTGCGGATCAATATAAAACGACAATGTTACCTGTGCATCACTGAGCACGTTTACCACTGATTTTGCTAAACGCTTCAACTGATTTGCCGCATAATAACCAGCATAATTAAGCCGTCTTTGAGCATCTTTTTGCGGGTTAACGGTGAGGGGTAGTTTTACCTTTTGCATAGGGCGCGAATATTACCTGTTGTAAAGAAAATAGTCAAAGGAAAATGATATTTTTTATATAAGAAAAAACAAGAACTATCCTAAAAATCAATTTTTACAAGAGTTATTTTGTTCATCACTTTACCGAAGTTATTTTCAACGTGCTTTTGAGCACCGCATTGACCGCTCAAAAGCATTTTATATTCGCCAAATTATTCTAAGCGTTTTGCCACTTCCAACCAGTCGCCTTTAAATTCACGATGCATATTGTTGATAGCATCAATAATATCATGGTGAACCAATTGTTCGTTTTGAATGCCTACGCAGTAGCCACCTTTGCCTTGGAGCAAGAGATCCACTGCATAAACCCCCATCCGTGATGCCAAAATACGATCGAAAGCGCAAGGTGAACCGCCGCGTTGGACATGACCAAGCACAGTTGCACGGGTTTCATGCCCCACACGAGCCTCAATCTCGTGAGCGAGCGAATGCACATCAGTTAACAGCTCTGTAATCGCAATAATCGCATGGCGTTTACCTCGAATAATACTGCGTTCAATTTGACGAATAAGTTCTTCGCGATCAAATTCTACTTCAGACGCGACGATATATTCGCAACCGCCTGCGATGCCTGCAGAGATGGTTAAATCGCTACAATGGCGCCCCATAATTTCTACAATAGAAATACGTTGGTGAGAGCTTGACGTATCACGTAAACGGTCGATGGCCTCTACGGCAGTTTGCAATGCGGTTTGATAACCGATAGTGTAATCTGTGCCGGCGACATCGTTGTCGATGGTGCCCGGAATCCCCACGCAAGGGAATCCGTGCTCTTCCGTTAAGAGTTTGGCGCCCATGTAAGAACCGTCACCGCCGATAACTACTAAAGCGTCGATGCCGTGGGAGCGTAAAATCTCCGCACATTTCGCACGTATTTCCGGATTCTTAAATTCAGGGAAACGCGCCGAACCTAAAAAAGTACCACCGCGATTAATAATATCAGATACGCTATAGCGGTTTAATTGCTTAACTTTATTGTTATATAAGCCTTGATAGCCTTCATAGATTCCAAATACTTCCAATCCTTCTGCCAATGCTGCACGCACTACGCCACGGATTGCCGCATTCATCCCCGGCGCGTCTCCGCCGCTGGTCAATACTGCGATTTTTTTAATCATATATTACCTACTTGAATTTAATAGAATAAGAAATGCAACTAAGGTTACACTATTCGGCCTATCCGCTCTAGAAAAATTCCTGAAATTTATCGGCATTTTGATCTAGATAAACTTTTTTAAGTCAAATGTTGGCAATGCCATCGCCAATCCATTTTATCTAGCGTTTTTACTTCGTTAGCAATCAAATATTTTTGTAAATGTCGCAATACTTTTTCGCGACTTAAATGGCGACTATTTTTTACTTTTTGCGAATATTGGAATTGTACGAAACCGCATTGAGGGATGTTTTGTCCGCGCATTACATCCACTTGCCAAGAAGGATTGGTTGCGCTTGGTGCGTAAACAACATAACCGCTTAAACCTTGTGCTTTTTTCGTTTTTTCATGTTGAACCGGCGCTAATTTAAACGATACGACGTCCGTACTACGATACACGCGTTCCCGTAGTTCAATGCGGTCCTCAATTGAGCGGTTTAACATATTGCGATCTAACAATACTTCGATTTGCGATTGCCATTTTTCTGGCGTATCGGGGGCACTTAGATAAACATAACGCGCCACCGTATCTAAATCTTGCCATTTTGCCAATTGATAGGCTTTATTTTGATATTCGATTTGGTCCGGTACAGCGAGTTGTGTAGGTTTGCTTGCACAAGCGGAAAGCAAGAGTAGGCTCAAAATAATAGCTATCTTATTCATCGTGATCTCGCTTAAATACAAATTCTTTTTCAGTGGAGGCCGTTTCATCAAACCAATAACCGTTCAAATCAAAATCCTTTAATTGTTCAACTTGGGTCAATCGATTTTGAATCATATAACGACACATTAAGCCGCGAGCTTTTTTAGCATAAAAACTGACCGTTTTATATTTGCCGTTTTTGTAATCCAGGAAAATTGGTTTAACGATTTGAGCATTCAATCGGTTCAGTTTTATGGATTTGTAGTATTCTTCAGACGCCAAATTTACCAATACATCGTCCCCTTGCGCATCAATGGCTTGTTGCACGGCTTGGGTAATCGTATTTCCCCAGAACGCATAAAGATCTTTGCCTTTCGGGGTAGTTAATTTAGTGCCCATTTCTAAGCGATAGGGCTGCATTAAATCAAGCGGTTGAAGTAAACCGTATAAACCGGAAAGCATACGAAGGTGAGTTTGGGCAAACGAAATATCCTCATCGGACAGCGAATTCACATCCAAGCCGGTATAAACATCGCCTTTGAAAGCAAAAATCGCTGCGCGGGCATTTTTTTCGTTATGTGATTTTGTCCACTCGGCGAAGCGTGCGGCGTTTAGGCCGGCTAGTTTATCGCTGATAGACATTAAAGATGCAATATCTTGCGGGGAAAGTTTGCGGCAAATTTCAATCAGTTGCTCGCTGTAATCCGTTAAGCGCGGTTGAGAAACTGGCAGATTCCTAACCGTACTTTCAAAATCTAAGGTTTTTGCCGGGGAAATAATCGCTAACATAGCTTCTCCTCAATAAAATTGAGGCGTTATGTTAGCACAGGATCAAGCAAGGCTCTATACGTGGCTTTTATATGCGCTGATAAAGTCCGTTTTCGCTCATAATTAAATCTTGTAATTCCAAATCCAGTAGTTGCACCAGCAACACATCAACACTTAAATTAAATTCCTGCGCCAATTCGTCCACACTAATCGGCGTATAACCGATACGCGCGTAAAGTTCCGGATGGTTCGGGCGTATGGCAGAAGGTGCCGGTGCGTTGGAGGTGCTTTTTAGCACCGCATTGGAAGGTGAAATTCCGCCGGAATAACGCGAAGCAGGCGCAGAATTGCGAGTTGCGACTGCGGTTTTATCAAAATCAATTTTGGCTTGGGCATGCGTGGGATGTTCATCTAATGTATCCAAAATATCTTTCACGTTTTCCACCAATAAGGCGCCCTGTTTAATCAATTGATGGCAGCCACGACTGAATTCGCTTTGCAGGTTACCAGGCAGCGCGAACACTTCGCGATTTTGTTCCAAGGCGTAACGGGCGGTGATCAACGAACCGCTTTTTTCGGTTGCTTCGATCACTAAAGTACCGACGGAAAGCCCACTGATGATGCGATTGCGACGGGGAAAATTTTCCGGTATCGGTGGCTGATCCGGTAAAAACTCTGAAATTAAAGCACCGTTTGCGTCCAAAATACGTTGTGCCAGTGAACGGTGTTTCTGAGGATAAAGTCGATTGAGCCCACTGCCCAGCACTGCAATAGTTTGTCCGCCCGTTTCCAATGCGGCTTGATGGCAATACCCATCGATACCGAGCGCCAATCCGCTGGTAATCGCAAAACCGGCTAGGACGAGTTCAGTCGCAAAATATTTCGCCCAAGCTTCGCCGTAATTCGAGCAATAACGACTACCGACCATGGCGATTTGGCGTTGGGAAAGTGCTGCTATACTACCTTGTACAAATAATAAAGGGGGAAAACCGCTGGTGCATTTTAAAATGTAAGGATAATCGGATGAAAAATAGTTAATCAGATAATTACCTTCTTTTGTCGCCCACTCCAATGCGGGATCAATATATTGGTTACAGGGCTTAAACCAACGTTGTATTTGTATGTCAGTCCAACCTATTTGACGTAGCATCACATCATCATAATTTAAAAAATCAGTCAATTTGATATTGGATAAAATGTTATAAACTCCCACGCTACCCAGTTTCGGCACTTGCAATAGACGAAGCAAAATTTCTGTTGCTTGAGTTTGAGTCATTCCTTGTCCTTTTTATAAAGATTAAATCCCGCAGATTATGTAAATAATGGAAAAACTCGCGAGTGTTTGGTTGCACTTTTGCGATTTGAATCACAAAATTAAGAAAAAATAGAATTTTTTTACCACTCCTATAAAATCGGAAAAGACAGTGTAAAAATAGTTTCTTTATTGTGTTTTTTAGTGGAATTATCTGGGAAATATAGTATAAATAGTGAAATGTATTGGTTATGCTTTTTATAATCTGCGAATGAAGGGATAAAACGCTAAAAAAGCATTTGACAGATCTTTATTTATTCGTAACATAGCTGGCGTTTTACAGCAAAATTTGATAGGATTTTTATGTTTTCTTCTGTTTCTTTATCTCTCAACTTACTGCTCTCACATTCCTTGTGCGGCTAAGTTGTGGGTGAAAAACAGTCAAATGTAAAACCCAAAAAGATTAACCCGCACTTTAGTTTGCGGGTTTTTTCGTTTTTAAAACACCATACAAACCGGCGTACTTTCGGAGTGATTTTAGAAGGATATTGTTATGACAGATCGCGTAATTATTTTTGATACCACCTTGCGTGATGGCGAGCAAGCGTTAAAAGCAAGCTTAACCGTTAAAGAGAAATTACAGATTGCTTTAGCACTTGAACGTTTAGGCGTGGATGTCATGGAAGTGGGGTTCCCGGTTTCTTCTCAAGGGGATTTTGAATCCGTGCAAACTATCGCGCGCCATATTAAAAATTCTCGTGTGGCAGCACTTTCCCGCGCGGTAGAGAAAGACATTGATGCTGCAGCTGAAGCGTTGAAAGTAGCGGAAGCTTTCCGTATTCACACCTTTATAGCCAGTTCCGCATTACACGTTGAAGCCAAATTAAAACGCACCTTTGACGATGTGGTGGAAATGGCGGTGGCGGCAGTGAAACGCGCGCGTAACTACACCGATGACGTGGAATTTTCCTGCGAAGACGCGGGCCGCACCGGTATCGACAATATTTGTCGCATTGTGGAAGCGGCAATCAACGCCGGTGCGACAACGGTCAACATTCCGGATACCGTCGGTTTCTGCTTACCTAACGAATACGGCAACATCATCGCGCAAGTACGCAACCGTGTACCAAACATCGACAAAGCCGTAATTTCCGTGCACTGCCACAATGACTTAGGCATGGCGACCGCCAACTCTTTAACGGCAGTACAAAACGGTGCACGCCAAATTGAATGTACTATCAATGGCATTGGCGAGCGCGCAGGCAACACCGCATTGGAAGAAGTGGTGATGGCAATGAAAGTTCGTCAAGAATTTATGGGTGTGGATACACGCATCAACACGCAAGAAATTCATCGCGTCAGCCAAATGGTCAGCCAGCTTTGCAACATGCCGATTCAACCGAACAAAGCTATTGTCGGCTCAAACGCCTTTGCGCATTCCTCCGGTATTCACCAAGACGGTATGTTAAAAAACAAAAATACCTACGAAATTATGTCACCGGAAACTATCGGCTTGAAGAAAGAGAAATTGAACTTAACCGCGCGTTCCGGTCGTGCCGCGGTGAAAGGCCACATGACCGACATGGGCTACACCGAGCAAGATTACGATTTGGATAAATTGTATGATGCCTTCTTGAAATTGGCGGACAAAAAAGGCCAGGTGTTCGATTACGACTTGGAAGCCTTAGCGTTCATTGATATGCAACAAGGGGATGAAGATCGTTTAGTGTTAGATAAACTTTCTGCCCACTCCACCAAAGAATACCCGGCGACAGCCTTTGTTCAATTACAGTTAGACAGTGAGAAATTAAGCACGTCATCAATTGGCGGCAACGGTCCGGTAGATGCGGTGTATAACGCCATTTTGACCTTGACCGGCTTGGATATCAAAATGTCCCACTATAATTTGACCGCCAAAGGCGAAGGTGCTGAGGCATTAGGTCAGGTGGATATCGTGGTTGAACACGAAGGCCGTAAATTCCACGGTGTGGGTTTGGCGACAGACATCGTTGAATCTTCTGCACTTGCTTTAGTTCATGCAATTAATGCAATTTATCGCGCGCATAAGGTGGCAGATATTAAGAATCACAAAAATCATTAATCTATCTAGCTCCCCTCTTTAGCAAAGAGGGGTTAGGGGAGATTTGGCAGAAGTAACATCAACCTCATCAGTGAATTTTATATCGTTAAAATCTCCCCCGGCCCCTCTTTACAAAAGAGGGGAGAAAATACAAAAAAACTAACCGTACTTTTCAATTTACAAATAGGAAAACCCAAATGCAATCATACAATATTGCTGTTCTCCCCGGCGACGGCATCGGCCCGGAAGTGATGGCAGAAGCCATTAAAGTATTAAACAAAGCCCAAGAAAAATTCGGTTTTAAACTTAACTTTAACGAGTTTTATGTAGGTGGTGCCGCAATTGATAATTGTGGTTGCCCATTACCGGCAGAGACCTTAAAAGGCTGTGAAGAGGCCGATGCAATTTTATTTGGTTCTGTGGGTGGCCCTAAATGGACAAATTTACCGCCGGATCAACAACCGGAACGTGGCGCATTATTGCCATTGCGCAAACATTTCAAATTATTCTGCAATCTTCGCCCGGCAACTCTTTATAAAGGATTGGAAAAATTCTGTCCGTTACGAGCAGACATCGCAGCAAAAGGATTTGATATGGTGGTTGTACGCGAATTAACAGGTGGGATTTATTTCGGTCAGCCTAAAGGTCGTGAAGGTGAAGGCGCACAAACTAAAGCATTCGATACCGAAGTTTATTACAAATATGAAATCGAGCGTATTGCGCGCGCGGCTTTTGATGCGGCAATGAAACGTCGTAAACACGTTACTTCCGTGGATAAAGCTAACGTATTACAAGCTTCTATCTTATGGCGTGAAACTGTGACCGAAGTGGCGAAAGACTACCCTGAAGTCACCTTGGATCATATTTATATTGACAATGCGACTATGCAACTTATCAAAGCACCGGAATCTTTCGATGTGCTCCTCTGTTCCAATATTTTCGGCGATATTATTTCTGATGAAGCGGCAATGATCACCGGTTCTATGGGGATGTTGCCATCCGCCAGCTTAAACGAAGAAGGCTTTGGTTTATATGAACCTGCTGGCGGTTCTGCACCGGATATCGCCGGCAAAGGCATTGCCAATCCAATCGCACAAATTCTTTCAGCGGCGATGATGTTGCGTTACAGCTTCAACTTAAACGAAGCCGCGGATGCCATTGAAAATGCGGTGCAAAAAGTCTTAGCTAATGGTCACCGTACCGGCGATTTAGCCGATGACTCCGCCCCTGTTTCAACGGCGGAAATGGGTACATTGATTGCTGATGCAATTTAAGTCGCAATCGATAGCGCGCGTCTCCCGACGCGTGCTTATATAAATAAAATTAGGGCACGCGTCAGGAGACGCGCGCCATCAATGTGGATATTGATCGCTAACGCAATCTAATAAAAAAACAATGAAAGTGCGGTTTAAAAATACCTCGGATTTTAACCGCACTTACTCTAACAAAAGCCCCTAACGAATTGAGAAACATTATGGCAAAAACTCTTTATGAAAAATTATTCGATGCCCATGTGGTGTACGAAGCCGAAAGCGAAACGCCAATTTTGTATATTAACCGTCATTTAATCCATGAAGTGACCAGTCCACAAGCCTTTGATGGGCTACGTGTCGCAGGCCGTCAAGTACGTCAAGTAAGTAAAACTTTCGGTACCATGGATCACAGTATTTCTACGCAAGTACGCGATGTGAATAAACTTGAAGGCCAAGCAAAAATTCAAGTATTGGAGCTTGCAAAAAACACGAAAGCCACCGGTATTCAATTATTCGACATGACCACAAAAGAACAAGGCATTGTGCATGTGATGGGACCGGAGCAAGGCTTAACTTTGCCTGGCATGACAATCGTTTGTGGTGACTCCCATACCGCTACTCACGGCGCCTTTGGTGCTTTAGCCTTTGGTATCGGTACCTCCGAAGTCGAACACGTATTAGCAACCCAAACCTTAAAACAAGCCCGTGCAAAAAGTATGAAAATCGAAGTACGTGGCAAAGTGGCGCCGGGCATTACCGCAAAAGATATTATTCTTGCCATTATCGGTAAAACCACCATGGCAGGCGGTACAGGCCATGTGGTGGAATTTTGCGGTGAAGCCATTCGTGATCTGTCTATGGAAGGCAGAATGACGGTGTGCAACATGGCAATTGAAATGGGCGCGAAAGCCGGTTTAATCGCGCCGGATGAAACCACTTTTGACTACTTAAAAGGTCGCCCACATGCACCAAAAGGTAAAGATTGGGATGATGCAGTGGCTTATTGGAAAACCTTAAAATCTGACGACGATGCGAAATTTGATGCGGTGCTAACTTTAGATGCTAAAGATATCGCACCGCAAGTCACTTGGGGCACAAACCCGGGACAAGTGATCGGTATCGATCAACGTGTACCTAATCCAGCAGAAATGACCGATCCGGTTACTCGCGCCTCTGCTGAAAAAGCCTTGAATTATATTGGCTTAGACGCTAACGCTGATTTAAAAGAAATCCCGGTGGATCAAGTGTTTATCGGCTCCTGTACGAATGCGCGTATCGAAGATCTACGTGCCGCAGCAGCGGTGATGAAAGGCCGCAAGAAAGCCGATAACGTAAAACGAATTTTAGTGGTGCCGGGTTCTGGTTTAGTAAAAGAACAAGCGGAAAAAGAAGGCTTGGATAAAATCTTTATTGAAGCGGGTGCAGAATGGCGCAATCCGGGTTGTTCCATGTGTTTAGGGATGAACGATGACCGCTTGGGCGAATGGGAACGTTGTGCTTCGACTTCGAACCGTAACTTTGAAGGTCGCCAAGGCCGTAACGGACGTACCCACTTGGTGAGCCCAGCCATGGCAGCCGCAGCGGGAATGTTCGGTAAATTCGTTGATATTCGTGACGTAACATTAAACTAAGGAGCAGAAAATGGCAGGATTTAAACAACTTTCAGGCTTAGTGGTGCCATTGGATGCGGCAAACGTGGACACAGATGCGATTATTCCAAAACAATTTTTACAAGCCATTACCCGCGTGGGCTTCGGCAAACATTTATTCCACGAATGGCGTTATTTGGATGTAGAAGGCACCAAGCCAAATCCGGAATTTGTGTTGAACTATCCACAATATCAAGGTGCGACTATTTTATTAGCGCGTAAAAACCTTGGTTGTGGTTCGTCTCGCGAACACGCCCCTTGGGCGCTTGCCGATTACGGTTTCAAAGTGATGATCGCGCCGAGTTTTGCGGATATTTTCTATAACAACAGCTTAAACAACCACATGTTGCCAATTCGGTTAAGCGAAGAAGAAGTGGAAGAAATCTTTCAATGGGTGTGGGCGAACGAAGGCAAACAAATCCATGTGGATTTGGAAGCGATGACCGTCACCGTAGGCGACAAAGTGTATCACTTTGAACTGGATGAATTTCGCCGTCATTGTTTGTTAAACGGCTTGGATAATATCGGTTTAACGCTTCAACATGAAGACGCCATCGCTGAATACGAAAGTAAAATTCCGGCGTTTTTGCGCTAACTCGAGAACTGATACGCCTCCAATGCGGTTAAGAATTCCTGATTCTAGCCGCATTTTTTATGGATTCATGCATAGCGTTTGACAGGCTATAACCTTGCCCATATCATCTCCCGCGATTTATTTCAGAATTCCCAAGGAACACGCAATGATTGCATACACCTTTTTAGCGTTATTCACGCTTGCCGCGATGATTTTCATCATTAATTCGCATTATCGTTGGACATACTTTTTTTCGATTGCACTTTTCGTTTTTTTCTTCAGTGGAATGCTGGCTATTTCCGGTCAATGGCAACGCGCGCTGAATTTCGCTTCCGTGTTGTTTGTGGCACTGATGCTATTTCACCGTTTAAAAATTCATTATTACAAACAACCATTGCTGATTTCTGATTTTTTCCTCGTTGTTGATTGGCGTAATTGGGAAACTTTAATGCATTATAAAGGCGCGCTCGGTGGCGTTATCGGCTTGCTTGCGTTACTCGGCTACGCGATTTTTGGTTGGTCGTCTGCCGAGCCGCTTGACGCCGTCGTACGGGCTTTCAATGCGGTGCTATTTTTGATCAGCGGCGCTTTGATGTGGCATTACTCGAAAAATCCGAATGCAGTGCAAGTTTGGCTTGATTCGCTACCGGACGACGGGCGCGACGTGTTCTTAAATTTACCGATGTCCTGTCGCGGTATTTTCTTTAAGGTGCCGCAATTTCCCGGTGATGGTGAAAAATTTGCTGCCCGAATGAACGCGCAGTGCTCAAATCCGACCGCATTGAACGCTGAAATTAAGCCGGATATCGTCGTTGCACTTTTGGAATCTACCCTCAATCCGCATCAATTCGCCTTTACCAAACAGAGCATCCCGCCGTTGCCGATGTTTGAACGCCAAGATGATACCGTATTTATCTCTCCATTACGCGTCCATACCTTTGCCGGTGCAACATGGCGTTCGGAGTTCGCCTTTCTCGCCGGACTTCCGCCGACGGATTACGGCGCCTTGGCTAACGGCGTGTTTTATTCCGTAGTGCCGCACTTACAATCGGGCTTAATCAAAAATTTACGTGCGCAAGGTTATTTCTGTGTGGCGCTCTCGCCGTTCACCAAAGGCAACTACAACGCTAAATCCGCCTATGATCATTTTGCCTTCGATTTGATGTTGCAACCGCAAGACTTAGGCTATCCGGCGCCCTTTAGCAAAAACTTGTGGACGATCAGTAGCGAGGAAATGATGGCTTACACCCGTATGATTTTAGAAAAAAAACATCCCGCACTGGAAAACCTCAATCAACCGTTGTTCGTTTACGTGCTCACCATGCGCGAACACGGTCCCTATAATTTAGAGATGGAAAATATCTATGGGCTCGAAATGCCTGCTCTTGGCGCCAAAAGCATTTCGTCGTTAAACGATTACACGCAGCGTATCGTGGCGTTAAACGATGCCGTTGAAAGTATGGGGCAGTATTTGCACGAACGCGGCAAACCTTTTGTATTCGGTTATTTCGGTGATCATCAAGTGGCATTTGATAATCAGATACCGGCGAAAAAAGGTGATTTCCCTTCTCCGGACTGTATTACGCAACTTATAGTAAGAAGCAATTGCGCAAAACAATTTGAGCAAACGCAAGATTTCTTAGATTTGGCCTTTGCCGGCGGTTTGATAATGGAAATTGCAGGACTGCAAGCAAAAGACGATTTTATGAAAGCTAATCAAGCGATGCGCAAACTTAGCGATGGCAGATTGGAAGATGCGGTGGATAAGCAATTAGTGAACGATTACCGCAGTTATCTCTATCAAATTTTAAAGATTGCACAATAATTCGGCGTTATGTAGCAAATGATTGAAACTATCCGAGTGGAGCATGAGTTAGTGTTATCAGATAGCACCGCATTGGAGCCGGCTTTAATGCGGTGCTATTTGGTGAGGTGATTTCAGCTTTGTGTAATGGCTAGATCATTTCGTAATAATGTAAAATTTTTGTAAAAACTATCGGATTATTATTTAAATTTGACTACAATAACCGTGAGTTTTTTCAAAAATAAGGAGCTTATATGAAAACGAAAACTCTTTTGGCATTAGCGGTAAGTACCGTTTGCGCGGTAAGCGTGGTAAACGCGCAAGAGGCGATGAAACCGGCCGCAAAATCTATTGAAGTGAAAGTGCAACAACTTGATCCGGTTAACGGTGACAAAGATGTAGGTACGGTTACCATCACCGAATCTAACTACGGCTTAGTTTTCACACCGAATTTAAAAGGTTTGTCTGAAGGTTTACACGGTTTCCACATTCACCAAAACCCAAGCTGCGAACCGAAAGAAAAAGACGGTAAACTCACCGCAGGTTTAGGCGCCGGCGGCCATTGGGATCCGAAAGATACCAAACAACACGGCTATCCATGGCAAGATGACGCCCATTTAGGCGACTTACCGGCACTTACCGTATTACACGATGGCACAGCCACTAACCCGGTATTAGCACCGCGTATCAAACATTTAGATGAAGTACGTGGTCATTCCATCATGATTCACGTCGGTGGCGACAATCACTCCGATCATCCGGCACCACTTGGCGGTGGCGGTGCACGTATGGCGTGCGGCGTGATTAAATAAACTGATTTTTAGAAACAAAAGTGCGGTTACAAAAATATTGTTTTTTGACCGCACTTTTTATTTACTGAATAAATTTACTAACTTAAATCTTTTACTTATTTTTTAATGCTGATTTAATCAACATTTGAGTTCCAAACCATCCCCAATAAATGCGGTGATTAACAATCAACCCATCACGGATTTCCATTAGTTCAAGAATATCAACCTGCTCTCCATCCGGAGTTTGGCGAGGATATTCCCACACCAAAACATCTCCTGTAATGAAATATTTTCCGGTTCTATACCAACGAACCAGCTCATTAGGACGACGTCGAGTCCCCTCATTTAAAAAAGCCAGAATTTCTGTTTTTCCACGTAATATGCCACTATCTTTATTCATCAAAATAGGAACTAACGGGCTTTCAAATACGGCATCTTCGGCATACAGTTCAATTAACGCTTTTGTCTCTCTTTCTTTGGCATATTTATGCCATTTTTCATAGATCTCTTTCATACTGTCTTCTTATTTTGGTTTGATAACGAGTAAGGTTAATTTACCCACCATAAAAGTGATAGCCTCATAATGGCTATTTAACCACTTCCGCCGAATATTTTAACCGATGAATAGCGTCAATTAATTGTTCATCCGTCACTTTCGGATCTTCCAACACTGTGACTGTCCCATCTTTAATTGATGCTTTGGTGGAAATCACACCATCAATATTACGTAGCTCTTTGTTCACCAAATAAGCGCAAAGCTGGCAGTTCATTTCTTTCACTTTCAGCACGATTTGCTTGGTTTCATTAGCTTGTGCAAAAGACAGGGTAAACAATGAAAGCCAAAGTACGCTGATTATTTTCTTCATTTTCATTTCTAATTAGCTAGCTCTAAAATCCACGGCAACAGCGTCGGATAGGTTAAGAAAAATAACATCACAATAAATACAATCCAATAAAGCACTACTAGTTTTTTGCGGGAAATGTATTTGCTGCAGATGATTTTCTTGGAAAACATCAACAACCAAAAGCCGTAAGCAAAGGCGCATAATGAAACGATAAGCATGGGAATACGTAAATAATTATATTCGCCTAAGCCAATCAACCAGGTGGATGATACGCCGAATAGCAGATAAACCAGTGGTGCAATGCAACACAAGGTGGACGCCACCGCAGCGCTCAATGCGGTGCCGGTGGCGAGCCAAAAGGATTTATTGGAGTTTTTTGGCGACGTAGTCATATTTGAATTCTTTCGGATCGAAGGAATTTAACGGATCGCCGCCTACTTCTGCATACGGATAGCCAAAGTTATTGATTGGTGCAAGTTCCGGTTGCGGATATAAATCGAAATCGCGCGCGTGGTTAAAGCCCACCCAGTTGGCCTCCCAGTTGCCGAATAAGTATTTTGCCACGGCTTGGGTATCTTTATCTTCAACCGTTTTTTTCTCCGCTAAGCGCATTTTTGCCACGTCTGCTGAATCCACCGGCACCCAACCAAAACCGGCAAGATAGAATTCTGCACGGCAATGCTGACCACCGCTCACATTCGTCACGCCATGTTCATCCGCGCTGCCAAATGCACTCTTGGAATATTTCCCCATTTTGTCCGCTGCGCCTAAGCGAATGCCGAAAATTTCACGCGCCGGAATGCCTGCCGCACGGGCAAGTGCCACGAAAACGGAGTTAATATCGGTACATTTACCTTTTAACACGCCTGTGGTGAGAATTTTTTCCACATAGCCATCGCCACAGCCCAATACGGAATTGTCTCGTTCCATATTGCTCACGATCCATTGGTGAATCAACTCGGCTTTTTTCAACGGATTGGTTTCTGCGCCTACAATTTTGTCGGCAAATTGTTTCACAATGCCATCGGTTTTAATGTGCTGTGTCGGCTTTAAATATTCCTGCACATCCACAGAATAGTGAATCTCTTTCGGCGGCGTGTAATGACTTAATGCCCCTTTCGCCATTGGCTCGCGGTCTTTGGTTTCAATCACCATGGTGACTTTCAAATCGCGTTTTGGCGCGTCTTTATCCCAAGTGGCAAATAAGGTTTTCGCGCCGTATTTATTATTTTCCGTCACATAGGCATCGGCATAATTGCCTTCAAAATGCAGGGATTTCACTTGTTGATATTCGCCATTAAACGGCAACGGCAACCATAAATTGGTTTGCCCTTGCGAACCTTTCGGCACGGCTAAATCGTAGGTTTGTGTGAATTCGTAGAGATGGGAATCGGTATTGTAATTTGGAATATCGGTATTTGCATGAGCAATTGCGCCACATGCAGAAAGTACCGCTACAGCGATAAGTTTCTTCATGAAAAGATCCTCTAGTTAATAATAGTTAAACTTAACACATTAGATAAACTAATATGGACAGTCGTATGCTAGCGGATACGATGGAAACATTCAAGAAAATAAGTAGCATTATGCGACAAATACATAAACGTTTGCATGGCTAATCAACGAGCCGTTCGAGTCGGCATGCGTAGTGTCAAAATAGCACCGCATTGAGGGGCTTCAATGCGGTGCTATTTTGGATGTTCGTGGTCAAATGCAAATAATGCATGCTGTTGAGCATAATTCAACCAAACTTATCGTTGTTAAATAAGGACACTTTATTTATTTGACACATATTTTTCATCTGCCTATTATCTCGGATTATTTTTCCCCTAATTCTCAATAGAAACACGCAACGCGCGCTATTCTGAATAATTTTCACAGACTGTTATAATTACCCGCATTTAACAGAATTTCATTTTACGGAACAAACTATGACCAACAAAACCGCTCAACTCAAACATTCCCTCGAAAACCGCATTCTTATTCTAGACGGCGCCATGGGCACGATGATCCAAAAATATAAACTCACCGAAGCGGATTTCCGTGGCGAACGCTTTAAAGAAAGTGCGGTGGATTTACGCGGCAATAATGACTTGCTAACTCTCACCCAGCCGCTGTTAATTTCCGCCATTCACGAAAAATATTTAGAAGCCGGCGCGGATATCATTGAAACCAATACATTTAGTTCAACTACGATTGCGCAAGCGGATTACGACTTGCAATCCATTGCTTACGAACTCAACTTTGCCGGCGCAAAACTGGCGCGTTTGGCGGCGGATAAATACAGCACACCGGAAAAACCAAGATTCGTCGCTGGGATTCTCGGCCCAACGAACCGCACTGCCTCCATTTCCCCGAACGTAAACGACCCCGGTTTCCGTAACGTCACCTTTATGGAATTGGTGGACGCCTATTCAGAAGCCACACGTGGATTAATCAAAGGCGGTGCCGATTTAATTATGATCGAAACCATTTTCGACACGCTAAATGCCAAAGCGGCGGTGTTTGCCATCGAAACCGTATTTGAAGAATTAGGCGTGGAATTGCCGATTATGATTTCCGGCACCATTACCGATGCTTCTGGCCGTACCCTTTCAGGGCAAACCACAGAAGCATTCTACAACTCTCTGCGCCATGCCAAACCACTCACATTCGGTTTGAACTGTGCGCTAGGCCCGAAAGAATTGCGTCAATATGTCGAACAGCTTTCCAAAATCAGCGAAACCTACGTTTCTGTGCATCCGAATGCTGGCTTGCCGAATGCCTTCGGCGGCTACGATCTCGGTGCGGAAGACATGGCAGCACACCTGAAAGAATGGGCGGAAAGCGGCTTTGTGAACATTATCGGCGGCTGTTGCGGCACCACACCGGAACACATTAAAGCCTTTGCCGAGGCGGTAGAAAATATCCCACCACGCAAATTGCCACAAATCAAAACCGCTATGCGTTTATCAGGTTTAGAACCGCTCAACATTGATGATGAAAGCCTGTTCGTGAACGTGGGCGAACGTAATAACGTAACCGGCTCGGCAAAATTCAAACGCTTAATTAAAGAAGACAAATTTGCCGAAGCCATTGAAATTGCTATCGACCAAGTAGAAAACGGTGCACAAGTGATCGACGTAAACATGGACGAAGCCTTGCTCGACGGCAAAAAATGCATGACCCGTTTCCTCAACATTATGGCGACCGAACCGGATGCAGCCAAAGTGCCGGTGATGATCGACTCCTCCAAATGGGAAGTAATTGAGGCGGGCTTGCAATCTGTGCAAGGTAAGCCGATTGTGAACTCTATCTCGTTGAAAGAAGGCGAAGAAATCTTTATTGAACACGCCAAACAGGTGCGTAAATACGGTGCTGCTGTGGTCGTGATGGCATTCGACGAAGTTGGGCAAGCGGACACCGAAGATCGCAAAGTGGAAATCTGTACCCGTGCCTATAACATCTTAGTCAACCAACTTGGCTTCCCGCCGGAAGACATCATTTTCGACCCGAATATTTTCGCCATCGGTACCGGGATTGAAGAACACAACAACTACGGCGTGGATTTCATTAACGCCACAGGCCGTATTAAACGCAGCTTGCCACACGCCAAAATTTCCGGCGGTGTGTCGAATGTGTCTTTCTCTTTCCGCGGCAACAACGTGATGCGTGAAGCGATTCATGCGGTCTTCCTCTATCATGCCATCAAACAAGGCATGGACATGGGGATCGTGAACGCAGGCCAGCTCGCGATTTATGACGATCTCGATCCTGAATTGCGTGAAATCGTAGAAGATGCCGTCTTAAACCGCAGCCCGGATGCCACCGAAAAATTGCTCGATATTGCAGAAAAATACCGTAATCAAGGCAATGAAAGTGCGGTGGATTCTGTCGCCGAATGGCGTACATGGCCGGTGGAAGAACGCTTAAAACACGCCCTCGTGAAAGGGATTACCACACACATCATCGAAGATACCGAAGAAGCACGCCAACAATTCGCTTCACCGTTAGAAGTCATCGAAGGCCCACTCATGGCAGGCATGGATGTGGTGGGCGATTTGTTCGGCGACGGTAAAATGTTCCTCCCACAAGTGGTGAAATCCGCGCGTGTGATGAAACAATCCGTGGCATATTTAGAGCCATTTATCAACGCCACCAAACAAAAAGGCTCCAGCAACGGCAAAGTGGTGATTGCCACCGTGAAAGGCGACGTGCATGACATCGGCAAAAACATCGTGAGCGTGGTGTTGCAATGTAATAACTTTGAAGTGATTGACTTGGGCGTGATGGTGCCGGCGGATAAAATCATTCAAACCGCCATTGATGAAAAGGCGGATATTATCGGCTTGAGCGGTTTAATTACGCCATCCCTTGATGAAATGGAATACTTCCTCGGCGAAATGACACGTTTAGGTTTGAACTTGCCTGTTTTAATCGGCGGCGCAACCACCTCCAAAGAACATACTGCCATTAAACTTTATCCAAAATATAAACAACACGGCGTGTTCTATACCTCGAACGCCTCCCGTGCGGTAACGGTCTGTGCCACATTGATGAACCCGGAAGGTCGCGCGGCATTATGGGAACAGTTCAAGAAAGATTACGAGAAAATCCAACAATCTTTTGCCAACCGCAAACCGTTGCGTAAACAACTTAGCATTGAAGAAGCGCGCGCCAACCGTTTCGATGGCTTTAGCGGCGAATGGGCGGATTACGTGCCGCCAACACCAAAACAAACGGGCATTGTGGAATTTAAAAACGTGCCAATTGCTGAACTGCGCAAATTTATCGACTGGTCGCCGTTCTTCCGTGTGTGGGGCTTAATGGGCGGCTATCCGGATGCCTTTGATCATCCGGAAAGTGGCGAAGAAGCCCGCCGCGTGTGGAATGATGCGCAAGCGATGTTAGATGCTTTTGAACAAAACCACAAACTTAACCCAAGCGGCGTGTTGGGCATTTTCCCTGCAGAACGTGTGGGCGATGATGTGGTGTTATTCTCCGATGAAGACCGCACGCAAACCATTGGCACGGCTTACGGCTTACGCCAACAAACGGAACGCGGCAAAAACAGCAAAAGCCAATTTAACTTTGCCTTGAGCGACTTTATCGCCGATCGCGAAAGTGGCAAAAAAGACTGGATGGGGATGTTTGCCGTGTGTGCCGGCATTGAAGAAATGGATTTAGTGGAAGGCTACAAAGCCGCCGGCGATGACTACAATGCCATCTTGCTGCAAGCCGTAGGCGACCGCCTCGCCGAAGCCATGGCGGAATACCTGCACTTTGAGCTACGTACCCGCATTTGGGGCTACACGCAAGAAGAATTCGACAACCAAGGGTTAATCAACGAAAACTACGTCGGCATCCGCCCGGCACCGGGTTATCCAAGCTGTCCGGAACATACTGAAAAAGCCTTGATTTGGGATTTATTGGAAGTAGAAAAACGCATCGGCATGAAGCTCACCGAAAGCTACGCCATGTGGCCGGCGGCTTCCGTCTGCGGTTGGTATTTTACCCACCCGGCGAGTAACTATTTCACTTTAGGTCGCATCGATGAAGACCAAGCTCAAGATTATGCCAAACGTAAAGGTTGGGATGAGAGAGAGATAGTGAAGTGGTTGGGGGTGGCGATGAAGTGATTTGGAAGTAATAGAAAGGAATACAATCGTGGAGTTAATCAGTGATAATCCGATAAAGGATATTAGTGCCGACTTATTAGATCGGAAAAATAGTGCAGAAAAATTTGCCAAATATATTTTTTCTTTTAATTATAAAGATGGATTAGTCATAGGTATATGTGGTGAATGGGGGTCAGGGAAAACATCATATATTAATTTGATGAAACCCGAATTACAGAAGAATTCTATTGTTATTGATTTTAACCCATGGATGTTTAGCGATTCTTATAACCTTGTATCTTTATTTTTTACTGAAATGGCTGCTCAAATTAAAGATTATAATAATAATACTAATCTTATAAAAGCATTAGATAATTTAGGTGATTTCTTTTCAAGTTTAAGGGCGATTCCATTAGTTGGAGAGTATATTGGCATACTAGGTAAGTTGTTGAATATTTTTGCTAAAAAAAAGAAAGGAGAGAATAGTTTACAAAAACAACGAAGCAATCTAATAAAAGAGCTAAAGAAAATAGAAAAACCTATTGTTGTGATTTTAGACGACATAGACAGATTATCTAGTGATGAATTGGAGTCTATATTGAAATTAGTTAGACTGACAGGCAGATTTCCTAATATTATATATTTATTATCTTTTGATAAAGAAAGAGTAGTTAATACATTAAATAATAAAAATATAGATGGGGAATCTTATTTAGAAAAGATAATTCAGATACCATTTGATATACCAAAAGTGTCAAGAGAACTATTAGAAAAACATCTTTTTGCATCATTAGACTCTATCTTAGGTAATGTAGAAATAGATCGTTATCGTTGGTCTGAAGCATATCTAAACATTATAAAACCAACTATAAAAAATATTCGAGATGTAAAGCGTTATATTTCTTCATTATCATATACATTTAATCAGGTTGGGAAATTTATTAATGTTGTTGATCTAGTAACTATTGAGATTATAAAAGTTTTTTATCCTAAGTCATTTAAAGAACTCTTTTTACTTAGAGAATATTTAACATCAATACATAATGATGACTCTAAAAAGATAGCATTAACTGAATTTATTAAAGATAATCAGATTAATAAAATCTTACTATATATTTTGTTTGATATTGACATAGATATAACAAGTAATTTTGACAGAACCTTTATCAATAATGATAAAAACTTTAGAAGGGATAAAAGAATAGCTGATTTAACACTTTTTAATTTTTATTTTGAGCAAGTAGAAAATGAAGAATTTAAAAATATTATTTTATCACAAACTCTTTGGTCTTATATGTCCTCAGATAAGTTTGCAGTTGAATTAGCTAAAATTGATGAAAACTATTTAGAAAGTGTTGTTAATAATCTCGCTAATTATGAAGCAGATTTTACAGAAAAGACTGCAATGTATTCAATCCCAGCATTATACGAAATTCTACCTCGTGTTCCTGAAAAAGAACGAGGCTTTTTTGAGTTTGATGCACATATCATCTGGAGTCGGCTTGTATATAGATTATTAAGAAAAATATCAGATAACTTAAGATATAATTCGGTACTTAAGCTGATAGATTTATGTAATATATATGGTCAATATGAAATTATGGGGATTGTTGGACATAGGGAAAAAAGAGGTCATAAGCTTGTATCTGAAGAACAAGCAAGAAATATAGAGGATATTTTAATAAGCCATGTGAACAGCTCATCTTTAGATACCTTATCTAAAACTTATAAATTATCTAATATTTTTTATTTTATTGTATCTACTGGAAATAGTATAAATAAAAAAATATTAAGGTCTAATGAGATTTTCTTATCTCTATTAAAGTCTTCAGTTTCTGAAATTAAAAGACAAGTAGGTTCTAATCCAGAAATTATAAGAGAAAAGATATTACATTGGGATGCACTAGTAAAAATATATGATAATGAAGAACATTTAAAGAATAAAATTAGTCTCTTAGAAAAAGATCACAATCTAATTGAAGAGGATTATATTAAGCTTGCAATAAAATATAAAAATGGCTGGAGACATAATGTGTAGAAGATCAAACCCAATCTGACAGACCCTCATGATGGCGCAAGCGTCCTCGCTTGTACCTCTCAGCTAAAAGTACGGTCAAAAATCCAAAGAATTTTGAATATTGGTTCTGACGATGGTTACGGGTAAATTCGCAATGTTTTATTAAACAGCACCAGCGTGGACGCTGACGCTATCTTGCTTTATTTGCACCCATCTAATAGCGCACGCTTCCCAGCGTGTGCCCCTATGATGGTGCAAGCGTCCTCGCTTGTGCCTCTCATCTAAAAGTGCGGTCAAAAATCCAAAGAATTTTGAATATTGGTTCTGACGATGGTTACGGGTAAATTCGCAATGTTTTATTAAACAGCACCAGCGTGGACGCTGACGCTATCTTGCTTTATTTGCACCCATCTAATAGCGCACGCTTCCCAGCGTGTGCCCCTATGATGGTGCAAGCGTCCTCGCTTGTGCCTCTCATCTAAAAGTGCGGTCAAAAAATACAAAGAATTTTGAATATTAGATCTGCCAACGGTTATGGATAAAATTCGCAATGTTTTCCTTAAGTAGCACTAGCGAGGATGCTGGCGCTATCTTTCTTTATTTTTCCATCTCTGTTGGCGCACACTTCCCAGCGTGTGCCTAATTTCAATAAAAACACTTCAAAAACTCACCGCACTTTATTTACTTTCTTTGGCGCGCGTTAGGAAACGCGCGCTAGCATAAGCGTTAGACACAAAAAGTGCGGTAAAAATTTTCAGCGTTTTTATATTTACTGCAACAACCAATCCACTACATAAATCACTTCAATCCCATCAATCTCTGTTTGTTCGTAATATTTTCCCGTAATTAAGATCTTTCTATAGTTATCTTTAATGTGCAAAAGATTATCGGTTTCGTGGGTATTTTCAGGGATTTCAAAGGCGAGTTGTATATATAAAATTTCATCGGCTTTTCGGGCGATAAAATCAATTTCTTGGCTGTCGAGTTTACCGACATCTACGGTATAACCTCGTCTAAGCAATTCAATAAAAACGATATTTTCTAGTCTATTGGCATAATTCACCCCTTTTTTACCGATAGCGTGTCGTCTTAAACCGTTATCCACAATAAAATATTTCGCATTGGTTTTTAAATAACCTTTTCCGCGAATATCATATTGTTTTGCTTTATAGAACAGAAACGCATTTTCTAACAAATCAAGATATTTGCTGATGGTGTGATTTGAAGTGGGGACACGTTCGGACGTGAGCGTGTTGCTAATTTTGCTCGGATTCACCAACTGCCCTACATTATCCGCTAAAAAGAGAATCACGCTTTTAAGAATATGGGTATCTTTCACGCCGGCTCGATGCGCAATATCATTTAGCACGATGGAATCAAAAATGCCCGATAAAATCGTTTCTTTTAAAGGTTCATCAGCCATCACAACGCTGGGAAAACCACCATATTTTTCGTATTCCGAATAGAGTTTATCCACCAATCTTGACTGACTATCTACGTTTTTAGAACGTAAAAATTCTTTAAAAGAAAGCGGATAAATTTTGATTTCTACATACCGACCGCTTAATAAGGTTGCAAGCTCACTGGAAAGCAAGTTGGCATTGGAACCCGTAATCACAATGTCGGTGTTAAAACTCACGCGAAGCGCATTGACGGTTTTTTGCCAACCTTCCACAAACTGAATTTCATCAATCAACAAGTAGATTTTCTCTTGAGAGGGCGGTATTTTTTCTTGAATAAGCTGTTGGAAGTCTTGAGCATCTTTCACCCATTGATATTCAAAAGATTCAAAATTGAGATAAAGAATATTTTCGGAAGCAATCCCTTGCTGCTGCAGATAATCACGGTATTGCATGAGTAACACTGATTTACCGGAACGACGAACACCAGAGATGACCTTGATAAAATCAGTATCTTTAAATTGAATCAGTTGTTGTAAATAATTTTCACGAGAGATCATAGCTTTATCCATTAGAAATGAATTTCATATTTTTAGAAATTATACATAAATTGGAAGTTGATTTCCAATTTATGCAAAAGAAACAAAAGTTAGAAGTTAATTTCCATTATTTAAGCATGACGCCTATTTCCCCTGCTTCTGTCTGAATACAAGAAAAACACGTCAAAATTCCTCCAGGATGGCGCACGCTTCCCAGCGTGAATGTTTGATCATCTTGCAAACATTACTCTCAACGCTCGCGGCACAAAATTTGAAGTGATTTATTGATCCTATCATCTGATTTAAGGTAGTTGCGTCGATTGCAAGTGCTGTAGTTAGATTGTCGGGAAGGGGGACGATGTTGTTATTTTGGAAATGGATTTATAACTTACCAAAAGTCCTCAAAATTAGTGTTTCATCTTTGATTTGCTGTAGAAATGTGCGAGCTGGCGTTAAATTTCTAATTTCTCAATTCCAAAAATTTCTTTTTTTATCCGATCAAACTTTACTTTCACGCCAAACGCTTTCGCCAGATTTTCCGCGTTTAACACGGTTTGCGTTTCCCCATTAGCAATGATTTTGCCGTTATGCAACAAAATCACTTCATCACAGAATTTGTAGGCAAGCGATAAATGATGAATTGCTACTGCAACCGTATGTTTGGGCGTGAGGGATTTAAGTTGTTCCATAATATCGATTTGATAATAAGGATCGAGCGCGGCAATGGGTTCGTCGGCAAGCAGTAAAGGTGCGCCTTTAATGCAACAGCGAGCGAGCTGCACGCGGGATTTTTCACCGCCGGAAAGTTGGCGGAAAGGCTTTTTCAGTAAGTGCGAGACGGAAAACGTATCTGAAATCGACTGCACTTTTTCCTGTTCTTTGGCTTTGTTGAGTGGATTCGGTAGGCCCAGTGCGATAACGTCATACACGGATAAATCCCAATGAATTTCGATATTTTGCGCAAGGTAAGCTAACTGCCGGCTTTTTTGTGAGGCGCTCATGGTGCTTAATTTGTCGTGGTTAAACCAAATTTCGCCATCGGCAATAGGCAGAATTCCGGCGATAGTTTTTAATAACGTAGATTTTCCCGTGCCGTTGGCGCCCATAATGCCGACTAATTTTCCTTGCGGAATGCAGCAGTTAATATTTTTTAAGCCGTAAGACTGGGTGAGGTTTTCGATTCTAATCATAATTATCCGGCTAATTTCCGCTGTTCTGTTAATAAAATCCAAATTAAACATGGAGCACCGATAATTGCGGTGAGCGTACCGATGTAAATGTGGGAGAAAAAGGGAACGTGTTGCACGCAAAGATCGGCGATTAAGAGCAACAAGGCACCGAGCAATGCACTGGTCAAATAAAGCTGAGATGGGCGTTTTTTCAGTAAAATTCGAGCGACGTGCGGGGCAATTAAGCCGATAAACCCGATGGTACCCGTTTGTGGAATGGTTGCGCCAACCAATAAGGCGATGCCGAAAGTTATGATGAAAAAGCTACGTTGCGGATCGATACCCATGGTGCTGGCGGTTTCTTCGCCAAAGGTGAGCAAATCTATGTAACGATGTTGTCGATACAAACAAGCCATACCAGACAATGCAATGGGTAAGGAAATTAACAGGGTATCCGATTGAGCCCACACCAATGAGCCTTGTAGCCAGCGGTAAAGTTCCGCCAACGCCCATGGGCTTTCGGCGTTGGAAAGCAATAAGGCAATTACTGCACCAAGCAACATATTTACCGCCAAACCGCTTAAAATCATCATGGTCGTGCCATGATTTTTAGCAATGGCGTAAACCAATAAAAAGCTTGCTAAGGCCCCGGCAACACCACCAAATAGCAATATAGTAAAAGGCACAGAAAAATAATACAGAATCAGCACACTGGCGGCCGTCGCCCCCGCACTACTGCCGAGCAACCCCGGACTGGCGAGCGGATTTTGGAAAATCCCCTGCATGGCATTGCCCGCCAATGCAAGACAAGCTCCGGTCAGCACTGCCAAGCCGATACGCGGCACGCGAATTTCCCATAATACGAGAGAACGCATATCCGTCAGCACGCCCTCAGCATTTTTGAGATGGGCGAAGTCATCGAGTTGGTGATAAAGGGCGAGAGCAGAGATCAGCACGAGGGCTGAAAAAAGGATTAAATTTAGAGTTTTTTGTGTTTCCATGGTGATTACATTATGTGCGGAAGCGTGGCAAACAACGATTATTTAACAACATTAAGAATGCTCTAAAGGGACAAGCAATGACGCAGACCCTTGCAATAATTGATAGAGGCTAATGGTTTTCGCGTCATCATCTTATCATTAACGAATTCTCTGCGTTCTTTTCACTTTTAGCAGCACCGCATTGAATGCTTAAAATAGCACCGCATTGAATTCTTAAAATAGCACCGCATTGAACTTTCAAAACAGCACCGCATTGAACTCTCAAAATAGCACCGCATTGAACTCTCAAAACAGCACCGCATTGAACTTTCAAAATAGCACCGCATTGAATGCTCAAAATAACAGCGCATTGAGATTCGCATCGGCAAAAAACGAATTAATTTTGCTCAATAGTCACGTATTCGGTTCGGAACAACGAAAAAATTACTTTCCTATTCCATATTGGCGTAATTTATTGGCAATTGCCGTGTGCGATACGCCGAGGCGTTGCGCGAGTTTGCGCGTGCTGGGAAATTCGCGATAAAACGCACGTAAGATTTGAGCTTCATAGCGCCCGATAATCTCATCTAAGGTTTGCTTTTCAAATTCTTCAATGGAAACGAGGGTATTTGACGGCAAACGAAGATTAAGGTTTTCGATGGTCAAGCGGTTATCCTTCGCCAAGGAACAGGCGCGATACAAGGTGTTATAAAGTTCGCGCACGTTACCTTGCCAATTATATTGCTGCAAATATACGAGGAACTGTCGATCAAAAGTTGGTTTCTGAATGTTAAGGGATTCGCTGATTTCCTGCAGAAAACCTTCCGTTAAAGGTTCGATATCTGCAATCCGTTCGCGCAGCGGTGGCACGTTGAGGGTCAGCACGTTTAAACGATGAAACAAATCCGCGCGCACTTTGCCTTGTTCAACCAATTGATTTAATGGCATTTGCGCAGTGCAAATTACGCGCACGTTAGCATGATGTTCTTTTTCTTCACCGACTCGGCGAAACGAACCGTCCGTTAAAAAACGCAGTAGTTTCGCCTGTAAGCTGAGGGAAAATTCTGCAATGCCGTCTAATAGCACCGTGCCGCCGTCGGCATATTCGAAAAAGCCGATGGTTTCGTCTTCTCCCACTTTACGGCCGAACATTTCGCTTTCTGCATCTTCGTCAGGTAAGCCGGCGCAATTCACCGCAATAAATTTATGCGCGCGGCGCAAACTTTGGTAATGGCAGGCTTTGGCTAATAAATCTTTGCCTGTACCGGTTTCACCTTGAATCAATAACGGCACATCAAACATGGCGAAACGCTGGGCATTTTGCACCGTATTTTTCATGCTTTCGCTGTGAGTCACAAAGCAAGAAAAAGGATGTTGCGGATCAAATTTAAAGGTCATAAAAGCCTACTTACTGCGAGTAAAAATTGTCGCTATGATAGTGAGTTTATCCTTTTCCGTAAAGATTTATTTACAGAAATGTGTGCTAGAAAGGAGGGAGGAATTGAATAATTGCAGTGAGGCGGATTTCAATGCGGTGCTGATTTGAATGTGCACTATAGGTGAATATTCTAGATAAATTAAAAGGACTAAGCGCTATAAAAATAATGCTTAGTCCTTGCATTCAATTGAGTTTTCAGAAATCAGAGCAATCTCAGTTTCTGCTTAACAATTGATTACTCTGCAACAACAACGATGTTTAATGTTGCGAACACTTCACCATGAAGTTGGAAACGAACGTCGTGGTCACCGAGAGTACGGATTGGACCATTTGGTAAACGCACTTCGCTTTTCGCAATTTCAATGCCTGCTGCGCTGACAGCATCAGCAACATCGCGAGTTGTGATAGCACCGAATAAACGGCCTTCGTCACCGGCTTTAGAAGCAATAGTAACCGCTCCCAATGCGGTAATTTGCGCTGCACGGGCTTGTGCCGCGGCAAGACTTGCTGCTGCTGCCGCTTCTAATTCAGCACGGCGCGCTTCAAAGTGTTCGATATTAGCTTTGGTCGCCATAACCGCTTTTCCTTGCGGGATTAAGAAGTTACGTGCAAAACCTGATTTAACATTAACTTGATCACCAACATTACCTAGGTGAACAATTTTATCTAAAAGAATTACTTGCATTTGTCCTTCCTCTTCTTAGTTATGATGCATATCAGAGTAAGGGATTAACGCTAAATAACGTGCGCGTTTGATAGCGCGGGCTAATTGGCGTTGGTACTTCGCACGAGTACCGGTAATGCGGCTTGGTACAATTTTGCCGCTTTCAGAAATGTAGTTCTTTAATGTAGCGATATCTTTGTAATCGATTTCAACAACATTTTCCGCTGTAAAACGGCAGAACTTACGACGACGGAAATAACGTGCCATTTGGCTGTCTCCTAATCTATAAATTCGATTTGCTCGGCATGTAAGACTAACTGATGTAAACCGTTGTTGGTTTTATGAGAGGTTATAAACCCGACTATCAATAGTTGAGTGCCGACCGTAATGCTTTGAGTTTTTTCTACTAATTGATTGCCGCTGACTTGAATCGGCATTTTTAACCACGCTTGGCGGGGCAAACCGCTTTCAATTTGTTCCGAACGATGTTCCAACCAAAACCGGCAATGCTCGACCCCGTTAGGGCTTTTTGATCGCTTAGGTTCGTGAGTGACGACACCCATTAACGACAAGCGATTATCAATGCTCGAATTACTCTTCAGCATCCTCAAAATCGTTGGTTTCAACTTCAGTTGAAGCGCGACGTTCGTCTTTCGCTTTAACCATTGGGGACGCTTCTGTTACGGCGTGCTTAGTGTGAATAACAAGACTGCGTAATACAGCATCGTTATAACGGAAAGTCGTTTCTAGCTCGTCGATGACTTGTTGAGGCGCTTCTACATTCATAAGCACGTAGTGTGCTTTGTGTAATTTGTTAATTGGGTAGGCTAATTGACGGCGACCCCAATCTTCTAGGCGATGAACTTGACCACCGGCTTCTTTTACAGAACCTGTGTAACGTTCGATCATACCTGGTACTTGCTCGCTTTGGTCCGGATGAACCATAAACACGATTTCGTAGTGACGCATTACTGCTCCTTACGGGTTAATCAGCCTTTGACGTAGATTAGCCACCAATCTGCAAAGGCAAGGAACGAAAATTCAATGTGGCTAAGGGCGCGGATTATACCGAAATTTTCGTTTTCCGCAACCGATTTATGTGATGTTCAGGCAAAAAGAAAGCCGATAAAGTTATCGGCTTTTAACTTGGATTTCACGACGATGATTAGCGGCTACGGAAAACGATACGGCCTTTGCTTAAATCGTAAGGCGTCATTTCTACGGTTACTTTGTCGCCGGTTAAAATACGAATATAGTTTTTACGCATTTTGCCTGAAATGTGAGCGGTTACCACATGACCGTTTTCTAATTCCACACGGAACATCGTATTCGGTAGGGTTTCCAAAATAGTGCCTTGCATTTCAATGCTATCTTCTTTTGCCATTGTATCCTCTAAAATAATGGTTTCTTGACCGTATTTGGGGTCTGATTTAATAAAAACGCGCGGATTATAGCCGTTTTTAGTGTCGTACGAAAGATGAAAATAAATTCGAGTGGAAAAAACACCATTTCGTGCAATTTCGCAACGATTTACAAAGGTAAAACAGGCTCTATAATGTGTGCCACTTTTGCGAAAGGCGAAATACTATGAACTCAAAAAAACATTTAGGCCATACGGCGCGCAAGCGCTTCGGGCAAAATTTTTTGCATGATAATCATGTTATTCAAAATATCGTGGCGGCGATTTATCCGCAAAAAGGTCAATTTTTAGTGGAAATCGGCCCTGGTTTGGGGGCATTAACCGAGCCTGTCGGCGAGCAAGTTGAGCATTTAACCGTTGTCGAACTTGACCGCGATCTTGCCGAACGTTTACGCCATCATCCTTTTTTACATCAAAAATTGACGGTGATTGAAACTGACGCCATGCAATTTGATTTCGGCGCGCTTTATGCCGGCCAAACGGCCGAGCCGAAACAAAAATTGCGCGTGTTTGGTAACTTGCCGTACAACATTTCCACGCCGTTAATGTTCCATTTATTCAAATATCACGACGTGATTCAAGACATGCACTTTATGTTGCAAAAAGAAGTGGTAAAACGCCTTTGCGCCGCGCCGAACAGTAAAGCTTACGGGCGTTTAACCATTATGGCGCAATATTTCTGCCAAGTGATGCCGGTGCTTGAAGTGCCGCCGAGCGCCTTTAAACCGGCGCCGAAAGTGGATTCCGCTGTGGTTCGCTTAATTCCGCATCAAACCCTGCCTCATCCGGTTAAGGATTTATATTGGCTTAATCGGGTTTGTTCGCAAGCCTTTAACCAACGCCGCAAAACCTTGCGCAACGCGCTTTCTAGCTTATTTTCTCCGGAAAATTTGACCGCACTTGAGATTGATTTGAACGCGCGTGCGGAAAATCTTTCCATCGCCGATTATGCCCGCTTAGCGAATTGGCTGGCGGATAATCCGCCGGCGGAGGTGTTGAAGGACGAAATTATGGATTCGGAAGAATAAAGCGCGGTCAAAAATGGCAACCTATTTAGTCGGTGATTTACAAGGCTGTTTCGATGAATTACAGCTTTTATTGGAACGCGTTCGATTCAACCCGGCGCAAGATAAACTCTATCTCGTCGGCGATCTCGTTGCGCGCGGCGATAAATCCTTAGATTGTTTGCGTTTGGTAAAATCTCTTGGCGACGCGGCGCAAACCGTGTTGGGGAATCACGATCTTCATCTGATTTCGACCGCACTCGGCATTAAAAAAATCAAACCGCGCGATCGGGTGGACGCGATTTTTAGTGCGTCGGATTTTGAAGAATTGATTGATTGGTTGCGTCATCAGCCGTTGCTTGTTCACAATGAAAAATTGGGCTTCTTGATGGCGCACGCGGGCATTTCGCCGGATTGGGATTTAGAAACGGCAAAAGCCTGCGCGAAGGAAGTAGAAAAGGTCTTACAAAACGGCGATTTTTATGCGCTGATTTCTCAAATGTACGACAACTTCCCCGACCGATGGTCGCCTGATTTACAAGGTATGGATCGCTTACGTTACATTATCAACGTGTTCACCAGAATGCGGTTCTGCTATCAAGATCATCGATTGGATTTCGCTTGTAAAGTCTCGCCGAAAGAAGCGCCGCCCGAACTCACGCCTTGGTTCGAGTTAAACAATCCGTTGTATCGACAAATCCCGATTGTGTTCGGTCATTGGGCGAGTTTAGTGGATGAAAAAATGCCGCCGAATATTTATGCGCTCGATACCGGCTGTGTCTGGAATAATCGCCTGACCATGCTACGTTGGGAAGATAAACAAATTTTCAGCCAAAGTGCGGTCAAAAATTACGAAATTTAGCAAATGCACAAAACCCGTTTAAATTAAGCATAAACGATAGCACCGCACTGGGAGGGCTTCAATGCGGTGCTATTTTGCAAGGGTAATTTCAACGTTGTGCAACAGCGATATAATTTCGAAAAATTATTGTATTTTTAAGGAAAAATCATGATTTCTCTCAACGCCGAATCCTGCGAAATTTTTAATATTCCGTTCTTTCAATTTGCGCAAATGAAAAAATTCTGCCCGCAAGAAATTCCGGCCATTAAAGCGCGTTACAAAGCGCAGTGGGATAACTGGAAAGCGCTGATTCAAGCCGTTTCCGCCGAACTCGGCGCGCCTTTTGCCAAACCGCATATCGAAAGTTGGACGAACGGTTGGCAGGTACGTGCGCATTTTTTCGCCTATTTCAAATATGAATTCAACCAAAATTCCGCTGCGATTTTCTCCGTATTGCTCAATCGCCGCCGCCTTTCTGTGAGTCTCGATTGGCATTGCTATCGCGCAGATCGCTCACAAATTAATGTGCACCAATATAACCGATGGCTGGAACGATTTGATTTCGCCCGTTTCGCCGACTTCGATTTATGGCGCGGCGATGAAGACGAATATGGCGATTTCCGGCCGGTGAACGCATTTTCACAAGCGGATTTAACCTTGCGCAACGACGATGATTTTTGGTGTATCGGCAAAAATGTGGAAAAGACCGATTTGTCGGCTTTGAATGCGGTGCTATTTGTGACTCACACCATCCGAGAGCTTACCCCCCTTTATGAATGCGTGCACTGAACTTAGTTTTCTCCTTATTGAGTAATGTTCCACAAGATGTTTCATGCTACCATAACGTTGATTTAACATTTTTAACAAATTTAATACTTTTAGGAGAATCTTATGAAAAACATCGTCATCGTAGGTGGCGGTGCCGGCGGTATTGAGCTGGCGACATTTTTAGGTGATAAGCTCGGTCGCAAACAACAAGCCAAAATTACCCTTGTGGATCGTAATGCCACCCATCTTTGGAAACCGTTATTGCACGAAATCGCCACCGGCGTAATGGACGATGGCATCGACTCGTTAAGCTACCGTGCGCACGGTAAAAATCATCATTTCAGCTTTGAACAAGGCTCGATCACGCGCATCAACCGCGAACAAAAATACGTGGAATTGGCGCCGGTTTACGGCGAAGAAGGCGATATGATCGTCGTCGCCCGCCGAATTCCTTACGATTATTTGGTCATCGCAATCGGCAGTAAATCAAATGATTTCAACACAAAAGGCGTCGCGGATAACTGCATTTTCTTGGACAGCTCCGAACAGGCGTTGCGTTTTCAAAACAAAATGTTAGAACTTTTCCTTAAATTTTCGGAAAACCGCGCACTAGACGATATTGGTGAAGAAGAATTTAAACAGAAACTGGTCGACCAAAGTAAAATCAATATTGCGATCGTTGGCGGTGGCGCGACCGGCGTGGAACTTACCGCAGAGCTTTATCACGCGGCGGAAGATTTGTCTTCCTACGGTTACGGCAAAATCGACAGCGATTGTTTACAAGTCACGTTGGTGGAAGCCGGCCCGCGTTTATTGCCCGCCTTGCCGGAAAATTTGTCCGATGCGGTGCTGGATGAGCTACGTGAAATGGGTACCGAAGTGAAACTCAACACGATGATCACTGAAGCGCAACCGAATACGCTGATAACGAAAGATGGCGAACAAATTAAAGCGGATTTAATCGTTTGGGCGGCGGGCGTACGCACCTCAAAAGTCACACATCATTTTGATGGCTTGGAAATCAACCGCATCAATCAATTAGTCGTAAAAGATACGCTACAAACTACCGTAGATGACAGCATTTTTGCCATCGGCGACTGCGCCGCATTAACGCAACCGGACGGAAAATTAGTGCCGCCGCGTGCGCAAGCCGCACATCAAATGGCAAAAGCCTGCGCGAAAAATCTCTTTGCAATTTTTGCAAATCAACCGTTAAAAGCCTTCAAATACAATGATAAAGGCACCTTGGTTTCCCTTTCAAGTTTCACCGCATTGGGCAGCTTAACCAACAAATTCGGTAAAAATCCGCTCACCGTTCACGGTAAATTCGCCCAATTCGCTTACGTATCGCTTTATCGCATGCACCAACACGCATTACACGGTTGTATTAAAATCGGTTTGATTATCTTGGTGGATAAAATCAATCGATATTTAAAACCGCGATTGAAATTGCATTAATCTTCAAATTAGTGAACATTTCCTTGTCGGAACCGGATAAAACAAAACCCCGCGTGAAGTTACGCGGGGTTTTGCTTAGTCAAATGGTGCTCTGGGCGAGACTTGAACTCGCACGGCCTACGGCCACTACCCCCTCAAGATAGCGTGTCTACCAATTCCACCACCAGAGCGTTTATTTGTTTATTATTGCGGGATATCGCTATTTTTGTTTTCTATTGCCGGAGCAACTTGTTGATTTTGTTGGACTTGTTCAGCGGCTTGAGACAAATCATCGAACGTACTTTTTTCAAGGTTATTGCGATGAGAATTTATGTTACCTAATACCAGCGCAATTACAAAAAACACAGTTGCTAAAATTGCACTGGCGCGGGTTAAAAAGTTACCTGCACCGGCTGAACCAAACATTGTGCCTGAAGCGCCTCCTCCAAAAGATGCACCGGCGTTTGCTCCTTTACCTTGTTGAACGAGAATAAACCCGATCAAGGCAATAGCGACAACAACATAAATAAATAAAAGAACTTGATACATTTTTTCTACTCTGAATTGCGCATTACGCAAGAAAATCGCGGCGAATAATATAAAAACTGCGAGATTTCCGCAAGTTTTTTTTATTATTTATGCATCGATTGTATCAACTTTAATCAGAAGCCTCTTTCTTCGCTGATTTTTTAGTTTTCCTGACTGTTCTTTGGCGCATGTTCTGTTCGGCTTTTGTGTTTCGACTGACTTGACTTAGCTGGCGCAACGCATTGAGATTCACAAAACGTACCAAGTCCGGCAACATTTGACTTAGACTGTGCATAAATTGCTGGTAAGTCGCTTGTTTTTGACTGATATCGTTCAACTGTGCTTCCCAATGTGCTGTCATATCGGGCTGTGTAGCAATATCCGGCAAAGCTTGAATTAAAATTCGTCCGGCTTCCGTACTGTGAATGTTGCGTCCTTTTTTAATTAAAAAGCCTCGTTTAAACAATAATTCAATAATACCCGCGCGTGTTGCTTCTGTACCTAGTCCATCGGTTTCGCGTAGGATTTTTTTCAATTCTTTATCTTGTACGAAACGCGCAATCCCGGTCATCGCCGAAAGCAACGTTGCATCAGTAAAGGGTTTTGGTGGTTGTGTTTTTTTATTCACCACTTCGCCGCGTTCACAATGCAATATTTGTCCTTTTTTCACAATCGGCAAGAGTGGTTCTTGATTTTCCGAGTCATCTTCTTTGCCGAGTAATGCTTTCCAGCCGGCAGTTTGCAGATTTCGTGCTTGAGCAATAAAAGTTCCACCGGCAATGTTCAGAGTAATTTTGCTTTTGCGATATTCTGCATCCGGACAAAATTGCATTAAATATTGGCGAACAATTAAACCATAAATATTGTGTTCTTCATGAGTTAAATTAACTGCGCGATTTTTTGCAGTCGGAATAATCGCATGGTGTGCATCGACTTTTTTATCGTTCCAACAGCGGTTACGCCGATTGGCATCAATTAGGCTCGGCAAGGTTTGGTAAGCATCGCAATGCACGGAAACCGCATTGAACACATTATATCGTTCGGCAAAATGTTCTTCCGGTAAATAACGACAATCGGAACGCGGATAGGTAATCAAACGATGGGTTTCATACAAGCGCTGACAGGTATCTAAAACCGCTTGCGCGGACATGCCGAAGCGCTTCGCTGCGTCGATTTGCAAAGCGGATAGAGAATAAGGCAGCGGTGCGCTCTCTTTTTCGTGCGAGTTTTTATATTCCGTCACTTCCGCAGGCTGACCGGAAATGCGTTTTGCTACATTTTCTGCTAAGCCTTGAGAAAGTACGCGGCCGTCATCATCTTGATAATCTTCGCAAGCTTTACTTGGTTGCCATAAGGCGCTAAAAAGCGCAGTTGAGGTTTCCGACGTTTTTTCATGCTTACCTTCCGGATTAATCCATGCCAGCACATCAAAGAAATCTTTGGGTTGGAAATGTTCAATATCCAAATCGCGCCGCACAATCAGTCCTAATACCGGTGTTTGTACACGTCCGACGGAAAGCACGCCGTTATAACCCGCCTGACGGCCGCGAATAGTGTAAGCGCGCGTCATATTAATACCGTATAGCCAATCGGCACGGGCGCGGGCTAATGCGGAGGTGGCTAGCGGAATGAAATTACGATTCGGTTGCAGCTTGTTAACCGCTTTCGCCACCGCATTGGGATTCAAATCACTAATTAAACAACGCTGAATTCGATCGCGTTTTTCCGCGCTTAACTTGGTGTAACTAAACACTTCATCCACTAACAATTGCCCTTCGCGATCCGGATCGCCCGCGTTTACCAATTCGTCAGCTTGATGAATCAGTTTTTCCACTGTGGAAAGCTGTTTTTTAACTTCTTTGCGCGGTAATAATTGCCATTTTTCTGGAATGATTGGCAGATGTTCCAAACGCCATTGTTTGAATTTCGGATCGTATGCTTCGGGCTCGGCTTGTTCCAGCAAATGCCCCACGCACCAAGTGACGACATCGTTATCGCCGCATCGGATAAATCCGTCGCCGCGCAGATGTGGTTTTGGCAACACATCGGCAATGGCACGAGCCAAGCTCGGTTTTTCAGCAATAAAGAGACGCATAATAATCAGTCGATCTGACGACGACCGAGGAAAGAGTGAGTTAATGTGGTGCCATCCACCGTTTCCAGCTCGCCACCGATCGGAATACCGTGCGCAATACGACTCACTTTAATATTGTGCAAGCGACAAATTTCCGCGATGTAGTTCGCTGTGGCATCGCCCTCCACCGTCGGATTGGTAGCGAGAATCACTTCGTGGAAGGATTCTTCCGTCAAACGTTGTTGCAATAAATCCAAACCGATTTCGCGCGGACCGATACCGTCCAATGGTGACAAATGCCCCATCAAGACGAAATAACGGCCGGAAAATTGTCCGGTTTGCTCAATTGCTTGAATATCGGAAGGCATTTCCACCACGCAAAGCAAGCCGGAATTTTGGCGACGCGGATTATTACAAATGTTGCAAGTTTCTTCTTCGGTAAAATCACGACATTGTGAACAGTGACCGATTTTAGACATTGCTTCGGTGAGCGCGTGCGCTAAATTCATGCCGCCACTACGATTACGTTGTAATAAATGATACGCCATACGCTGCGCCGATTTCGGTCCCACGCCCGGAAGACAACGTAAATTTTCGATAAGGTGTTCTAAAAGTGGACTGCTTTGCATATTAAAGAGATGGGATAAATGTGAAACGGTGCATGAATATTTTATCCACGCACCTTACGAATTAAAACGGAAATTTCATGCCCGGCGGTAACGGCATACCGGCGGTAACGGACGCCATTTTTTCTTTTTGCAGTTCTTCTGCACGACGCACCGCATCGTTAAACGCCGCGGCAATTAAATCTTCCAACATCTCCTTGTCGTCTTCCATTAAAGACGGATCAATATCGATGCGACGGCAGTTATGCGCACCGTTAAGGGTGATTTTCACCAAGCCTGCGCCCGATTCACCGGTTACTTCAAGTTGCGCAATTTCTTCCTGCATTTTTTGCATTTTTTCTTGCATTTGTTGCGCTTGTTTCATTAAGCCGCCTAAGCCACCTTTTCCAAACATAATGTCGTCCTTTTATCAATTATCAGTCAAAAAAACGCTCGCATTCTAGCGAAAAAATTTGCCTTTGAAAACAAAGAAATTTATGATGCGCGCCTTTAAAATCAAGGGAAAACAGACGTCATGGAAACGCGTTATTACTTTATTTTCGCCATCGTTGTTATCGTTTTGCAATGTTTGCTCGCCATTTTTAACCGCACCTTACGGTGGCTTTGGGTCGATAAGCATTGTCCGCAAAGCAAAAAATGGCTGACCTTGGCACTGTTTACGGCGCCCAATGCGGTGCTAATTTGCCATGTCGCGCAATTTTTTACTGCCTTTCGTTTCATTGCATTGATGCTCACGCTATTGCTTTTTTCAGCCTTTGTAAGCGTGACGATAGGTTTCCTTCGTGTTGTTTTGAAGAAAAGTAAAAACTTTGCCGAAATCGAGCGCCTGCTACGTCTTGTTTATCCCGTCGGGCTCGCCGGTTTAATTGGTTTGAGCCTGTATAATGCCTATGTGCCGCGCATTGTTCATTACAACATTCAATTTGATAAACCGATGAAACCGTTACGCATCGGCGTGGCGAGTGATCTGCATTTGGGCGTTTTATTCGGCGCGCAAGAACTGGATAAATTAGCGCAAATTATGACCGAACAAAAAGTCGATCTCATTTTGTTACCGGGCGATATTATGGATGACAATGTCGATGCCTATTTAGCGGAAAATATGCGCCCACATTTGGCTAAACTGCAAGCACCGCTCGGTGTTTACGCGACCCTCGGCAATCATGATTTCTTCGGTCATCAAGACGAAATCAGAGATGAAATTCGCAAAGCGGGTATAACGCTTCTGCAAGATCAAACTAGGGTGATTAATAACGAATTCGTTTTGATTGGGCGTAACGACGATTTGAATACATCCCGCCCGACGACGGAAATGTTGCTCAAACAAGCGGATTTAAATTTGCCGATTATCGTGCTGGATCATCGTCCGTCGGAAGTGGACATCCATTCGGCGCTACCGTTTGATTTGCAGGTTTCCGGGCACACCCACAAAGGGCAAATTTTCCCGGCCAATCTTATTACCGGCCTACTGTACCGCATTGATTACGGCTTGGAAAAAATCGGTACGCCATATTTTATGGTCACCTCAGGTTTCGGCTTTTGGGGTATTCCGATGCGTTTGGGATCGCAATCGGAGGTGGTGATTTTAGATGTGAAAGGGAAAAATTAAGTGAAATGATGTAGCTGTAGCGCAAGCTGAAATGACCTTGCAAAATAGCACCGCATTGAAGCGGCTTCCAATGCGGTGCTATTTTGCTACATAAAACTGAAATTAAGGCCAAAGTGCGGTGGTTTTTCATCCGTCAAAAAGGGGATCCGTTGCCCCCCTTTTATATTTGATTAGTAAAATTCCACGCCGTTAATGGTATTTGTCACGCGCGTCCCCGCTTTGCCTTGTACGATACGTTCAATATCTGCAAGCGAACCAATTACCGCATCTTTGCCGGTAGCTTTTACGAAGTTAATCACCGCTTTCACTTTTGGCCCCATGGATCCCGGTGCGAACTCGTCAGCCAATGCTTCCAATGCGGTCGGATTGGCGCGGGCGATTTGTTTTTGTTCTGCTTTGTTAAAGTTTACGCAAGCCGCCGGGACGTCCGTCGCGATGATGAATAAATCGGCCTTTAGCTCTTGCGAAATCACTGCCGTGCACAAATCCTTGTCCACTACGGCTTCCACGCCTTGTAATTCTCCCTTTTCATTGTAATAGCTCGGAATACCGCCGCCACCGCCACAAATCACGATATTTTTATTCGCCAGTAAGGCTTTCACGGAATCCATACCGGTAACTGATTTTGGCAACGGACTGGGCACTGCGCGACGATAATGTTGACCGTCCGGCATAATCGTCCAGCCTTTTTCTGCGGCAAGTTTTTCCGCTTCTGCTTTGCCGTAAATCTGACCGATCGGTTTGCTTGGTTTTTCAAAGGCCGGATCGTTCGGAGCCACAATCACTTGGCTTAATACCGTAATGGTCGGCGTTTGCGGCAGCAAATTGGTGAGTTCTTGTTGCAACATATAACCGATCATGCCTACCGTTTGAGAAACCAATACGTCTAACGGATAGGGTTCGATTTTCGCATCTTGCGCATGATAGGCGGCATGTTGTAATGCTAGCAGTCCTACTTGTGGGCCATTACCGTGCGAAATCACCAATTCATGATCTTGCTTAATTTTAGCAAGTTGCTCTGCCGCGATACGAATATTGGCCGATTGATTTTGAGCCGTCATCGGCTCTCCTCTTTTTAATAATGCGTTTCCGCCTAAGGCAACCACAATTCTCATTTTATTTTCCTTCTTCTTTTTATAACGCGATAAAAAAATAGCACCGCATTGAACTGCGATGCTATCAAGCTTAACTAAGCAAGGCTTGCCACCATCACCGCTTTTATGGTGTGCATTCTGTTTTCTGCTTGTTCGAATGCCACATTTGCCGGTGATTCGAATACGTCTTCGGTCACTTCAATACCGTTTGCTAATTGCGGATATTGTGCGGCGATTTCTTTGCCGACTTTGGTTTCGCTATTGTGGAAAGCCGGTAGGCAATGCATAAATTTTACTTTCGGATTGCCGGTGCGTTTCATTAGCTCAGGCGTCACTTGATAAGGCATTAACATATCGATTCGTTTACCCCAAGCTTCAAGCGGTTCGCCCATAGAAACCCACACGTCAGTATGCACGAAATCTACGCCGTTTACCGCTTTGTCGATATCTTCCGTCACGGTAATGCGCGCACCCGATTGTTTGGCAAATTCTTGGCACATTGCAACGAGAGCATCTTCCGGCAACAAGGCTTTCGGTGCGCAGATTCGCACATCCATTCCTAATTTTGCGCCGATTAATAACAAGGAGTTGCCCATATTGTTACGTGCGTCGCCGATATACACATAGCTGATTTGGCTTAACGGTTTTTCGCAGTTTTCCATCATGGTCAACACGTCGGCGAGCATTTGAGTCGGGTGAAATTCGTCGGTCAAGCCGTTAAATACCGGCACCCCGGCATATTGCGCCAATTCGTTTACGACGGACTGTTTGAAACCGCGATATTCAATGGCGTCGTACATTCTGCCTAATACGCGCGCGGTGTCTTTCATCGATTCTTTGTGGCCGATTTGGGAGGAAACGGGATCAATATAAGTCACATGTGCGCCTTGATCGTAAGCGGCGACTTCAAAGGCACATCGGGTGCGGGTGGAGGTTTTCTCAAAGATAAGGGCAATATTTTTACCGGTTAAGCGAGGTTGTTCCGTACCGGCATATTTTGCTCGTTTTAAATCGCGTGCTAAATCTAATAAAAATCGAATTTCACGTTCGCTGTGATTGACTAAACTCAATAAATGCCTGTTTTTAAGATTAAATGCCATAGCGACTCCTTATTTACCTTGAAAAAATGCGGTCATTCTAACAAAGCAATCGATTGCATTCAATGCGGTTCGGTGAGGAGCTATGGCGTAAACGAAGTAAAAATATGGTTAATAAAAATTGCTTTATCACTTACTTTATTTATGTCGAACACTTATTTTACATACCATTCATCGTTGAATTCCGGATTGGTCGCAAAATCGGCGCTGTCACTCGGGATCGCTTTTTCTTCCGCTGCCCATTCTCCGAGATCGATTAATTGACAACGTTTGCTGCAAAAAGGACGAAAGGGACTGTCTGATGTCCAGGGAACGTTTTTTTGACAAATGGGGCAAGGCACTTCAATGATTTCATCCGACACGTTTTAACTCCGCTTGTTGTAAATAAAAGCGATGCAATTCTAGCACTTTTTGCTTTAACTGAAGTAAATTTTCGACAAGATTGGCATCGTTGTTAATTACCTCGGTCGCCCATTTCAACCGCGCTTCGCGACTTACTTGCGCATCCATAATGCGTTGAATTTGCTTAATATTATTATGATCGCGTCGAGTGGCGCGGGCGAGTTGGGTGGCAGGCGCAACATCGACCACAAGCACGCGATCGCAAAGTGTTGTGAGATTATTTTCGATAAGAAGTGGTGCGACAAAAAGTGTATAAGGCGCTGTTTGTGCGGCAAGTTGTGTCGTGATTTCTTGGCGAATAATCGGGTGTAATAAATCGTTGAGCCAATTTTTTTCTTTCTCGTTAGTAAAAATCAGTTCACGTAATGCCGCACGATTGAGTTCGCCGTTATCCAATAAAATATGCTTGCCGAAATGTTCGATAATTTTCGCAAGCGAAGGAGAACCTTTTTTTACCACCTCATGCGCAATAATATCGGCATCAACCCAAGGGACGCCTAATTCGGCGAATAACTCTGTAATCGTGCTTTTACCACTGCCGATTCCTCCGGTGAGGCCGATAATATAAGTCATAGAACGTCCTTGCGGCTAAGTTAGGTTTAGCTAAGTTAGATTAAAAATAAACATCGATCATAAAATCGTAACGACAAATAATCGACGGTTAATACTACAAGATGCGACGTTCGAAAAAAAGCGGGATAACTGATTTTAACAAGAAGCGATTAACTCACCGATGAAGCTAACTCGGGTTTGCCGTAATAATTTTATCTGTGAATCGAAGCAGCGAATGATTTTGGTTTTTTATTAAATTAAATATTTCGCATTAAGCATAATGAACGATAAACACAGAAAAGGCGCAAAGGGTAAAAATTCTTTGGTTTTTCTGAGTGGAAGAGCGAATAGAATTCCTGTTACACAAGCAATCAGCAAAAATACCGGAAGTTGTTCTAATGGCAAGTAGCTGCCGATAGCGAGTGCGAGCCAGTAGTCTCCGCGACCGAAGGCTTCTTGTTTATAATGCCATTTGGCGAACCAATAAACGGCATAAAAAAGCAGGAAAAAACCGGCTGCACTTTGTAGACTTTGTTCTAACATCAAATCTGAAAACGATTGCGCTGCGCCGAATAATCCGAGGGCGAGCAATCCTAAACAGGGCGTTGGTGATATGAGTCGATAGCGCCAATCGAGATAAGCGATTGCCCACAGCAAAGCCAATGCGGTGCTAAACCATAAGGCAAATGAGGGGCTCGGCGCGAGTGCGGCAAATGCGCTAAAAATAAATCCGACAACGAAAAAATATTGCAAAACATGACCGCATTTTTGTGTTTGTAGGTTTGCTAAATGCTTTTGGAAAGGCGGAGGATTGTTAGGGAAGAGTTCGACATAAGCGGCATAAACATCCGTTTGTAATCGTTCGATAAAGCCCGAAATATAAAGATATAATGCGACGCCTAAGGTTCCGCCGAGTAAAAATGTTGCGAAGCCAATCATTGCACTACCGATCCCATATTAAAAATCGGTAAGTACATACCCATCATAATTATGCCGATTAAACCGCCGATGATCACCATCATCAAAGGTTCAAGCATTTGAGAAAGCAGATCAATTTGGTGATTGAGTTTTTCTTGATAATTTTCTGCAATATGTTGCAACATCAATGCAAGTTTGCCGCTCTTTTCACCGATTTGCAGCATTTGTTGCGCTTCCATCGGGAACAGACGGCTACTAATGCTATCAGAAAACGCATAGCCTTGTGAAACCCATTGCAAAATTGATTTGACCTCGCCGTCTAGCACCGCATCCGAGGTAAGCGGTGACTTAATTTGCCAACTTTGGGCACGCGGTAGAAAACTATTGAGCGCTTGATTTAGCGGTACGCCGGCCTGCAGCATAATGTGTAAATTTTGGCTGAAATTAACCAAGCGGGAAAGCTGTTGAATTTTACCGAAAATCGGCATGAGGGCGATAATACGCGCTTTTTGTTGTTTAAAATGTGGTGATTGCTTAAATTTTAAGTGGTAGAAAAGTCCGAGAAAAAGGCTTAGTAACAAAAGAATATATAATTCTTCTCTTAAAAAATTTGACATCGTGAGTAAAACTCGGGTTAAAGTCGGTAGTTCACTATTGTTGCTTTGGTACATTTCGGCAAATTGCGGCACAATAAAAAGCAACAGCATCAACGTGAGTGACAGAGAAATGCCAAGTACCATTGATGGGTAAAGCATAATTTTTTGCAACTTGCGTTGTAACGCCAAAGAGTGATTACGATGTGACGCTATTTTCCCGCATACTAATGCCAATTTGCCGGTCATTTCGCCCACCTGAATTAGTTGAATTTCTTGTCGAGTGAGGTATTTCCCTTGCCGTTCAATACTTTGTGAAAAGGATAAACCGGATTCAATGCTCTGTAAAAGTTGCTCGACCCATTCGTTTAATGCGAGTTGGGTGCAATTCTGCTGCAATATTTGCAGGCTATTTTTAAGCGAAATGGCAGATTGTAATAATATGGCAAGTTGGTTTAATAATGCGCTGATTTCCGCATTTTTTGGCTTGTTGTTAAATTGCCAATTTTGTTGCAGTTTGATATTTGTCAATCCGCGATTCATTAGTTGAAATTCTGCCGCACGGATGGAATCGGCAATAATAGAACCTTTTTGCAGTTGTTCTAAGGTGTTCCGTGCGCGATAGTAAAAAAGTTTTTTTGCCATATCGGTTTCCTTAATTAGGCCGAGCCTAAAACGCGATGGATTTCTGCTTCGTCCGTTACGCCTTGTTTTACTTTTTCCAATCCGCTTTGACGAAGATTGTCGAAATCCGTTTGATAACCGTTTTGTTGCCAATGTAAGAATTGGTAAACACCAATGCGTCCGTGATAACCTTGATGACAATCACAAGCCTGGATGAAGGGAACATCTGAAGATTGTCTGCACTTTTGGCAACGCTTGCGTACTAGTCGCTGGGCGATGACGAGTAGTAAGCTGCTTTCGATCTCGTGTTGCTTGATGCCGAGTTGTTGTAAACGAGAAATCGCGGAAATCGCATCATTGGTATGAAGGGTGGAAAGTACCAGATGTCCGGTTTGTGCGGCGCGTAACGCCATGGCGGCGCTTTCTTCATCACGAATTTCGCCAAGCATAATGATATCGGGATCTTGACGCAAAAAAGAACGTAAAAGTCGGCTAAAATCCAGTCCAATTTGCGGATTGATTTGGCTTTGAATAATGCCGTCAAGTTCAATTTCTATCGGATCCTCCGCCGTCATAATGTGTTTATCGGGCGTATTAAGCCATTGAAGTGCAGTGTAAAGTGAAATACTTTTTCCGCTGCCGGTCGGTCCGGTGACTAAAATTAATCCCTGCGGTTGGCTGAGTGCCTGTTGGAACGAAGCTTGTTGGGCTTCCGTCATACCCAATTCGGCAAAGCTGAGTTCGACCGGTTTGTTTTGTTGGGCGCGCAGTACCACTTTTTCACCCCAATGGGTTGGCAAAGTGGAAAGACGAAAATCAAGAATATCGGAAAATGTGGTTTTAAACTGAAAACGGCCGTCTTGTGGTAGGCGGGTTTCACTGATGTCGAGTTTAGCAAGTAATTTTAAGCGAGAGATTAAACGATTCGCCAGATTTTTACTGACCGGAGTTTGTGGTTGCAATACTCCATCAATTCGGAACCGCACTTGGAATTGATGTTGTAAGGTTTCCAAATGAATATCGGACGCGTTCTTTTGCAGAGCGGATTCAAAGATACGATTGAGCAATTGAATGACCGGTTCATCATCCAACGAATCGGTCGATTCCTCTTCTTGCGAGGCGTAAAAGTTAACCTGTTCTTCCTCTTGTGAAGCTTGTGGTGCTAGTTGTTGCAAAAGCGCTTTAAGTTGTACGCTGTCGAGCAATACCGGTTCTACCAATTTGCCGCAAATAAAGGCGATGGTTTCGCAGGCGGAGAGATTATTTAGAGAATCGACCGCCAGCCAGATTCGATGCTCTTCTTCTTTTAAGGGGAGGGTAAAATAGCGTAAAAACAGCGCACTTTGTTGTTGGTTTCGAGCCCAAAGTTCAGGCGAAATCTCGAAGATTTCGCCGTTTTGTGCGGTAACCGTTGTTAAATAATAAGTTGTCATTTAGAACAGAATCCGGCCGGGAAGAGAGATTTATCACCGGTACAGCTGGCCGCCCAAGTTATGCCCTTACTTTTGTCACCAGTGGCGGTGAGCGTGTATTGAATGTCTTTCAATGTGCCGTCACCAACCACAGTAATCGCACCGGCGTTAGTACTGATACTTTTTATATAACCTTTTGCAGCAGTGGTATTGGCCGCCACACCGTTACTCCCGCCGCTACAATTAGTGGTGGTGCCAGTACCGTAAATGCACAGCTCAACATCTGCTTTATAAGGCGCGGAAGCTTGCAATAATTCGGACATTGCCGCTTTTTGGGTGTAATTTTGATAAGAGGGAATGGCAATAGTTGCCAAAATGGCGATAATCGCGATGACAATCATTAATTCAATTAGAGTAAAACCCTTTTTTAATACGTGTGAAGAAATAAATTTCATAGATTTTCCTTTTATTGGTACAAGTTTTGCCAAAGGTGGCGCAACGATTGTGAAAAAGGAAGAAATATCCGTAAAACCGATCGCATTTTTTATGCGATCACGATCGCAAAGATAGAAAAGAAGTATGAAAAAAACGCAGAATATTGAACAAGGTTGGCTAAAGAATTGCCGCCATATTTTCTCTCCTCATTTTGATGCGCGACCGGATATTAAAGATATTTCGCTGCTTGTGATCCATTACATTAGCTTGCCGCCGGAAGAATTCGGGGGTGGTTATATTGATGATTTTTTTCAAGGAAAGCTTGACCCAACAATTCATCCTTATTTTAAAGAAATTTATCGCATTCGCGTGTCGGCCCATTGTTTAATTGAACGTGACGGACGTATTACGCAGTACGTAAGTTTTAACCAGCGCGCTTGGCATGCCGGGCTTTCCTGTTTTCAAGGACGAGAAAAATGCAATGATTTTGCTATCGGTATTGAGCTGGAAGGTAGCAATGAACAACCTTTTACTGATGCACAATATCAGGCTTTGCAGTGGCTCACTCAACTGATTATGCAAGCCTATCCCAAAATTACGAGCGAGCGTATCGTAGGGCACGCCGATATTTCGCCGGGACGCAAGATCGATCCAGGACAATATTTTGACTGGAAACGTTATTTGAGCGGATTAAATTTTGATGGTTAAAAAATGAACGGTGCATTTGCGGAATTACTCACATCATGAATTTCGTAGAATTGTTAATTTAACTATTTGAATTAAAAAGAATTAAAATTTCTTGTAGAGTGCAGCCGTTTGATTCTGCAAAGTTATACAAGGTTATGAATTTCCCCAGCCACAATTTTATCCACAGAAATATTGAATAACTCACAAGCCCATCGGCTCTTATTGTAAAAATTATGCGATTTAAGAAAACGGAATGTTTTTTAAGCGCTTTTTAAGGTATTTCCGATGAAATAAAGAGCTATTAGCTTTTTGCAAACAAGTTTTGTTATTAAAGCGGATAAAACGGAGGGAAGGAAGTCATCGACGCGATCTTCACGATCTTCTACACAATTTCTCGATGTTTTTTGTAACGGTTAACCACAGAATTATCCACAATAAGAATGATAATGGAAGAGTAGTGCGCCTTGGGCGTTGGTTGATAAAAAAGCGGATTTATGAAACAATTCGCGGATTATTTTTGAGTCAAAATTTAAGGTAAAAACGATAGTGATCGATTTTGACGGCTACCGTCCCAATGTGGGCATTGTGATTTGCAATCGCAAAGGACAGGTGCTTTGGGCGAAACGTTGCGGGCAGAATTCTTGGCAGTTTCCGCAAGGCGGCATTAATGATAACGAAAGCGCGGAACAAGCGATGTATCGCGAACTTTACGAGGAAGTGGGGTTGCAGCCGAAAGACGTACGTATTTTATACGTATCAAAACATTGGCTGCGTTATAAATTACCGAAACGTTTGTTACGTTATGACAGTAAACCGATATGTATCGGGCAAAAACAACGTTGGTTCTTATTACAGCTTGTCTCCGAAGAAAAAAATATCAATATGCAAGCCACCAAGTCGCCGGAATTTGATGGTTGGCGTTGGGTGAGTTTTTGGTATCCTGTGCGCCAAGTGGTGTCGTTCAAGAAAGACGTGTATCGCCGCGCGATGAAAGAATTCGCAACTTTTTTATTTTTCGGCGAAAAAGAAAAACAAACGGAGCATCAAACGGAATCTGATATTAAACCGGTTTTTCCGCGTAAGCCGCATTATGCTAAATATTCCAAACGCCCGTTGAATAAAAGAGGGTAGATTATGCTAACTTTTATTGCTATTTGTTTGCTGGTAGGTTGTATCGTCGGGTTTCTTGCCGGGCTTTTCGGTATCGGTGGCGGTTTGGTGATTGTGCCGACTTTAGTTTATTTATTGCCGATGATGGGCGTGCCGGAACCTTTGCTTATGAGCACCGCATTGGGCACCTCATTCGCCACTATTGTGATTACCGGTTTTTCTTCCGCTCAACGCCATCATAAACTCGGCAATATTGTGTGGGATGCGGTGAAAATTCTCATTCCCGTGATTATGGTTACAGTATTTATCTGTGGTTTATTTATTGGCAAACTTGATCGCGCCGTTGTAGCTAAATTATTTGCTTGTTTAGTGGTTTATTTAGCGATAAAAATGCTGGTTTCCATTAAATCCAAAGCTACGCAATCGTCCAAAACGCTCACCACCACCTCGTCGATTGTAGGCGGTATTTTAATCGGCATGGCGTCAAGCGCAGCCGGTATCGGCGGTGGTGGTTTTATCGTGCCGTTTTTAAATTCACGCGGTATCGATATGAAAAAAGCTATCGGATCTTCTGCCTTTTGCGGCATGTTACTTGGATTATCGGGGATGTTGAGTTTTGCTGTGAGTGGTTGGGGCAATACTACTATGCCAGAGTATTCCTTGGGGTACATTTATTTGCCGGCCGTGTTAGGCATTACTGCCACGTCATTTTTTACCTCTAAACTTGGTGCAACCGCGACTTCAAAACTACCGGTGCCGATTTTGAAAAAAGGCTTTGCATTATTACTTATTGTCATCGCCGTCGATATGTTTCTGAAATAAGGAAAATTATGAATCAATATTTAGTGCTTCCGCACTTTGATCCGACCATTTTTACTATTGGCGATAGCAATATTGGCTTGCGTTGGTACGGTTTAATGTATTTACTCGGGTTTATTTTCGCCCGTTGGTTGGCGGTGCGTCGTGCCGCTCGTCCGACTAGTGGTTGGACCGTAGAGCAAGTAGATAGCTTGTTATTTAACGGTTTTATGGGTGTGTTTATTGGCGGACGCGTTGGTGACGTATTCTTTTACAATATTGATCATTTCTTGCAAGAACCGAGCTATCTCTTCCGTGTTTGGGAAGGCGGAATGTCTTTCCACGGCGGTCTTATCGGGGTGATCATCGCGATGATTTGGACTTCTCATGCGCAAAAACGTAATTTTTGGCAAACTACTGATTTTGTTGCACCGCTGATTCCGTTCGGTTTAGGTTTGGGACGAATCGGTAACTTCATTAATCTCGAACTTTGGGGACGCCAAACCGACGTACCTTGGGCGATGATTTTTCCTACAGATCCGCAATTACTGCCTCGTCACCCATCACAACTTTATGAAGCTTTTTTAGAAGGTCTGGTGTTATTTGCCATCTTGAATTTATTTATTAGAAAATCCCGTCCGACAGGTTCGGTTGCCGGTTTATTCTTAATCGGTTACGGAATATTTCGTTTTATCGTGGAATACGTACGCGAGCCGGAAACGGAATCCTTCCTCGGCATTATGACGCGCGGCCAAGCACTTTGTTTACCAATGATTATTGGCGGCGTTTTAATTATGGCATGGGCTTATATGCGTACTGATTCAAGCAACAGTGCGCCCGCCAAATCCTAAGGAATTCTTATGCAACAATATCTTGAGCTTTGCCAGCGGATTATTGACGAAGGTCAATGGATCGCCAACGAGCGCACCGGTAAGCGGTGTTTAACGGTTATTAATGCGGATCTCGAATACGATGTGGCGAACAACCAATTTCCGCTGATTACCACCCGCAAAAGCTACTGGAAAGCGGCGATTGCGGAATTTTTAGGTTATATCCGTGGTTACGATAATGCCGCCGATTTTCGTAAACTCGGCACTAAAACTTGGGACGCAAACGCCAATGAAAATGCCTCATGGTTGGCCAATCCACATCGTAAAGGCATTGACGACATGGGACGCGTGTACGGCGTGCAGGGGCGCGCGTGGCGCAAACCGAATGGCGAAACCGTCGATCAACTGCGCAAAATTGTTAATAACCTTGCCAAAGGTATTGATGATCGCGGCGAAATTTTGACCTTCTTTAATCCGGGCGAATTTGATCTGGGCTGTTTGCGTCCTTGTATGCACACGCATACCTTTTCTTTACTGGGCGACACGCTTTATCTCACCAGCTATCAACGTTCCTGCGATGTGCCGTTGGGCTTGAATTTCAATCAAATTCAAGCGTTCACTTTCTTAGCTTTAATGGCGCAAATTACCGGTACAAAAGCGGGCAAGGTGTATCATAAAATTGTCAATGCGCATATTTATGAAGATCAACTTGAATTGATGCGTGATGTTCAACTCAAACGTGAACCGTTCCCGTTGCCAAAATTAGAAATTAATCCGGACATCAAAACTCTTGAAGACCTCGAAACTTGGGTCACGATGGACGATTTCAAGGTTATCGGTTACCAATCTCACGAGCCGATTAAATATCCTTTCTCTGTTTAAGACGCGAAAGTGCAAACAAACGCCCAAACAATAGAAGTACGCTCAGATTTAGACGAAAAATTCATGCGCCACGCCCTTGCCTTGGCTGACAAAGCGGAAGCGTTGGGTGAAATTCCCGTGGGTGCGGTGCTGGTGGATGAGTTCGGCAATATTCTCGGCGAGGGTTGGAATCTGTCCATTATGGAACATGATCCGACCGCCCACGCGGAGATTGTGGCATTACGCAATGGCGCGAAAAATCTCGAAAATTATCGTCTGCTCAATTGCACCCTTTATGTTACGCTTGAGCCTTGCACTATGTGCGCCGGCGCAATTTTGCACAGCCGCATTAAACGCTTGGTGTTCGGCGCTGCAGATTATAAAACCGGTGCCGTTGGCTCGCGTTTTCACTTTTTTGACGATTACAAAATGAATCATTGTGTAGAAATTAGCGCGGGCGTTCTGGCCGAAGAATGTGGTCAAAAACTGAGCGCCTTTTTTCAAAAGCGACGCGCCCAAAAGAAAATTGAAAAGCCGCTTGTTTCTGTTTCTAGAAAATAAAAGTGCACTCAAAAAATACGCGTTTTGTCCTTTTCCCTAGTCCTGCGCACCATTCAATGGTAGAATCTCGCGCTTTTACAAATAAAGGAAAGAGCATGTCATTAGTCGAATTTGTCATTAATAAACTGGGTGATTTAAAGGGCTCGGATATCGTGCATTTTGATGTGCGCGGCAAATCCTCCGTCACCGAAAATATGGTGATTTGCACCGGAACGTCAAGCCGCCAAGTGTCGGCGATGGCGGATAATTTAATTGCGGAATGCAAAAAAGCGGGCGTGGAAACATTCGGTCAAGAAGGCAAAAATACTGCTGATTGGATCGTGGTTGATTTAGGCCAAACCATGGTTCATATCATGCAACGCGAGACGCGAGAACTTTACCAATTGGAGAAACTTTGGGCATAGGACGTAGGCGTTGGATAACGAAAATAGCACCGCATTGAACGAAGAAAATAGCACCGCATTGAACAAATAAGGGAACGCTTGTGAAGATCTCGTTAATTGCCGTAGGCACCAAAATGCCGGCCTGGGTTACCGCCGGATTTGAAGAATACCAACGTCGTTTCCCGAAAGATATGCCGTTTGAATTAATCGAAATTCCCGCCGGCAAGCGCGGTAAAAATGCTGACATTAAACGCATTTTGGAACAAGAAGGCAAAGCGATGTTAGCGGCATGCGGCAAAGGTAAAGTGGTAACTTTGGACATTCCGGGCAAGCCTTGGACAACAGCGCAACTCGCCGAGCAATTGGAGGCGTGGAAAAATGACGGGCGTGACCTGTGTTTGTTAATCGGCGGGCCGGAAGGTCTTTCGCAGGACTGCAAAGCCGCGGCGGAGCAGAGTTGGTCGCTTTCGCCGCTCACTTTACCGCATCCGCTTGTGCGTGTGGTCGTTGCGGAAAGTTTGTATCGAGCCTGGTCGCTCACAACTCATCATCCTTATCATCGAGAGTAACAGTTCAATCGCTTGTGCTTGCGTTTCATCGTTAAAATCATGGTAAAAAATAAGTCGATTTGAGATGAATTTAAAAAAATTCTTCGCTGCTCCCACGCATGAACCGATTCGCGACAAAAAAGCGGAGCGGAATCTTTTTGCGCGCCGTACATTGGTGGCGTTTATCGGTATTCTGACGTTGACCGGCGTGCTATTTACCAATATTTATCATTTACAAATCGTTAATTTCGATACCTACCAAACCCGTTCCAACGGTAACCGTATTAAACTTTTGCCGGTGCCGCCGACACGCGGTTTAATCTATGATCGCTACGGCGTATTGCTGGCGGAAAATTTGACGTTCTTTGGCTTATATATTGTGCCGGAAAAAACAGAAAATTTAGTGCAAACCTTTGAAGAATTGCGTTATATCGTCGGCTTGACCGACGATGATATTGAGAACTTCCAAAAAGAACGCCGCCGCGGTACACGCTATACTTCAATTATGCTTAAACCGAATTTGACGGAAGAGCAAATTGCGCGTTTTGCAGTAAATCAATATCAATATCCGAGCCTTGATGTTCGCCCTTATTTTAAACGTAATTATTTATACGGCGATGTGATGACACATATTCTCGGTTATGTGGGTAAAATCAACGATAAAGATGTGGAAAGGCTTAAAAAAGACGAGAAATTCACGAATTATGCGGGATCGCATGATATGGGAAAACTCGGTGTCGAGCGTTATTACGAAGATCAACTACACGGTACTACGGGCTTTGAGGAAGTAGAAATTAACAACCGCGGCAAGGTGATTCGTAAGCTGCGCGAACAACCTGCCATCCCCGGTAAAAGTATTCATTTAACTATCGATTTGGCCTTGCAACGTTATATTACCGATTTATTAGCCGGGCAAAAAGGCGCGGTAGTAGTGCTCGATCCGAGAGATAGCAGCGTACTGGCGATGGTTTCCACACCGAGTTATGACAATAATCTATTCGTGGACGGTATTTCCGGTGCGGATTATAAACGTTTATTAGAAGATCCTTCGCGACCGCTTTACAGCCGCGCCACGCAAGGAGTTTATCCGCCGGCCTCAACGGTGAAACCGTTTATTGCGGTGGCGGCGCAAACGGAAGGCGTAATTAATCAAAGCACGACGATTTTCGATCCGGGTTATTGGATGTTGCCGAACACGACAAAACGTTTTCGTGATTGGAAAAAAGCGGGGCATGGCTATACCGATTTAAATAAAGCAATCACCGAATCTTCGGATACTTATTTTTATCAGGTCGCTTACAACTTAGGAATTGACCGCTTATCCGGTTGGATGAAGCGCTTTGGTTTTGGGATGCCAACGGGAATTGAAATTAGCGAAGAAGCGACGGCTAATATGCCTTCCAAAGAATGGAAACAAAAACGCTATAAACGCCAATGGGTGCAAGGCGATACCATTTCCGTCGGTATCGGGCAGGGGTATTGGACAGCAACGCCGTTGCAAGTAGCAAAAGCCACCGCAATTTTGGTAAATAATGGTAAAGTGAATACCCCGCATTTGATGAAGTCGGTAGAAGGGGCGAAAGTGGAACCCTATCAGGATCCGCGACTTTATGACGATATTAGTGAACCGAAACAGGCGTATTGGGATGCAGCAAAACGCGGTATGTTTAACGTGGTGAATTCCGCGGCAGGTACGGGACGTAAAGCGTTTGTCGGCGCCAATTATCATGTGGCGGGGAAATCGGGTACGGCACAGGTGTTCAGTTTGAAAGAAAACCAAAAATATAATGCCGCCGGCTTAAAAAAAGAACTGCACGACCATGCGTGGTTTACCGCTTATGCGCCTTATGAGAATCCTCAAATAATAGTGTCTATTATTTTAGAAAATGCAGGTGGCGGCTCCAGTAATGCAGCACCGGTGGTGCGTCAAATTATGGATTACTATTTAAATAAACGCTTGCCGGAAATCGAACATAAAGAACGCAACGAAAGTGTTTCTGAAGCAAATGTGCCGAGCAGCGCTAACGATGTCGTTTCCGAGCCGGCAGAAAACGAACGAACAGAATAATGGAAGAAAAAACACCGCTTTGGCTTCGTTTATGGAAGCCACTACATTTAGATTTGGGCTTATTGTTGGGGTTAATCGCTATCACCGGGTACGGCATGCTGGTGCTATATAGCGCATCGGGAGCAAATGAAGTGATGTTCCGAAATCGTATTATCCAGGTTGTTTTGGGGTTTACCGTACTGTTAGTGATGGCTCAATTACCACCGAAATTTTATCAGCGTATCGCACCCTATCTTTATTTAATCGGTTTTATATTATTGATTTTGGTAGACGCGATCGGTACTACCAGTAAAGGTGCGCAACGTTGGCTTGATCTGGGGATTATTCGCTTTCAACCTTCCGAAATCGTAAAACTCGCGGTGCCGTTAATGGTGGCGGTATATTTGGGCAATCGTACGTTGCCTCCGAAGTTAGGCGAAACTTTTATCGCGATTGCAATGATTTTGTTGCCGACTTTATTGGTCGCGATTCAACCCGATTTGGGTACGGCGATTTTGGTAATCGCATCCGGTTTATTTGTGGTCTTTTTGGCAGGGATGAGTTGGTGGCTGATTTTTGCCGCGCTGGTAGGATTAGCAGGATTCATTCCGATTATGTGGCTTTATTTGATGCATGATTATCAACGAACACGAGTGCTTACTTTGCTTGACCCGGAAAAAGATCCCCTTGGTGCAGGCTATCATATTTTGCAATCTAAAATTGCTATAGGTTCCGGCGGTATTTGGGGGAAGGGCTGGATGCAAGGAACTCAATCACAACTCGAATTTTTACCGGAACCGCATACGGATTTTATTTTTGCGGTAATGAGCGAAGAGCATGGTATGGTCGGCTTCGGCATTTTGATTGCGATTTATTTATTTATTATTATTCGTGGATTGATGATCGCCGTAAATGCACAAACCTCTTTCGGACGCATTCTTGCGGGCGCGACCACTTTAATTTTTTTCGTGTATTTATTCGTAAATATTGGTATGGTAAGCGGCATTTTGCCGGTAGTTGGCGTACCGTTGCCGTTATTTAGCTATGGTGGGACGTCATATGTGGCAATTATGGCAAGTTTTGGTTTAGTAATGTCAATTCACACCCATCGTACTAAATTTATGAATAGGAACTAATCGGCGTTTTAAGTTTCTTACGTACGATTTTATATATTTATTGGACAACTTACTTTATGGTATTAAAAACGCTTGCAAAATTCACTGTATCCTTTATTTTCATCGTCCTGACCGTTTTGCCGGTACAGGCCAAAAATGATCCGCATAAACAGTACGGCATTAAAGGCGCGAACTTAACCCACACAACACCGGTAAGCTCTCCTACAAGTTATACGGTAAACGGCAAGACTTACACTACGCACAGTCATAGCACATCGAAAAATTATTCAAAAACCGGAACGGCCAGCTATTATCATCGTAAGTTTCACGGTCGTCGAACATCTAGCGGTGAACCCTATAGTTCCCACCTTTACACCGCCGCTCATAAAACGTTACCGCTCAATTCTTATGCATTGGTGACCAACTTGCATAATAACCGTAAAACTATCGTGCGTATTAACGATCGCGGCCCTTTCGGTCACGGACGCATTATTGATCTTTCTTATGCAGCGGCGCAGGAAATCGGATTAGTGGCGCGCGGTACCGGGCAAGTAAAAATCGAAGCTTTACATATCGCGCCGAACGGCAATATTTCAGGCGCCGCCACGCAAACCTTAGCCAAGCATGCCAAAACTCAAGCGGCTTCCGATCGCCTTGTAAACGTTGAAAAAAAAACAAACGAGTCGGACAAAGCAAAAGATTTGTACAAGCTAAAAATGTTAAACCTACCAAGCCAAAAACTCGCTAACGATGTGATTACGCGTTTGGCGTTGGAGAACGTGAACACGGAAGTGAGCCGACATAACGGCAAATACGAAATTCACTTCGGTCCGGTAGAAAATAAACAAACGATCACGCAATTAAAACTGCAATTACAAAAAATGGCTAATGGAAATCCATTAATCGTTTATGCCTATAAAAACTAAGAAGTAACTAAAGGATACGCTATGTTTAAGCAATCTGCCCAATTCAAAAAATTCGCCCTTATTTCCGGCCTAATTGCCGCCTCCGTTCTGGCTTCCGCGGAAGATATGCAATACGGTATTGCGCCACCGGAAGTGAATGCCCAAAGCTATATTCTGATGGATTATCATTCTGGTGCGGTGCTCACAGCGGTGAACGCCGATCAACGGCAATATCCGGCATCGTTGACCAAAATGATGACCAGTTATGTGGTGGGGCAAGCGATTAAACAAGGTAAAATTCATAATTCCGATATGGTGACTATCGGCGAAAGCGCGTGGGGACGTAATTTCCCGGATTCTTCCAAAATGTTCTTAAATTTAAATCAACAGGTTTCGGTGGAAGATTTAAATAAGGGCGTGATTATCGTATCGGGTAATGATGCCAGTGTGGCGCTTGCAGAACACGTTTCTGGCACCGCATTGAACTTCGTCGACACGATGAACCGCTACGTACAGCAGTTTGGTTTGCAAAATACCCATTTCACCACGCCGCACGGCTTAGACGATCCTAACCAATATTCTTCCGCGCGTGATATGGCAATTATCGGTGCGCATATTATTCGCGATTTACCGGATGAATATAAAATCTACGCGGAAAAAGATTTTACCTTTAACAAAATCAAACAACCGAACCGCAACGGTTTATTGTGGGATAAAACGATGAATGTGGACGGTATGAAAACCGGTCACACCAGCCAAGCGGGTTATAATTTGGTAGCATCGGCAACTAATCCTGGCAATATGCGTTTAATTTCTGTCGTAATGGGCGTGCCGACTTATAAAGGCCGCGAAGTGGAAAGTAAAAAACTTTTACAATGGGGCTTTAGCAATTTTGAAACGTTGAAAGCTCTTGAAGCAAATAAAGCGGTTTCTGAGCAAACTGTTTATTACGGTGATGAAGGGCGCGTGAAATTGGGCGTTTTACAAGATAGTTTTATTACCGTGCCTAAGGGCAAACAAACGCAATTAAAAGCACGTTACGAATTAAATGAAAAATATTTAGAAGCCCCGTTAACGAAAGGTCAAGTGGTCGGTAAAGTGATTTATCAACTTGATGACAAAGATGTCGCGACGGTGAATCTTCAAGTGATGCAAGATGTGAAAGAGGGCGGTGTTTTCGGTAATGTATGGGACTGGTTGGTACTAACCGTCAAAAGCTTATTCTAACACCTTGGAAATTGAGCATACTTTCTCCATTTTACAAAGCGACTAATAAAACCGGGCAGATTGACTATCTGCCCTTTGTCTCATTCAAAACAGAGGAAATTTTATGGCAACCGAACAACAACCAATCGTGCAAGCGACAACCGAACAAGATTACAAAAAACTGAAAGAATTAATGGCATTTCCCACCGAAATGACATTTAAAGTTGCCGGCATAAACCGCGAAAATTTGGCACAAGATTTAATCGCTGTCGTGCAAAAATATTTACCCGGTGATTATATTCCAAAAGAAAAACGCAGCAGCAAAGGCACTTACAATTCCGTTTCTATCGATGTGGTGGCGCAAAATTTCGAACAGGTGGAAACCCTTTACAAAGAACTCGCCAAAGTCGAAGGCGTGAAGATGGTTATTTAATATGCAAAAATTTCCGCTTATTGTGCGCCAACTCGGATTGCAAGATTATCAAGAAATTTGGCATAAAATGCAGGATTTTACCGATAATCGTAATGCCGAAACCATTGATGAAGTTTGGTTAGTGGAACATTATCCGGTATTCACCCAAGGGCAAGCCGGTAAGCCTGAACATCTATTGCAAAGCGGTGCTATTCCGCTAGTACAATCCGATCGCGGTGGACAAATTACTTATCACGGCCCCGGTCAGCAAGTGATGTATGTATTGATTGATATCCGTCGTCATCAAAATTTAAACGTGCGCCGATTGGTCACCGCATTGGAGCAAAGCGTGGTACGGACGCTGGCCGATTATGCTATTGAGGGCTATTCGAAGGTCGATGCGCCGGGCGTGTATATCGACGGCAAAAAGATTTGTTCGCTCGGTTTACGGATTCGCAAAGGATGCTCTTTCCACGGGCTTGCATTCAATATCAATATGGATCTCCAACCATTTCATTATATTAATCCGTGCGGTTACGCCGGTTTGGAAATGTGCCAGTTGGCGGATTTTATTGGTCGAGACGAGGCGGTGTTGGACAAGGTCTCACCGAAATTAGTTAATCACCTTGCCGAGCTTTTAGGCTATAATCTCACAAAATTTTAACATTTAACCACCAAAAATGCCTGTTTCAGGCATTTTTCTTTAGGAAAGAGCCATGTCAACGCCATTTAAAATGGAACGCGGTGTGAAATATCGTGATGCCGCCAAAACTTCCATCATTCCGGTCAAAAACATCGATCCGAACCAAGAATTATTGAAAAAACCGGAATGGATGAAAATTAAACTACCGGCCAGTTCGCTCAAAATTGAAAGCATTAAAAACGGTATGCGTCGCCACGGTTTGCATTCCGTATGCGAAGAAGCCTCTTGCCCGAATTTACACGAATGTTTTAATCACGGTACCGCAACCTTTATGATTTTGGGCGCCATTTGCACCCGTCGTTGTCCGTTTTGCGATGTTGCACACGGCAAGCCGTTACCGCCGGATCCGGAGGAACCGCGCAAACTTGCCGAAACCATTCAAGATATGCAATTAAAATATGTGGTGATTACTTCCGTTGACCGCGATGATTTGCCCGATCGCGGTGCCGGCCATTTTGCCGAGTGCGTGAAAGAAGTGCGTGCGTTAAATCCGGGGATCAAAATCGAAATTTTAGTGCCAGATTTTCGCGGTCGTATTTCTCAAGCATTGGAAAAACTCAAGGATAATCCGCCGGATGTATTTAATCACAATTTAGAAAATGTTCCGCGTCTGTATAAAGAAATCCGCCCGGGCGCGGATTATGAATGGTCGTTAAAACTGTTACGCGAATTTAAACAAATGTTCCCTCACATTCCGACTAAATCCGGTTTAATGGTAGGCTTGGGGGAAACCAACGAAGAAATTTTGCAAGTGATGAAAGACTTGCGCGCCAATGGCGTCACTATGTTGACTTTGGGACAATATTTGCAACCGAGTCGTCATCACTTACCCGTCGCGCGTTATGTGCCGCCGACAGAATTTGATGAATTTCGCGAAAAAGCGAATGAAATGGGCTTTGAACACGCCGCTTGCGGACCTTTCGTGCGTTCTTCTTACCATGCGGATTTACAAGCCAGCGGTGGCTTGGTGAAATAAATTGTGAATTCTAACAATAAATGATACTGAACATCGCTCTTTGGTGCTATACATCGCTAAATGGTGCTAACATGGAATAACAAGATGCCGGTGATCCAGATTAAAGAATTTCCCAACGACGGAAGAGTTTGGAGAATTGATTGGTTCGGAGCAGTACGAAAAAACGATAACGTACCTACGGAACCGACCATCGACGTTTATCTCAGACCTGTATCAGTAACAGACAAAACGTCTATTGCTGATTTTGGCTGGTTAAATAAAGAGCGAATATGCTGCACTATTGGTGTTGGACAACTGCCGGTACTTACTATCGGTTCTCTTTGGAAAAACGGTAAGTTATTGGATTACCAAGTTATCGTGCCTAGTAATCTACCAAACGTTAACATAGCTGAAGATTCTGTACGTTTGATTGAAGCAGCGCATAAAGATCAAACCGGTTATATCATCAATAAAGCTGCCTTTGATATTGGCGGTTTCAAAAATGGATTATCTGCAAGATGTTTGGCTATTGAATCTGATGGAGATCCCTATTCAATCATTATTCCCGTTGCTGAAGTTATTCGTTTTTATTACGCCATTTCAACCAATTTGGCCAAGATTGCTTTTTTGGGGTCATATGAAACTAATTTCGATCAAATCATCGGTGAGCGATGCGGTTTTGATTCAAAAACCAAGATTCTCATAATCCATTTACGACAATGGCTTTACGATAATGAGGGATGGGTTTTGGGTAGGATTTTAAGGGACAAAAATGCACAGCAGGGATTTTTCCAAATTCATCGTTCGTTAGTCAAACAATCAGTGGGGAAGTATCATCAGCCGATGCCGGAAACTAATTTCCCGTTTCAAGGAAAAACAGATTGGGCTGCACGCTGCCTAAGTTTTACGAGCGGTGGAAAAGTTCGTACCTTAATCTTAGAATTATTGCATTGTACTGCTCCCTTTCCTTTTTCTAATTTAGTGGTTATTAGAGACAATGATGGCAGGCAAGCATCTCCAGAAACTGATCTACCGGAATCAAATAAACGTCCTTATCTAAGGAACCAGAGATTAAAATCTGGTACTTCAAAAAAACTGCATAGCATAGAAGAGCCTGTGCAGAATATGAAAAGAATGGTTATTGACTATGTAAAAGAACGTTTTGGAGATCTTTGGAATAAAGAACTCATCAAGCCTGAAAAAGAGTTTTGTAATTATAGAAAAACAGACTTACTGTTTTTGCCGCCATCGGAATCGACCACAGCATTGGGAACCGGCGACGGTACATCAGGACAGTCCAAAACTGCTCCTATTTCAATCTCTATTAATGTTGGAAAAGAAACAGGCATCGCTCAAAAGCTACGTTCTCACAGTCGTTCCGAAGCTCTGCCTGCTACCTTTGAAAATATGATGGCCGCTGTCCGATATTTATCAGAGAACTATCAAGATAAAGGTGTTACGGCAAAAGTATGGCCGACCCTATATATGCCGTTAACTTCTAATCGTAGCAGTCAATGGTCTTATTTAGATACTTCTGCAACAACAACCAACCTAGTCAAAACTCCAAGAAGAGTTTTAATTGCCGAACTCAATATAGATAATATGCTATTTTGGTTGGTGGAGTTTGAACAAAGAGAATCAGAATCCTTAACTGCTGCTATGATATATGGAGCAAGTTCAATGAAGGCTGAAGAAATAAAAAAAATCCTGCATTTGCTTGCTCGGTCAAAAGGAATTTGGAAAAATATTCCTCCACACGGGAGATTTCATATCAGGCCAATGAAGCATAGCTGGCCGAGTATCGAAGAATATGCTTCATCTATTTACAAAGCCTGCTTGGCAACTTCCACCTGACTTGTGTTTCTGTTGGTACAATCCAAATCTATTAGTACATCTGTCATTTAGATACATTAATAATTTCTTAATTTTTAGGATGCAACTTATGCCACGCACGCACGCGATTATACTTCACATCAAATAATTATCTAAAGAATTCAACTCATTGTGCTGATTGATACGGGAGGTACAAAATACCCGAATTAACTTGGCAAGGAAAAGCTCAAGTCAAACTGCATCATCTGGATGTGCCGTTTCATTTTCTCAACAAGCAATATGATTTTCACGCGGCTGCCGGTTCACCAGACAACCGCAGCGACAATATTTTGATCCACTGCGATAACCTGTTAGCACTTAAATCACTGTTGCCAGAATTTGGCGGGCGGATACATTGCATTTATAGTCAATTAAAATCAAAATAGGACAGTAGCGCATCGCCAAATTGGGCGTAATCAGACAAAACGGTTCGCAGATACCGCTTAATATTCGCCCACACCTTCTCAATCGGGTTGAGCTCAGGTGAATAAGGTGCAAGAGGCAATACCTTATGTCCCAATTTTTCCGCCATTTCCCGTAAGACACCCATACGGTGAAATCGTGCATTATCTAAAATAATCACCGATTTTTGAGTCAATGCGGGCAGTAGGCATTGCTGAAACCACGCTTCAAAAAAGACTCCGGTCATCGTATTTTGATAAACCATCGGAGCAATCAGCCGGTTGCCGACTTGTGCGGACACCAGAGATAAGCGTCGGTATCTTTTTCCACTTATCTGCGCTTTCACTATTTGCCCTCTCAGGCTGCGGGCATAGGGACGGAACAGGTAGCGGTCAAATCCTGTTTCATCCAAATAAACACGTTGGTAGTCGGAAAATTCGGCCAGTTGTGTCAAATAATGCGTTACTTTGGCCGGGTCTTGTTCTTTGTAAGTGGTGGTCTTTTTTTTGCGCGTCATCCCCATCTGTTTGAGTGCATAGCAAACGGTAGCTGCCGTACAATCAAAATGTTTGGCGATTTCATGCAGATAGGCATCCGGGTGTTACCCAACATATTGAGCCAGTTTTTGCCTATCCAATTTGACGGCATTTAGACCGGTCACTTGATGTTTTGGGCTGCCTGTTTGTTTTTTAAGGCGAATCCACAGGTAAAGTGTGTTTCTTGACAAGTTAAACGTTGCTGCGGTTTGGCTGATGTTTTTGCATTGTTCGTAATAGTTTAAAGCTTTGTTTCTTAAGTCCGCAGAGTATGCCATGGTTAGACCTTCAAAGTTGAATATTGTACTATTTTGTTTTTAATTGACTATAATGTCCAAAGCCCGATAGTGTTTTCCGACAAGAAGCGTCTTTATTACAGCCTAGATTTTTCTGTTGGCCAAGTCTGAAACACCCGTATAGGCAAGTAAAACCCGCCGCCAACAAATGCAACAATTGGTTACACATTTTTTGCTCTTAATACCTAATCTATTGTTTTGAAATGATTACTTCCATACGGTCGACAAATTGTTTTTTTCAACGTAGAATGCCGTGTAAGAAATACAAATGGTCGAAACGATGAATACAAAACCTGTTTTAGTAGATTTATTTTGCGGATGCGGCGGCTTCGGTTTAGGAGCCGAACTTGCGGGATTTCACACCATTGCGGCTATCGATATAGATCCCACTCTCCAATCCGCCTATAAAAATAATTTTCCTCATACAAAAGTACTGAATAAAGATTTATCCTTGTTGGACGAAAATGGCTGGCGCCATATTTTAGGGCGGCAAAAAATCGACGGTGTGATAGGGGGACCGCCTTGCCAAGGATATTCGAGAATGGGGATTGGTGATGTTAATGATCCGAGAAGAAAACTGCTGGAAGATTTTTTCAGGCACGTCAATATACTAGACCCGAAATTTTTCGTAATGGAGAATGTCGAGGGTCTGATCGACAAACGCAATTTACCACAACTGAATAACGCACTTTCCATCGTAAATAAAAAGTACACATTAATTGGTCCCCTCATTGTCGATGCTTCTGACTGCGGCGCTCCTACAAAACGCAGGCGGGTGATTATTGTGGGCTACGATAAAGCACACTTTGATTCCTTATCTGAAAGCCATTTCAGATTTACTTTACCTAAAGTCAATGTTGCCGATGCCATTAAAGACCTTCCGGCACCTATTCCCCATTCTGATTCGGGTTATGATTGGGGGTTTTCTGCCTACCCTGAAGCTTCCGAACTGTCTGAATATGCGCGGCAAATGAGAAACCCCGCTCCAAAAGGATTAGGGTTGTCAGATGCAATAAAAAAACATGCGGCAGGAGAGGTATCGGGATTGTTTTCCACCGTCCATTCTCCGATGGTTGCCGAACGCTATAAAAAGATCAATCCCGGGGAAACAGATCCCGTCAGCCGTTCTAAAAAACTATCGTGGGACGGCTTATGCCCGACATTAAGGGCGGGGACCGGATCGGATAAAGGAAGTTTCCAATCCGTCCGGCCACTTCATCCGGAAGAAGGCCGCGTTATTACGGTCAGAGAAGCAGCACGGCTACAAGGATTCCCGGATTGGTTTACATTCCATCCGACAAAATGGCATAGTTTCAGAATGATTGGGAATAGTGTTTCCCCCATTGTGTCGAAACAGATTTTAAGTGTCATCCATCAAAAACTGAATAAGAAATAATCGCCATGAAAAACAGCAATATGATTGAAATCAGTACAGGTCTTGAACCCAATTTCCTGCAGGATATTTTAACCAAAGATATTTCCACATTAGACGCACTCTATGATTTGGTTGACAATTCTATCGATGCGGCAAGAAACAGCATTATCCAAAATGGAAACTATGAAAAAGATGTGATGGGCCTGCCGAAATCATATGAAGGGTATAAAGTGCACATAGATATCTCACCGGAATCTATCTGTATAGAAGATAACTGTTTTGGCATGCAAAAAGAAACATTGGCCAATGATGCTTTCTATATAGCAAGGCAATCCCAACATCAATACGGTATCGGCCAATACGGTATTGGTTTGAAACGGTCACTATTGAAAATGGGAGAACAATACCATTTTTTTATTGACAATGGTCGACAATGTTATGAATTTGATTTTTCCAAACACAGTTTTAACGGTTCGGAAAATAAAATTCCTGCGAAAGAAGAAGCATCCAGAGGCGATATTAAAACCAGATTTACAGTCACTCGGATATATAGTGAAATACAAGGTGAAATCAGCAATAGGAGATGGTTGGAAAACGCTCTTGCCGGCTTTAAAGACAGATATTCTCTTTATTTTTCGAAAGGATTTGAAATAACAATAGATTATAATGGAGAATCCATGGGCTTAATTACTTCGAGTTTGCCCGGAATCAGAAGAAGTGGGCCTGTCTCTCCGACTTATCAGGAAAAGAATATCGATGGCGTTAAAGTCATTATTCAGTCCGGAATACACGAAAAATATTATCTTAAAAATGAAGAGAAGTATTCGCTCTCGGTAAATAAAACCTTAACGAATGATTTTGGTATTTATTTCATCTGCAATGACCGGGTGATTGTGAAAGCGAGCACGTCCCATAATCACGGATGGAAAACGAAGTGGCACTCTGAATATAATGGCTTCATATGTCTTGTGCATTTCATATCTGAAAAGCCCAACAAACTTCCTTGGAATACGGCTAAAAACGGTATGAGGGAAGACAGTATGCTTTTCCTGACCGTGATTGACGAAATACAGCCCATTGCAGACCAATATAGGTCAGATATTAAACATCGCTATTCTCCCAACCCAAAGGCTTCTGCAACCTCCAACCCATCCGGCAGCACCGTACCCAATCCACCCAATGATGCAGGTCATAACGATCCAAGTGCAAATGCTGATACCGATGGCGCAGAAAAGAGTATCTCAACCCCTATCACAGACCATGGAACAGTGCCACCGACAGGCAATAGCAAACCTGTCCCAAATTCAACGAACACAAAACATTTGATTAATTATGCCCTCAATATTCCGAGAAATCTGGGGAAAATACGTAATATCTATTTAGAATTAAAGAATAAACTAAATGTTCAAGAAACACCTTACTCAACGGCCGCCCTACTGCGCTCGCTGATAGAGTTAAGTTGCGACTACTATATTTTACACAATGGCACCATAGTATTTAACGATGGAAGCACTACGGAACCGGTTTCAGAGAGTTCAAAATTGAGGGTAAAAATCTTGGGTGTCGCACAGGATATCCATCATAAGGATCGCGGGCTTATCAATCAAAAACAATTAGCCACATTAAAGCTTGAATGCCCTAAACGGGGAACCGATACGGGCAGTTTGGATATATTGCATAGTACGCTGCATAATTATTCGCATGAGATTAGTCCGCAGCAGATTATTGTTGCACACAATAATTTTGAACCGCTCATCAGCGCCATATGGAGAAAATAAATTTGAAAATAATAAAGCGGATGTATGAATAACACCATATTACATCACATCATAAAGTAAAGTATTTCAGTCAGCCGTAGAGTATTTTACTTACCGATTTTTGTGGAAGCTCGCTTCGTAAGTTCCAGCCTCGCGCTGCGGTGCAAATCCACAGATGGCTAATTTGGGAATAGGCATGCCGAAACGCCGTGCTATTCCCGTTTTTTTTACCATCCGTACCAATATTTTATTGAACAGCATCATTTAGAGCGTTATCAGTTTGGACGGCATAACCATGTTTTGTCTATCCTAAACAAGTTTCTGGACGGGAAAATGTTTGTTTTAATCTTATCAAACGGATTTACACACATAATTTCAAACATCTATCCATTTCCGACCCATTTTTCTGCCATCGCCAGAACTTTCTTTTTTCAAAATAAAATCCAAAAGAAAAAATTCAAAACCGCGAAGGCAGGCGCAGCCTGATAGGTATATGGAACGTATTGTATAGTGGATTAAATTTAAATCAGGACAAGGCGACGAAGCCGCAGACAGTACAGATAGTACGGCAAGGCGAGGCAACACCGTACTGGTTTAAAGTTAATCCACTATATGTTTGTATTCTATGTTTCATTATAGTCAATTAAAATCAAAATAGGACAGTAGTGCATCGTCAAATCGGGCGTAATCAGACAATACGGTTCGCAGATACCGCTTAATATTCGCCCACACCTTCTCAATCGGGTTGAGCTCAGGTGAATAAGGTGCAAGAGGCAATACCTTATGTCCCAATTTTTCCGCCATTTCCCGTAAGACACCCATACGGTGAAATCGTGCATTATCTAAAATAATCACCGATTTTTGAGTCAATGCGGGCAGTAGGCATTGCTGAAACCACGCTTCAAAAAAGACTCCGGTCATCGTATTTTGATAAACCATCGGAGCAATCAGCCGGTTGCCGACTTGTGCGGACACCAGAGATAAGCGTCGGTATCTTTTTCCACTTATCTGCGCTTTCACTATTTGCCCTCTCAGGCTGCGGGCATAGGGACGGAACAGGTAGCGGTCAAATCCTGTTTCATCCAAATAAACACGTTGGTAGTCGGAAAATTCGGCCAGTTGTGTCAAATAATGCGTTACTTTGGCCGGGTCTTGTTCTTTGTAAGTGGTGGTCTTTTTTTTGCGCGTCATCCCCATCTGTTTGAGTGCATAGCAAACGGTAGCTGCCGTACAATCAAAATGTTTGGCGATTTCATGCAGATAGGCATCCGGGTGTTACCCAACATATTGAGCCAGTTTTTGCCTATCCAATTTGACGGCATTTAGACCGGTCACTTGATGTTTTGGGCTGCCTGTTTGTTTTTTAAGGCGAATCCACAGGTAAAGTGTGTTTCTTGACAAGTTAAACGTTGCTGCGGTTTGGCTGATGTTTTTGCATTGTTCGTAATAGTTTAAAGCTTTGTTTCTTAAGTCCGCAGAGTATGCCATGGTTAGACCTTCAAAGTTGAGTGTTGTACTATTTTGTTTTTAATTGACTATAATGAATTCAATAATTTTCAAAACATAGTCTTACGATAAAGCTCTTTTCTTATATTTCGGTTTAGAACATCAATCAGCTTTTTGAACTCGTCTGGACAATCATCAAAATCTTTCAGCATATGGTTATAGCGCAAAACACCATCTTTCCATGCCTGAAAGAGATTGTCCGGATAATTATCGATCAGCCACCAACATAAATCCAAAGTATGGTGGCGTTCGATCAGTTCTCTGCTTTCCCATGCTGTACGCTTGCTTTTGTCAATTTTTTGTGGTTGTGAACCGGTTTTTAGGCATAAATAGGAATATAATTTCGGTGCCAGTCGTTGTGAAGTTAATAGCGTGACAAAGTGGTGCAATATTTTCAAACTGTCTCTATAACTGTTTTGTGAACTTTCTACCGGGTAGTGTTCCAACCAAACTAACAGTCTTCGCCATTGTTCAAGTGTATTACCACTCCAAGCTGTAACGGGTTGTGTTTCTGTACAAGCCAAGTCGGTTTTACACTGCCAGCAGAATTTGAGGGGCCGAAACGCTGTTTCTTGCATATTTCCCATCTCTTGCCGATGGAATGCAACACCCGCACCACAATGTGAACATCTGTCGTGAAGTATCACTTTGTGCTTTGGGCAAAAGGTATAGCAGGCAACACGCCATGACACCCTAAAATAAGGTTCATAGTCTTCTGCCAAGCACAATGGACAGAACAATAAACCGTATCCTACGCGTTTCCGATGGTATATCTGCAAACTGTTTACCCACGTCAGATGTCCTGATGGACGTACTTTATCAAACAAAATGCCCTGAAAACGCCGTAGTGAAGTTCTATCGATTTTCTCCGCACTTATTCCGCTTTTTTCACTTAGCTTTGTAACTATCCACTCTGGAATATATCTGTCAATGTCCCGATTCCATATCTCATAATTGTTCCCAAAGACTAAGTTGCAAAATGTCTGAACTTTTAGTCCGTTCGCATGTACCGTTCGAACCAGCCATGAAGACAGTAATTCATTATGATACGGATGGGGATGTGCTGGCCAAAGATGTAAGTCAGACATATCTAAGCCAGTTTGTCTATTTGCCGCTTCCGCTCAGTAGGTGTTACCCAGCCGATTGAATCAAGCACTTCATGATTTATTTGTTCCGTTTCATTTTGTACAGCAGTTGCGGCAGCTTCTGTCAGTACCCGAGATAGCTCTCCAATATATCCTTCGCTCATATTGTACAATCTGACGGCAAGTTCTCTCGTTTGCAGTTCAGACGGTCTTTTCAGGGGGATCATTCTTTCAAAGCTAACCAACAACCGAAGAAAATTTCTATCTAAGTTCCATCTAGGCAGAACAGCCGGTTCGAATCGGTTGGATAACTGCGGATCAGTTTGCAACGCACGGAAAGCATCCTTAGTGCCTATACCGACAATCGGTATTTGTAAATCGTTTCCTAGATATTTGATGACATTCAGAAAAGCCCTTTGCCGGTTCATGCTACCAGCCAAGATATGATGGATTTCGTCAATAATCAGCATTCTAGTTTGCATACGTTTGAGTAAGTGTATGACTTGAGTCTGCTTCTTATCTATTCTGTCATGCGATTTATATGGTGCAAAGATTGCATCTAAAATGGTATTGTAAAATCTTCCTTCATCCGGAACAGGTGGAGCCTGAACCAGCAGTACAGGAACTAATACACTGTCACCATCCAAATTTTGGTCAGCAGGATGTTTTCTCAAAAAACGGTGAGCCAGCATGGTTTTACCGTTATTGGTATCTCCGACAATCAGAAGATTCGGCATACGGTGGATTTTGGGATAAACCAAAAGATCTTCCAGTTTGTTCAAAATGTGCTCAGCTTGGGGATAACCTATCCAATGCGGCGAACGGATGTGCCAGATGCGTTCCTCTGTGTCAGCATCCAAATATGTGGCGGTTTTTTTGTGCAAATGAGGATATTTCATGACAAATTATCCAAGTCGTCAAACGGCTGTACATTTTCAAAAGATATTTCAGTCTCCAGCAAATCCGTTTGCGGAAAAGCAGTGACGGTATTGTTGATACCATTATTATCTTTGGAAACTGGTTTGCTTATAGCAATACTTTCGTTTTTACGTCGTTGCATCGCTCTGCGTACCGCTTTGGTTTTGCCTTGAGCTTGTTCTTCCATCTCGCGCATCTTGCCATAAGCTGAAAAAATCATTCTTTCGTCAATGTTGGATTTGTGTTCCTGTTTGAGTTGGCGGTTGATTTCCCTTAATTCCCAAATACTCATAACTGGATGGGAACTGTCCCGATAAGGGATAGAAAAATAGCTGTTCAATTCAGGGTCAAAAAACTAGATTACGCTGAGATCACGGGGATCAAATCGAAACACAAACTGACGGGCTCTTTTCGGGTTTCCCGGTTCTGTTGCACCAATCCAAGTGCGAAGTGCATCATGCCAATAATGAATTTTATGGATGGATACGCCATATTGCTGGACAGTTCTCATCTCAAAAGGCATGAAATCCAATCGGAATTTGGTTTCATCTAGGACTTTAGGCGGCATACCTGTTCCCGGAAGAGAGTCAGTACCGAATATGCCTTCTCTATATTTGGCCAGCGGCGACATACCCAATGCTGAATGCATTCTCTGGTGATACACACCAGTAATGAAAATTGTCAGCCATTTTTCAAATTCCGACAGTGTAAATACTGCACTGTCTTCGGAATCATAATTACTACGTTCGACAACATTGGAAAAAGTCGTACCGGGCAAAGTGTGAATTTCCTGTAAAACCGTACCCAGCAGTCGCTCTATATGGCCACCGAAATGTGGCCGTGCCATCGGACGCCATTCAATGTCGATGCCGTATTGTTTACAGGCTTTTTCCAATACTTTACCGTGAAATTCTCTTGCATTGTCCAAATGGATTTTTCGCGGTAATCCCCAACACGGCCACAAGCCTTCCACTTCATGCTGGGCAAGCCATGTTTCTTTTGTCAGTACGGAATGAGCCAGACACAATCCTGCCGATAATGCACTAGGTGGATCAAAGGAAATATAGAATCCGGGAATCATTCGGCTAAACACATCAACTGCCATTGTGATCCACGGACGACCAATTGGTTTACGGTAAACATCATCAACCAAAATAATATCTAGTTTGGTATGGTCTATTTGAACGACTGCTAACGGAAAGTCCGCATTGGGAAAACTGCCCTCAGACGGTTTAAATTGCTCCTCAGCAGCTTTTTTTCCCTGTCTTTTCGCTATCTTAAATTGAGGATCCAGCTTGCTGATACGGGCACGGATAGTATTGTTATGAGGATATGCAAATCCTGCATCCAAGCATTGCCGTTTGATCTCGTTAATTATTTGTTGAACTGGCTTTTTTTGTTTGGTCAGATATTCTTTTTCAATAACTGATTGGACGATCTTTTCGACATTGTCGTCAATACGGTAACGGCCCTTGTCTTTTCGGTGTTGTTTGAATAAACCCGTCAGCAAACCTGTTTCGTGGTATTTTCGAAGCCATCGGTAAATGGTATTGGCATGAACACCAAACTGTACAGCTCTTTCTTCAACGGCTTTCTTCGTCCGTTTTTTATTGTCTAGTAAAGGCTTGATAATCTCAAAACGTTTTGTTGCTATGGACCATTCTTGTGCATCAATGGTATTTAAATCTTGTGCGGAAGAAGGTTCATTCGTTATGGAGGACAACTCCGCCACTTTAACTTGATAAGTTTTACGGCTTTCTACCTCAGTCAGCAAAACCGCGTCCAAATCCACAACGTTTGTAATTACACAGCAGATCCCGTTAAATTCGACCATTGCCCCTGGTCGAATATCTAACACAGCCTTTCCGGTATTCATCGCTTTCTCCATAATGTAGAATTCATCGTCAGCGGTAGGTTCAAATCTGCACCGATTTCTCCTACGGCCACTCGATACCATAACACTGGTAAAATCTTTGCCTGATTCCACTCATCTTGAAAAATAGCTGCAACTAGCTCTCTCGGAGTAGCTGTTTTAAGCTCTTTTAATTTTTGGTCAAGTAGTATCATATATGGCTCGTAATATTCATGCACAACGGCATTCCGCATATAGGGCAGCAGAAATCGTACGTTTTGAAGATAGACTGTATGAATTTCAACTTCAGTGACCAGTTTGAACATCCAGCCCTTTTGTCGGCAAAATGCTCTTGCTGCCTTAAATTTTGGCTGCAATACTGACCAGTTTTTCCTCAAATCGCTTCGGTATTTGACTTCATAGAGAATTATCGTCACAGGTTGCCGACTAGGTTTGTAGTGCACCAAAACATCAGGTGTGTACATATGCTTTTTGCCGGAATCATCAAACCATTCGATAGAAACCGGTTGTACCTCGAAGCGGATTACATCGGGACAAAACTCCAATAAACTAAGGAAATCCCGTTCCAAAGAAGATTCATAAGCTGCGCAGCCTACAGACTTAGAATGGGCGGCCATTCCGGTGATATTGCGGTAATTTTTGGGAATTTTTCTGACAGGCATGATAATTCAGTCTCAAATATCGCTGTAATTTTAGCTTAAAGATAAATTTTTAACTCGTTTAGTATTAAATAGCAATGTAGAAAATAAAGTTTTAGGTCGTTTTAGCACCATTTAATGATAGAATTTACATAAATCCTTGAACGGCTAAAAAAGAATGACCGCCCTTCAAATCTAAGGGCGGTCATTTTTTTACCGCTTTGTCAGGCGAAGGATAACTTCGCTTTTTTCTTATGAATTAAATCGCCCAACCGCCGGCATAAAACGCGACTAACGCGATGCTAATTAAAACGGTGCCGAGGTTCAAACGTTTGATATCGCCGCTCACAATGCGCCCAATCACTAAGGCGGCAAAACCGAGCATAATACCGGTTACGATGTTTGCAGTAAGCACAATAAATACCGCGCAAATCAAGCCGCTCATGGCGCCGACAAAATCATCGAAGTCTAACTTGCTAACATTGCTTAACATTAATAGCCCTACATACATTAACGCCGGAGCGGTCGCGTAGCCCGGCACTAAGAAAGCTAACGGCTGGAAGAATAACATTAATAAGAACAACACGCCGACCACAATCGCCGTAATACCGGTTTTGCCGCCCGATGCGGTGCCCGCAGCGGACTCTATATATACCGCCGCCGGTGCGGTGCCGAATAAGCCGGAGAATAAGCTACTCACGGAATCAGAAGTCAGAGCTTTACCGCCGTTGATGATTTGCCCGTCTTTATCAAGCAAGTTAGCTTGGCCGGCTACCGCGCGAATGGTGCCGGTCACATCAAATACGGCGGTCATCACAAGCGCGAACACCACGGGCAAAATGGCCGGTTGCAATGCGCCTTGTAAATCAAGTTGCAAAAATAAGGAATTTTCGCCGAAAGTCGGCGTTTTAAACACTTCGCCGCTAAATTTTACGTTTGGATCGAAAATGATTCCCACGATTGTAATGGCGATGATGACCCATAAAATTCCGCCTTTCACTTGCATTTTTTCAAGACCGACAATGGATGCCAAGCCGATTAACGACATCATCACCGGAAATGAGGTGAAATCGCCGAGCTTCACCGGTAAACCGGCTTGGTTACTCACGACTAAACTCACGCCGTTGGCCGCAATTAACAATAAAAATAATCCGATACCGATACCCGCGCCTTGCGCGATGCTGGACGGCAAATTACGCAAAATCCAAGCTCGAATGCCTGTAGCCGAAATTAAGGTGAACACAACCCCCATCAAGAACACTGCACCGAGCGCCACCGGAATGGATACGCCCTGTCCGATAACTAAACTAAAAGCGGTGAATGCGGTTAAAGAAATCGCGCAACCGATGGCCATCGGCGCATTCGCCCATAAACCGATTAAAATCGAGCCCAAACCGGCCACCAAACAGGTGGCGATAAACACCGATTCCGCCGGAAAGCCGGCGGTACTCAACATATTCGGTACAACAATGACGGAATACACCATGGCCAAAAAGGTGGTTAACCCTGCGATAATTTCCTGCCGCACCGTTGAACCGCGTTTTTGCAATTCAAAGGTTTTTTCTAAACTAATCATAAATAACGCCTCTAAAAGTAAGTCAATCAAGATCGAAAGACGCGCTATTTTACAGTAACAATATCAGATGTAAACGTTTGCTTAAGCTTATGAAAACGCGCCAAGGGTTTAGGTTTTATCGCCGAAATTTCTTAGCTCGGGTTTATCTTATTTTTGCGCTCGAGTTTTACGATTTCATTCCGACCTGTTTTAAGCTGCGTTAAAAAACTATTCGTTGGCGTGTCAAAATAGCACCGCATTGAACTATCGAAATAGCACCGCATTGAGCTGCCGAAACAGCACCGCATTGAACTACCGAAATAACACCGCATTGAGCTACCGAAACAGCACCGCATTGAACTACCGAAATAGCACCGCATTGAACTACCGAAATAGTACCGCATTGAGCTACCAAAATAGCACCGCATTGAGCTACCGAAACAGCACCGCATTGAGCTATTGAAATAGCACCGCATTGGAGTCCGCCGATAGTTGGTTTGGAAACGCATTAGGCCATTAAACGGGTGAAAAAAGGTTAATACTTAAAAAGTGCGAGGACGTATTCAACTCAACGACTAAGTCCGTGAATTCGTGCCTTAATGCTTTTTGTTTACCCTAAATACGCCTAGGATTTCAGCATCCTATTATGTACGAATGTTTTTTCGGCTTGCTTGAAGGCCTCAAACTGATAGTTTTAGAGCAGGCTGTTTGCCTTGTCTGATCAAGTCCATTTGCGTCATATACCAGTTCATTTCCAACATCGCGCCTGCTTTTTTATCAACAAACGCTACGCCCGTTTGAATGCGGTCGGTTTGCACGGTCTGGTAAGTGCCGTTTTGCATTTTGTTTACCAAATCAGGCACTAAGGCAAACGGACGGGCGACGCCGACCAAATCCAGATGCCCGCTGGCGAGTGTGTCTTCCATGGTGCTTTGTGAACGGAAGCCTCCTGTGATAATCAGCGGGCTTGGCTGACTGCACGGGCTTTTTCGGCGTAATCGATAAAGAAGGCTTCGCGTTTGCGGGTGCTGTCTTTGGCGGCGAGCATTTGCGGGCTTTCGTAGTTTCCACCGGAAACTTCAATAAAATCAATGCCCATTCCCGACAGTTTTTGTACCATTTGCACCGATTTGCTTTCGTCAAAACCGCCTTTGGGAAAACTGCCGAATTGAGTTTTACGCCCACCAAGAAATCTTTACCCACAGCGGCGCGGGTGGCGGTGTAGGTTTCCAAAAGGAAGCGCATACGGTTTTCCAAGCTGCCGCCCCATTGGTCTTGGCGGCGGTTGTGGTGTGGCAAGAGGAATTGGCTGATGAGATAGCCGTGCGCGGCGTGAATTTGTACGCCTGAAAAGCCTGCCTGTTCGGCAATTTTGGCAGTTTGTACGAATTGCTGAATCAGCCCGTTGATTTCATCGGCACTCAATTCACGCGGCGGATTGATAAAGCCATCCATGCCCACCAGCGGCACGGCGCTCGGCGCAAGCGGCGTTTTATTGACCACCGCAGGCGACTGTTTGCCCGCATGATTGATTTGCATGATAAGCAGCGTGTCGTTTTGCGTGCTGGCTTTCGCCCATTTTTTCAGCATTTCTTTGAAAGCGGGCAATTTTGAGCCATCAAATCGGCAAGCTGTTTCAACCTCGCCACCGCATCCGCCATGGCAATACTGTAAAACCGCTCTTTGCCGACCTGCTCCACCGCCACCGCACCGGCTTGCAACATAATTTTCAAATGGTACGACACCGCAGGGCGCGACAGATGCAGATGCTCGGTCAGCTCATTGACATTCATCTTGCCGTGTTCCCACAGCACGCGCAGGATTTGATGGCGGTTCTCATCGTTTAACACGGTAAAGATGGGGGATGTCAAAGGGGATTTTTAGAAGATGGTTTTTTTAGCACTCCATTCGGGGCAACTGGTCGAGCTGTTGCCTGAATAAGCCATCACTTACGATCCGCTTTACCTCTACTACCTCAGCCGCCGCGGGTATTCCAATGTGTTTAAGTTGATTGTGGATGCGCTAAAAGTAAAAGCTGTCTGAAATTTCAGACGGCTTTTTCATAACAAAGTGCGGTCAAATTTTGAGGTGTTTTTGCAACTTACCTTCAATATCTGACAGTTTGTTCCTTAACTCTTCTTAAATTTCCTATTAAAGAAACTCATGGAATGTCTCATTTTGTGTTTGTAAGTAACATAATTGCTAACTTAAAATACATCTCCTAAAGAAGATTAAATGATAAAAAATTGATGGCTACAGTTTTGAGAGGTAGAAATATGCCTTTGCAACTAGAAATTAGTTTACTTTACTATTTATATCGCTCAATTATTTCTATGGTTTGTTTTTCTAATTCAGGAAATAAAGTTTGAGTGCTAATTCCAAAGGATTTAAGTTCTTCCATTATTTTAGCCTTATTTTTTACAATAATTTTCTTACCATCTATTTTTTGCTGCCATTCTTCAGGAACTTTTGCAGGTTGTAATTTGTTTTTATCAAGTCCATATAATAAAAAGCAACCTTGTTGGCGTGATATTCTAGCATTATTAAGTTTAGCTCTCACACAAAGTACTCTCTCCAAATCACTACATTCTATTTTAGGACGAAAACTTGGCTTATCTGCCCTAACGTCATGAAGCAATTTTATTATTTCTTTTTGTTCATTAAATGATTGTTTGAATGCATCTTCTCCTTCTTTTCTTGCTACTGACTTAATTAATCTAGAATATTCATTCACATCTGGTAAATCTATATTATAGCTTTGGTATATTCGAGTTCTATTTTCATCATAATTATGAATATTTTCATATTGTTTAATTATATAATCATTCTCTTTTAATGTTTTTTGATCTTCAGAAACTTTAATACTTTTTGTTATTTCAAAATCCATTGGTTGTACACTAATAGCGGATAAAATAGCAACTGTGTCACTATCAAAATATTTTATTTGATCATTCGGAATGTCTAAAATGATTAATTCTCCATTTGTTTGATGATGTTTCTTCTCATGGCAAGCAAAATATAAAGCAACCAAAGCATTTGTGGTTAAATCCAAAAGCCTTGTTTTACAACCATAATGCTGTAATTTCACCAGCTTCTCAAACAAAGTATCAGTAGGTAAAAAATCATCTGGACAATTAGTTAATACATCTTTAATAATTTTATCCTCATTCTCAATAAGATATGGCTTTCTAAAGATACTTGGATTCATGCCCCACTTTTTGTCTGCTTGCCCTCTAAAAAAACGAGTGGTTCCCTGTTTAGGTTCTCCTAATTTTTGAATAAGATTATTCAACTCATTAATACTACTAATTTCGTATGTTTTCATTTTACTTCCTATAACTATAAACTAATAAAATCTATCCCATACAACGGCACATTCACCATCCAATCCTGCTCCCTATAATCCGCCATTGAAAAGCGAATTGCTTGCTCGGGCTGAAATTGTTCTACATACACTTTCAAACTTTTCGCTTTTAAATTTTCTTCTGCTTTGACTTCAATCGGAATCACAGCTTGCTTACGTTGTACAATAAAATCGATTTCTGCCGTGCCTTTTTCAGTCGCCCAATAAAAAACGGGATTTTCTTGCGTAGCTATCAGTTGTTGCAAGACATATTGTTCGGTTAAAGCACCTTTAAATTCGGTAAAAATACGGCTACCTTCTAGCAGTACGCTGGCATCCAAATTGCTTTGTGCGGCAAGTAGCCCGACATCTAACCCATACAATTTAAAGGCGTTATCTTGATAGGCAGAAAGCGGTAAATGTGGTTTCTTCACACGAGGCACGCTATGCACTAATCCGCTGTCTTTTAGCCATTGCAGAGCAATTTCATAGTCTTTGCTTCTCGCCCCTTTTTGTAGCTGAGCATAGATAAATTTTTTATTTTCTTTGGCAAGCTGTTCAGGAATGGAAGCCCAAATTGACCGCACTTTTTGCACGGTTTGACCATCGTGAATATGTTTGGAAAAGTCCTGTTCATATGCCATCAATAAGTTACGTTGCACTTGACGCACTTCATCGACATTTTGTGTTTCGATAAATACTTTTACCGCTTCAGGCATACCGCCGACAAAATAATATAGACGGAGTAAATCAATATAGGTGGTTTTCATGGCTGAAATTAGCGACCAGTCTTTCAGCTCAAGCAATTTCACCAAATCTTGTTTGCCAAGTGCGGTTAAAAATTCGTGAAAATCCATAGGATAAAGCGGTAGAAAGTCCACTTTGCCGACAGGAAAAGAGACTTGATGATGTAGTGACACCCCAAGCAATGAGCCTGCCGTGACAATATAAAATTGAGGTGCATTTTCGTAAAAATATTTGAGTGATGATAATGCTTGCGGGACTTCTTGTACTTCATCAAAAATAATCAGAGTGTTTTCTGCTTGAATATCGACACCGCTTTCAATTTTCAAACCAAGTATCAAACGCTCAATATCATAGTCGCCAGAAAATAACGTTTTCATTCGAGGATTATTATCAAAGTTGATATACGCTACTTTTTCAAATGATTGCTCGCCAAAGTGTTTCATCCCCCAGGTTTTCCCTACCTGTCTTGCTCCTTGAATAATTAATGGTTTGCGGTTTGTTTTATGTTTCCATTTTTCTAATGATTGCATGATTTTACGCTGCATAACGCCTCTCCAAAACAACGGATATAGGCTAATTATACAGCACTGAATACACTTTTTCTAACAATATAAGTTTATATTTATACACTTTTCCAAACGAAAAAATGGTTAAATTTTTATTTTTTAGGCGAATAATAGGATGGGAGGATTTTTATGCGGAAGAGCGGTCAAAATTTCAGGTGTTTTTTAGAAAATTATTTTTTGTTTAATTTACAGTTTATTATCTTCATATTTGAGGGTAATATGGCCATTAACTTAATACGGTTTTTAAAACCAGTAAGACGATTATTTTCTACCTAATTGGAGATTGAATGATGAAAAAATTGCTCACAGCGGTGCTTTCTGCCGCGGCGATTAGCGCGCCTTTTGTTGCTTCTGCTGATACTGCATCACAAACGACACAAAATATGGCACAACCTGAAAAAGCAAAAGGAGTTTGGATTGATGTGCGTTCTGCAGATGAATTTAACGCAGGTCATTTACAAGATGCGGTGAACATTCCGCACGATCAAATCCTTGCACGCATTCAAGCAGTTAGTCCAGACAAAAACGCACCTGTTAATCTCTATTGCCGCAGTGGTCGCCGTGCAGAAACTGCATTGACCGAGTTAAAAAATGCCGGCTACACCAATGTGACCAATCATGGCGGATATGAAGATTTAGTGAAAAAAGGATTGAAATAAATATCACATCTTTAAAAACAAAAATCCCCTCGCGTAAAGCGTTAGGGGATTTTTTATGACAAAGAAATTATTTCTTCTCCATCGCCATTTGCGACATTTTCAGTACCAAACGACGTGGTAGGAACGGAATGATCCAATCCAGCATAAAACGCAGTTTTCCTTCGTTAAATGCCACCAATTCGCCGCGCATCATCGTCTTGTGGCCATACTGTGCCATGGATTGCACCGATTTTGCGTTATCCCAAGCGGCCACACCTTGCAAATTGCCAGCCGCCACAAATCCCGTTGCTACTGCGCCAGGGCAAAGCGCCGTAACTGTCACACCGCTTTCTGATACTTCCTGCGCCACGGCTTGGCTGAATGAAGTCACGAAAGCTTTGGTGGCGTAGTACACTGCCTGCTTCGGGCCGGGCATAAATAATGCTGTGGACGAAACATTCAAAATTCGGCCTGACTGCTGCGCTAACATTGCCGGCAGATACAGTCTGGTTAACGCCATCAACGCGATAATATTCACTTGCACCATATGCATTTCATCTGCCAAATCCCGCTCGGCAAATTTGCCATGCCCGCCCAAACCCGCATTGTTAATCAGATAATCGACTTGAATACCTAACGCCTGAGTTTGCTCAAAAATGCGTTTGGCAGCATTAGATTCGGCTAAATCGATAGCGATAACGTACGCTTTAATACCGAATTGTGCGGTTAATTCTTCGGCAATTTTATTTAACTTGTCTGTCGTCGGTGTATTCGCCACAAAACGCCCTGCCCGACCTCCCCAAGCAGCGTTGGCAGGCATTTTATGCGTTGCTGGAAACGCATTTTTCCATACAGCACCAACTGGCGTTTTACTCTGACGCGCTTTCATGCCACGAAAAAACACTGAATCAAACCTGCCGGCAATATGCGGGGCTAACGGCAAAACAGTTCATTAATCAAAGGATTTTATTGGAAAGCAAGCGATTGTTGGCTTATACGAAAGCATCCGTCAAAGAAATCGCGTGGCAACTCGGCTTTGAAGAGGCCACGCATTTCGGCAAATTTTTTAAGAAAGAAATGCCGAAAACACCGTTGGCATTTCGCAAGGAATTTTAGTAGTCGTAGCCTAGTTCCAACAAATACCTTAACAAGCTACAGCTGATATTCCAATGTATTTAAGTCGTAAATAATTCAAACATAAAAGGCCGTCTGAAACTTAAATTTCAGACGGCCTTTTTATGCCAAAGAGCGGTCAAATTTTTAGGTATTTTTGCAAATCTTCTTCGAAACTTGCGCCCTTGTTTTATCTAAACTCGGCCTATTCACTTTCCCTCTCCCCATCAGGAAGTTTGATAAGCGTTTGAAATAAAAAAGGTGAGCAAAAATGCCCACCTTCTAAACTCATATTGTGTAATTAGCCAAACACTTTTTCCAAATGTGCTTGGTAATTGGCCAAGTATTGTTCTACTTGTGGATTTTTAATCACATCGTTACATAAGAATGTCGGCAAACGGGTCAAGCCGATGAATTCGTTGAGTTTGTGGAAGTGCATGTATAAAGCATCCACACCTTTACCTTCGAAGAAGTCACCTTCGCGGGTGAAGGCTTCAATCGGCGCATTCCAAGTAAGTGAAAGCATGTGTTTTTTGCCTTGCAACAAGCCACCTGTGCCGTAGCCTTCAGTTGGATTAACACGATGGCGGCCATCACTGTGGTAAAGCTTGCCGTGTCCGGCGGTTAATACTTCGTCTATGTATTTTTTCACTGTCCAAGGTTCGTGCATCCACCAACCTGGCATCTGCCAAATCACGGCATCCATCCACAAGAATTTTTCGATTTCTGCTTCAACATCATAGCCGGCATCAATCACGGTTTCTTTTATATTGTGTCCAAGTGCGGTCAAAATTTCTTTCGCTTTTTTGTGAAGTGTGTGATTTAACTCACCATGTGAATGTCCGAAATTTTTACCACCATCCAATAATAAAATCTTCATCTTTTGCTCCTAAACAAATAATTCTGAAAATGAGGGCTTAAATTATGCCTTCTTACTCTATATTTTAAAAGTGCAGTTGCTTGCCACGCTATTTCCAGATCTAAGGGAAAATTTAAGTTGGAAAAACGCACAGAAAAATGACCGCACTTTTGCGCTAAAAATACACCGACTTTACGCTACAAAAAACAAAGGGTCTGACATAACATCAGACCCTTTATCATTTTTAATTTATATGTAACTCAAAACGGAATATCGTCATCGAATCCATCCATCGGCGCTTCCGGCTGTGGTGCAGTTTGTTGCGCAGTCGGACGGGAAGATTGGAAGTTGTTGTTTGAGCGAGATTGGTAAGACGCTTGCGGTGCGCTTTGCGCCATATCTGATGCTGCGTAACCACCGGCATTTTGGTTGCGGCTGCCGAGCATTTGCATCACATCTCCTTGGATTTCGGTGGTATAGCGATCTTGACCGTTTTGATCCTGCCATTTACGGGTACGTAAACGACCTTCTACATAAATTTGCGAGCCTTTACGTAAATATTCGCCACAAATTTCCGCTTGGCGACGATAGAATACAATGCGGTGCCATTCGGTTACCTCGCGACGTTCGCCGGTGTTACGATCATTCCAGCTTTCACTGGTCGCCACGCTAATGTTTGCCACCGCATCACCGTTTGGCATCGTGCGAATTTCCGGATCATTACCTAAATGACCCACGATGATGACTTTATTTACTCCAGCCATAAAAATCCTCATATTTTCAATAAAAAAGTGCGGCTATTCTGCCTTAAATTTTGCAAAAGATCCATAAAATTTAACTGGATATTTGTGCAGATATTGAAATGTGCGATAATGCGCGCAATTTTGAAAATTATTTCTATCCAAACAAGTTATTTATGGAAAATATCGATATTCGTGGGGCGCGAACCCACAATTTGAAAAACATCAATTTAACCATTCCTCGCGATAAACTCATCGTTATTACAGGCTTATCCGGTTCGGGTAAATCTTCCTTAGCATTCGATACACTTTATGCCGAAGGCCAACGTCGTTATGTGGAATCCTTGTCTGCCTATGCACGTCAATTTTTATCTTTAATGGAAAAACCGGATGTGGATTCTATTGAAGGCTTATCGCCTGCAATTTCCATTGAACAAAAATCTACCTCACATAATCCGCGTTCTACTGTGGGAACGATCACCGAAATTTATGACTATCTGCGTTTGTTGTTTGCACGCGTAGGAGAACCACGTTGTCCGAATCACGATGTTCCGCTGACGGCACAAACCGTTAGCCAAATGGTGGATAAAGTGTTGAGCCAGCCGGAAGAATCCAAAATGATGTTGCTTGCACCGGTGGTGAAAAATCGTAAAGGCGAACATGTAAAGATTCTCGAAAGCATTGCTGCACAAGGTTATATTCGCGCGCGTATTGACGGAGAAATTTGCGACCTTTCCGATCCGCCGAAGCTCGAATTACAGAAAAAACATACCATCGAAGTGGTGGTGGATCGCTTTAAAGTGCGTTCGGATTTGGCAACCCGTTTGGCGGAATCTTTTGAGACCGCATTGGAGCTTTCCGGTGGCACAGCAATTGTGGCAGATATGGATAACCCGAAAGCGGAAGAACTGATGTTCTCCGCTAACTTCGCTTGCCCTCACTGCGGTTATTCGGTACCTGAACTTGAGCCACGTTTATTTTCTTTTAACAATCCGGCGGGTGCTTGCCCGACTTGCGACGGCTTGGGCGTACAGCAATATTTCGATGAAGAACGCGTGGTGCAAAATCCGAGCATTTCTCTTGCCGGAGGGGCGGTGAAAGGTTGGGATCGTCGTAATTTCTATTATTATCAAATGCTAACGTCGCTTGCTAAGCATTATGATTTCGATGTAGAGGCGCCTTATGAAACCCTGCCGAAGAATATTCGGCACATCATTATGCACGGCTCCGGTAAGGAAGAAATCGAGTTCCAATATATGAATGATCGTGGCGATGTGGTGATTCGTAAGCACCCGTTTGAAGGCATTTTGAACAATATGGCGCGTCGTTATAAAGAAACGGAGTCCATGTCAGTGCGCGAAGAATTGGCGAAAAATATCAGTAATCGTCCTTGTGCGGATTGTGGCGGTTCGCGTTTACGTCCTGAAGCACGCAATGTCTATATTGGGCAAACTAATTTGCCGATGATTTCGGAAAAAAGTATCGGCCAAACGCTAGAATTTTTTACCACACTTTCATTACATGGACAGAAAGCGCAAATCGCTGAGAAGATCTTAAAAGAAATCCGCGAGCGTTTACAGTTCTTGGTGAATGTCGGGTTGAGTTATCTCTCCCTCTCCCGTTCGGCGGAAACCCTGTCGGGCGGTGAAGCGCAGCGGATTCGCTTGGCAAGCCAAATCGGTGCGGGCTTGGTAGGCGTGATGTATGTGTTGGACGAACCATCCATCGGCTTGCACCAACGCGATAACGAACGCTTGCTCAATACCTTGATGCATTTGCGCAACCTCGGTAATACCGTAATCGTGGTGGAACACGACGAAGACGCCATTCGTGCGGCTGATCATATTATTGATATCGGTCCGGGGGCCGGTGTGCATGGTGGGCAGGTGATCGCGCAAGGTAACGTGCAAGAAATTATGGCAAACCCGAACTCGATTACCGGAAAATTCTTGTCGGGCAAAGAGAAAATTGCGGTACCGACAACACGCACCGCATTGAATAAGAAAAAATGGCTCAAGCTCAAAGGTGCGTCAGGTAACAACTTAAAAGACGTAAACTTGGATATTCCGGTAGGTTTGTTCACCTGTATCACCGGTGTATCGGGTTCCGGAAAATCAACCTTGATTAACGATACATTATTTCCATTAGCGCAAAACGCCTTAAATCGTGCAGATAAAACTGATTATGCACCATACAAATCTCTTGAAGGATTGGAACATTTCGATAAAGTCATCGATATTAACCAAAGCCCGATCGGACGCACGCCGCGTTCTAATCCGGCGACTTATACCGGTTTGTTTACGCCGATTCGCGAACTATTCGCCGGCGTGCCGGAAGCGCGTGCGCGCGGTTATAATCCTGGGCGTTTCAGTTTCAATGTGCGTGGCGGGCGTTGTGAAGCCTGTCAGGGTGATGGCGTAATCAAAGTGGAAATGCATTTTTTACCGGACGTATATGTGCCGTGCGACCAATGTAAAGGCAAACGCTATAACCGCGAAACCTTGGAAATTCGTTACAAAGGCAAAACTATTCATCAAGTACTGGATATGACGGTGGAAGAAGCGCGCGAGTTTTTCGATGCGATTCCGATGATTGCGCGTAAATTGCAAACCTTAATGGATGTGGGCTTGTCGTATATTCGCTTGGGGCAATCTTCAACCACGCTTTCCGGCGGTGAAGCGCAACGCGTAAAATTAGCGACCGAACTTTCCAAACGCGATACGGGTAAAACGCTGTATATTCTGGATGAACCAACCACCGGTTTACACTTTGCGGATATCAAACAACTTCTTGAAGTGTTGCACCGACTACGCGATCAAGGTAACACTATTGTGGTGATCGAACACAATCTCGACGTGATTAAAACCGCCGACTGGATTGTAGATCTTGGACCGGAAGGCGGCAGTGGCGGCGGACAAATTATTGCAGTCGGTACACCGGAAGAGGTGGCGAATGCAGAAGACTCGCATACGGCGCGGTTCTTGAAACCAATGTTGGTGAGGGACTAAAACAGCACCGCATTGGAGCCGCTATTGGCGCGCTTTCCGCTTTCAATGCGGTGCTGATTCAGACGTCCGACGACAACAGTCGATTGCAATAAAAAACCGCACTTTAATGTGCGGTTTGTTTTTGTATTTTTATTTTTTCGCGGCTTGATAAAGTTTCATTGCTTCCGGTAACAAGCGACGCAAATTTTCTTGGCGCGCTTCATCGGTCGGGTGTGTAGAAGCCAAGGCGTCCAATACGCCTTCCGAACCGCCGGAGGCTTTTTTCATTTTCTCCCATAATCCCGGCGCGGCTTGCGGATTAAAACCGGATTTCGCCATCAGCATTAAGCCCACTTCGTCCGCTTCGGTTTCCGCACTGCGTGAAAATGGTTTATCCAAACCGTAATTTTTGGTCAGTCCAATCGCTAATTCACTGGCATCGGAACCGATCACAGTAGAAAGTGCCACATGCCCTAAAGAAGCAGCGATGCCCGTCGCCATACCGAAATTCGCTTCAGCTTTACCGTGTTCTTTCAGTGCATGCGCCATTTCGTGTCCCATCACGGTAGCAATTTCATCATCGTTTAATTTTAAGGAATCCACTAAGCCCGTATAAAACGCCATTTTGCCGCCCGGCATTGCCCAAGCGTTGAGTTCTTTGGATTTAATGACTGTAATCTGCCAGTTAAACGGTTGACCGGTTTGATTTTCTTTATTGGCGTAAGGCACCATTTTGTTAAAGATGCGGTGTACGCGTTTGGCTGTTTGCGAACTGTTGTCCACGCCGCCCTGGCTGCGGATTTTACCCATTTCTTGCGCGTAATTTGCGGCCGCTTGTTGATTAATTGAGGCCGAATCGGCGCATGCGTTAAGCACAAAAGCGGCTGCAGCGGCAAAAGCGAAGGATTTAAGTTGTTTTTTCATCGTTGATTCCTTTTTTGTACTCCAAATGAGGGGGGCAATTATAAATTTTTATGTCAAAGTTTGTCGAGAATAAAATATTGCCTTTTACCTTTGTACTACTATAATAGTGCAAATTTTACGCTAGGGAATCTTTTATGACACAACAAAAATCTCCTTCTTTGTTAGGCGGCGCGATGATTATTGCCGGCACCGCAATCGGCGCAGGTATGCTCGCCAATCCAACTTCCACCGCCGGCGTGTGGTTCATCGGTTCGATTCTTGCCTTGATTTATACCTGGTTTTGTATGACCACTTCGGGCTTAATGATTTTGGAAGCCAATTTGCATTACCCGACCGGTGCCAGTTTCGACACTATCGTAAAAGACTTGCTCGGTAAAGGTTGGAACCTGTTAAACGGTTTATCCGTCGCTTTCGTATTGTATATTTTAACTTACGCTTATATTACCTCGGGCGGCGGTATTACCCAGAACCTGCTTAACCAAGCCTTCGGTTCCGCCGAAAGCGCGGTGGATATCGGGCGTACTTCCGGTTCGTTGATTTTCTGTTTGGTTTTAGCCGCTTTTGTTTGGCTTTCCACCAAAGCGGTGGATCGTTTTACCACCGCATTGATAGGCGGAATGGTTATTGCCTTTTTTCTTTCAACCGCCGGCCTACTCGGATCGGTGAAATCTGATGTATTATTGAACACCGTTGCGACGGGCGAACAGCAATATTTGCCTTATTTACTGACCGCATTACCGGTGTGTTTGGTGTCTTTCGGTTTCCATGGCAACGTTCCGAGTTTGGTTAAATATTATCATCGCGATGGCGGTCGTGTGATGAAATCCATTTTTATCGGCACCGGTCTGGCGTTAGTGATTTATATTTTGTGGCAGTTGGCCATTCAAGGCAATTTGCCACGCAGCGAGTTTGCACCGGTGATCGAAAAAGGTGGCGATGTGTCCGCCTTGCTTGAAGCTTTGCACAAATATATCGAAACCGATTACATTGCGGTGATTTTAAATTTCTTCGCCTACATGGCGATTGCCAGCTCATTTTTGGGCGTAACCCTCGGTTTATTCGACTATATAGCCGATTTACTCCGCTTCGACGACAGCTTTGCCGGCAGAAGTAAAACCGCATTAGTCACCTTTTTACCGCCGTTATTGTTGAGTCTCCAATTCCCTTACGGTTTTGTCATCGCCATCGGTTACGCCGGTCTTGCCGCTACCATTTGGGCGGCAATCGTGCCGGCTTTACTGGTGCGCGCCAGCCGTCAAAAATTCCCGCAAGCGAGTTATAAAGTGTACGGCGGCAATTTTATGATCGGCTTTATTATCCTCTTCGGCGTCTTAAACATTGCGGCACAAGTTGGGGCAAATTTGGGATGGTTTGCGAGTTTTGCGGGCTAACTCAATATTTCTTTTCCCCCGCCTGATCGCTACAATAAATGCCGAATCAATTAAGACAAAAGATGAGGAGAGCTTATGATTTATAGTATGACGGCCTTTGCGCGCCTTGAAATAAAAAAAGACTGGGGCGATGCCGTGTGGGAGATGCGTTCCGTAAATCAACGTTATTTAGAAAATTATTTCCGCTTGCCGGAACAGTTCCGCGGCTTGGAAAATACCCTTCGTGAAAAACTTCGACAAAATTTAACGCGCGGCAAAATCGAATGTGCATTGCGCATCGAAAGCAAAAAATCCGCCAATGCGGTGCTGAATTTAAACAAGGAACTCGCCGATCAAGTGATTCAATCGTTGCGATGGCTTAAAGCTCAAGCGGGCGAAGGCGAGATTAATCTCACCGAGGTGTTGCGTTATCCCGGCGTGGTGGAAGCTCAAGAAGATTTGGACGTCATTAGCCAAGATTTATTGCTGGCTTTTGACGAACTGTTGCGTGATTTCATTGCAATGCGTGGTCGCGAAGGCGAGAAATTGCAAGGCATTATTCAACAACGTTTAGACGCCATTTCCATCGAAGCGGATAAAGTGCGGGTGCAAATGCCGGCGGTTTTGCAATGGCAACGCGAGCGTTTGTTGCAACGTTTCGAAGAGGCGCAAATTAATCTTGATCCGCAACGCGTCGAGCAAGAAATGATTTTACTGGCGCAACGCGTGGACGTGGCGGAAGAATTGGATCGTCTGCAAATGCACGTGAAAGAAACCGCCAATATTCTGAAAAAAGGCGGTGCAGTGGGACGCAAATTGGATTTTATGATGCAAGAACTCAATCGTGAATCGAACACTTTGGCGTCTAAATCCATTAATGCGGACATTACGGCTTCGGCAGTGGAACTCAAAGTGCTTATCGAACAAATGCGCGAGCAAATTCAGAATTTAGAATAGGAGAACGGCATGTCCCAATTCATTCGACTTGATCAATATCAGCTTATTGAAGCGCACGGTGCGGACGCGGAAAAATATTTACAAGGTCAACTTACCGCCGACCTAATCGCCTTACCAAGTGGCGCGAATACGCTTGCCGCCCATTGTGATCCGAAAGGCAAAATGAACGCGATTTTTCGTTTGTTGAAGGTCGATTCCGAGCAGTTCTTTTTGTTGATAAAAAAAGACTTGTTGCCGAGCGCCTTAGATGCGCTGAAAAAATATGCGGTGTTTTCCAAAATCAGTTTTGATTTGCGCGATTGGCAAATCGTCGGTTTGATCGGCAAAAAATGCGGCAAAATCGAACCGCGTTTTACGCTGGAAATCGATGAACAGCGCGCAATTTTGTTAAACGAAAGTGCTTTGCCGATTAATTTCAATGCGGATGAAAAAATATGGGAAAGCGCGGATATTCAAGCGGGACTACCGAATTTAAGCGCGGCAACGCAAAACCTATTTATTCCACAAGCGTTAAATTTACAGGCCATTGAGCAAGCCATTTCCTTCACTAAAGGTTGCTATATCGGGCAAGAAACGGTGGCACGTGCAAAATATCGTGGCGCCAATAAACGTGCGATGTTTATTTTAAAAGGCAAAACTCAAACGCTACCGGCAATTGGCAGCGAAATCGAAATGCGGCTTGAGTCCAATTGGCGTAAAACCGGCAGTATCATAAATGCGGTGAATTTAGACGGCCTGTTGTGGCTGCTCGTGGTGCTGAATAATGACATCGATCCGACACAAGTTTTTCGTTTAGCGCAAGATGAAACCACACTTGTCGTTCAACCCTTGCCTTACGCGTTAAATTAACATGCACACGGAATATTATCTCGGCATAATGTCCGGCACCAGCCTTGACGGCGTAGATCTGGCACTACTGGATTTTGCTTCGTCGCAACCAATATGCGTTGCAACGGATTTCACACCCATGCCGCAATTGATACGTGAAAACAGCACCGCATTGGTGCGCTCCGGCATAACTACCTTGCAACAATTAGGCGAATTGGATCATCAATTCGCTTTACTATATGCCGATTGCGTAAATCGTTTTTTACAGACCCATCAAATTTCAGCCGGGCAAATCCGTGCTATCGGTTGCCATGGACAAACGGTATGGCATGCACCGCACGGCGAGTTTCCCTTTAGCATGCAAATCGGCGATATGAATTTGCTTGCCGCCCGCACCGGTATCACCGTTGTGGGGGATTTTCGGCGTAAAGATATGGCTTTCGGCGGACAAGGCGCGCCCTTGGTGCCGGCTTTTCATCAAGCGATATTTTTTGATCCGAATTTCGCTACGGCGGTGTTGAATATTGGCGGCATCAGTAATGTTTCGTTGCTGATTCCGCATCACCCGGTGATGGGGTTCGATACCGGCCCGGGCAACACCTTGTTGGATCAATGGATCGAAAAATATCAAGGCGTCTCTTACGACAAGAACGGCGCTTGGGGAGCGATGGGAAAATTGAACGAAGCATTATTGCGCGAACTGTTAGACGAACCTTTTTGCCGGCTGAGCGCGCCAAAAAGTAGCGGGCGCGAGCTTTTCAATTTGTCTTGGTTGGAAGCCAAAATCGAAAAAACGCGTGAACAATCAAGTGCGCTTTCGTTGCCGATTTCAGCGCAAGACGTGCAAGCTACGTTGGTGGAGTTTACCGTTCGCACCATTGCTGACAACTTGAAAAACATTGATACGCCACTGGCCAAACGCCTGCTGGTGTGTGGTGGCGGCGTAAAAAATAGATTGATGATGCAACGTCTTGCCGAGCATTTAACACCATGGCAAATTAGCACGACGAGTGATTTCGGCTTGGATCCGGATTATGTGGAAGCGGCTGCCTTTGCTTGGTTGGCCTACCGTCGAATGCACAATCAATCCGGCAATGTGCCGGAAGTAACGGGCGCGCAAAAAGCGATCAGCTTAGGCGCGATTTTCCCGAAGCCTTGAGGCTTGTTCCGTGCATTTTATCTTTTGGCTTTTATTAAGCTTGTAATCGTTTGCGGTGAGCTGAATGCGCCTTAGTAAAGATTCTTGAGGCGAAAATTGAACCTTCCAATTAGCACCGCATTGAACGCGCCGTCTTTGCAGATTGGCACCGCATTGAAAACAAAACGGCTTACTTTGGGTAAGCCGTTTTTCCTGTTTGAGCATGATTAATCGTGCATGCCTAATTTTTTCTCCAAATAGTGAATATTGGTACCGCCTTTTTGGAAGTTCTCGTCTGCTAAAATTAGATCATGCAATGGGATGTTGGTTTTAATGCCGTCAATGATGGTTTCCGATAATGCGTTTTGCATGCGACGGATTGCCACTTCACGCGTATCGCCATAAGTAATCAGTTTGGCGATCATCGAGTCATAATGCGGTGGAACGGTGTAGCCCGCATAAATGTGAGAATCCCAACGCACGCCCAAGCCGCCCGGGGAGTGTAAATGTGCCACTTTACCGGGGGAAGGGAGGAAGGTTTTTGGATCTTCCGCGTTAATACGGCATTCGATGGCGTGCCCTTTCACTTTAATGTCTTCTTGTTTAAAGGAAATCGGTAAGTCGGAAGCGATGCGCAATTGTTCTTTCACCAAATCCACGCCGGTAATCATTTCGGTCACCGGATGTTCTACTTGGATACGGGTGTTCATTTCAATGAAATAGAATTCGCCGTTTTCATACAAAAACTCAAAGGTACCTGCACCGCGATAACCAATTTCTACGCAGGCTTTTGCACAGCGGGAGCCGATGTCGCGACGCACTTCCTCACTGATGCCCGGCGCAGGCGCTTCTTCCACCACTTTTTGGTGGCGACGCTGCATGGAACAATCACGCTCGGCAAGATACACGGCATTACCATGAGTATCGGCTAACACTTGAATTTCTACATGGCGTGGATTTTCCAAATATTTTTCCATGTAAACCATGTCGTTATTAAATGCGGCTTTGGCTTCTGCTTTGGTCATCGCGATGGATTCTTCCAAGGCATCTTCGCTACGCACCACGCGCATACCGCGACCACCACCACCACCAGAGGCTTTAATAATGATCGGGTAGCCGATACGTTTGGCGATTTCTTTGTTTTTGCTAATATCGGAACTTAACGGACCGTCGGAACCCGGCACACAAGGCACACCGGCTTTTTTCATGGCGTTAATGGCGGATACCTTGTCGCCCATTAAACGGATCACATCGGCGGTTGGGCCGATAAAAATAAAACCGGAACTTTCTACTTGTTCGGCGAAGTTAGCGTTTTCGGAAAGGAAACCGTAGCCCGGATGGATGGCGTCAGCGCCGGTCACTTCGGCTGCGGCAATAATTGCCGGAATATTTAAATAACTTTTGGATGACTGTGCAGGACCGATACATACGGTTTCATCGGCAAGTAGAACGTGTTTCAATTCACGGTCTGCGGTGGAATGTACCGCAACGGTTTTAATGCCTAATTCTTTGCAGGCGCGCAAAATTCGCAGTGCGATTTCACCGCGATTGGCGATAACAACTTTTTCTAACATAAGAAATTCCGCTTGTTAAAAAATGGCGGGAAAGCCGCCATTTTAGATAATTGATAGGATTATTCGATAACGATTAACGGTTCGTCAAATTCAACCGGTTCTCCGTCGTTGATCAGAATGGCTTTCACGACGCCGGCTTTGTCCGCTTCAATGCGGTTCATCATTTTCATCGCTTCGACAATGCAAAGAGCGTCGCCGACTTTTACGCTTTGTCCCACTTCAACGAAGGCTTTGGCTTCAGGGCTTGGGCTACGGTAGAAAGTTCCCACCATCGGAGAACGAACGAGATGACCGGATAATTCATCTGTTGCAGGAGTCGGAGTCGGCGCCGCCGGCATGGCGGGTGCAGGTGTGGCAGTTGGTGCCGGCGCGGCAACCGGTGCGGCGTATTGAACCGCAGCCGGTAGCGTCGTAGGTGCGGCGCGGCTAATACGCACCGTGCCTTCTTCTTCTTGCACTTCTAATTCGGTAATGCCGGATTCTTCAACTAACTCGATGAGTTTTTTAATTTTACGAATGTCCATACGTTTTTCCTAAAAAATAATGAAATTTTTGACCGCATTTTTATTACGATAAAGCATGAAAAAATGCGGTCATTCAGAAACTTTTTTTGCCGGAAGAGATTACCTTAAATTTAGCCAAATTGCGACAAAATTCTATGAATTTGGCGCAAAATACCTAATTTTCTTGTTTTTTCGCAAGATAATCCAATGCAAATAAAAAGCCGAATTCATAGCCCTTGGCGCCTAATCCGCAAATTACGCCCTGCGCCGCATCGCTAAAATAAGAATGGTGACGAAATGGCTCGCGTTTATGAATGTTGGACAAGTGAATTTCCACAAATGGAATTGATACCGCCAACAACGCATCGCGCAATGCTACGCTGGTATGAGTGTAAGCGGCCGGATTGATTAAAATAAAATCAACTTGCTGAAAACTTTGGTGAATTTTATCGATCAATTTTTCTTCGCTATTAGCTTGAAAACATTCAAGTTCCACATTGTTTTGCGCCGCCAACGCTTGCATATTTGATTCAATCGCAGCAAGCGATAAACTGCCATAATAAGCCGGTTCGCGCGCGCCCAACATATTTAAATTCGGGCCATTTAGCAGCAAAATTCGGTTTTTTTGCGACATTTTCTCTTCCTTTTAGGTTTGAGGATTATACTGATTTTTAATCAAACGGTGGTCGAATCAGATAATTTTAGTGATAAATTCGGAATCAAGATCAATTAATGGCAAAGTCGAACCCGGCCATGGGCGAAGCACTTGATACGCCATTAAGTCGAGGGTATCCAAACCCGGCGTCACATTCGGTGTGTATTGTTGCGCCAGGCGTGCCAATTGGGTTAAACCGAGGCTGCTTTCAATACTTGAACTGAGCACCGCATTGAGCCCCAATGCGCGCGCTTGATTAATTAATGCCACGCAACGCTCGATAGAACCGATTAGCGTTGGTTTAATCACAATAGCCACTAAGTACGGACGATTTTCTGCCAGTGTCGCTATATCGAAATTTGGGTCGCGTAAGGTTTCGTCCCACGCCACGGGAATACCGGTTTGCGCGGCGAATTGCAGGCTCAGTGCGGTGCTCTTACAAGGTTCCTCCAAAAATTGAATACGAGCGCGATGTTCGGGCTTCACTTTAGCCGCAAATTGCAGCGCTTTTTCCAATGCCCAACGACGATTGGCGTCTAAACGCAATTGTAAATCGGGAATGGCTTCTAAAAACATATCGGCAATTAAACCGTCACGATTGGCTTCGTACATACCGACTTTCATTTTCGCGACTTTTTCACCTTCAATGGCGGCCAGTTCGGCATAAAGTTCATCAGGATCGCCGTAGCAAAGCGGTGCTGTATTAAAATTTGCCGCTTCTTTTAAATAACCTTTCATTTCATCCATCGCGCAACTGATGCCGAAAGCGACGGATGGATAAGTACCATCCAAGGGAACGCGTGGCGCGTCGCAACTCGCTTGTTGCCAATTTGTCAGCCATTTGATGGCTTGTTCTTGTGCTTGCTCGAGCGTTTCTTCGCTAAAACCGGGTAAGGGCGCGATTTCTCCCCAGCCGTCACGACTGCAACTGACGCGCACTAATAAACCTTCGCGACGCTTAAGAAAACGATCACCGAGAATGAACTGGCTATCGACGGGAATGGAATAGCGATAAAGATTGAAAGATTTGTTTGCCATGGCTTTCTCCCAATATAAAGGTGCAGTCAAAATTTATGAAATTACGTAGCTGTTGCACAAGGCTGAAATGACCTCATAAAATAGCACCGCATTGAAGCGGCTTCCAATGCAGTGCTATTTTGTGACTTGAACTCATACTTCATTCGGAGAGTTTGTGCATTAGCATAGTACCGAAAATTCCTGAAGATTTTTAACCGCGTTTTGAAATATGAATTAAGGATTACGTCTGAATTTGCTGAAATCCGGCGCACGTTTTTCGTTGAACGCGTTGCGGCCTTCTTGTCCTTCCTCGGTCATATAGAACAACATGGTTGCGTTACCGGCCAATTCTTGTAGACCCGCTTGTCCGTCGCAATCCGCGTTCAATGCGGCTTTTAAGCAACGGAGCGCAATCGGACTGTTGCGCAACATTTCGCGACACCAACGCACGGTTTCTTTTTCAAGATCAGCATAAGGCACGACGGTATTGACTAAGCCCATATCTAAGGCTTCTTGCGCATTATATTGACGACATAAAAACCAAATTTCGCGTGCTTTTTTCTGACCGACTAAGCGCGCCATATAGCTTGCGCCCCAACCGCCGTCAAATGAACCCACTTTCGGACCGGTTTGACCGAAAATCGCGTTGTCCGCCGCAATGGTTAAATCGCAAAGCATGTGTAATACGTGGCCGCCGCCGATAGCGTAACCCGCTACCATCGCTACCACCGGTTTCGGGCAGGTGCGAATATCGCGTTGGAAATCCAATACGTTTAAATGATGCACGCCGCTTTCGTCTTTGTAACCGCCGTAATCGCCGCGGACTTTTTGGTCACCGCCGGAACAGAACGCTTTTTCGCCTTCACCGGTTAGCACGATAACACCGATTTTTTCGTCAAAACGGGCATCGGCAAAAGCGGTGATCATTTCTTTCACGGTTTGAGGACGGAACGCGTTACGCACTTCCGGACGATTAATGGTGATTTTCGCGATCCCGTCGGCGGATTTGTGATAACGAATGTCGCTGTAACCTTCGCTGTGATCAACCCACTCGACAGGGGCGTAAAGGACGTCATCTTTTGGATTTTGCATGAGAATACCTTTTAATTTGAGACAAAAAAACGCGGCCATTATAGCGGAAATTCGGTGGATTCGGAAAACTAAATTCATTTCGCGCTTTATCTCTTTTTCGCTTATTGTTAGAATCTCGGCCATTTGAAAAAAACAAGGATTTAAAATGAAATATATCGCGACATTCACAATGAGTTTATTACTTGCTGCTTGTAGTCTTTTTGGCGCGTCACAATCGCCGATTCCCGGCGAATTCGCCGGTGCGGATTATCAACTTTCCGACAAAGACGCCAAACTTTGGGCGATTGCCAGCAAGCAAGCGGAACAGTGTATTTACCCAAATTTAACGCGCATTCAACAACAACATTTTGCCAAAGAAGACAGCTATATCCATTCGCAATATGTGTTTTTCTATCCGTTGGAAAAAATCATCGGCGAAGATTATGTGAAAATCATTCAACAAGATGAAAAATCTATGAATTACGCCACCTACCAATTCAAAAAATTCCGCACTGAAGTGGGCGAAATTGAGCCCTTAGAGGCGAAAACCTGTCAGGTTCTTCGCAGCCAAGCGCGCGACGATTTGGACGTGGTGAAAGGCCAATATAAAGACGGCATGGTGGATGACAGCAAAAACGAAGATGGTACGTCGAAGAAAAGTGGCGACGGCATTGCCACCAACCAGAACAAATTCTTCTTTGATATTATCAAATGGGGCTCGGCACTGTTGCTGTGAGCACCGCATTGGAACCGGTAAAATCAAGGCTTGCAAGAAACGGCATACGAGAAAATCGAATGCCGTTTTTTATGAGCGATGGGCGGTACGAAAAGTGTTATTTAGATCAAAGTTTCACTAAATAGGCGTTTAAATTTTACCGTTTTTCCGCTAGTCTATCCGCAATTCGTAATTGTCTTTTAACTTAGGAAGGTGAACTATGACAACTCTCTTCAATATAGCTCAAAATTGGTTGAATCAAGATCCTGATGCAGAAACCCGCGCGGAGTTAAACACACTTTTAAATGCGGCGAAAGCGGGCGATAAAGCAGCGGAAACGGAATTACAGGCGCGTTTTGATGGACGCTTACAATTCGGTACCGCCGGTTTGCGCGGTCGTTTGCAAGCGGGTTCCATGGGCATGAACCGTGTGTTGGTGGCGCAGGCTGCCGGCGGTTTGGCATTGTTCTTAAAAGAATACGACCAACAACCTTCCATTGTGATTGGCTACGACGGACGTAAAAACTCCGATGTGTTCGCGCGCGATACCGCCGAAATTATGGCAGGTGCCGGTATCAAAGCTTATTTATTACCGCGCAAATTACCGACACCGGTACTGGCTTACGCCATTCAATATTTCGACACTACCGCCGGTGTGATGGTCACCGCCAGCCATAACCCACCGGAAGATAATGGTTACAAAGTGTATTTAGGCAAAGCGAACGGCGGTGGGCAAATCGTTTCACCGGCAGATCAACAAATCGCGGCGTTAATTGATAAGGTCGCCGCCGGTAGCGTGAAAGATTTACCGCGCAGTCAGGAATATGTGGTATTAGACGACGCCGTGGTGGATGCCTATATTGCAAAAACCGCCTCTCTCGCCAAAGAGCCACAAGCAAATATTAACTATGTTTATACCGCCATGCATGGCGTGGGTTACGAAGTGTTGAGCAAAACCTTGGCAAAAGCGGGATTGCCGCAACCGCATATTGTTGCCGAACAAGTATGGCCGGACGGTACGTTCCCGACCGTCAACTTCCCGAATCCGGAAGAAAAAGGCGCGTTGGATTTGGCGATTAAAATAGCAAAAGAAAACAACGCCGAATTTATTATTGCGAATGATCCCGACGCCGATCGACTGGCGGTGGCCGTGCCTGATGCGCAAGGCAACTGGAAACCGCTGCACGGCAATGTGGTTGGTTGTTTCTTAGGCTGGTATTTGGCAAAACAATATCATGTACAAGGCAAAAAAGGCATATTCGCTTGCTCCTTAGTTTCCTCGCCTGCGCTGGCGGAAATTGCCAAACGCTATGGTTTTGAATCACAAGAAACGCTCACCGGGTTTAAATATATCGGTAAAGTGCAAGGCTTGTTATTCGGCTTTGAAGAAGCCCTCGGTTATTTGGTGGACCCGGATAAAGTGCGCGACAAAGATGGCATTTCCGCCGCCATCATGTTCTTGGATTTAGTCCGTAATCTGAAAAAACAAGGCAAAACCCTAGCGGATTACGCGGCGGAATTCACCAAAGAATTCGGCGCTTATGTAAGTGGACAAATTTCTATTCGCGTAAGCGATCTGTCTGAAATTGGCAAATTAATGAGCGCATTTCGCAATAATCCGCCTAGTGTAATCGGCGGTGTGAATGTGGCGCAATTTATCGATCACACCAAAACTGATCGCCAAAGTGACATTCTGGTGTTCGTGCTGGAAAATGGTAGTCGTCTCATCGCCCGTCCGTCCGGTACGGAACCGAAAATCAAGTTCTACCTCGACGCCCGCGGTAGCGATCCGAAACATGCCGAACAAGTGCTTGCTGCATTTGACGAAGCCGTACGCAATATTCTTCGTCAAGCCGAATTTGGTAAACAAGATTGTTAAGAACATATTTGTTTAAGCGGAAGAGGCGCAGACTGCGCCTCTTTTTTATGAGGACTTTTCTTTTATGAGGAATCAATGAACCCTTGGATTTTACTCGCGTTCTCCATTTGTCTGGAAATCGTCGCAACCAATTTACTAAAACTAAGCGACGGTTTTACAAAATCGTTACCAACGGTCGGCTCGTTAGGCCTTTATGCCGTATCTTTTTATTTGGTTTCCATTGTTTTCCGTACGTTACCGGTCGGCTTGGTTTATGCGATTTGGTCAGGTGTGGGCATTGTTTTGACTACGCTTGTCGCCTATTTTGTCTTCGGGCAAAGAATTGATACGGCGGGCCTCATCGGCATCGGCTTAATTATTGCCGGCGTGTTGGTAATTAATTTATTTTCCACTGCGTCTCATTCATAAAAAGTGACCTTTGCTTTTTTCAAAATGTAAGATTAAAGCTCAACTGAATGCTGTAAATATGTAAAAACGGCTTTTGAGTCGGAACGTGGATTGGCATTCCAAAATAGCACCGCATTGGAGCCGCTTCCAATGCGGTGCTATTTTGTGAGTGTAATTTTCCGCTTTGTGCGACCATCACATCATTTCAAAATTATGCTTATCGCTTAAGCTAGAAACACTTTGAAAATTAAAGAAAACAATCGGTCACAAGATTAAGCCTAAAATCGATTTGATTTTGTTGACCGAGAATCACAGGCATACCAAGCCAAACAAAAAGGATCGAGTACTGGATTACAGCGCCCGATCCTCTAATTAAATGCGACGAATTGTGCAGAGGCCGCACAGTTATTTTTCTTTTGTGTTTTGAATTATGAGCGTTTCATAATTTCAAAAAATTCTTCGTTAGTTTTGGCCATGCCAAGTTTGTCAATGAGCCATTCCATCGCTTCCACTTCGCCCATCGGATTAAGGATTTTGCGTAGAATCCACATTTTTTGTAACTCATCAGGAGCGGTGAGCAAGTCCTCTTTACGGGTGCCGGAGCGGTTGAAGTCGATTGCCGGGAACACGCGTTTTTCCGCGATTTTACGGGATAGGTGCAATTCCATGTTACCGGTGCCTTTAAATTCCTCGAAGATTACTTCGTCCATTTTTGAGCCGGTATCCACTAACGCGGTAGCGATAATAGTTAGGCTGCCGCCTTCTTCCACGTTACGCGCCGCGCCGAAGAAACGTTTTGGACGATGTAACGCGTTGGCGTCCACCCCACCGGATAAAATTTTACCGGATGCCGGAGTGACGGTATTGTAAGCACGCGCCAAACGGGTAATGGAGTCAAGCAAAATGACCACGTCTTTTTTGTGTTCGACGGAACGTTTGGCTTTTTCGATCACCATTTCCGCCACTTGAACGTGACGGGTTGCCGGTTCGTCGAAGGTAGAAGCAATCACTTCGCCTTTTACGGAGCGTTGCATTTCCGTTACTTCTTCCGGGCGCTCATCGATCAATAATACGATAAGTTCGACATCAGGGTAATTATGGGTAATGCTTTGCGCGATATTTTGCAGCAACATAGTTTTACCCGCTTTCGGCGGCGCCACGATTAAACCGCGCTGACCTTTCCCAATCGGAGAGGCTAAATCTAAAATGCGGGCGGTTAAATCTTCGGTAGAGCCGTTGCCGCGTTCCATTTTTAAACGGGAATTGGCATGTAATGGGGTTAAGTTTTCGAAAAGGATTTTGCTGCGGGAAACTTCCGGTTTGTCGTCATTGACTTGATCTACTTTGAGGAGGGCAAAATAGCGTTCGCCTTCTTTCGGCGGTCGAATTTTTCCTTCGATTTTGTCTCCGGTTTGCAAATTGAAGCGACGAATTTGGCTTGGGCTGACATAAATATCGTCAGGGCCGGCTAAATAGGAACTGTCTGCCGAACGGAGGAAGCCAAAGCCATCCGGTAAAATTTCCAATACGCCGCCGCCGAAGATGTCTTCACCGCCTTTTGCGTGTTGTTTTAAAATGGCAAAGACAATATCTTGCTTGCGCAAACGCGCTAAATTTTCTAGGCCCATTTGCTCTTCGCCGAGTTTCACGAGATCGGAAACAGGCATATTTTTAAGTTCTGTTAAATGCATAATGAATAATCGTTGGAATGAATGAGAGTTGAGTGAATGAATGGAGGACTGGCGTCCAAAAAGCGGTGCGTAAGGTATCACTAAAACCGCGTGGTGTCTAGTTCTTGTTATAAAAAAATCAGGCATTTTTATGATGTGGTGAGGGAGATTTTGAGGAAGTTTTTTATTTTCTGAAGTAAAACTTGATTTGTGCATATTTATGCATAATAATGTAATAAATAATTACTTTGCTTGGCCGTTTGGGCGGTCGCATATAAGACATAGAGGAAATATTATGGCACTTTGGGGTGGACGTTTTACGCAGGCTGCAGACAAGCGTTTTAAAGATTTTAACGATTCATTACGTTTTGATTTCCGTTTGGCGGAACAAGATATTGCCGGTTCTATCGGTTGGTCAAAAGCCTTGGTAAAAGTGAATGTATTGAAGCAAGAAGAGCAACAACAGTTGGAGCAAGCGTTAAACGAATTATTAATTGAAGTGCGCTCGAATCCGCAAGCGATTTTGCAAGACGATGCGGAAGATATTCACAGCTGGGTGGAAAGTAAACTCATCGATAAAGTAGGCAATTTGGGTAAAAAATTACATACCGGCCGTAGCCGTAACGACCAAGTAGCCCTTGATATCAAATTGTGGTGCAAAGAGCGCGTAATTGAATTGCAAGATTCCATCCGCAATTTGCAACGACATTTGGTGCAAACTGCGGAAAATACGCAAGATGCTGTTATGCCGGGTTACACCCATTTGCAACGTGCGCAACCGATTACTTTTGCACATTGGTGCATGGCATACGTAGAAATGTTTGAACGCGATTACGGCCGTCTGGCCGATGCGTACAAACGTATGAACAGTTGCCCGCTTGGTAGCGGTGCGCTTGCCGGTACCGCGTATGCGGTAGATCGCGAGGCGTTGGCACAAGATTTGGGTTTTGCCTTCGCGACGCGTAACAGCCTGGACAGCGTGTCCGACCGCGATCATATCGTCGAATTACTTTCAACCGCTGCATTAAGTATGGCGCATCTTTCCCGCTTTGCAGAAGATATGATTATTTTCAATAGCGGCGAAGCAAATTTCGTGGAATTATCCGATCGTGTTACGTCCGGTTCTTCTTTAATGCCGCAAAAGAAAAATCCGGATGCATGCGAATTAATCCGCGGCAAAGCAGGCCGCGTAATGGGGGCGTTAACCGGTATGTTAATGACTTTAAAAGGTTTGCCGTTGGCCTATAACAAAGATATGCAGGAAGATAAAGAAGGCATTTTTGACGCTTTAGATACGTGGCAAGATTGCGTTGATATGGCGACCTTTGTGTTAGACGAATTGAAAGTAAATGTGGAACGCACTCGTGAAGCGGCGTTAAAGGGCTATTCTAATGCAACGGAGCTTGCCGATTATTTGGTGGCAAAAGGTGTACCGTTCCGTGACTCGCATCATATCGTGGGCGAAACCGTGGTTTACGCAATTAAAAAAGGCAAAGGCTTGGAAGATTTAACTATTCCGGAATTCCGCCAATTCAGTGAAGTCGTGGGTGATGATGTGTACGAAATTCTTTCACTTCAATCTTGCTTGAATAAACGTTGTGCCAAAGGCGGCGTTTCGCCGTTGCGCGTCGCTGAAGCAATTGCCGAAGCTAAAGTGCGATTTTGCGAAGATTACAATGAAACGGCGGCGATCCGGAAATAAACTTCCGGCGTTTGTATCGCGTAACAGCACCGCATTGGAACTTGCTCCAATGCGGTGCTATTTTTTATGTTCGACAATGCCTTTTCCGATGTGCTTTGCAGATTCGCAAGAAGGCATCAATCAAGCACCAAAATCGGCCACGGACGACGAATTCCTCATTGTCTAACCGTCAAAATATCACTATAATCCCCTGTAAATTTACACAGATAAAATAAACAAAATGGACATTTCCGAATTACTTGACGGTTTGAATGATAAACAACGGGAAGCGGTCGGCGCGCCGTTGGGCAATTATTTGGTGTTGGCGGGCGCAGGGAGCGGTAAAACCCGTGTGTTGACCCATCGAATTGCATGGCTTGTCGCTGTGGAAAATATTTCCGAAGGCAGCATTATGGCGGTAACGTTCACCAACAAAGCTGCAGCTGAAATGCGGCACCGCATTCAAACCACCTTGGGCAAGTATTCTCAAACGAACTTATTCGGTATGTGGATCGGCACTTTTCACAGCATCGCGCACCGCTTGTTACGCGCGCATCATTTAGATGTGGGGTTGCCGCAAGATTTCCAAATTCTGGATTCGGAAGATCAGCTGCGTTTGTTAAAACGTTTGTTAAAACTGCACAACTACGACGAAAAAGCGTTTCCGCCGAAGCAGGCTTGTTGGTACATCAACAATAAAAAAGACGAGGGTTTGCGGCCGCACGAAATTGAAGATTTTAACGATCGCCAAGAACGCGAATGGATTAAGATTTATCAGATTTATCAAGATACTTGTGATCGCGCCGGCCTCGTGGATTTTGCCGAGCTTTTAATTCGCGCTTATGAATTGTTTGATAAAAAACCGTTGATTTTACAGCGTTATCAGCAGCGCTTCCGACATATTTTGGTGGACGAGTTCCAGGATACCAACAAAATCCAATACCAATGGATCAAAATTCTGGCGGGGCAAACCGGCAATGTGATGATTGTGGGTGATGACGATCAATCCATTTACGGTTGGCGCGGTGCGCAGATCGAAAATATCCAAAAATTTTTGAAAGATTTTAAAGCAGAAACCATTCGACTTGAGCAAAATTACCGTTCTACCGCCAATATCCTAAACAGTGCGAACGAATTGATTGCTAACAACGGCGATCGCCTCGGTAAGAATTTATGGACGGACGGTGAAAAAGGCGAGCCTGTGGGCATTTACGCCGCCTTCAATGAATTAGATGAAGCTAAATTTGTGGCTTCGCAAATTCAAGATTGGGTGGATAACGGCGGAAAACTAGACGATTGCGCGGTGCTTTATCGCAGTAACAGCCAGTCGCGTGTGATTGAAGAAGCCTTGATTCGTTGCCAAATTCCTTATCGAATTTACGGCGGAATGCGATTCTTTGAACGCCAAGAAATCAAAGATGCTTTAGCCTATTTACGTTTGATTAATAATCGCCAAGACGATGCGGCATTTGAACGCGTGATTAATACGCCGACACGCGGTATTGGCGAGCGCACGTTAGAAGTGTTGCGTCATCTCACGCGCGAACGCCAAATTACCTTATGGCAAGCGGTACAAGTGGCGACACAAGAAAATAGGCTGACCGGGCGCGCTTCCACCGCATTATTACGATTCCAAGAATTAATTAATTCTTTGCAACTTGACACTGCCGAAATGCCACTTTTTGCCCAAACGGATTTTGTGATTAAACATTCCGGTTTATACGATATGTATCAGCAAGAAAAAGGCGAAAAGGGAGAAGTACGGATTGAAAACTTGGAAGAGTTGGTGAGTGCAACCCGTGAATTTGTAAAACCTGATGAAGCCGAAGAAATGACGGATCTCACTGCCTTTTTAACCCACGCCTCCCTTGAAGCGGGCGAAGAGCAAGCGTCACCGCATCAATCCAGCGTGGAAATGATGACGTTGCACTCGGCAAAAGGTTTAGAGTTTCCTCGCGTGTTTATGGTGGGGGTAGAAGAAGGCCTGTTCCCGAGTTTTCGTTCTTTTGAAGAGCCGGGGCGCTTGGAAGAAGAGCGCCGTTTGGCTTACGTGGGGATTACGCGCGCAAAACAAAAATTGACGATTTCTTATGCCGAAAGTCGTCGTTTGTATGCGAAAGAAGAACGCCATTTGCCGTCGCGTTTTATTGCCGAGTTACCGCAAGAATGCATTCAAGAAATTCGTTTACGCGGCACGGTGACACGTGCGATGAATTTGGCGAAAGTCGGTTCGCTGTCTCATTCAAATCCAAACGAAAACGAATGGAAAATGGGACAAAAAGTGAAACACGAGAAATTCGGCTTTGGCACGGTGATTAATGTGGAAGGTTCGGATAACAACACGCGTCTGCAAATCGCATTCCAAGCGCAGGGAATTAAGTGGTTGATTGCGCATTTGGCGAAATTGGAAAAAGTGCGGTAATTTTACCTTGTATTAAATCATGCTTGTTCCGGCTAACGTGAAATAATTTTAACCCGCTTGTCGGTTTTGGGCGGAAACAGCACCGCATTGGAGGCGCTTTCAATGCGGTGCTATTTTTACCTTTCAACGAATCCTTCGAGCTTTTAGCCGGCTTATATCGCCCGTCAATTCTCTGATTAATCGCTGCGCTAATCGACTTCATATTGATTACGTAATACCGCTTATTCCGGCGTTACGATATGCCGAAAAGGAATGATTGATAACAACAGGTAATTTGGAAAAATACCGACAAGTACGGTAGAATCTGGCGGTTTTTAATGTTTCCCATTGATGTTGAAGAGAAAAGTGCGGTCAATTTTTAACCGCATTTTTTGTTATTTGTTGAGTGATTGAATGTTTAAATTTATTTTCAAACGTATTTTAATGGTGATTCCTACTTTCATTGCGATTACTTTTATCACCTTTGCGCTTGTTCATTTTATTCCCGGCGATCCGGTGGAGATTATGATGGGCGAGCGCGGTTTAACGCCGGAAGTTCATCAGCAAATGATCCATCAACTTGGCCTTGATCTGCCTTTGTATCAGCAATATTTCAATTACATCGGCAATGTGATTCGAGGAGATTTCGGTTCCTCTTTTCGCACTCAGCAACCTGTCATTTCGGAATTCTTTACGCTTTTTCCGGCAACGGCGGAATTGGCGTTTTTTGCGCTGTTTTGGTCGTTACTGGGGGGCATTATTTTCGGCACTTTTGCGGCGATAAAAAAAGAGAGCTGGATTTCACATACGGTGACGGCTGTATCACTGACGGGTTATTCCATGCCGATTTTCTGGTGGGGGTTGATTCTGATTTTATACGTTTCGCCGCTCTTAGGTTTGCCGCAAGGCGGACGCTTAGAAAATGATTTTTGGATCGATACACCGACCGGTTTTATGCTGATTGATACTTGGCTTTCCGGTGTGCCCGGCGCGTTTGAAAATGCGCTGAAATCGTTAATTCTTCCAGCCATTGTGCTTGGTACGATTCCGCTTGCGATTATTACTCGCATGACCCGTTCGGCAATGCTTGAAGTATTGGGCGAAGATTATATTCGCACGGCCAAAGCGAAAGGTTTAAGTTACTCCCGTATCGTGATTGTGCACGCTTTGCGTAATGCGTTGATTCCGGTGGTGACGGTAGTCGGACTGATTGTCGGGCAACTGCTTTCCGGTGCGGTGCTGACGGAAACGATCTTTTCTTGGCCGGGTATTGGTAAATGGATTATTGATGCGATTCACGCGCGCGATTATCCGGTGTTGCAAGGTTCGGTATTGATTATCGCCACCATTATTATTGCGGTGAATTTGACTATTGATTTACTTTACGGCGTGGTGAATCCGCGTATTCGTCATTAATTGGGAGAAATGATGGCAGACACGACTTCAATTTTAACGCCAAGAACGCCTTTGCAGGAATTTTGGTTTTATTTTAAACAAAATCGCGGAGCGTTAATCGGTTTAATTTTTATTCTTTTCATCGCGCTCATCAGTATTTTCGCGCCGTACATCGCGCCTTTTGATCCGGCGGAACAAAATCGCACCGCATTGCTACTGCCGCCCGCTTGGTATGAGGGCGGCAATCCCGCATATTTGCTCGGTACCGACGATATCGGCCGTGATATTTTTTCGCGCATTATTTATGGTACGCGGATTTCCGTTTTTGCCGGTCTTGTGATTGTGCTGCTGTCCTGTATTTTAGGTACCGGCCTTGGCTTATTTGCCGGCTATTACGGCGGTGTGTTGGATACGGTGATTGTGCGTCTGATCGATATTATGCTTGCTATTCCGAATTTGCTGTTGACGATTGTCGTGGTTTCGATTTTAGAGCCTTCATTAGCAAATGCCACCTTGGCCATTGCAGTGGTTTCCATTCCTAGTTATGTGCGCCTAACCCGTGCGGCGGTAATGAATGAAAAAAATCGCGATTATGTGATTTCTTCTAAAGTCGCAGGTGCAGGCGTTTTACGGTTAATGTTTATTGTGATTTTGCCGAACTGTCTGGCGCCGTTAATCGTACAAATGACGATGGGGATTTCCAACGCGATTTTAGAATTGGCGACACTTGGCTTTTTGGGCATCGGGGCGAAACCGCCGACACCGGAACTCGGCACGATGCTATCTGAAGCGCGCAGTTTTATGCAGGCGGCGAACTGGCTGGTAACGATTCCCGGCTTGGTGATTTTATCTCTTGTACTGGCTTTTAACTTAATGGGCGACGGCTTACGTGACGCGCTTGATCCGAAACTTAAACAATAGGAAAACAGAATGGCATTATTAGATGTAAAAGAACTTTCTGTTCATTTCGGCGATAAAAACGCACCTTTTAAAGCGGTGGATTGCATTAGTTATCAGGTGGAACAAGGCGAAGTGCTGGGTATTGTCGGCGAGTCAGGTTCGGGTAAATCGGTAAGTTCCTTGGCAATTATGGGGTTAATTGATTTCCCCGGACGAGTGTTGGCTGAAGAATTAACTTTTGAAAATCAAGATTTGCTTAAGCTTAACGATAAAGCAAAACGTCAACTGATTGGTGCCGACGTAGCAATGATTTTTCAAGACCCGATGACCAGCCTTAATCCCGCGTACACCATCGGTTTTCAAATTATGGAAGCCTTGCAAGCGCATGAGGGGGGAAGCCGAAAAACCAGACGCGAACGCACTTTGGCATTGTTACGTTTAGTCGGCATTCCTGATCCGGAATCCCGTATTGATGCGTATCCGCATCAATTGTCCGGCGGCATGAGCCAGCGCGTGATGATCGCGATGGCGATTGCCTGCAAGCCCAAATTATTGATCGCCGATGAACCGACCACCGCCTTGGATGTGACGATTCAAGCGCAAATTATGGATTTATTGCTCGATTTACAGAAAAAAGAATGTATGTCGTTGATTTTAATTACCCACGATTTAGCGCTCGTGGCTGAAGCCGCGCATCGCATTATTGTGATGTATGCCGGACAAGTGGTGGAGGAAGGTCGTGCGGAAGAGATTTTCCGTGAACCGAAACATCCTTACACGCAAGCGTTGTTGCATTCCTTGCCGGAATTTGCCGAAGGCAAGGCGCGTTTGGCATCGCTTCCCGGCGTGGTACCCGGACGTTATGATCGCCCGACCGGTTGTTTGCTTAACCCGCGTTGTCCGTATGCCACCGAGCATTGTCGTCGCGTAGAGCCGAAACAGCACCGCATTGGAATGCGCAAAGTGAAGTGCCATACGCCGTTGAATGCGCAAGGCAAACCGGTGGAGTATCAAGGAGAATAAACGATGACGATCGAAATTAAAGGAAATGCGCCATTGTCCGAGATGCCACTTTTACGTGCCGTCGGCTTAAAAAAGTATTATCCGGTAAAAAAAGGCTTGTTCGCCAAACCGCAGCAAGTGAAGGCTTTAGATGGCATTTCATTCCGCTTGGAACGAGGTAAAACCCTTGCTATTGTCGGGGAGTCCGGTTGTGGAAAATCGACACTCGGGCGTTTACTCACCATGATTGAAGAGCCAACGGAAGGTGAGCTTTATTACAACGGGCATAATTTTTTAGAAAAAGATAAGGCGACAAAAGCCTTGCGCCGCAAAAAAATTCAAATTGTCTTCCAGAATCCTTATGCGTCGCTTAATCCGCGTAAAAAAATCGGCTCGATTTTAGAAGAACCACTTATTATTAACACTAAACTTTCCGCTAAAGAACGCAGAGAAAAAGTGCTGTTGATGATGGCAAAAGTCGGTTTGCGGCCGGAATTTTATAACCGTTATCCACATATGTTTTCCGGCGGTCAACGCCAAAGAATCGCTATTGCGCGCGGCTTAATGCTTGAGCCGGATATCGTGGTGGCGGACGAACCGGTTTCCGCACTGGATGTGTCCGTGCGTGCGCAAGTGCTAAATTTGATGATGGATTTGCAGTCTGAACTCGGACTTTCTTATGTGTTCATTTCGCACGATCTTTCCGTGGTGGAACATATTGCCGACGAAGTGATGGTGATGTATCTGGGACGTTGTGTGGAACAAGGCTCGAGCGAGCAAATTTTTGCAAATCCGCAGCATCCTTACACGCAGGCTTTGCTTTCCGCCACGCCGCGTTTATCACCGTATTTACGCCGCCAACGTATAAAATTAACCGGTGAATTGCCTAGCCCGATTAATCCACCGCAAGGTTGCGCTTTTAATCCGCGCTGTTGGAAAGCCACGGAAAAATGTCGGGAAGCACAACCGAAATTGGAGCAATATCCGGACGGCAAATTGATAGCTTGTTTTCATGTTGACCGCTAAAAGGTTTCTAATCGGGTCGCTTGATACAGGCGTGGCAGTGGTTATTGCGACTTTTTTATTGTTACTCTTTTATTACTACTCTTCTTTAAAAATGGCGCCGTATTGAAATAGTACCGCATTGGAAGCCGTTCCAATGCGGTGCTATTTTGGAGAGTGAAATTTATATTTGGCGAACGATTCGTTAAAGCCGCGATATGGGCATGTTGCGCATGTGTTTCATGCCGGGGATTTTTAGCCGTTTTGTTCGTGATAACGTACATTAACGAACACAAAGACGGCGAGTCCGACGATGGCCGTGAGTGCACCGGCAAAGCCGATATATTCAAGTCCGATGTGGCGCATCATTTGGCTGCCAAGCAAGGCGCCGCCACCGATCCCTGCATTAAAAATGCCCGAATAAATAGCCGTGGCGACATCTGTCGCATCGGGGGCAAATTGCAGTACGCGCATTTGTAGCGAAAGTCCGATGCAAGCGATGCCGATTCCCCAAATGAAAGCGAGCGTAAACATGGTGAGTTTGTAATCCGCCGAGACAAGCAATAGTGCGAGCGAAACGACTAATAAGCTCATCGCACCGAGAATAAATTGAGTCGGACCGAAGCGATATAGGCGATTAAATAGTAAGCTGGCAATCACGCCGGAAACACCGAAAACGAGCAAGATTATGGTTGCGAGATTCGGATCCAATTGCCCAATTTGAATCATGAACGGTTCGATATAGGTGTAAGCGGTAAAGTGCGCCGCGACAAGGATGAGGGTGGTAATATAAATCCCGATCAATAACGGACGTTTCGCCAATAACGGTAAACTTGCCAAGGAACCGGCATTTTTGCTTGGTAAATTCGGCAAAAGGCGAATAATTAAGAACATCGCAGCTAACGCTAATATGCCAATTACAGCAAAAGTGACACGCCATCCAACGAATTGGCCGATTATGCGGCCCAGCGGTAAGCCCAAAATCGTAGCCAGCGAAGAACCGATGGCAAGCATACCGAGGGCTTGGGTTTTCTTATTTTTCGGTGCGATGCGCATGACCAAAGAAGCCGTAATCGACCAAAATATGGCGTGTGCTAATGCAATGCACATTCGCGCAATGAGCAAAATCCAAAAATTCCACGCGATAATCGAAACGAGATGTCCGATAATAAAAATCACAAAAAGCTTAATTAGCAAGCTTTTACGTTCCATTTTTCCGGTCAACAGCATTCCCGGTAATGACGTGAGCAACACTGTCCAAGCATAAACCGTAATCATCAATCCGACTTCCGAGGTCTGCATCTCAAAACTTTGTGCAATATCGGTTAATAACGCAACCGGTACGAATTCCGTGGTATTAAAAATAAAAGCGGCGCAAGCCATTACCGCTACACGCCAATATTGAATGGATTCGATTTTTTTAAACATTAATTTAATTTCTCTTTAAGTAAATCTTTTAATTGCTTTCTAAAAAATTTATTAAATTCAATTTTATATTGAGGGGAATAACAACTGTCGAAAAAATGAATTGGCAAGGTGAAATCTTTATATTTTTCATCGGCAGATGATAAGTTTAATATTGCATCGCATTGCATGGTATGTAAATTAATTAAACCGTTTCCTCGGCCTAAAAGCTCGGGTGTTATTAGATTAAATTTATTCACGCGCAGCAAATTGTTGTCCAAGGAAAGTTGAGAATCAAGCCGTTCGAATGCGGTGCTCATTCGTCTCTTCGATAAATCGCCGCGGTAGTTTATGGGCCAATATTGCGTGACTAAGTCTAATAAGTTCATACCTAAAATTTCGCCATCACGCGCATTAAAATCAAATGTTCCTTGGATTAATTCCGAATTATTAAATGCCAGTCGAATGTTAAAATCCGTCGTGCCGGTGAGCGCTTTGGGTAAATTAAGTAATGTGAGCAAACGTTCTGTCGGAAAATTTTTACCGGAAAAATTAACCGTACTTTGTTGCGCGATACTGTTGAATTTTAATACCGCAAGGCAATTTGTTGTGCAAATCGGCTTGATATAGCCGATTAATACTTTTTGCGGTTTAGAAAAATCGGCGTGAATTTCGATATAATCGAGCGCCTGTTCGTTTAGTTTTGCTCCGTCAATTTGCAACAGCGATTCACGATCTTGATGAAGGGCGAGATTGGCTTTATTAAAGGTAAAAGTATATTTTGTCGTTTTGCCGTAAATTGGTTTTGCCAGTTCAACCGAAATAAGATTCGCACCACTAAACAGAATTTCTTTTGTGAATAATTTATTTAGAGAAATATTAGCAAAACGCATCATTATTTTGGCGCTGTTTGTTGCGTTTTGAGTTAATTTTGCTTGTGCGATGGTGAACTCTTCAAGTTTTACGTCGCCCGCAAACAAAGGTAAAAGCGCCACTTTCCCTTCGGTTTGTGTTAAGGAAAACGTGTGATAATTTAATTGTTCGATGGAAAAATGAGGCTGTGGAATTAAACCGACTTTAAGGGATTTTACCGAAATATCGTGTTGTGCAAGTTGTTCAAGGAGTAAGCTTTTAGCTTGTTGAAGTTGAACATAAAAAAACGCAAAGATCGCAGCCACCACGATCGATAGACTTAGTGCGATCTTTTTCATTTATTTGTCCTCGCCGATACGGCTGGCGACGGCATTTTGTTGATTTTTGTATTTGGCATCTTTACGGCTGCTGTACGGACGCGCGGCCGCTCCGCTTAATACTTCAAAGCTCAGCGCGCCGATAATCATATTCGGGCGTAAAGCTAGCGGCAGTTTACCGGAATTGTAAAACTCTAATACGATTTTTCCTTCCCAACCCGGGTCAATGCGGTGCGCTGTGACATGTACCATTAAGCCCAGACGCGCTAAAGAAGAACGCCCGTCTAGCCAACCGATAATATTCGCCGGTAGTTTTACCGATTCCAAAGTGGTGGCAAGCGCCAACACGCCGGGGTGTAAGAAAAAGGCTTCATCGTCACCGATAATAATTTCATCGCTCATTACCGATTCCAGCTGCGCCGACACTTCATCTTTTGGACCGCTTAAATCAATGTAAGGTGCGGAATGTTCACGAAACACGCGAAAGGAATTTCCCAAACGTACATCAATCGTAGCACCATTGATTTTGTCGTTATCCGGACGCGGCGTTAAAGAAATAATGCCATCATTCAAGTAGCGTTCAATATCGGTGTCGCAAAGACGCATAATTTCTCCTATTTTTGATCCAGTAGATGTAAGATTTGAGCCTTTAACATATTAATTGCAATGCGGTTCTTGCCACCGCGCGGAATGACAATATCCGCATATTGTTTTGACGGCTCAATAAACTGCAAGAACATCGGGCGAACAGTCGCGCGGTATTGTTCAATGACGGATTGGAGTGAGCGACCGCGCTCTTCCATATCGCGTTGTAAACGACGAATAAAACAAATATCTAACGGGGTATCCACAAATACGGAAATATCCGCTTGTTGGCGTATTCGTTCGTCCGTGAGCAATAGAATACCTTCTAAAATCACGATTTTTTTCGGTGTGAAGTGAGTAGTTTCGTTCATTCGAGTATGTTCGACATAACTATAAACCGGTACATCTACCGCTTTGCCGGCTTTCAAATCTTGCAAATGTTTAATCAGTAAATCGCGATCCATCGAGTTTGGATGGTCATAGTTGGTTTTTATGCGCTCGTTCATTGCTAAATGGCTTTGATCTTTATAGTAGCTATCTTCCGCAATAATACCGATTTCTTCGCAACCTAATTCGTTACACAGTTCCTTGTGTACAGTGGAAGCAATGGAACTTTTTCCGGAAGCGGAAGCGCCGGTAATGGCAATGATGATACAAGATGAATCCGGCATAAATTTAACCTGATAGAAGAAGTAAAAATTCGTTGAATTATAAAGAAAAGCACGGTCTATTTCATCTTTATTTTCGGGATTACTTTTCAAAATTGTGAGAGTTATCACGGTATTGTTTTTTGTTTTCGAGTAGTATCTAGGCGTTTTAATCCAACAGGAGTGTGTATTATGAAGTTCAACAAAATTTCTCTTTCAATTTCAACCGCATTTTTAGCTGCCGGTTTACTGTCTTCCACTGCAGCAAATGCGCAAGGTCGTTTAGTGGTGTATTGTAGTGCCACAAATATTTTATGTGAAACTACCACCAAAGCTTTTGGCGAAAAATATGATGTCAAAACCTCTTTTATTCGTAACGGTTCCGGCAGCACTTTCGCCAAAGTGGAAGCAGAAAAAAATAACCCTCAAGCGGATGTTTGGTTTGGTGGCACGTTTGACCCTCAGGCTCAAGCTGCCGAGCTCGGTTTAATCGAGCCGTACAAATCTAAACATATTGATGAAATCGTAGAACGCTTCCGCGACCCGGCAAAAACCAAAGGTCACTATGTTTCCGCCATTTATATGGGAATTTTAGGTTTCGGTGTGAACACGGAACGTCTTGAAAAATTAGGCATTAAAGAGGTGCCGAAATGCTGGAAAGATTTAACTGATCCGCGCTTAAAAGGCGAAGTGCAAATTGCAGATCCACAAAGCGCCGGTACGGCTTACACCGCCTTAGCGACTTTTGTACAACTGTGGGGTGAAAATCAAGCCTTTGATTACTTAAAAGCCTTACATCCGAATGTTTCCCAATATACTAAATCCGGCGTCACTCCGTCTCGTAATGCGGCACGCGGCGAAACGGCCATCGGTATCGGCTTCTTACATGATTACGCCCTTGAAAAACGTAATGGCGCACCGTTAGAGCTAGTGGTTCCTTGTGAAGGTACCGGGTATGAATTAGGCGGTGTGAGCATCTTAAAAGGCGCACGTAATCTTGATAATGCAAAATTATTCGTGGATTGGGCGTTATCCAAAGAAGGGCAGGAATTGGCATGGAAACAAGGCGAATCCTTACAAATCTTAACCAACACCACTGCAGAACAATCTCCGACCGCGTTTGATCCAAACAAATTGAACCTGATCAATTACGACTTTGAAAAATATGGCGCTACCGAACAACGCAAAGCCTTAATTGAAAAATGGGTACAAGAGGTTAAATTAGCGAAATAACGTTGTAGGGGCAAATTACATTTGCCCCTATCAGTAATCTTCATTAATGACGCAATCATCTAGGCTTGCGTTCATAAAATAAAAAATACAGGAGTGTTCCAATGAAACTCTCGAAAATTGTAGTAGCACTTTCAAGTGCAGTCCTCGGTGGGATGTTATTCAGTGGCAATGCAGTGGCGAAAGGTCGCTTGGTGATTTATTGCAGTGCACAAAATACCATGTGCGAGCAAGAAGCCATGGCATTCGAGAAAAAGTATGATGTAAAAACCAGTTTTATTCGTGGCGGTACAGGTACTATCCTAGCCAAAATTGATGCGGAAAAAGATAACCCACAAGGCGATGTTTGGTATGGTGGCACCATGGATCCGCATTCCCAAGCAGGTGAAATGGGCTTGTTAGAGCCTTATAAATCACCAAATCTGTCACAAATTGTAGAGCAGTTCCGTGATCCGGCTAAAATGAAAGGTAATTATTCCTCCGCCATTTATCTTGGCGTATTAGGTTTTGGCGTAAACCCGGAACGCTTGAAAAAACTCAATTTGCCAATGCCAAAATGTTGGAAAGATTTAGCCGATCCAATGTATCGCAATGAAATTCAAGCAGCGGATCCGCAAAGCTCAGGAACGGGCTATACGCAATTAGCCACCTATATCCAACTTTGGGGTGAAGATGAAGCCTTCAACTACTTGAAAGCGTTAAATAAAAACGTATCACAATATACCAAATCTGGTAACACAGCCACCCGTAACACAGCGCGTGGTGAAACCGCAATTGGTATCGGTTTTTTACACGAATATTCCTTAGAAAAAGCCAAAGGTGCGCCGGTTGAATTAGTCGTGCCTTGCGAAGGTACAGGCTATGAAATCGGTGGAGTCAGTGTAATTAAAGGCGCACGCAATCTTGAAAATGCGAAACTTTTCGTGGATTGGGCGTTATCGAAAGAAGCGCAAGAATTAACATGGCAAAAAGGCGAAGCTTATTCCATTTTAACCAATACCACAGCGCAACAATCCCCTTATGCGTTGGATTTTAAATCGATTAACCTGATTAACTATGATTTTGACAAATACGGCGCCACCGATTTACGCAAACGTTTAATCACGAAATGGGTTGATGATGTTAAACTAGCTAAATAAATTGTTGTTAGATAAAGAAGCAATGCCTATTACATTGCTTCTCTATTTCTACTTATGCGAGGTTGTATGAACGCAAATAAACTACCAATCACATATTCTGCGAATTTTTGGATAATCTTGTCCATTGTTGCATTTCTTGTTCTCCCTTCCCGCGCCTTAGATTACGGCTTGTTTGACAGCACCGCCGATGAATTCTTTGATGCCATGGGATGGTCATCTTTTAACATTACCGCGTTTTGGTTCTTGCCGGTGATTTTGTACGGTTTATTACCTTGGCTGAAATTACCCCCTAATACACAAGCTAAAGCCGAACTTTACTTATTAGCAGTGGCTACGCTATTTACCTTTATCAGCGCCACCGTGCTAAAAATCAGCATGGGCTATTCGGTGATCGTTTTACTCATCGTTTTCACCGCACTTGCTACGCTCTCTTTGGCGAAGTTAAAGATTATGCAAGGCGACAAATTTATTATTGCCTCCTTGCTGTGCATTGTGTTGCTGATTTTCTTCTTTATTGTTTACCCGACATTGGCGATTTTTGTCTCCATGTTCTACGACGGAGAGACCTTTGCACCACAACAAGTGATGCGTATTTTGACGCAAAGCTACATTGTGCGCGTTATCAGTAACTCCTTATTCCTATCCAGTTTCGTGGGTATCGTTTCTACGGTGTTCGGTTTAGCATTTGCCCTTTACACGACCCGTATTGCGCGCCGTACTGCATTTATCGGTAAAATCTTTTCTATTTTGCCGATTGTTACACCACCGTTTGTCGTTGGATTAGGGGTTACCTTAATGTTGGGTCGCTCCGGTTATGTGACCGAATTTTTATCCACTTATTTCGGTTTCACCAACCACAACTGGTTATACGGTTTTAACGGTATCGCCATTGCACAGATTTTGGCATTTGCGCCAATTTCCTTCATGATTTTAGACGGCGCATTAAAATCCGTGCATCCATCTATTGAAGAAGCGTCTTATACCTTACGTGCTAACCGTTACCAAACCTTCTATAACATCATTTTCCCATTACTGCGTCCGGCCTTGGCGAACTCGTTCCTCATCGTGTTCATCCAATCGCTCGCAGACTTTAGTAACCCGTTGGTGTTGGGCGGTAGCTTCGATGTGATTGCAACGCAAATTTACTTCTACATTGCCGGTTCACAATTAGATTACGCTTCCGCCAGTACCCTTGGCTCCATGTTGTTAATCTTCTCCTTGGCGATTTTTATCATTCAATATTTATGGATTGGTAACCGCTCTTATGTAACTGTTTCCGGTAAGTCTTATCGCGGCGATGTACAAGAACTCCCTACCGGCTTGAAATACACGATTATTTTCATGCTCGGCGCTTGGGTGATCTTCAACCTTGCCTTATACGGCAGTATTTTCTACGGAAGCTTCACCGTCAACTGGGGCGTGGACTATACCTTAACCTTGAAGAACTACGCCATGTTGTTCGGACAAGGATTAAGTGACGGTGCGTGGCCTTCCTTAATTAATACCTTAATTTACGCCGGTATCGCGGCACCACTTACCGCCATTTTTGGTTTATTAATTGCCTATATTGTGGTGCGTAAAGATTTCCAAGGGAAAAAATCCCTTGAGTTCTTAACCATGCTTTGTTTTGCCGTACCGGGCACCGTGGCGGGGGTCTCTTACATTCTTGCCTTTAACAATGCGCCGATGTACATCACCGGCACCAGCATTATCGTGGTAATTTCCATGGTGATGCGTGATTTGCCAATTGGTATGCGTGCGGCGATTGCAGGCTTAGGACAACTCGATAAATCCCTAGACGAAGCCTCCCTTTCTCTGAAAGGTAGCTCATGGAAAACCCTGTGGTATATTGTGTTGCCATTATTAAAACCGGCCTTGCTTTCTGCGCTTGTCACCAGTTTCGTGCGTGCCATGACGACAGTGAGTGCCATCATCTTCTTGGTGACTGCGGATACCCGTGTAGCAACCGCATACATCTTAAACCGTGTTGAAGACGGTGAATACGGTATTGCCATTGCGTACGGTTCTATCTTGATCGTGGTGATGATGGCGATTATTTTATTCTTCGACTGGATTGTCGGTGACACCCGCATTTCCCGTTCCAAAGCGAAAAAAATGAATTAAGTTGTAGGTAAAAAATATGAGTAATGATTTCTTAGTATTAAAAAACGTCACTAAAGCTTTTGGTAAATCCGTGGTCATTGACGATTTGGATTTAAACATCAAACGCGGCACTATGGTTACTTTGCTCGGTCCGTCCGGCTGCGGTAAAACTACAGTTTTGCGTTTAGTGGCAGGCTTGGAAAGCCCGACTTCCGGTCAAATTTTCATTGATGGCGAAGATGTCACCAAATCTTCCATTCAAAACCGCGATATTTGTATCGTGTTCCAATCTTACGCACTGTTTCCGCATATGAGTATCGGCGATAATGTAGGCTACGGCTTGCGTATGCAAAACGTGAGCAAGGAAGAGCGTAAACAACGGGTGAAAGAAGCCTTGGAATTGGTAGATTTAGCCGGATTTGAAGATCGTTATGTGGACCAAATTTCCGGCGGTCAGCAACAACGCGTCGCGCTAGCTCGCGCGCTCGTGCTAAAACCGAAAGTGTTACTGTTCGATGAACCATTGAGTAATTTGGATGCCAATTTACGTCGTGCCATGCGGGAAAAAATCCGTGAGCTGCAACAAAGCCTAGGTATCACTTCCCTTTATGTCACCCATGACCAAACCGAGGCCTTTGCGGTATCTGATGAAGTCATCGTGATGAATAAAGGCAAAATTATGCAAAAAGCACCGGCAAAAGAGCTTTATTTACGTCCGAACTCTTTGTTCTTAGCCAATTTTATGGGCGAATCCAGTATTTTTGACGGCGAATTGGCAAATGGTACGGTGAATATTCACGGCTACTGTATTCCGCTTTCCGATTCGGCACAATTTAGTTTACCGGATGGTCCATGCCTTGTAGGTATTCGGCCGGAAGCAATTTTTCTTGCGGCGGAAGGTAGCGAAGCGCAACATTGTGAGATTAAAAGCGCAGTCTATATGGGCAATCACTGGGAAGTGATAGCATCTTGGGCGGGTAAGGATTTATTGGTAAATTGCAAACCGGAAGATTTTAATGCGAATTTAAAACAGGCTTATGTGAATTTATCCGAACACGGTATTTTCTTATTGAAGAAAGAATAATAACCACAAGGCGCATAATTATGCGCCTTCTTTTTTCGGTGATTTTCGATAATTTTGATTTGAGAAACGCCATGTTGTTATAAAATGAATATTTAGCAATTTCTCTTATTATTCTTTCTAAATCAGAGAGGTGTGGTTTCAGCACCGCATTGAAGCCACTAAAATTCATATCATCGTATCAAACAAATTTTATGTAGCTTGTGTGGTGCATTGCCGCATAGCGTCTTCATTCACTTCATGTGAAAAAATAAAAGCATTTCATCAATAAAAATGGGCGAAAGTCCATGTGTTTTCTAAGTTTGAGCAATTTTTAAAATTAATTTTTCGAGCGCTTTAGCAAAAAATTCTGGATTTTCCGCGTGGGCATTGTGACCGGCTTCGGGAATTGTTGTGAGATTGAGCTGCAGACTTTGCGCCAGCTTTTGGAATTTTCGATCATGTTCACCGCAAAAATAAAAAAATGTTTCTGCGTTCGATTGCACTTCCGGACTGAAATCCGCCTGTTTAGCCAGGCTGGTGGCAAGTAGCATGTTGCCGATATTAGCACCGCATTGGGCTTGTCGCCTTTGAATTAAGGCGGTTCTATCAGCTTCGGTTAAATGGGCGAAAACCGGCTGCCGGTACCAATCATCCAATACGCTTTCGGGCGCTTCATTGCCAAATCGTTTGGCCCAGTATTTGTCATGGCATAAACGCGCTTGCCTTTCTTGTTCGGTTTTCAAGCCAAGATTGGCGCCTTCTAAAATCACTGCTCGCAGCTTGCCCTTGTCTGCTTTCGATTGTAACGCATAATGTAATGCCAGTCGTCCACCTAAGGAATAGCCAACGAGAACGTAAGGTTCGTTTAGCACCGCATTGGAAATTTGTTTGGCAAGGTATTGCGTGGCTTCGTCAAAATCCGTTACTTCGATTTGTTGCGCCGCGCCGTGAAAAGGTAAATCTAATGCAATGCAACGAAATTGCGTGAGATTTTTGATGATGTCTTGCCAGTCCGATGCGGTGCCGAGCAGGCCGTGTAGGAAAATAACGTTGAGCATAAAATAAAGGGCGCATCGCGATGAGAATCGTTAATGGCGCCCGTACCCTTATTTTTATTCGCCGATAACGGCGTGACTGATTTGTTCGATTAAATGCTTGTAAGTGTTGCTGCCATCGCTCGGATTAGTTTTGATTTCGATTAACGTGGTTTTACGGCGCGCGTAGGCTTGTTTCAACACGCTAGTTAAATCCGCCCAAGTGTAAGGATGAGCATATTTTATGTCGAACATGGCCGCGATCTGTGAAAAATCGCCGTTGTGCGGTAAGCGATAGAATCGATCTTTCACTTCTTCGTCTACCGGCAACATATCGAAAATTGCGCCGCCATTATTGTTGATTACAAAAATAATCGTTGGTTGAGTGACGTTTTTGAACAATGCCAAGGAGTTGAGATCGTAAAGCGTAGAGGTATCACCAATCATTGCAACGACCGGTTGTTCGGAGCCGACAGCGATGCCGGCAGCAGTCGCCAATAAGCCGTCGATACCGCTGGCGCCGCGATTAGTATAAATCGGGTAGCCTTCCGGCAATTTGGTCAGTGCATCGACCAAGCGCACGAATAAACTGTTACCGAGGAATAAAATGCCGTTATAAGGCAACACGCGTTCAATATGATGCGCAAGGGAGGCTTCGTTTAAATTGCCACCGACTTGCTGTTCAATAAAACCAGCACAGAATTTGGACAGCGCAAGCGGTTCCAATAACCAAGGTTTTTGGCGAAGCGGCGGATGGGCGCGCAACCAGTGATGTGCTTTGGCATTAAAGCGAGTTTGTGCATGATGGTACGGATCGAGCGCATTGTCGCTTTGTTCCACTAGCCAAAATTCCCCGTTGAAAGCTTGCAGGAATTGATTTATTCGTTTACTGATAAAATGCGATCCGAACTGAATCACAATATCCGCCTGCAATAATTTTTCGCGTACGGTTTGGTTCGCCAGCCAAATATCGGCGTAAGGCATCATAGGCTCTACACCGGATTGAATATCGGTGAGCAACACCCAACCCATTGCGGTCGCCCAGGCGTTGATGCCCATGGCTTGTTCGGTTGGCAGCCGTCCGGCCACAATCACGCCGCGTTTGGTGCGCCAATGATCCCAATTTTCGTGTGGAATCACTTCTTGTTGCAATGCTTCGTGTTTCACCCAAGGTTTGTTTTGCGACAGCCAACGGTGTAACGATTGCAACCAAGGGTGGCAATCCACCGCACTTTCGTCAGTATCGTAAAGCGGTTCGGCAAAAGGTATGTTGATATGAATGACGCCGTGTCGTTGTTTTTGTCGGAATGCGGCTTGTTCAATATAAGAAACCAACCATTGGGCGGAATAGTCAGCGTTTGGTTTAGGCAAGTTTACGTTGGCGACGGGATAATCGCCGAACATATTTTGTTGCAAGATGGCCTGATTGGCACCGCATTCCCATAGTTCGGGCGGACGATCTGCGGTGAGTACTACCAGATCGACACCGCTTTGGCGTGCTTCAACAATGGCCGGATAAAGATTGGCGGCGGCGGTACCGGATGTGACAATGACGGCGACCGGCGCTTGTACGGATTTGGCAATGCCGAGCGCAAAAAAGCCTAAGCCGCGTTCGTCAAAATGGCTATAGCAAGTGGCGCGACCGGCATTTTGTAAGCGCACCGCTTCTAAGGTTAATGGGGTGGAACGCGAACCGGGTGCGATGCAGAAGTGAGTAACCCTTTGGCGTACCAAAGTTTCTAAGATCACTTTCGACCAACAACGATTAAACACGCTTACAGACATTTCTTTTTCTCCGTTATTCTTAGTATTCTTCGCTCCTTTCGTTTACGCGGGATGCCGCCGAAGGCCGAGGAAAATTTTCCTCCGCTCTTTGCCCACCGACGGAGGAAGATAAGGAAATAATATATTATTGATTTTTAGCAAACAAAGAGATTAATCCTGCAGCCTTACGTTCGATTTCTTGCCATTCTTCTAACGGTTGCGAACCTTCTACAATACCGGCACCGGCAAACACGCGAATGCGGTGCGATTCAATGAAGGCGGAACGAATCGCCACGCAAAATTCTGCATCAGTTTTGCTCATTACGCCGAAAGTACCGGCGTACCAACCGCGCTCGAAGGTTTCGATTTTCGATAAAATCATTTTGGCTTGTTGCTGTGGCAAACCGGATACCGCTGCGGTGGGATGAATCGCATTGAGTAGAGCGGCATCTTGGTAATGGGCGGCTAAGTCGGCACGAATTTTACGCAGCAAATGTTGTACTTTGCGCAGCGGTTTGAGTTCCAGCTCGCCGACTTCAAAGGTTTCCGTCAAATCGCGCAGATTCTGTGCAATATCTTGTACCACCAACCAATTTTCATTGCGATTTTTTTCATCGCGCAGCAACCAATCTGCTTGGCGTTGATTTTCTTGCGGATCATCGCTAACCGGTGCGGTGCCGGCCAACGCTTCCGTTAAAAATACGTTGTATTCCCGCACAAATAGGCGTTCCGGCGTCGAGCCGACGAACTGAGAATTTGGGTTTTCTGCCCATAAAAAATGATAGCAGCCTTGATTGTATTTTTCGCTTTCCGCTAAAAAATCGTAGGCATTGATTGATTGTTTTAAGTGTAGCCGGGTTTCGTTTGCTAGCACAAGTTTGCTGAGCTTGCCTTGTCTGATTTCAAATAGCGCTTGATTTACCCAATCGCACCAAGTTTGACGGTCGGCGCGTCGTTCCGTGCATAACGGAATTTGTTTGGGTAATGGGCTAAGCGGTGTTGTGTTCGACAGTGTTTTTAGCGCCGCCAATGCGGTGCTCGCCGAGTCTGCGCCTTCAACAAAACAATTCAATGCGGTGCTGTTTTCACTTTGCACCAGTAAAAACTGCGGTAAAACAAATTGTCCGTAACCTTGAAATTGCAAGCCGCCGACTAAAGGATAATCGTATTGTTCAATAAATTCTTGTGCAGCGTCTAAATCGGAAAATGCGCGAACCTTACCCGACGCGGCCAGAATTTTCGTTTTATCGCGAAAATTCAAATAAAATTGCGGATAAGCTGTTTGCGATTTTAACCAGGCTAACAAATCGACATTGTTGATTTTTACTTGAAAACACACAAGAACAGTTTGTTTTTGCTGCAAATAATCTGTAATTTGCTCACTGAGTCGTTTTGCGGCTTGCTTTAAATTGCTCATTGTAAATTATTTTTAATACACAAAAATTAGCCCGTATTCTACCGTACTTTGCGAGTGACAAAAAATTTTTTTACAAAATCTTTTCAAGGTTAAAAATTCAGCGTAAATTAGCGAACATTTCTCACTCAAAATAACAAAAAAAGGACACAACCATGCGATTATTTCCTAAATCCGACAAGCTGGAACACGTCTGTTACGACATTCGCGGGCCGGTACATAAAGAAGCGTTACGCTTGGAAGAGGAAGGCAATAAAATTTTAAAACTTAATATCGGCAATCCTGCACCTTTCGGCTTCGAAGCGCCCGATGAAATTTTGGTGGATGTGATTCGCAATTTGCCGTCGGCGCAAGGTTATTGCGATTCCAAAGGGTTATATTCGGCGCGTAAAGCGATTGTGCAATATTACCAATCTAAAGGCATTCAGGGGGCGACAGTAAACGACGTGTATATCGGCAACGGCGTATCCGAATTGATTACCATGTCCATGCAGGCGTTGCTTAATGAAGGCGATGAAGTGCTGGTACCGATGCCGGATTATCCGTTGTGGACGGCTGCGGTGACGCTTGCCGGCGGGAAAGCGGTACATTATTTGTGCGATGAAGAAGCTGATTGGTTTCCGGCAATTGATGATATTAAAGCTAAAGTCAACCCGAAAACTAAAGCAATTGTGGTGATCAATCCGAATAACCCGACGGGCGCGGTGTATAGTAAAGAATTGTTGGAACAAATCGTGGAAGTAGCGCGAGAAAATAATCTGATTATTTTCGCCGATGAAATTTACGACAAAATTTTATATGACGGTGCCGTGCATCATCATATTGCGGCGTTTGCACCGGATCTTTTAACGGTAACCTTCAACGGGTTATCAAAAGCTTATCGAGTTGCCGGTTTCCGTCAAGGTTGGATGATTTTAAATGGCCCGAAACAGCATGCCAAAGGTTATATTGAGGGCTTGGATATGCTGGCTTCAATGCGGTTGTGTGCGACGGTACCGATGCAACATGCGATTCAAACCGCACTGGGTGGCTATCAAAGCATTAACGAATTTATTTTACCGGGCGGGCGTTTGCTTGAACAGCGTAATCGGGCTTACGAGCTCATTACGCAAATTCCCGGCGTGAGTTGCGTGAAGCCGAAGGGCGCAATGTATATGTTTCCGAAACTTGACATCAAGAAATTCAATATTCACAGCGATGAAAAAATGGTGTTGGATTTGCTACGTCAAGAAAAAGTATTGTTGGTGCACGGTAAAGGCTTTAACTGGCACTCACCGGATCACTTCCGTGTAGTGACGTTACCTTATGTAAATCAATTGGAAGAAGCCATTGGCAAACTAGCCCGCTTCCTCGAAAATTATCGCCAGTAATAACGTTGTCTACGATTGCCGCGGGCGTAAAAAAGAAAAGGAATGCCGAGTAAATCCATAAAGATTAAAAGGTTTTTTGCGCTATCGCGGTTCTTTATAAATCTCTCAATTTACAATTTTTAAACTTGGCCTACGGTTTTCTTGCTAAAAATTTGTGCGGCAAATTTCAGCAAAAACTGCTATACTTCTGCCGCTTTTAACTCAATAAAACAAAGGAAAAACAATGGCTGATTTTAATCAAATTTTAACGCCGGGCGATGTGGATGCCGGTATTATCAATGTGGTGAACGAAATTCCGCAAGGCAGCTGCCTCAAAATTGAATGGAATCGTAAGGTCGCCGCGTTCCAATTAGACCGCGTCGAACCGGCGATTTTCGCTAAACCGACCAATTACGGTTTTATTCCGCAAACTTTAGACGAAGACGGTGATGAGTTAGACGTTTTGTTATTAACTCGCCAACCGCTTGCCACCGGTGTTTTTCTTGAAGCGAAAGTGATCGGCGTGATGAAATTCGTAGATGATGGTGAAGTGGACGATAAAATCGTCTGTGTACCGGCGGATGATCGCGATACCGGCAATGCGTATAACAGTCTTTCCGATGTGCCTGCGCAGTTAATCAAACAAATCGAATTCCACTTCAATAACTACAAAGCTTTGAAAAAGCCCGGTTCGACCAAAGTCACTCATTGGGGCGATGTGGAAGAAGCGAAAAAAGTCATTCGGGAATCAATTAAACGTTGGGACGAACGTTAATTCCATGTATTCCAAAAGAAAGGCATCCGTCGGATGCCTTTTTTGTTTCCTCGGTGAGCCGCGAATAGCGTACAGTAAAAGTAGAGAATTTTTTGGTGGGTAAAATAGTGTTATAATTTGCCCATTAATCGAACAATAAAGGAGCATTAAATGGCTATTTTAGTGACCGGCGGTGCCGGCTATATCGGTTCCCATACCGTTGTGGAATTATTAAACGCGGGAGAGAAAGTAGTGGTATTGGATAACCTTTGCAATTCCTCACCGAAATCCCTTGAGCGCGTCAAACAAATTACTGGTAAAGAGGCAATTTTTTATCAAGGGGATATTTTAGATCGAGCTCTGTTGCAAAAGATCTTCGCAGAGAACCGCATTCGTTCCGTAATTCATTTCGCTGGCTTGAAGGCGGTGGGTGAAAGTGTGCAAAAACCGGCGGAATATTATATGAACAACGTAGCGGGCACCATCGTATTAATCCAAGAAATGAAAAAAGCAGGCGTGTGGAATTTCGTGTTCAGTTCGTCAGCCACGGTTTATGGCGATCCGAAAGTGGTGCCGATTACCGAAGATTGCGAAGTGGGTGGCACCACCAATCCTTACGGCACTTCCAAATACATGGTGGAACAAATTTTACGCGATGTAGCCAAAGCCGAACCGCAATTTAGCATGACGATTTTGCGCTATTTCAATCCGGTCGGTGCGCATGAAAGCGGTTTAATTGGTGAAGATCCGAACGGCATTCCGAATAATTTATTGCCGTATATTAGCCAGGTGGCCATTGGCAAATTGCCACAACTTTCCGTATTTGGTAGCGATTACGATACCCACGACGGTACCGGCGTGCGCGATTATATCCACGTGGTGGATCTTGCCGTTGGTCATTTAAAGGCGTTGCAACGCCACGAAGATGATGCCGGATTACATATTTATAATCTCGGCACCGGGCATGGTTATTCAGTGTTGGATATGGTGAAAGCTTTCGAGCAAGCCAACGGCATCGAAATTCTTTACAAATTGGTCGAACGACGCCCGGGTGATATTGCCACCTGTTATTCCGATCCAAGTTTAGCCGCTAAAGAATTAGGCTGGACGGCACAGCGCGATCTTCAAACAATGATGAAAGATACATGGAACTGGCAGAAAAATAATCCAAAAGGGTACAAAGACTAACTTTTCCACGACTCATTTTTCCATTGAGGCGAAATAACTCTCGCTCCCTCTATTTACGGATTACAGAGGGAGCAGAGTGAGGCGGCGCGAAATTGTAATGCCAAATGAGCACCGCATTGAAATCGCCTCCTGTCCGCCCGTGTCATTAATGAAAACGTCTGAATTACGAAATCGACCGTATTCTATGCCGAATTCCCTCTCCTCCCAAATTTTTACGCGCAAGATGTTAATTTGTGTGTTTACCGGTTTTAGTTCAGGTTTGCCACTGTTTGTCTTATTGCAAATGTTACCGGTGTGGCTAACGGATAAACATCTTTCCATTGAGCTTATCGGAGCAGTCACCGGTGTGATGTTGCCGTATGGCTTGAAATTTCTTTGGGCGCCGTTACTGGATCGCTATTTCCCGAGTTTTTTGGGGCGTCGCCGCAGTTGGCTTTTGATTTCTCAAGCGACACTATTGATTTTGCTATATGCCATCAGCCTATTTGATCCGCTCACCCAACTCAGCGTCGTGGCGAACATTGCCTTGCTCATCGCTTTTTTCTCGGCAACGCAAGATATTGTGCTAGACGCTTATCGCCGTGAAATCTTAAGCGATCGCGAACTCGGTTTGGGAAACACCATCCATATTAATGCTTATCGCGTAGCGGGCTTGATTCCCGGCGGGCTCTCACTTTATTTGGCGACCCTTTATCCTTGGGAAACGGTGTTTTTATGGACCGCACTATGTATGCTGGTGGGCATTTTTATGACGCTGTTTCTTGCCAAAGAGCCTAAAATTGACACACCGAGTTTCAATCAACCGTTCTACCAAGCCTTTTGGATTCCATTGCAAGAATTTTTCCAACGCAAGGGCGTGGCGCAAGCAATCGGTTTTTTGCTATTTTTATTTCTGTATAAATTCGGTGATTCTTTTGCCACCACGCTGCAAACCAAATTTATCTACGATATGGGTTTTGGCAAAGAAGATATCGCGTTGGTCGTGAAAAGCACTTCGCTGTGGGCGAGCATTTTGTCCGGACTTGCCGGCGGCGTGATGATGTTGAAACTTGGCATTAACCGCGCATTATGGTTATTCGGTTTAGTGCAAATGGTGACTATCGGCGGCTTTATTTGGTTAGCCGAGTTCGGACATTTCGATTCGATTGGTTCGGCCGAATTGTGGAAATTAGGCGTGGTGATCGCGGCGGAATATATCGGCGTAGGGTTGGGCACTGCCGCATTCGTAGCTTTTATGGCGCGTGAAACGAATCCGCTTTACACCGCCACTCAACTTGCCCTGTTTACTAGTCTTTCCGCATTGCCGAGTAAAGGCTTGGGGATGCTGTCCGGTTATGTCGTCAGTGCGCTCGGCTATTATCAATATTTTTGGCTTTGTTTCTTTTTCGCGATTCCCGGTATGCTCTGCTTATTTTGGGTCGCACCTTGGACGGATGGAAAGCGCTAATTATGGGCCTTCAATGCGGTGCTAAAATCGATGAGCGTGTTATCTTGATTTGGTGCCGAAAGGCGGTTTGGCGAACCAAACGATAATGAAAAGCACAAGGAAACAAATGGCAGAAAGCCAAAAGATTTCGTTGGCGCTTAAAATAAAACCCTGCGCAGTAATTTGCTGTGCGATGTAGCCGGAGGTTTGCGTATCACTTAAACCGAAGTGATTCATTTGCTGATAAAACTGCTGCGAAATCGGGTTATAGGGATTAATAGATTCGGTAAATTGGCTGTGATGGATCGCTTCCCGTTGATACCACAAGAACGTCGTTAAAGACGTGCCGATCGAGCCGGCGAGGGTGCGTAAAAAATTAAATAAACTGGCGGCCGATGCTATTTTTTGCGGTGGCAAGCCTGACAGCGTAATTGTGGTGAGTGGCATAAAAAAGCACGCCACGGCAAACCCTTGCATGAGCTGCGGCAGAGCGACGTCAGCGAACGTCATATTCGGTTCGAAAGTGATCGCGCGCCAGTAGAAGGTCGCGGCGTACATCACGAAACTAATGGTTACCAATATACGCATATCGATTTTATAGCCGAAACGCCCGATTAGTGGAGACAGTAAAATCGGGAATAAACCCACTGGCGCGGCGGCAAGTCCGGCCCAGGTGGCGGTGTAGCCATAAACCTGTTGTAGCAATAACGGAATTAGCACTACGGAGCCGAGATAAACCAAAAATGCCAAACTGGTACAAAGGCAGCCCACACTGAAATTACGCGAGCGGAATAACGAAATATCCACCACCGGATTCTCGTCGGTCAATTCCCAAATCACCAGCGCGGTTAAACAAATCGCTGCCGTTATAGCAAACAGAATAATTTCGTTGGAATTAAACCAGTCCAGTTCGCGTCCTTGATCGAGCATTAATTGCAAACCACCAACACCAAGCACCAATAAAATCAAGCCGATCGTATCAATTGGTTGATGGGAAACAGCGGTTTCCCGCCCGCTTAATAATTTCCAGCAAATCAGTACGACGAGCAAACCAATCGGTACGTTAATAAAGAAAATCCAACCCCAATGAATATTGTCGCTGATCCAACCGCCGATAATTGGGCCGAAAATGGGCGCAACTACAATGGTCATCGCCCAAAATGCCAATGCCATACCGCGTTTTTCCGGTGGATAGTTATTGAGTAATAGACTTTGTGAAAGCGGAATAATCGGGCCGGCGACAGCGCCTTGAATGATGCGGTAAACAATCAGCATTTCCAAACTGTGCGCAATGCCGCAAAGCCACGAAGCGATCACGAATAAAAAGGTAGAGAGCAAAAACAAGCGCACCTCACCGAAGCGTTTGGCAAGCCACCCTGTGATTGGAATGGAAATGGCGTTCGCTACGCCGAAAGAAGTGATAACCCAAGTGCCTTGACTAAAAGATGCGCCGAGATCACCGGAAATGGTAGGAATCGCTACATTAGCAATGGTGGAATCCAATATTTGCATAAAGGTGGCGAGGGCGAGAGCGAGGGTGAGTAACACCAAAGCGCCGCCTTTGATCGGGGCGTGAGTCGCAGCTTGCATGATCGCCCCTAATGCAGATTTTGTTCGATAATGGATTGAATTAGGCTATCCACCGCACTTTCATCATAATGCAGCGTGTCGGTGGTGTAGTGCGTACGCGGTGCGTCGATTTCGCGCAAGAAGGCGCCGTCTTTATTCGCTACGTTCACTTTGACGGTGGCGGATAAACCGATACGTAGCGGATTTTCGGCGATTTGTTGGGCATCGAGCTGAATCCGAACAGGTATGCGTTGCACCACTTTAATCCAGTTGCCACTGGCATTTTGTGATGGCAGCAAAGAAAATGCACTGCCGGTACCTATATCGATGCCGACTACGGTACCGTGAAAGACTTTATCTTTACCGTACAAATCAAAATGAACTTCGGCCGGCTGACCCAAACGCATGTCGGTGAGTTGGGTTTCTTTAAAGTTGGCATCAAGCCACATTTGTTCGGTGGAAATCACCGCCATTAACGGGCTGCCGACGGAAACTGCTTGTCCCACTTGGGCGCTGCGACGCGCCACGTAGCCGTCAATCGGGCTTTTAATTTGCGTACGTTGCAAATTCAGCCAAGCTTGTTTGACGGCGGCGACGGCGTTTTGAATTTGCGGTTGTTGCATTAACGGACGAGCCAACAACAATGCCTGATTGGCCGCCAGCTGATTTTGTGATGAACTCAAGTTGGCTTTGGCGAGCGCCACTGCTTCTTTGGCGTGTTGGAAGGATTCTTGATCGATCGCACCGGATTTTTCCAATTGCACGCGACGATTAAGATTGCCTTGTGCTTGAGCAAGCGTGATTTCATTGGCATTCACCGCGGCTTGCAATTGTTGCACGGTAAATTCAAGCTGCTTGATTTGGCGCACCGCATTGGCGAGGTTACTTTGCGCTTGTTCGAAACTAAGTTTGGCATTGGTATCATCAAGTTCAATAAGTATGTCGCCCGCTCGCACTTTGTCCATATTATCCACGTTAATTTTCGCCACATTGCCTGCGACTTGGCCGGACACCATAATTTGATTGCCGCCTACATAGGCATCCTCCGTACTTTCTATATCTTTTAGAAAAAAGAGCCAATAAAATGCGGCCAAAATACCGCTGACAATCAGTAATAAGATAAAGATAGATAAGCCTTTTTTACGGTTTTTTGTTTTATTTGAGGGCGCGGCTTCGCTCATGCTGTTCTCCTTTGGACTAAATTTGCCAATCAATTGCTTGTTGTCCTTGTGCTTTTAAATAATCGTTGGTTTGGGAAAAATGGTGGCAGCCGAAGAAACCGCGATGCGCCGATAAGGGCGATGGATGCGGTGCTGTTAGGACAAGGTGACGAGTACGGTCGATCATTTGACCTTTTTTCTGCGCATGACTACCCCAAAGCAAAAACACTAAATTCTCGCGATGTTCATTGAGTGCTGCAATGACGCGATCGGTAAAGGTTTCCCAACCCAGATTGGCGTGAGAATGCGCCAGTCCGCGTTCCACAGTGAGTACGGTGTTAAGCAGCAATACGCCTTGTTCTGCCCATTTCACCAAGTAGCCGTTTGTCGGCATATGAAAACCGGCAATATCTTCGGCGAGTTCTTTATACATATTTAATAAGGACGGGGGGATGGCAACCTCAGGTTTTACCGAAAAAGCCAGTCCGTGGGCTTGGTTTGGACCGTGGTAAGGATCTTGTCCTAAAATGACGACTTTTACATCGTCAAATGCCGTGTATTTAAATGCGTTAAACACATCTTCTTGTGGTGGGTAAATGGTTTTTCCGCTTTGGCGAGCGAGATGAACTTGTTGTAAACAGTGTTGAAAATACGGCTGTTGTTTTTCTTGGCCGATGACATCTGTCCATGTTTTCATAATCCGTTCCTAATTAAATTGACGGCGGTATTATAAACTAAATCGGATCGTGTCGGGAAAGATAAATTATTATCAAAATGTAACTTAAATGTTAATTAAAAGTATGCAGGCGAATGCATTAGCAATAAATAATTTAATCTAGATTAATGTGGTTAAAAAGCGTTCGAAAAACTAACTTGTTCTTTATCAAAAGAATTTGAAGTCTTAGAATTTTTTGATAGAATTTGCGCAGTTTTTATGATTATTTAAACGCCAATTAGGAGGCTTTTATGATTAAAGGTATTCAAATTACTCAAGCAGCGAACGACAACTTACTCAATTCATTTTGGTTGTTAGACAGCGATACCAATGAAGCGCGTTGTTTATGTGCGAAAGGGGAATTTGCCGAAGATCAAGTGGTTGCGGTGAGCGAATTAGGTCAAATCGAATATCGCGAATTGCCGGTAAACGTTGCGCCGACTGTTAAAGTGGAAGGCGGCCAGCATTTAAACGTAAACGTATTGCGTCGCGAAACTTTAGAAGACGCGGTTAACAACCCGGATAAATATCCACAATTAACGATTCGTGTTTCAGGCTACGCCGTACGTTTTAACTCCTTAACGCCGGAACAACAACGCGACGTGATTACCCGTACTTTCACCGAAAGTCTATAATTTTTGATTGAGTTGAGAATAGTGATTAAAAAATAATTTTGAGCTATTCCGGAGAGCAAGAACCGAGTGCCGTATTTTATGGCACTCGGTTTTTTTATTCTTCGAAATTTAGTGTCGATTAATGTAATCTCACTTTTCGACGGATTTTTCGCATAAGCAAAAATACCCACGGCCATAATATGCCGGAAGCGACGGCGCCGAAGATTTCTTGCCAGTTGAAGACGGCGTCGTGTAGAAATAATTCTACAAGGAAAATGGCGATGCGGATGAAGAATACGAAAATAATCACCAACAGACTTTGAAACCACAAAGACAGGTTACGCAGTACTAAATAATTTTTCGCAATGAAATAAAACGCTACGGATAATACTAGGGCGTGGATGCCGAGCGTGGAACCGAGCAGTAAATCCCAAATGACGCCGAGCAAAAAAGCGATACCGATACTGACTTTGTTCGGAATGGCGAGCATCCAGTAAGTCAGTACCAAGATCAACCAAGCAGGCTTAAATGCTTGGAAACCGGTGGGCCACGGGGCGAGCTCCATCACCAGTGCGATGATGAAAAATAAAAGGATAGTCGTCCATTGCAAAATTAAACGAATTTGCATTAGTCCTCCTCCCGGTGTTTTTGTTGTTCCGGCGTAGGCGATTCTTCTTGCGGCGCTTCTGCCGGAATTTCCTCAATGATTTCCTTACCGGCCTCCGGTTGTGTTTCCTCATCGGTGACCTTCTCTTTGAGCACCGCATTGGAGCCTTCATTGGATTGGCTTGCTAAGCGTTTTTGTACTAACTCGCGCACTTCTTGCGGCGATATGGATTTCGCTTTCGACATATCCGAATTACTCGGCCAGAGCAACAGCACATAACGTAATCGTTCTAATGAGGCGAGCGGTTTGGCTTTGATGGTGGCAAAATAATTCGAGCCGTCGCGAGATACGTTTTGCACCACGGCAACCGGATAACCTTCGATAAAACGACCGCCCAAACCGGACGTAACCAATAAATCCCCTTTTTCAATATCCACTGAGCGTGGCACATTATCAAGCGTCAGCTCATCGGTATGGCCGGTACCGCTGGCGATTACGCGCACGTCGTTACGCAACACTTGTACGGGAATAGAATGGGTGACATCGGTGAGCAATAATACGCGGCTGCTGTTTACACCGACGGAAATAATTTGTCCGATGACGCCTTTTTCATCAATTACCGCTTGCCCTACGTAAGCGCCGTCTTTTTCGCCTTGATTGATGACAATTTGTTGACGATACACATCGGTTTCCGCCGTTAGCACCTCACCGATTTTTTTGTATTCATCGGTACGCAGCGGAGAGTTGAGCAACAAACGCAAACGCTGATTTTCCACTTTGAGTTGATCCAACAATAATAAATCGGCGTTTTTTTCTCGTAGTTGCTCGCGCAACACTTTATTTTCGATTTGCAGTTTGCCGGTATCCGCTAAATTATCGGATACGCCGTCTAATATGCTGCGAGGGCTGTTCGCCAAATAATACAAACCGCCCACCGCCGTTTCTAGCAGACTGCGGGCTTGGCTCATAGAATTTTGCCCGTCAGTAAGTATGAGCCCGATGGAGGCCATTACTGTAAGAATTAAGCGAATGCCCAGTGGCGGGGCTTTAGCAAAAATCGGTTTCATTCCAGTTCCTAAATGCTCAAAACAAAAGTGCGGTTTAATTTAACCGCACTTTGATTGATGATAAATTAGATTTCATCGCTAAAAATATCGCCGCCATGCATATCGATCATTCCTAGCGCTTCGCCGCCGCCGCGCGCTACGCAAGTGAGCGGATCTTCTGCGATGATGGTCGGTACACCGGATTCGTGAGCAAGTAACACATCAATATTACGTAATAAAGCGCCACCGCCGGTTAACACCATACCACGCTCAAAAATATCGGCGGCATGTTCCGGTTGGCATTCTTCCAATGCGGTGCGCACCGCGGCGACAATACCGTTTAACGGTTGTTGAATCGCTTCCAATACGTCTCGGGAAGTGAGTTTGAAAGAACGCGGCGCGCCTTCGGCGAGATTATGGCCGTGTACTTCCATTTCTTTAATTTCATCGCCGTCTTGGATGAATGCGGTGCCAATTTCTTGTTTGATGCGTTCTGCCGTCGGTTCGCCGATCACCGAGCCGAATGTGCGGCGCACATAAGAAATGATCGCTTCGTCGAAACGGTCGCCGCCGATACGCACAGAAGAAGAATAGACGACGCCATTTAAGGAAATTACCGCCACTTCCGTGGTACCGCCGCCGATGTCGATTACCATTGAACCTACTGCGGTGGAAACCGGCAGTTTGGCACCGATTGCCGCAGCCATCGGTTCTTCAATTAAATACACTTCGCGTGCACCGGCGCCGATAGCCGATTCTTTGATGGCGCGACGTTCCACTTGGGTGGCGCCCGCCGGTACACAGACTAATACGCGCGGGCTCGGACGCATAAAGTTGCCGCTATGCACTTGTTTGATGAAATATTGCAACATTTTTTCGGTGACGAAAAAGTCGGCGATGACACCGTCTTTCATCGGACGAATTGCGACGATGCTTTTTGGTGTGCGGCCTAACATTTGTTTCGCTTCTTTACCCACCGCCGCAATACTTTTGAGCGCACCTACGCGGTCTTGGCGAATGGCCACCACGGAGGGTTCGTCTAATACGATACCTTGTCCTTTTACATAAATAAGGGTGTTTGCGGTACCTAAGTCGATGGAGAGATCGTTTGAAAATAAACCACGAATTTTTTTGAATAACATAATGATTCCGTTAAATTTAGCTGGTTGAAAAGTTGTTCGTTGTCGAACGCAAAAAAATTGCGCTAAATGTACCAAAAAATCGCTGACGATAACAGCACTTTTACAAGGATTACGGCTTTTTTAGCACGGAAAACGCACGAGCGTTTTTGCAGTTAGCATAGCAAGCGGCAACGGGTTGACGTGACGCTCATCGAATGATTTTTGGAATAAAGAGCGCGCATTTTGGCGTTATTGCTAAAATAGCACCGCATTGGACGCGGCTTCAATGCGGTGCTATTTTTGATCCTTAATTAGGCGGTGTTGATCATGCGGTCATGCCTAAATTTCATTGAGCGCCCAACTGCCGTCGGCAAAAATTTGCAGTTGTTGATGGTGATAGCGTTTTAATGTGGAACGATGTCCTACGCTGATGAGGGTCATATTCGGTAGTTCCGATTTTAATAGGCGATACATGGCGTCTTCCAAACCTTCATCCATACTGGCTGTCGCTTCGTCCAAAAAGGCGACTTTGGGTTTATGCAACAACAGGCGGCCGAACGCCAAGCGTTGTTGTTCACCGAGAGAAAGAATGCGCGTCCAGTCTTGTTCTTGTTCCAAGCGTTCGATTAAATGCCCAAGTTGAACTTTGCGCAAAATCTCTTCCGCCAAGGGGCGGTCGATGTCTGCTGAATTTTTCGGATAGGCCAATGCGGTGCTCAAATCACCCTGCGGCAAATAGTTTTTCTGAGCAAGGAAAAGTTGCGAATCCAGTGGACAATATACGGTTCCCTGCGAATAAGACCAAAGTCCTGCAGCCGTACGTAATAAAGTGGTTTTGCCAACACCGGAATCGCCTTGAATCAGCAAGCTTGCCCCTTGCGGCAAAGTAAGATTGACGTTATTGATTAACGTGCGACCGAACGGATTTTTAATGCTCAAGCCTTTGAAAATCACTTCGTTTTCGCTGTTTCGAATATCCGTTTCCGATTCGCGATTAGCCATGTCGATGGCATAAGTGAAGCCGGTTAAACGATCGAGTGTGGCTTTGTAGCCGGCGAAAGTATCGTAACTATTACGGAAAAAAGACAGATTGGTATGCAGCTTGCCGAATACCTGCAAGGTTTGCATTAAATCGCCCAGTTTGATTTGCTTTTCAAAATAGCGACCGACCTGAATTAATAATGGAAAAACTACCGAAATTTGGCTGACGATTAAGTTGAAACCGGAAAATTTCAGCGTTCTGAACACGATATTCCACATGTTGTTAATGACCGCGCGAAATTGGCGATAAAGTTGGTTTTGTTCCACTTTTTCGCCGGCGTAAAAAGCAATGCTTTCGGCGTATTCTTTAACGCGAATGAGGGAATAACGATAGTTTGCGTTAAGCCGTTCGTTAGCAAAATTCAAATGAATTAACGGGCGACCGAGCCAGAAGGCGATTAACGTGGTAAAAATGACGTAAGCGAAGACTAAGAACACCATCATATGCGGAATTTCTACGCCAAACAGCAGCATCGGTCCCGCCAAGCCCCACAATAAAATAGTGTAGGAAATCATTGATGTGACTGCATCAATTACGCCGGTGCTTAGAGAAAGCGTGGTTTTTACGTAAGATTGAACGTCTTGTTGAATACGTTGATCGGGGTTATCCAGATTGGCGGATAAATATTGCGTTTTGTAATAGGCGCGGTTTGTCATCCATTTATTGGTTAATTCATCATTAAGCCAAGTGATCCAGCTGATGATAAAGCGTTGTTCGATGTAATAACTTGCTAATGAGGTGGATACCGCACAGGCTGCGATGACGCAAAATAACCCCATTTGTTGCCAAAATACCGCTTGGTTAAATTCTTGCAGCGAAGTGTACATATTGTTGTACCATTCCGAATACACCAAGCTAATGCGCACGCTCACCAAGGTCAGCGCTACGATTAGTAAGAAAAACAACAATGGTTTAACGCTTCGTTTCGGTGATAGATAACCGCCGGCGAATTGCCAAAATTGTTTGCCCCAACGGCTAAAACGTACTAATAAAAAAATACCGAAGCTAAAGATCAATGCGGTAATCGCTAAGGTTTGTAGCACCCAAAGGAGAGAAGTTATCGCTTCTTGTCCGTAATCCATAAATTTATCCGTAAAACAAAAAATGCCGCCACAAAAACAACCTATTAAACTTGTTTTGCCATAGCAGCGAAGTCGTTAAGCACCGCGTTAAGCGATGCGGCCTAATTTTAGGCGGTGATTATGATTAAGCAAGAAAAAATGTGATGAAGTTATCATTTTTTCTGTTTCCTTCAGGTTTTAAAAAATCAACTTGTTATAATTTCGCCTAGCTAAATTTAGTTATAAAGAGGTTACTATGAGTGATATTGCAATCACCATTAGTCTTCTTGCCCTCGTTGCCGTGATAGGTTTATGGATTGGACATTGGAAGATTAAAGGAGTGGGTTTAGGCATCGGTGGGGTGTTGTTCGGCGGTATTATTGTTGCCCATTTTACCAACCAATACGGAATTACTCTTGATTCTCACACACTACATTTTATTCAAGAATTCGGTTTAATTTTGTTCGTTTATACCATTGGGATTCAAGTTGGCCCCGGATTTTTTGCCTCTTTGCGAAAATCGGGCTTAAAGCTCAACGGGTTAGCAATCTTAATCGTGGTGTTGGGGTCGGTTTCTGTTGTCGTACTCACCAAAGCCATTGGCGTACCGCTGGACATCGCTTTGGGGATTTATTCCGGTGCGATTACCAATACGCCTTCGCTTGGTGCGGGACAACAAATTTTAACGGAACTCGGTTTAAGCCATGCCACGTCAACCATGGGGATGGCTTACGCGATGGCTTATCCTTTCGGGATTTGCGGAATTTTACTGGTTATGTGGTTGATTCGCTTGTTTTTTAAAATCAAAATTGACGAGGAAGCTAATCGTTTTAATCAAGAAAGCGGTTATGACAAAGAAAGTTTGCATACTATTTCCGTGAAAGTGACCAACCATAATTTAGACGGTTTAGGTTTGCTTGAAATTCCCGGTTTTGAGGAAGAGGATGTCGTATGTTCCCGCTTAAAGCGTGGCGAAAATGTCATCGTGCCGAAAGCGGATACGGAAATTCATCTGGATGACGTGCTTCATTTGGTTGGCGATGATCATGCATTAAGAAAAATGCGACTTGTTATCGGTGAAGAAGTGGATATGCCGGTACTTTCCGCCAGCGGGGAAATTCGAGCTGAACGCGTGGTGGTGACTAACGAAAAGGTACTGGGCAAGAAAATTCGTGCTCTTAACGTACATTCCAAATATGGCGTGGTGATTTCCCGTTTAAATCGGGCCGGCGTAGAACTGGTTCCAAGCGGCGATACCTCTTTGCAGTTCGGTGATGTGTTGCATATGGTCGGCCGCACCGATGTATTGAATCAAGCCATTTCGGTGATTGGCAATGCACAACAAAAACTCCTGCAAGTACAAATGTTACCGGTGTTTATCGGGATTGGATTGGGGGTATTATTCGGCTCTATTCCGTTTTATATTCCCGGTTTTCCTGTCGCCCTCAAACTCGGTTTGGCCGGTGGACCGCTAGTCGTTGCGCTTATTCTTGCCCGAATCGGTAGCATCGGTAAACTTTACTGGTTTATGCCACCAAGTGCGAACTTGGCATTACGTGAAATCGGCATCGTGCTTTTCTTGGCGGTAGTCGGATTAAAATCGGGCGGTAATTTTATCGATACGTTAGTGAACGGTTCCGGTCTTGAATGGATGGGCTACGGTATTTTCATCACCTTTGTTCCGTTAATGATTGTCGGTGTTATTGCCCGTCTTTACGCCAAATTGAACTATTTAAGTATCTGCGGCTTACTTGCCGGTTCTATGACCGATCCTCCCGCGCTCGCTTTCGCCAATGAAATGAAAGAAGACAACGGCGCCGCTTCGCTTTCATATGCGACGGTTTACCCTCTCGTCATGTTCTTGCGAATTATTTCGCCGCAATTATTAGCGGTGCTGCTTTGGGTCGCATAAAAAATGGGGCTGACGTAGGTTAGCCCTAAATTCCACACCAATCCCGCAGAATTTTAAGCTGTTGAGACGGTGTGCCGAAGTTAAACCGAAATTCGCATTCTTTCAAGAACAGCGGGAAGGATTTGCGATCAATTCCGTTGTATTTGCGCAAGACACGTTTTGCCTGATTCCAAAAATTCTCAATGCCGTTAATGTGGTTCTGACGGTCGGCAAATTCCTTGAAATGGTTGATGCGGTAATGGATGAAACCGGTCACGTCCAGCTTGTCATAGCTGCTCAGGCTATCCGTGTAAACAATGCTGTCCGGCATGATTTTCTGTTTGATAACAGGCATCAAAGTATCAGACTTGGCATTATCTACGACAACGGTATAGACCCGTCCGTTGCGTTTCAGAATGCCAAAGATAACCACTTTTCCTGCCGCGCCGCGACCATGTCTGCCTTTACGCTATCCGCCGAAATAGCTTTCGTCCAACTCGACAGGGCCCTCAAAAACCTCATCGGCAACCAAGGCCAGATAATGGCTGATAACCATACTAATTTTGCGGTAGAACAGAATAGCGGAGTTGGGCTGAATGCCCAAAATATCGGCAGCGGAACGGGCGGTAACTTGGAGTACAAAAAATTCAAGTAGTTTCTTTTGAACTCTCTTGCTTAATTTACAATTGGTTATCTGCATTTTCGTAGCCTAGCCTAACTGCTAATCTACGTCAGCCCCTAAAAAATTCCGCATCGCTCATACGATTAAAGTGCGGTCAAATTTTACGGAAAAGGCCATAAAAAATTTGACCGCACTTCGCTTTATCAGTATCTTAGCCGGGTTTTATTTATCCGATTGATTAATGGAGATTTCTATGAAAATTATTCTTTTAGGCGCGCCGGGAGCAGGCAAAGGTACGCAAGCGCAATTTATAATGAACAAATTCGGTATTCCGCAAATTTCAACGGGCGATATGTTCCGCGCGGCAATCAAAGCGGGCACCGCATTGGGCAAACAAGCGAAAGCGTTGATGGATGAAGGTAAGTTGGTTCCCGACGAATTAACCGTTGCGTTGGTAAAAGACCGCATTGCACAACCTGACTGTGCTAATGGTTTTCTGTTAGATGGCTTTCCGCGCACGATTCCTCAAGCGGATGCATTGAAAGATTCCGGTGTGAAAATCGACTATGTTTTAGAATTCGACGTACCGGATGAAGTGATTGTTGAACGCATGAGCGGTCGCCGCGTACACCAAGCATCCGGCCGTTCTTATCATATCGTTTATAACCCACCGAAAGTGGAAGGCAAAGACGATGTAACCGGCGAAGATTTAATTATCCGTGCCGATGATAAACCGGAAACCGTGTTAGATCGTTTAGCGGTTTATCATAAACAAACGCAACCGCTGGTAGATTATTACCAAGCCGAAGCAAAAGCAGGTAACACGCAATATTTCCGTTTGGATGGTACGCAAAAAGTAGAAGCCGTAAGCCAAGAATTAGATAAAATTTTAGGCTAAAAACGTCTCTGATATCGACCGCGCTTTTTCCGGAGAGCGCGGTCAATTTTTCTGTTCGATTTATTATTGCGATTTTATGTTGCTCGGAAGATAGTATGACTAAAAGAAAAAAAATCACTTTAACTCTCACCGCCTTGATTGCGTTTGTCGGCATGGGCGCACAGTTTTATACCAACTATAAAGTAGATCAGCTGTTGCAGAATTTCCCGTATTCTTTAGATAATCAGGCAATATTAAATGTAACGGAAAGTAACAAAAATTTTTTAAGTCGCGAGCTCACGTTCAGTGTGCAAGATAGCGATGGTGCGGCGAGCGATATCATTTCCGCCAAACTTACCGCGCTGCCTTTTTTTATTACAGCCGAATCTAAATTATCGGATCAGTTCGTTCGTCGGCTTAACAAAAGCTTAAATATTGCGTTGGATAAAAATACGATTAACAGTAAATTTTCTCCGGTAGGCGATTATTTACAGTCGGATATTTCAATGGAATTTCGTGATTTTGCCAATAAACCGCAGCAAATGACGATGTCGTTAAATTTTCTTAACGATAATGAAATAGAGCTGAAAACCCGTTTAAGCGGGTTCAATTATGATAAAGAAAGCCGAGTAGAAAAAATTGAAGGCCGGATTCGACTCCTGCCGGTCAGTAGCCGACAATATGACTTGGTCGATGCGGAATTTATGGCAGAAAATGCCGAGCTTGTGTTGTTAAATGGTGAAAATACGCGTCTTCAACTTAAAAATGCCACTTATGTTTTTAGTCGCAAAAATGATGAGAATAATCAGGCTAAACGTAATCTTAATACCAAATTTAGCAGCGATATTTTACGAATTTCCAATAAAAACCGTATTACCGAAGAAAGCCAAACTACGTTCGGCGGATTAAATCTCACTGTTAACCAGTATGGTGTGGCTAGTTCGATCAATTTTTACGATGAATTTAAAAAGCTTGAACTAAAAAATCAAAACCTAAAAGCCGGAATCAACTGGCTTGTGATCTTATTGACGCAAAACGATTCCTTCGATAGCAAACTTTCCGTACTTTCGGTAAACGCACCGAAAAATCAGCAACCATATTTCAATCTGCAAAATGGCGAGGTGATAGTCAAATTGGATAATCGCGATCTCACCAATGCAAATTTAGATTTTTCCCTGAAGGTGGAAAGCGTAAAACAAATGCAAGAAGGCGAAGGTTTGAAATGGAAGGCGAGTGGCGGATATTTTTCGGGGAAATTGAATGCTTATAATTTGAGCAATGAACTTGCTTTGATTCCATTCTTTTTAGATTCTTTATCCGTTGAAACGCCTCCGACGAAAGATAATAAAGAATTATTGAAGTTGAAAGAAAAATGGGCGAGGGAATTTCACGGCAGCGCAGAATTCAGTGCAGCGCTACAAGCATTTAACGATGCCAATGCGGTGCTGGATCTGGAGGACGTTCAATTTCATTTGCAAAGTGAAGCGTTGGAAGATGAACAATATAATGGAAATATTCGTGTAAATGCGAAAAGACTTGCACTGCCTTCCGAGGGCATGCAATTCGAAGAGGCTGCGGTTTCATTGCCGGTGCGACTACAGCATTATAAAAGCTATCTTCAAGGTGCATTTTGCCGGAATCTCTTCAAGTCACTCTGTGAGGTTTATTTAACTCAAGAAACGCGTAATCAATACGATGAAAATCAATTGAAAGCACCAGACTTAAGCGTAGATGGCGCCACGTTAACCGCCTTGCTCAATACTTATCCTGAAACCAAAGCCTATCCGATTGAATTAAACGCTGACGGTGTGCTAAACAAAGCATTGGAGGAAAAACAAAAAACGGATATTCACAACTTCTTGTTCAATCATGTTGAGGGCTCTCTCAACCTTGCCGTTAATAAGGCGTTAATCGACGACGCTGATGAAAAGACTAATACCATTAAAGCGCAAAGCCCATTTTGGCAATTATTCCGAGAAAGTGTGAAACCGCAAGGTGAATTATCGCAAGCCTTTGTGGTGGACAACGATAATTATGTGTTGAAACTTGAAAAAAATGAAAATGGCTATTTCATTAACGGCAAATCTTCCCAAGAGCTTGAAAATGAAGTTGAACAAGATCATGTCGATGATTAACGCAAGCAACCCGATTTGTAGCAATTTATCCGAATGACGTAGCTATCGCAAAGCCGGAATTAAGGTCATAAAACAGCACCGCATTGAAACTTCTTCCAATGCGGTGCTGTTTTTGTTTGTCAGTTTTTTGTGACAAATTATTCCGGGTTTTCCGTTTTTTCCATCGTGCCGCGAATGGTGAGGCTGATTTCGGAAGAAATGAGATGATCAAGAATCGAGGCGAGCGCGTTTAAATGCTCAAGATGGCCGTTGCCTTGTTCATCGAAGTAACCTTCGTCTTTCAAATTCGCGATGAAGGTCGAGAACACCGCTTTATCGAAGAATTCCGGTGCGTTAATGCCATGCAACACGGAAAGACGTTGCGCCACCAATTGGCTTTCTTTTTCCAATAAGGCGCGAGAAATTTGCGGTTCTCTTTGCAAAATGCTTACGGTAATGTAGTAACGTTGCAAAATTTCACGCACACCGGCGGACCAGAGCTGCAAGATGCGAACTTTCGGTCGATTGATTGAAAGCAAGTTTTCGCTGGAATGAATCACTTCTTGGCGGGTAAATTCATCAATAATTTTGCTGATTTGTGCTTTTAGTTCATCTCGATTGAAATGTAAGAACAATTCGCCTTGCAAGAACGGATAAATTTTGCTCACAGCATCCAACAATAAATCTTTTTGAATCGCTTCATAATGCAATACGATGCTTGCCACTAAAGACGGCAATACGAAAGCGTGTTGAATGTTGTTACGGTAATAAGTCATCAACACGGCAGAAGCGCGTTCCAAGCGAACAATTTCGCCGAAATTATCTTTTTCCACCAACACGCCGACTCGATCCAGGCTTAACACATGTTCTAACATGGCTTTTGGTGTATCGGTTGGACTCAGCATATCTTCGGAATAAGGCGCATTTCGCAACATTTGTTGGTAACTGCCGAGTTGCTCAAGCAATTGTTCGCGAGAAAGCGCACGCTGACGGGAAGAAAGTAATGCGGTGCCGACAAGATTCATTGCATTGACGGCGGCGGCTTTGTTGATGTTTATCATTACTTGGTTGGATACCGCATCTACCGCTTGATTAAACCATTGCGGCTTCTCTTCATGATGTTGCTCTTTCCATTCCGGGAAATGCTGATTAAGGTAATTGGATAAGGTAATCGGCTCACCGAAATTAACGAATCCTTGACCTAAATTGCGTAATTTTTTGATCACGCGAATCACTAAACCGGCGTTTTCTTTTTCTTTCGCCGCACCGCGTAATTCTTTCGCGTAGGTATCTACTTCCAATACATGTTCATAGCCTACATACACCGGCACCACGGAAATCGGACGAGTTTGGTTATGTTGCAACGCTTGTAAGGTCATCGACATCATTCCGGTTTTGGGAGCAAGCAAACGACCGGTGCGCGAACGACCGCCTTCGATAAAATATTCCACGGAATAACCACGATGGAAAAGTTCTGCCAAATATTCGCGGAAAATCGCTGAATAAAGACGATTCCCTTTAAACGTACGGCGAATAAAAAACGCGCCCCAGCTACGGAAAAGTCGTCCCACCGGCCAGAAATTTAAGTTGATCCCCGCGGCAATGTGCGGCGGTACCAAGCCTTGATGATAAAGCACGTAGGAAAGTAATAAATAGTCGATGTGGCTGCGATGACAAGGTACATAGACGATTTCATGCCCTTCAAGTGCCAATTTACGCACGCGATCGGCATTTTGTACGTTAATGCCGGAATACAGTTTATTCCATAACCAACGCAAAAAGCGATCTGCCGCGCGCAGGCTGGAATGACTCACGTCTGCGGCAATTTCATCCAAAATTTTATAGGCTTCTTTTTCCGCTTTTTCGCGGCTGATATTTTTGCTTTTCGCTTCGTCATCAATTGCGGCACGAATCGCGGTGGATTGTAACAATTTGTTAAACATTGCCTCGCGATTCGGTAAACGCGGGCCGGTAGCGGAAATACGTTGGCGTGCAAAGTGCATTTTTGCCACCCGCGCTAATTTTTGCGCCATTTTTTCATCGGCACCGTGTTCGTTTGCCATATAACGTAAAGAAACCGCTTGGGAAAAACGCACGAAAGTATCGCGACCGAACCAAATGGCGGCGAAGGTTTTTTGCATGCCGTTTAATAAGCGCAAGTTCGGTAAACCGGCTTTATCTTCTTTGCCCGGTGAACGTCCCCAAAGTACGGAAACTGGCACCATTTGGACGTCTAAGTCGGCAAAAGTGCGGTGTAATTCCAAATATTTATTGAACGCTTGAATGGTTTCGTCTTTTGCACCTTTCGACTTAAAAAAGCGACGTCCTTCATCCAAATAGATATAACGCGGTAAGCGTGTGCCGTGAATATCATTATTTTCGGCTGGATCGGGTAATCCGACGTTCAAACAATTACGACGGAAAATGACAAAATCCGTCTGCGAAGTATAAGGCAGAACATAAACGATGGGTTGGGAAAGGTTGAGTGCAAGTTCTTCTGCGGGATGGGCTGGGATAGGGTTATTTTTGACCAAGAACGACAAAGGAAATTCTAATAATTTGCGATAGGCATTCACGATACTTGACATAATGATGTTCTCTTTTGTTATAAAAAAGTCGCCGGCATTTTAGCACATTAGACCAGTGCGCTTATAAAAATTTTTCTTCATCGATAAATAACGGTTGCAACCATATTTGGTCTGTATATAATAACACTATTTCTGTATAAAACAACAGGAGTGAACATGAAACCCCTAACAAACAGGCAACAAGAAGTGCTGGATTTGCTGAAACGGCATTTGGAAACCACCGGTATGCCACCGACGCGCGCCGAAATTTCGCGCGAATTGGGCTTCAAATCACCGAATGCGGCGGAAGAGCACTTAAAAGCGCTTGCGCGTAAAGGCGCGATTGAAATTATTTCGGGTGCATCGCGCGGTATTCGCATTTTAACTGACGACAGTGCCAATGAAGCGCCCGAAGGTTTGCCTCTTATCGGTCGCGTCGCCGCCGGAGAGCCAATTCTTGCTGAACAACACATCGAAGGAACCTATCGCGTGGATGCGGATATGTTCAAACCGCAAGCGGATTTCTTGCTTAAAGTGTATGGGCAATCCATGAAAAATATCGGTATATTGGACGGCGATTTGCTGGCGGTACACAGCACTAAGGACGTGCGCAATGGACAAATCGTGGTTGCGCGCATCGAAGATGAAGTTACGGTAAAACGTTTGGAACGCAAAGGTTCGGTGATTTATCTGCATGCCGAAAACGAAGAATTTCAACCGATTGTGGTGAATTTGGAAGAGCAACCGCATTTTGAAATCGAAGGCATTGCGGTAGGCATTATTCGTAACAATGCGTGGATGTAATTTTTAGATCGATATAACGACTTACTCAATCAGCACCGCATTGGGAGCAGTTCCAATGCGGTGCTATTTTAAGCGTTCGGCAAAACGGCCGAAATAACTTACACCTCGACCGGTTAAGCGTCGTTTTTTCTTTCAACCACCGACGTCTTGCTCATTTGCCATTCCGCTGCTTGCTCACTATAATGCCGAGCAATCATTTTTTAAGAATTAAGGACAGGAAATGCAGTTTTCCAAGATGCACGGTTTAGGCAATGATTTTGTGGTGGTGGACGCCATTACGCAAAACGTGTATTTCACGCCCGAAATCATCAAACGTCTTTCCGATCGCCACCGCGGCATCGGGTTTGATCAACTTCTGATTGTCGAACCGCCTTATGATCCCGAACTTGATTTTCATTATCGTATTTTTAATGCCGATGGTAGCGAAGTGTCCCAATGCGGTAACGGTGCGCGTTGTTTTGCCCGCTTTGTGAGACTAAAAGGTTTAATCGACAAAAAAGACATTTCGGTGAGCACGCAAAAAGGCAAAATGATTTTAACCGTGAAAGACGACGGGCAAGTTCGCGTTAATATGGGTGAACCCATTTGGGAACCGGCAAAAATTCCTTTTAGCGCCAATAAATTCGAAAAAAATTACATTTTGCGTACCGAAATCCAAACCGTCCTGTGTGGCGCAGTATCCATGGGCAACCCGCATTGTGTGGTGCAAGTGGAAGATATTTGCACGGCAAAGGTAGAGCAACTCGGGCCACTGCTGGAAAACCACGAACGTTTCCCCGAACGGGTAAATGCGGGTTTTATGCAAATTCTCAATCGCGGTCACATCAAACTGCGCGTGTACGAACGCGGTGCCGGCGAAACCCAAGCCTGCGGCAGCGGCGCTTGTGCAGCAGCGGCAGTGGGTATCATGCAAGGCTTATTAGACAGTAAAGTGCAAGTGGATTTACCGGGCGGCAGCCTTATCATTGAATGGCAAGGCGAAGGCCATCCGCTTTATATGACGGGCGATGCTGTTCATATTTACGATGGAAATATTCAACTCTAAACAAAAATGCGGTGAAAATTCACCGCATTTTAATTCTGCTCCCTAAATTATCATTAACTCCGGCTCCAATGCGGTGCTATTTTGGATAACCAATTCATCTTTAGATTAAGGATACGCCTGGCGGGCAAGTGAAATGTTTATGTTAGGCCAGCGTTGCAATCCAAATCTCAATTGCGCTTTTATCATTCTAAGCCATAAGACGCAATCGCGCGCGTAACTCTTCCGCCGTTTGGCTCGTTTTAATTCTCTCAAACACCTGATTTGCTTCATCATATTCTTTATTCAAATAACGCAACCACTGCTTAACTCGGGCGACGTGATAAAAACCGGAATCATGGAAATTTTCCATTTCGGCGTATTTTTGTAGGATCTTTTGAATCTCCGTCCAAGGCATTTTGGCGATATTTTGTTTTAGCACACGGCTTAAATTCGGGATATTGAGCGCGCCGCGGCCGACCATTAAATCGTCGCAACCCGTTTGTTTTAAACAATCCTGCCCGTCTTGCCATCGCCAAATTTCGCCGTTGGCGATAACGGGAATGGATAATCGAGCACGCACTTCGCCGATTTTCGGCCAATTAATGCGATCGGCACGATAACCGTCCGTTTTCGTTCGCCCATGCACGGTGATTTCTGTGGCGCCGCCTTGTTGTACCGCATCGGCGATTTCAAAGGCTTGCGAAATATCGTCCCAACCTAACCGCACTTTGACACTAACGGACTGCGTTTTCGGCACCGCATTGCGCAACGCACGGACGGCGCGATAAATCAATTCGGGTTGTTTCAATAGCGCCGCACCGCCGTTGCTGCCGTTGACGGTTTTTGACGGGCAACCGCAGTTCAAATCAATGCCGTGCGAACCGAGTTCAAGGGCGCGGTTCGCATTCTCGGCAAGATAATCGGGATGTTGGCCGAGTAATTGGACGCGCACCGGCGTGCCGGAAGGGGTGAAGCCCTGATTTTTAAGTTCAGGGCATAAGCGATAAAACACTTTTTCGGGGAGAAGTTGATCGACCACGCGGACAAATTCCGTAATGCATAAATCGTAGTCGTTCACTTCGGTGAGAAGTTGGCGCACAAAAGGATCAAGCACGCCCTGCATCGGCGCAAGCAGCACGCGCACGGCTTATTTCCAGCCTTTCGCTTTACAAATTAAATCGTAAGCCGCTTGAATTTGTTGTGCTTTTTCTTTCGCCATTTCCATCATTTCCGGCGGCAGGCCTTTCGCCACCAATTTGTCCGGATGATGTTCGTTCATTAAGCGACGATACGCGCGTTTCACGGTTTGTTGGTCGTCGGCATCGCTCACGCCTAAAACCTTGTACGCGTCGTTTAAGGTCGGGCCGGAAGATTGTTGATAGCCGCTGCTTTGTTGATATTCATAACCGCCGCGTTGTTGGTATGCGCCTTGCTGAGATTGCCGGTAGAAACCGCCTTGCGTAAACGCCCGCGCGGCCATTTCCATGGCGATCATTTGCTCAAATTGCATACGCGATAAGCCCAATTCTTCGGCAATCACATAAAGTACTTCTTTTTCACCTTCGTGTAACTGTGAATCGGCAAACGCCGCTTGCACTTGCACATGCAAGAACATCCGCAATAAATCTGCCCGTTGCCCGCAACCGATACGAAATTCGCGAATCACCTGACGAATTGGGAAATCCGCTTCTTTGCCGCGACGGAAGGCTTCTTGCGCTAGTTTGCGGCCGGCATCGTCCAGTTTCATTTGCGCCATTAATTGATTGGCCAGTTGAATGTCTTCTTCCGTCACGCGCCCTTTGGATTTGCTCAAATGCCCTAACACCGCGAAAGTGGTTTGCATAAACAAATCCTGACGGGTCGTTTTGCGTTTAAAGAAGCTGGAATTGACGGCACCCAGTTCGTACAGCTTTTTATCTGCAATGGAGCCCAAAATCAGCCCGGCGATGGCGCCGAAAAAGCCGCCTATTTTCCAACCGATAAATACGCCTAAAATTTTTCCGATAAAATTCATTCTTTCCTCAATTTAAAGTGCGGTTAAAAATCCAATCGTTTTTAAAGCCCGCTTGCAATAACAAGATTTGTTTATAATGGCGCCCAAAATCCATTTCTCAAGTTTATACGCCGAATTCAGCGCGATAGGCACGCATTGCCGGAAGATGCGCGGTATATCGTGGATCTTGTTCGATAAACTGCATTAAATCGTCTAAATCAATAATCGACAATACGCGGCATTGATAATCGCGCTCCACTTCCTGAATCGCCGAAAGTTTGCCTTTGCCGCGTTCTTTACGGTTTAACGCAATCAACACGGCAGCCAGTTCGGCATTGTTTGCGTCGATTAATTCCATGGATTCACGAATCGCCGTGCCGGCTGTGATAACATCGTCCACCAATAAAATTTTGCCTTGTAACGGGCTACCGATTAAATTGCCGCCTTCGCCGTGATCTTTGGTTTCTTTGCGGTTAAAGCAAACCGGTTTATCCACGCCGTAGCGGTTAAATAATGCCACGGAAACCGTGGTGCCGATGGGAATGCCTTTGTAAGCCGGCCCAAAGACCACGTCAAACAGCACCGCATTGGAGGCAATGGCGGCGGCATAAAATTCGCCCAAGCGGGCTAAGTCCGCACCAGTATTAAATAAGCCCGCATTGAAAAAATACGGGCTTTTACGACCGGATTTCAAGGTGAATTCGCCGAATTTCAACACGTTTCGGTTCAAGGCGAATTCAATAAAATCGCGTTTATATTGTTCCATTTTTAATCCTTATAAACCCAATGCTTTGCGTTGCGCGGCAAAAATCTGTTTGCAGCCTTGTTTGGCTAAATCCAATAAAGTCAGTAATTCTTCATGGCTGAACGGCTCACCTTCCGCCGTGCCTTGCACTTCAATCATGCGGCCGTCTTCCATCATGACAACGTTCATATCGGTTTCTGCGGCAGAATCTTCCTCATATTCCAAATCACACACCGCTTCGCCATTAACAATGCCGACCGAAACCGCTGAAACCAAACCTTTAATCGGATTGGTTTTAAGCGTACCGTCGGCGATTAAAGCATGAATCGCATCGTACAACGCCACCGCCGCACCGGTAATGGATGCGGTGCGCGTACCACCATCCGCTTGAATCACGTCACAATCTAAGGTAATTGCGCGTTCGCCGAGTGCTTGCAAATCTACCATTGCGCGTAAAGAGCGGGCGATTAAGCGCTGAATTTCCATGGTGCGCCCGCCTTGTTTGCCTTTTGCCGCTTCGCGTTGCATACGGCTATGAGTGGAGCGCGGTAACATGCCATATTCCGCCGTTACCCAGCCTTGTCCTTGACCTTTTAAGAAACGTGGAACCGTATCTTCCACTGTGGCGGTGCAAAGCACTTTAGTATCGCCGAATTCCACTAATACCGAGCCTTCGGCGTGTTTGGTGTAATTACGGGTAATTTTGATCGAACGCGGTTGGTTATTTTCTCGATTATTCGGGCGCATAAACATTCCTATGGTTAATAAAAAAGCGAGCCATTTTAGCACGCTTTTATTTTCGTTACGGATTTGATTGTTCGAAAGCACGAATTTTGTTAAAGGTTTCGTTCAAATCCACGGAAAAATTAATTTTTTGCAATTCCGATGTTGAATTTGATTTCACCAACATGCGTAACGGCTGGAATTGCATATTGCACATATAAAGTTGCTGATGCGGCAACATATGTTGCACAAACCGCGTTAACGCGTGAATGCCGCCTGTATCTAACACGGTCACCGCATCGCATTGCAATACGATATGTTTAATTTCATGGTCCGTATGTACGGTTTTGTCGTGCAAATCAGCGAATAATTTATCTGCTGCGGCGAAGAATAACGGACCGCTAATGCGATAGACCAATACATCACTCAAATCCTCCGGCGCATTATGTTCAATGGCTTTGGTCATTTCGGCAATGGTGCGAATAAATAATAAACTCGCTAATAATACGCCGACGCTAATGGCGATGACCATATCGAATAACACGGTTAAAATTAAGCAAGTGAACAACACCGCCATTTCATTTTTACCGGAACGACGGGCAAGACGAATAATTTCCGGCACATTCGCCATATTCCATGCCACCATTAATAACAACGCGGCCATTGAGGAAAGTGGCAAATAAGAAAGTGCTTGGGCAAATAACATTAATGCAAACAACACGAGAAGTGCATGTACTACGCTGGCAATCGGCGATACTGCACCGGATTTCACATTTGCCGCCGAGCGGGCGATTGCCGCTGTCGCGGTAATCCCGCCAAAGAATGGCGACACGATATTTCCCAAACCTTGTGCGAGTAATTCGTCATTGGAATGGTGTTTGGTGTCCGTCATATTATCTAAAACAACGGCACACAATAACGATTCGATTGCGCCAAGCATCGCCATTGAAAATGCAGCCGGCAATAAGGCTTGCAAGCTAGAAAAATTCCATTGCACCAGTTCGCCTTGCGCATTTGGAATGTTCCACGGCAATGCGAAATCCGGCAGTACGTTCGGAATACCGTTGCCGATTGAACCGTCCGGCAACGTATATTGGAATGCGGTGCCAATTGTTGCTACGTCAAAGCCGAAATATTTCAACGTTAGCGCCAATAACGTACCGATAATTACCGCCGGCAAATGCCCCGGAATTGATAGGCGTAACTTGTGCCATTGGGTTAAAACCAGCAAAGTGACCACGCCTACCGCCGTATCCGCCCAGTTAATCGTCGGAAGCGCGCTCAAAATCGCGTGAATTTTTTCAGGATAATGCGCCGGCATTTGAGGAATGGTTAGACCAAGGAAATCCTTAATCTGCAAGGTGCCGATGGTAATCCCAATCCCACAGGTAAAGCCTAAGGTGACAGGCAGCGGAATATATTCAATCAAGCGTCCGAGGCGAAATAACGCCATCAAAATTAGAATTACGCCCGACAACAAGGTCGCCATCAACAAGCCACTTAAGCCGAATTGTTGAGTGACCGGATAAAGAATGACCACAAAAGCGGCGGTTGGCCCGGAAATATTAAAACGCGAGCCACCGGTCAGGGCGATCACAATCCCGGCAATAATCGCGGTGTAAAGCCCGTGTTGAGGGGGGACGCCACTAGCGATAGCCAGCGCCATGGATAGCGGAATGGCGATTACGCCGACGGTTAATCCTGCTACGATATCCCGCATTAAAGATTTTTTTGTATAACCGGCACGAAATGCATCTTTCAATGCACTGAAAGGTTTCACCGCTAAAAAGACATTTTTTGAAAAAAGAGACTTAAGATGCATAAAAAACCGACAAAATAAATATAAAAGAGCCATCATTTTAGCGAAAATTTAAAAAGATTTTTATGTTCTAGCGCAAAAAACTTGACTAAACCCAAACAAATCTTTATAGTTTGCGCCACCTCAACACGGTGAGATGTCCGAGTGGTTGAAGGAGCACGCCTGGAAAGCGTGTATGTGGGAAACTGCATCGAGGGTTCGAATCCCTCTCTCACCGCCAGAATACAATTCTTTAACGTTCGCCAACGTTTTCTAATGACTTCAAATCCTAATAAATTCAATAAGTTATCGTTTCTAACGTCGTCTAGTGTTTTTTAATGATTGTTTATAACCCTGATTTTTAGATCAGAGATTTAGAAAATATGAGCAGAATTGTTATCCTCCTAAATTGACACCGCATTGAACTTCGGTATGCACCTCAGCGAACTTTCAAAACAGCACCGCATTGAACCTCGATATGCACCTCATTGAACTTTCAAAACGGCACCGCATTGGACTTCGATATGCATCTCAGTGAACTTTCAAAATAGCACCGCATTGGACTGGCTAATGCCCGCAGAAAGGTATTATTGGGACGGGTTTTTAAGTCTGAAATTAAATTTCCTTTGTCGTATCGACATTATTTGCGGTTGGTGAATTGAAGAAATAAAAATGGGATCGTTGTGATCCCATTTTTGTTAGTGTGTGCTGGTACTGGTTGTAGTGCGGTTGGCTCGTTTACGATCGTTTTCCGTCAGCAGTTTTTTGCGGATGCGGATCGATTCCGGTGTGACCTCTACCAGTTCGTCATCATCAATAAATTCGATGGCTTGTTCGAGGCTAAATTTTACCGGTGTGGTGAGGACGATGGCGTCATCTTTACCGGAAGCGCGCATATTGGTGAGCTTTTTGCCTTGTAAGCAGTTGACGGTTAAGTCGTTGGAACGGCTGTGAATGCCGATAATTTGACCTTCATACACTTCTACGTTCGCCTCGATCATTAATTTGCCGCGTTCTTGCAAGCCAAATAATGCATAGCCCAACGCTTTACCGGTGGCGTTAGAAATTAATACGCCGTTTTTGCGTTGGCCGATTTCGCCGCCTTTGATGTCGTCGTAATGGCTGAAACTGGAGTAAAGCAAGCCGGTGCCGGAGGTCATGGTCATAAATTCGCCGCGAAAGCCAATTAAGCCGCGACTTGGAATGACGTATTCCAAACGTACGCGACCTTTGCCGTCCGGTAACATATCGCGCACTTCGCCTTTACGGATGCCTAAGGCTTCCATCACGGAACCTTGGTGTTGTTCTTCAACATCGATAGTAACTTGTTCGTAGGGTTCTTGTTTTTTGCCGTCGATTTCACGATAAATCACACGCGGGCGAGATACGGCGAGTTCGTAGCCTTCACGGCGCATATTTTCGATTAACACAGAAAGGTGCAATTCGCCGCGACCGGAAACGCGGAATTCATCCGGGTTAGGTGTTTCTTCTACACGTAATGCGACGTTGTGAACAAGTTCTTTATTTAAACGTTCGAGAATTTGACGAGAAGTGACATATTTGCCCTCTTGACCGGCAAACGGCGAGGTGTTAACACAGAAGAACATACTGACGGTTGGTTCGTCCACACTTAATGAAGGTAGCGCTTCAACCTCATTGATATCGCAGATGGTATCGGAAATATTGAGCTCACCTAAACCGGTAATCGCGATGATGTCGCCGGCGTAAGCCACGTCTTCTTCATAGCGTTGTAAACCGAGGTGGCCCAGAACTTGACCGATACGGCCTTGGCGGGTTTTGCCTTCGCCGTTGATGATAGTAACCGGTTGGTTGGGTTTAATTGAGCCACGTTTGATACGACCGATACCAATAACGCCTACATAGCTGTTATAGTCTAGTTGGGAAATTTGCATTTGGAACGGTGCATCAAGTTCCACTTTCGGCGGTTCGACATGTTCGACGATGGCTTCAAATAACGGTGTCATATCTGTCGCAAGTGCTTCGTGTTCTAAACCGGCGACGCCGTTCAATGCGGAGGCATAAATAATCGGGAAGTCTAGTTGTTCGTCCGTTGCGCCAAGGTTCACGAATAAGTCGAACACTTGATCCACCACCCAATCGGGACGTGCCCCCGGACGGTCAACTTTATTGATCACGACAATCGGTTTTAGGCCGTGCGCAAAGGCTTTTTGGGTGACAAAACGGGTTTGTGGCATTGGGCCGTCGAAAGCATCTACTACCAATAAAACCGAATCCACCATAGAAAGTACGCGTTCTACTTCGCCACCGAAATCTGCGTGTCCCGGAGTGTCAACAATATTAATGCGGTAACCGTTCCAGTTGATCGCAGTATTTTTCGCCAAAATGGTAATGCCGCGTTCTTTTTCAATATCGTTAGAGTCCATCACGCGTTCGTCTACATCGCCGCGGATGGATTCAAATGTGCCGGATTGTTGGAGTAATTTATCTACAAGGGTGGTTTTACCATGGTCAACGTGCGCAATAATCGCAATGTTGCGCAGTTTGTTAATATCGATTTCGTTTTTCATTGTTTAATCTTAAGTTGTGTAGGTGGGATTTAACCCAGCGAGAATATTTCAAGTAGTTTGAGTTGGTGGGATAAATCCCACCCTACGGCCGAAAGGGCGGGAATTATACACGACTTTTTGAGCGCCCGCTATGTCGGGTAGGAAAATAAATTCAATGAAAAAAATGAGGGAATAGGCTATAATGTAGCCTTATTTTAATAATACTCGTAGCAAAATAGAGGGCTCCTTATGTCAAACGCAATCGCCAAGGTATTTAAGTTAATTGAAGAAAACGATGTTAAATTCGTGCTTCTTCGTTTTACCGATATTAAAGGCAAAGAACATGGTGTATCTATCCCGGTTAGTCTTGTGGATGAAGATATGTTCGAAGATGGTAAAATGTTCGACGGCTCATCCGTAGAAGGTTGGAAAACCATTAATAAAGCCGATATGCTGTTAATGCCGATGGCTGAAACCGCCGTGCTGGATCCTTTTGCGCAGATTCCGACACTTTCGCTTCGTTGTAGTGTATATGAACCAACAACAATGCAAAGCTATGAGCGAGATCCTCGTTCGATCGCTATTCGAGCGGAGAATTATATGCGCTCTACAGGTATTGCCGATCAAGCTTTGTTTGGTCCGGAACCAGAGTTTTTCTTATTTGATGATGTGCGTTTTGACGTATCAATGAACCGTGCGTCTTTCTCCATCGACGACGTGGAAGCTGCTTGGAATACCAACAAGAAATACGAAGGTGGCAACAATGCGTATCGTCCGTTGAAAAAAGGCGGTTATTGTGCTGTTGCACCAATCGACAATGCGCACGATATTCGTTCAGAGATGTGCTTGATTCTAGAAGAAATGGGACTGGTGGTGGAAGCGCATCACCACGAAGTGGCGACCGCCGGTCAAAATGAAATTGCGACGAAATTCAATAGCTTAACCTTAAAAGCGGATGAAACCCAAATTTATAAATATGTGGTACAAAACGTTGCGCTTGAACATGGCAAAACTGCCTGCTTTATGCCGAAACCGATTACCGGTGATAATGGCTCGGGCATGCACTGTAATATGTCCTTAAGTAAAGACGGTAAAAATATCTTCCAAGGCGACAAATATGCCGGTCTTTCGGAAACCGCACTTTACTATATCGGCGGGATCATCAAACATGCAAAAGCTCTAAACGCGTTTACCAATCCAAGTACTAATTCTTATAAACGCTTGGTGCCGGGCTTTGAGGCGCCTGTATTATTGGCTTATTCCGCCAGTAACCGTTCCGCCTCGATTCGTATTCCAGCGGTAACTAACCCGAAAGCCATTCGTGTGGAAGCGCGCTTTCCGGATCCATTGGCAAATCCATATCTAGCCTTCGCCGCGTTATTAATGGCAGGCTTAGACGGCGTAGTGAATAAAATTCATCCGGGCGATGCAATGGACAAAAACCTTTATGATCTTCCTCCGGAAGAACTTAAAGATGTCCCAACCGTGGCAAGTTCTTTAGATGAAGCCTTAAATGCGTTAGAAAAAGACTACGAATTCTTAACTCAAGGCAGTGTATTTAGTAAAGAATTTGTGGAAGCTTTTATTGGTATTAAACGTAAAGAAGTAGAACGTTTGAATATGGCACCGCATCCGGTTGAGTTTGAAATGTATTATGCGTAGTTTACGTAGGGTTTAATATGGAAATGCGGTTAAATTTAGCCGCATTTTCGTTGTAAATTTGCAATATTTACAATAAGTTACATAATTTATTGTTGTTGTTGTTGTTGTTGTTGTTGTTGTTGTTGTTGTTGTTGTTGTTGTCTATAATGGACCGGTTATTTTTAGCAATAAGATTCTCTTAAAGGAATAAATATGAGCGAATTATCTTCTCAAAAACAAGATGAAATTGATTTAGTAGAACTCTTCCGAGAACTTTGGAATAAGAAAATTTGGATTGCGCTTTCTGTGCTTGTGTGTACTTTAATTGCGGGTATTTATGCATTTACAGCGAAAGAGCAGTGGACCTCAAATGCGGAAGTGATTGGGCCGAGAACAGCAGATCTAGGGGATTATTTCCTTGTGAGAAAAGAGTATGCTCGAATTGTCGGTGGTGAGTTTGATGCCGGTGTGACGGCAAGTAATTTATTCGGGCAGTTTAATTTGCTTTCAGAATCTTTAGACGAAAGAAGAAAATTCTTTGAGCAATCTGATTTTTATAAGAAAGAAACTGAAGGAAAATCAGAAACAGAAAAATTGCGCATTCTTTCGGATTTGATGACAAAAAATATTGCTATCAAAAAGCCGGATAGCAAAAAAGAGCCGGATCTCATTGGTAATCAAATTAGTTTTTATGCTGAAACCCCTGCTGAAGCACAAACTGTCTTATCACAGTTTATTTCTGCTATAAACAAGTCTGCGTATCAAATAGAGTTAGATGGTTTTCTTCTTTATTTCAATGAATTAGTATCCGATTTGAACTATGAAAAAACAAAGTTTGAGAGAGATTTGGCGATAAATAAATCTGTCCAGTTAGAAAATCTAGAAAATGCCTTAAGCATTGCGAAAGAAGCAGGGATAAAAGAATATTCAAAGTCTTTCAATTCAGCAACTAATGATAATGCATTACAGGCAATAGCAATGTCTGATACAAAAATACCTCTCTCTGATTCTAAATTAAGTGATGGTGCATATCTTTTTATGCTTGGGGAAAAATATCTCAAAGCACAAATTGAGGTTTTGAAAAAGAATAACATTATTTATCCCCCAAGATATTATCAAGTTTCTTCTTTACTTTCCGAATTAGAACCCTTGTTAATTAAGGCAAAAGAAGTTAAAGCAAATACATTTCGGTATCAGGCTTCACCGGATTATCCAGTGGTGAAGGATAAGCCTAAGAGAATAATTATTCTGAGTATTGGATTTATTTTAGGTATGATTATTTCTTCTGCAATTATTCTAATTAGAAAACAAATAACTAAATAAAATTCTGGTTATATATGAGTATAGCTAAGAAAAGCTTTAAAAATATGAGAGTTGCATTCTCTCTATTTTTAATAAATCTTGTTATTACATTCCTAGCACGGCGATATTTCTTAGATAACCTAGGATCTGAAATTCTTGGCATGAATACTATTGCCATGAATATTATAGGTTTTTTAAGCTTGGCTGAACTTGGAATAATGAACGCTATCTCTTATGCTCTTTATAAGCCAATTTCAAAAAATGATAGAGAAAGTATATCTGAAATTATCAGTGTTCAAGGTTGGATATATAGAAAAGTAGCCTATATCATTATTTTATGCTCTATCATTATATTTTTTTGTTTACCTGTGCTATTTAGTAAAACTATATTACCGATTTGGTATGCATATGTAGCATTTACCTCTTTCTTAATATCATCATTATCAACCTATTTTGTCAGCTATGTTCAGGTGCTTCTGGTTGCGGATTTACAAGAGTATAAAGTAAATTATATTAACCAGTTAATGAAATTTACTAAATATGTATTACAAATTTTTGTAATAATATTGGTAGAAAATATCGAGAATAAATTTTTAGCTTGGTGTTTTATTGAGGTTATACTAAGTATTCTTATCGCTTTGCTTATAAAATATGTTGTAAAGAGAGATTATCCTTGGTTAGTGATTAATCTATCAAATGGAAAAATATTAAGAAATAAACATACAGAAATTATTACAAAAATAAAACAAATATTTTTTCATCAAGTAGGCGGAATTATTATAACACAAGTGACACCTATTATTATTTATTCTTATATTTCTCTTTATACTGTAACAAAGTATGAAAATTATATGATTATTGTTACTGCAATATATTCTTTAGTTGGAGCTACATTTGCAGGCATTCAAGCTGGCATAGGTAATCTAATTGCACAAGGTGATAAGAATAAAGTAATTACTTTTTTTAACCAATTCTTAGTTTTTAGATATTGGATGATTTCTATCATCTGTTTTACTTTCTATTTACAGTCAGAATACTTTATTACATTATGGATTGGTTCTGATTTTATAATTGAGAAACAAGTATTATTCGTTTTAACTTTGTATGCATTTATTCGTCTAGCAAGATCTTTTATTGATAGTTTTTTAGTTGGTTATGGACTATTTGGTGACGTATATGCCCCTATTATTGAAAGCGTTATGACGATTACCTTATCAATTATTTTAGGTAAATACTTTGGTTTATTTGGCATTATTTTAGGCAGTGCCATTAGCTTGTTTATTATGGTGATTGGATGGAAAGCCTATTTTTTATTTTCTAGAGGATTTAGTGTATCTATTGATTTATATATAAAAAAATTAGTTATATTAAGCATAACCTTGCTTATTTCTATTATGTGTTCTATATTTATAATAGATAAACTACAGGCTTTCAACCTTATGATGGATAATGTATCTTTCATAAAATGGGCAATAAACTCAGCAATTGTAGCTGTGATATACATTCTTGTAAGTGTCCTGATGCTTCTTGTATTTAATAAAGACATGAGAGCATTTTCACTTAGAGTTAAAAATATGTTTATTAGTAAATAAATTACAAAATGAAAAATAAAAAAATAAAAGTACTACATTTCACACAAGCAAACGGCGGTGGTATAGATACTTATCTTAGAATGTATCTTAAACATTCTAATGTAGATAAATTTAGTAATGTATTGATTACTACAGGAGAAAATAAATTCTCAAACCTAGATGGCTTTTATCATGTAGATATTGAGCAAACATTTTCTCTAATTAGGCTATTCAAATACGCCTATAATATTCGTAAAATCATTAAAGCTGAAAAGCCAGACGTAATTTATTTACATAGTACATTTGGTGGGCTAATTGGTCGAATGGCTAATATAGGGTTAAAGTCAAAAGTTGCTTATAATCCTCATGGCTGGTCATTCAAGATGAATGCCTCTAAGGTTAAAATTGTTATTTATAAACTAGTAGAGAAAATTCTTTCTTATTTTACTGATAAATTTATTCTTATTTCGAAATCTGAATATGAAGAAGCCCAAAAAATCGGCATTTCTGTAAGGAAATTAGAACTGATTTATAATGGCATTGATGTAGAAACTCTAGATGCCTCAAGCAATATTGAAAATCCATTGCCTAAAGATAGATACATTATTGGTATGGTTGGGCGAATTACAGAACAAAAAAATCCTCTATTTTTCGTTGAATTTGCAAAAGAAGTTATAAAAAAATACCCAGAAACATTATTTGTTATAGTAGGTGATGGAGAACTACGGAAACAGGTAGAGAATAGAATCGCTGAATATAACATAGCTCAGAATTTCTTAATTACTGGTTGGGTATCAGAACCATCTAATTATGTAAGAAGATTTAACCAAGCTGTTTTGTTCTCAAAATGGGAAGGACTTAGTTTGGCTGCCGCTGAATATATGGCAATGAAAAAACCAATACTTGTGTCTAATATAGGTGGACTAGTTGATCTTATTATAAATGAAGAAAGTGGGTTTGTTATTAATAATTTAGACGAAGCTGTATATTTCTCTAACTTGATTAGAGAATATAATACTATATGTCACTCTTTATCAGAAAATGCTTACAATAGAGTTATTAGTGATTTTAATGTAAAAGATAAAACAGCCGAAATTGAACAACTATTTATTAACTTAGTAAAATGAAAAAGAATACTTCTTGTGTCGTAGTAGCATATAATCCAGATATTGATGTAATTAAAAATATTTTAAGTTACATTCATTACTTTGATAAACTCTTTGTAATTGATAATTCTGATTTAGATAATGTAAAACTTTTTGAACCCCTAATTCAGGAATTTGGTTTAGAATACATTCCATTATTAGATAACACTGGGATTGCTAACGCATTAAATATAGGATTTGAAAAAAGTATTGAATATGGCTACAAGTTTGTTGTTTCAATGGATCAAGATAGTCAGTTTAATAATAACATTTTAGATGTTTATAAAGCCTATATTGATGAATTCGGTTTAAAACAGCTTGGAGCTTTATCTCCAAGATATAAAGTTGAACGAGCAATATCGAAAGTTTCCTCTAAGCAGTATGAAGAAAAAACTATCACCATGCAATCTGGAGTATTATTCACAAAAGAAGCATTTCAAAAAGTAGGGCTATTTAATGAAGATCTTTTTATTGATGTGGTCGATTGGGAGTATTTTATTCGGATGAATAAATTAGGTTTTAAACTTATTCAGTGTAATGAAGCCATCTTAGCTCATCAACCTGCTGAAAATCTTCATTTATTTACATTTAAAGGTAAAAAGTTTGGAGTCGGTGTAGCATCTCCATTAAGATATTATTATCAAGTAAGAAACTTATTATGGTGTTTATTGCATCAAAAATCTTTCTTTATGCTAAAAACTATTCTTTATAAGTTATTTAAAGTTTTATTTTTATTTAAGAATAAAAAAAACTATTTAAGGTTTATGTTTAAGGGCATCATAGATGCTTTCAAAAATCAGTTAGGTAGATTTGATAAAATTCATGGTAAATAACAATATGAAAACGAATCCATTAATCTCTGTTATTGTTCCTATCTACAATGTAGAAGCATATTTAGAAAAATGTATAGAGAGTATTCTTGCTCAAGATTACACACCATTAGAAATTATCTTGGTTAATGACGGTGCAACAGATAGCTCTGGAGAGATTTGCGATAGATATGCAAAACAATATAAAAATATTACCGCTCTTCATAAAAAAAATGGCGGATTATCTTCTGCACGAAATGCAGGTATGGAAATTATGCAGGGTGAGTACGTCTCTTTTATTGATAGTGATGATCATATTGCTCCAGATATGATCTCGACTTTATATGCTGATTTAAGTAAAAATAAGGCAGATATAAGTTGCGTTAGTGCATACAATGTTTACCCTAATAAAACTATTGCAAACTCAAATTTAAATAGTTTACTTATTCTTTCTAAACAAGAGGCATTAGACTGTTTCTTATTTAATAACTATTTAACTCCTTGTGCTTGGGGAAAGCTATATAAGAGAGAATTATGGAATAATATAAAATTTCCTGAGGGTAGATTATTTGAAGATCAATTAACTACATATAAAGTTATTGATTTAGCTGAAAAAGCCGTTTTTAACCCTTCACCAAAATATTTTTATTTAAAAAGAGAAGGTTCTATTGGTCATTCTAAATTTAATGAAAAAACATATGATTTATATCAGGCAATCAATGAGGAATATGACTTTATTGTAGGTAAATATCCCGAATTAAAAGCGAATATGAGTGTAGCAAAAGTCACATGGGAAATTGTTTTCATTAATATGATGATTCAAGCAGATAAGCACTGGCACGATAAGAATTTGATTAAAAAATCAAGAAAATTTGCTAAAGACAATATATTATCAGTGCTTAAATGTCCTTATATTAATTTAACTCGAAAAGTTCAGATCAGTCTATTCGCATATGTTTTTGATACCTATCAGAAGTTATATGATATGTATAAGCAAATGAAAGGCATCACCTAATTATTTTATAAAATTTGGATATTCTATGATACCTAAAAAAATACATTATTGTTGGTTTGGTAATAATCCATTACCAGAAAGTGTACAGCGTTGCATTAAATCGTGGGAAAAATACTGCCCCGACTATGAGATTATTGAATGGAATGAAAGCAATTATAATGTAAATAAGATTCCATTTATTGAAAAAGCATATAAAGAAAGAAAATATGCTTTTGTTTCAGATTATGCTAGGTTAGATATTATTTATAATGAAGGTGGAATTTACTTAGATACAGATGTTGAAATTATTAATAATATTGATTCTTTATTAAAACATAATTGTTTTCTTGGATTTGAATTTGCAGGTGAAGTTAATACTGGTATTGGATTTGGTGCAATTCAGAATCATCAATTTATTTATGAGAATATGCAATATTATCATAATGCAGGGTTTGATATGAATAATATCGTTACATGCGTTAATGTAACTAGCTCTCTCTTAGAAAAAAAAGGATTGCAATCTATAGACAAAAATCAAGTGTTAGGTGATATTCATATCTATTCAACGGAATACTTTTGCCCATTAAACTATAAAACGAATGAGTTGAATATTACAGAAAATACTTATTCAATTCACCATTATGATGCTACTTGGCAACCGTTTAAGATGAAAGCGAAGTCTAAAATTAAAAAGTTATTAGGTAATCGAGTAGCATCTTTTATTAAGAAATTGATTAAGATTTAATTAAATATGAACGTTCGAAATATTTATAATTCAATTTTCTTTTTATCTTATGGATTCCTATTTATTACCTCTTTTTTGAGTATTAGTAATGAGGAATCTATATTTTATGAGACTTATCAGATATCGAAGAATGTTATTCTACCCATTTCTTGGATTATTCTTCTTTTTCAGCCTAATCTTTTAGAGAGAAAAGGAATTATCACAAAAGCAATATGTTTTTCTATATTTATTTATTGTTCATATATTTCAAAAGATTCATCATTTCTGATTGCTTATATATTTATACTGATATCTAAATTTATAGACTTTAGGTTACTATTTAAAGTTCTATATATACTATCTCTACTATCTATTTTTATAGTGGTATTATATTTTCTATATAAATATTACATTGCAGGTGGTGCAGAGTATCTTTATGATGAAACAAATGGCAGACCTCGTTATACATTCGAGATGTTTCACCCTAATACATTTCCAATGAGATTCTTTATATTTCTTACTTTATTTTTTATGATAAGGAAAAAGGTTGCCTCCACCTCCTTTATCTTTCTAATTGCTTTTAGCTTTTTTATATATTCATTTTCTTACTCTAGAACGAGCCTTCTTCTCTCATTATTATTAATTATGGTGATGTTTATAGAGCAATATCTCCATGTTATAAGATATAGTATCGTTCAGTTTTTAATGAGAATGTCAATGGTACTATTCCCGTTATTATCTTTATTTTCAATGGTGAAATTTAATGATATTGCAGTTCTTAGTGAGGTAAATAGACTACTATCTGAAAGGATAAGGTTGTCTTATGAAGCATATGAGCTATTTGGTTTTTCATTTTTACCTAGAGATATGAGGGTATTGATTCAAGAAAACAATATTGTTATTGATAATTTATATGTATCTCTAAGTCTTTCAAATTTCAGTTTTCTTATTTTGTTTTCATTGATGAGTTATTATTTTATTAGTTTTTTGCTTAGGGAAAAACTTTATAAAGAATCAATCATTTTCTTTTTTATGATTCTCTATTCAATAACTGAAAGCCATATGATTAACATTGGATATAATTACATCTTATTATTAATTTCACTTATTTTTTATTCAAAAAATATAAATAAATATAAATCTTGGGAGTAATATGAATAAACAAATTCTATCTAAATTGATTCTTGCTAGTATAGATTTTATCGGCATATTCTTACCCTTTTTCTTTACTTTAGCTATTTTAAACAGCTTCACTGGAACTTTAACAGAGTATGTACCTCCTGATCAATTTGACGAACGAGTGGTTATTCATTTTTTGTTAAGTTTTATTGGTGTTGCTTGGTTTTGGATGAGATTACGCCACTATACTTATCGAAAACCATTTTGGTTTGAACTTAAAGAGATATTAAGAACATTAGCCATATTAGCAGTTGTAGAGTTAGCCATCATTGCCTTTTCTAAATTAGACTCATCTCGAAATTTATGGTTAATTACTTGGGTAATCACACTTGTTTTTATGCCAACATTACGAATTGTAACAAAAAAAATATTGATTAAATCTGGTTGGTATAAAAAAGATACGATCATTATTGGTAATGGAAAAAATGCAGTTGATGCGTATCGTGCATTAATGCAAGAACGTTATCTTGGTTTAAATATTCTTGGCTATATTCAAACAAATGTTAAAGATATTCAGCGTTTAGAAATCCCTATTTTGGAATACTCAAAATTATGGAAAATAGCAAATCTAGAAACAACACAATTTATTCTTGCATTGGAAAATGGAGAAAGTGAAGATAGAGATATTTGGCTAAGAGAATTAGCTAAACATAAAGCAAGATACATTACAGTAGTTCCAACATTAAGAGGATTACCTCTATATAGCACGGATATGTCTTTCTTGTTTAGCTATGAAGTGATGTTATTGCGTATTAATAATAATCTTGCAAAACGTTCTTCCCGCTTTTTAAAGCGAACAATGGATATTATTGGCTCAATTCTCATTGTTATTGGGCTTTCACCTGTACTTCTTACTCTTTATTTCGCCATAAAAAAAGATGGTGGAAATGCGATTTACGGACATCCTAGAATTGGTCGAAATGGTAAAATATTCAAATGTTTAAAATTTAGATCAATGGTAGTAAATTCTAAAGAAGTATTAGAAGAGTTATTAAAAAATTCCCCTGAAGCGAGAGCAGAATGGGAAAAAGATTTTAAACTTAAGAATGATCCTCGTATTACGAAAATTGGAGCATTTATTCGTAAAACAAGTTTAGATGAGCTTCCTCAGTTATTTAATGTATTAAAAGGTGAAATGAGCTTAGTCGGTCCTCGTCCTATCGTGAAAGAAGAACTTGAGCGTTATGAAGAAGATGTTGATTATTATTTGATGGCTAAGCCAGGCATGACAGGTCTTTGGCAGGTAAGTGGTCGTAATGATGTAGATTATGATACTCGCGTTTATTTTGATGCGTGGTATGTTAAAAACTGGTCGTTATGGAATGATATTGCGATTTTATTTAAAACAATAAATGTTGTTTTGAATCGTCATGGGGCTTATTAATTTTTTAAACTATAAGAGAAAATTTTTGTTCCAGGCAGCATAGGCTTTATTGACTCTACTATGGTTATCTATATATATCGAAAATATGGAAATAGGTATATTAATATTTATGACACAAGAATAATATCACGGGTGTGATGATGTAGATAATAATACTATAGTCTTGTTTAAGTCTATAAATCTTATTTTGAAAAAAGACGGAGTTTATAAATATGACAGTTATTGAGTATGTAAAAAGCGATCTTTATAGGATTACGGGAAAAGTTAATGCTACTCTTTTTATAAGGAATTATATTTTTAATAGATCTTTTAACTTTCTATTTTGGTTTAGGCTGGCAAGTAGAGGGGGGCCGGTTATATCATTTTTTTCCTATCCTATATATAGATATAAAAAGATAAAGTATGGGATTGATATAAGTCACCATACGGATGTTGGATATGGTTTATATATAGGGCATGCAGGTCCGATAATTATTAATCCTTCTGCAAAAATTGGAAACAATGTTAATGTATCACAGTATACAACTATCGGTGCAAATGATGGTGTGGCTGCAAAAATCTCAGATAATGTATATATTGGACCAAATTGCTGTATTATTGAGAATGTCTGTATTGGCGAATGTGCAACAATTGGTGCTGGAAGTGTTGTAACCAAAGATATACCTGCTAATGCTACAGCTGTAGGTAATTATGCGAAAGTAGTAAATTATAATAATCCGGGTCGATATATAAAAAATAGATGGGTATTAAATAAATAAATTTAAGGAAAATTTTCTAATGGCAAAATTTCTTATCACAGGCGGTGCGGGCTTTATTGGTTCTGCAGTGGTTCGCCATATTATTGAAAATACGCAAGATAGCGCAGTAAACGTTGATAAATTGACCTATGCAGGTAATTTAGAATCCCTTGAATCGGTTGAAAACAATCCACGCTATGCGTTCGAACAAGTCGATATTTGCGATGCGAAAGCACTCGCTCGCGTGTTTGAACAACATAAACCTGATGCGGTAATGCACTTAGCGGCTGAAAGCCATGTTGACCGTTCTATTGATGATCCTGCGGCATTTATTGAAACCAATATCGTTGGCACTTACACCTTATTAGAGGCTGCGCGTGCTTATTGGAACACCTTAAGTGATGAGAAAAAAGCGGCATTCCGTTTCCACCATATTTCAACCGATGAAGTGTATGGTGATTTAGAAGGGACAGATGATCTCTTTACTGAAACCACCCCTTACGCACCAAGCAGCCCTTATTCAGCTTCAAAAGCCTCAAGCGATCATTTAGTTCGTGCGTGGTTGCGTACTTATGGCTTACCAACCATTATCACGAACTGCTCAAACAACTATGGTCCGTTCCACTTCCCTGAAAAACTCATTCCATTAATGATTTTAAATGCGTTAGAGGGTAAGCCATTGCCTGTGTATGGCAATGGTCAGCAGATCCGTGACTGGTTATTCGTAGAAGATCATGCTCGCGCCTTATATAAAGTGGTAACAGAAGGTGAAGTCGGCGAAACCTATAACATCGGCGGTCATAATGAAAAAACCAACATTGACGTAGTTCACACTATCTGTGGTTTATTAGAAGAGCTTGTACCAAATAAACCTGAAGGCGTAGCGAAATATGAAGATTTAATCACTTATGTCAAAGACCGCCCGGGCCATGATATGCGTTATGCGATTAACGCGGCGAAAATTGGCCGTGAACTTGGATGGAAACCACAAGAGACCTTTGAATCAGGTATCCGCAAAACGGTGGAATGGTACTTAAAAAATAAAAAATGGTGGAGCCGTGTATTAGATGGCGCGTATAACCGTAAGCGTTTAGGTAACAATAGATAGTCGGCAACAAGCGGTGAGATTTTTCACACAATTTGCAAAAATTTACGGTGTTATGTAGCAAATGCACAAAATCATCAAGTGAAGAGTAAGTCGCAAACAGCACCGCATCGGAAGGCGCTTCAATGCGGTTCTATTTTGTGAGGTCATTTCAGCTTTGTGCAACAGCTACATAATTTCGAAAATTTAATAAAATTTGGCCGCTCTTTTAAAGGTATTCTTATGAAAGGCATCATTCTCGCAGGCGGTTCTGGCACTCGCCTCTATCCTATTACTCGTGGTGTATCTAAACAGCTTTTGCCTGTTTATGACAAACCGATGATCTATTATCCGCTCTCGGTACTTATGCTGGCGGGTATTCGTGATATTCTTATTATTACCACCCCTGAAGACAATGAAAGTTTCAAACGCTTATTAGGCGATGGCTCGGACTTTGGGGTTAATCTGCAATATGCAATCCAACCAAGCCCAGATGGTTTAGCTCAAGCCTTTCTTATTGGCGAAAAATTTATCAATGGCGACAGTTGCTGCTTAGTGTTAGGCGACAATATTTTCTATGGTCAGCACTTTAGTCAAATGCTGCAAGAAGCGGTAGCACGACCTTATGGTGCAACGGTATTTGGCTATTTAGTGAAAGATCCTGAACGTTTTGGCGTGGTGGAATTCGATGAAAACTTCAAAGCGGTTTCCATTGAAGAAAAACCCACTAATCCAAAATCCAATTATGCGGTAACAGGTTTATATTTCTACGATGATCGCGTGGTGGAATTTGCGAAACAAGTGAAACCTTCTGCGCGTGGTGAATTAGAAATTACCACTCTGAACGAAATGTATCTCAACGATGGTTCACTTAACGTGCAATTACTTGGTCGTGGTTTTGCCTGGTTAGACACCGGCACACACGAAAGTCTGCATGAAGCTGCCTCTTTCGTTCGAACCATTGAAAATGTACAAGGCTTGCAGGTGGCGTGTTTAGAAGAAATTGCGTGGCGTAATGGCTGGCTGACCGCTGAACAGGTTAAAAACCTGGCTAAATCTATGGCGAAAAATGAATATGGCCAATACTTACTGCGTTTAATTAAGGAGAGCAAATAATGGCAAAATTCCTGATTACTGGAGCGCACGGACAAGTGGGCTATTGCTTAGCCCAACAACTACACGGTAAACATGATATTCTTGCCGTTGATCGTGATGAACTTGATATTACCGATGAAAATGCGGTTAAAAAAGCGGTCGAAAATTTTCGTCCCGATGTGATTATAAACGCTGCCGCACATACAGCGGTCGATCGTGCAGAAACCGAAGTGGAACTTTCCGAAGCCATTAATGTGAAAGGTCCACAATATTTGGCTGAAGCGGCTAAATCTGTTGGTGCAGCCATTCTTCATATTTCAACCGACTATGTATTTGATGGTCAGCGTGCTGGCAAATATAAAGAAAGCGATGCTACCGATCCTCAAGGGGTTTATGGCAGAACCAAACTTGAAGGCGAGCAAGCAGTTGCGGCTGCTAACGACAAATTTATCGTGCTTCGAACCGCTTGGGTGTTTGGTGAACATGGCAATAACTTCGTCAAAACTATGCTTCGCTTAGCGAAAACTCGAGATACTTTAGGCGTAGTTGCCGACCAAGTTGGCGGACCAACCTATGCTGGCGATATCGCAAAAGCATTAATTCAAATTGCAGAAAAAATCATTGCAGGTGAAAAGGTTGAATATGGTGTTTATCACCTCACGGGTGAACCTTATGCCAGTTGGTATGAGTTTGCTAAAGCAATTTTTGCGGAAGCTGTTTCGCAAAATGTGTTAGAAAAATCACCGCTTATGAATGCCATTACCACGGCTGATTACCCAACCCCAGCGAAACGTCCTGCAAACTCTTGCTTAGATTTAACTAAAATCCAGCAAGTATTTGGCATTCAACCAAGCGATTGGCAAAAGGCATTGAAAAATATTAAGGCTTATGCGGAGTGAAAAATGAAGGTTATTGACACTAAAATCCCTGATGTAAAATTACTAGAACCCCAAGTGTTCGGTGATGAGCGCGGTTTCTTTATGGAAACCTTCCGCGATGAATGGTTTAAACAAAATGTGGCAGACCGCACTTTTGTACAAGAAAATCACTCAAAATCGGTAAAAGGCGTATTACGTGGTTTACATTATCAAACCGAGAACACACAAGGTAAATTAGTACGCGTAGTATCTGGTGCGGTGTTTGATGTGGCTGTGGATATGCGTGAGAACTCACCAACATTCGGACAATGGGTAGGTGAAATCTTATCTGCCGAGAACAAACGCCAATTATGGGTGCCAGAAGGCTTTGCCCACGGCTTTTATGTATTAACGGATGAAGCTGAATTTACTTATAAATGCACAGATTATTACAATCCAAAAGCTGAACATTCTCTGATTTGGAACGATGAAACAGTTGGTATTAAATGGCCTTTAGAAGGTAAACCGAGTTTATCTGCAAAGGATTTGGCGGGTAAGGTATTAGAGAATGCAGTGAGGTTTTAATAAAGTAGCAGACAATATGGTCTGTTTTTATTTATCTCTTTTTAACTAGAGCATAGATTAATACCAAAACAAAAAAATAAAATATCGAACCGGAGTTATGAGCTAAGAAAGATTGGCTCGTAAAATAAAATAGATGTGATAAAATATGAGTAATGCCTAAGATTGCAATGCATTTTATATCTAAACTTGGTTCTTTTAGATTGCGAATAAAATAGAATAATGGCATTAATGTCACTAACATTAACCCAATAAATCCAACAAAACCACGTTTTACCCAAGATTCTAAATATTGATTGTGTAAACTATTAAATTGCAATGTGTTTTTTTCCATTTGCTTAGATTCAATTTGCTGCTCTTTAAATGACTCATACCCTTTGCTACCATGGCCAAATAAAGGAGCTTGTTTAATCGCAATCAATGCATTTTCCCACATATCAAATCGTGCGCCTAAGGACGTATTCTTATTATTTTCTTCAAGGTAAAGAATAATATCTGACTTAGCTTCGGAATAACGTTTTTCGATTCCAAATTTAGGGTTGGAAATTAGCGTTGTAATGCTTGCTACTATAACGGTGATTAATGAAAGGATTAATTTCTTGCTAATGTATTGACGATAAAGGAAAAAAATGCTTATTAGAACAATCGGTAGACCAATCCAGCCACCACGAGCACCGGATAATGCACTGCTAATCGTTGCAAATGTTATTCCTAATGTCCCCAATAATGCTGAACGATATTCTTTTTTTATAAAAAAATAGATAGTTAAAACAAGACTAAATGTTGCTAATGAAATAGCAATATTGCCGGCTTGAATATGCATAACTTCAGGGAATGGTTTTATATAACCTAAATAAAACTTCTGAAATAATGCAATAACGCCAGTTGCAATCGCTCCTGACAGAATAGAGTATAGAATAGTTTTAATTTCTATTTCACATGTTGAAAATAAAAATAAAACCGGTATGAATAACAGGACCCGGCTTGGATTATCAATAACTCTTAATCCATCATTATTCACTATAATTGATAGAAAGAAAGTAAAAAAATAGAAGATAAAAGAAAATATAAGCCACTTGTCATCTTTGTCTAATTTCCATTTTTGTTTTAACTTAAATGTATAAATAAAAAAATAAATAATGCTTATTCCACTTAAAATTAACGGAGCATAACTGTATCCTTTTTTTAGAATCAATACGGTTATAAAAAAGAATGCCGTTAGAAGGTTTATCACTAATGTGAAAAATGTGTGTGGTGTTGTGTTAAGATTTGAACGAATAAGCATGAGAATATCCTTTAGATAAAGCGCGCATATCTTAGCTAAAATATTTTGACAAATACAGTGATTTTTAAAGAGGTATTTTTGTCGGTAGATTTTCTTAAAAGGTATGAAATACAAGACAAGAGCTGGTATAGTTCCCCAACCGGTTTTTCTTTTATATGGAGAACAGAAGAAAATGGAAATTATGTTATTAACAAATCCTGCATCCGAAGTTTGGGGAAAAAATGCAATTTTAAGTTTTAATGATGATAAGGCCATTATTCACTTAAAAAATAATCCCAAAAACGATTGCACTTTAGTGCAGCGCGCTGGGCGTAAATTGCGCGCGCAGGGCATTAAAGAGGCAAAATTGGTTGGTGAAGAGTGGAATTTAGCGTTCTGTTGGGCGTTTTATCAAGGCTTTTATACGGCGAAACAAGATTATGCCCTCGAGTTCCCGTCTTTGGATGACGCCTCGCAACATGAGCTACTGGCGCGGGTTCAATGCGGTGCTCTGGTGAAAGGTCTGATTAACGAGCCGGCGGAAAGTTTAACGCCGTTAAAATTAGCCGAGCGCGCAGCTGAATTTATTGTGGCGCAAGCACAAAAATATGCCGAAAAAAGTACAGTAGATTTTCGCATAATTTCCGGCGAAGCTCTGGTGGCGCAAGGTTATTATGGCATTTGGACCGTCGGTAAAGGCTCGGTGAATCCACCGGCCATGTTGCAATTGGATTTTAATCCGACGCAAGATCCGAACGCGCCGGTATTGGCTTGTCTGGTGGGCAAAGGCATTACCTTTGATAGCGGCGGCTACAGCATTAAATCAAGTGACGGCATGGCAACTATGCGTACCGATATGGGTGGCGCGGCATTGCTCACCGGTGCATTAGGCTTGGCCATCGCGCGTGGTTTAACGCAACGTGTGAAATTGTATTTGTGCTGCGCGGAGAATTTAATTAGCGCGAATGCTTTTAAATTGGGCGATATTGTTACTTATAAAAATGGCGTGACAGCGGAAATTCTAAATACCGATGCCGAAGGTCGCTTAGTATTGGCGGACGGTTTAATTGAAGCGGATTGCCAACAGCCTGAATTTATTGTTGATTGCGCAACGCTGACCGGTGCGGCGAAAGTGGCAGTGGGCAACGATTATCACTCAGTGCTTTCGATGGATGAAGCCTTGGTTTCCGAACTTTTCCAAGCAGCGAGGGCAGAAAATGAACCCTTCTGGCGTTTGCCTTTTGAGGAATTTCATCGTGCGCAAATCAGCTCTTCCTTTGCCGACATCGCAAATACGGGGACTGTGCCGGTCGGCGCGGGCGCGAGCACCGCAACGGCGTTTCTTTCCTATTTTGTGAAAAATTATCAAACGGGCTGGTTACATATCGACTGTTCCGCCACTTATCGTAAATCCGCCAATGATTTATGGGCGGCCGGCGCAACGGGCATCGGCGTACAAACCTTGGCGAATTTATTGCGCTTAAAATCAGAAAAATAAGGACGAACAATGACGGAAAGAACACTTTCTATTATCAAGCCGGATGCGGTTAAACGGGATTTAATCGGTGCGATTTTGGCGCGTTTTGAACAAAATGGTTTCAAAATTGCAGCGATAAAAATGGTGCGCTTAACGCGCGAACAAGCGGAAGGTTTTTATGCCGAGCATCAAGGCAAAGTATTTTTTGAACAGCTGGTGGATTATATGATGTCCGCACCAATTGTAGTTTCCGTATTGGAAAAAGAAAATGCGGTGCAAGATTATCGCGCTTTAATCGGCAGCACTAATCCGGAAAACGCGGCGGAAGGTACGATTCGTAAAGATTTTGCCTTAAATCAACGGGAAAATTCGGTGCACGGTTCCGATAGTACGGAAAGCGCTGCGCGGGAAATCGCTTATTTCTTTGTCGATTCGGAAATTTGTCCGCATTAATTTTAAGCGATAAAACAAAACGGCAATCTGAAATCGATTGCCGTTTTTGTTGCACATTCGTTTATCCTCCTTTCACACTTTATCACACTTCAATATTATCCACGGATTATGAAATATATCTCTTGACTTAAGTTCAGCGCTAAAACAGTCTGCTGAAGATGAAAATGAGCACCGCATCGAGCACCGCATCGAGCACCGCATCGAGCACCGCATCGAGCACCGCATCGAGCACCGCATCGAGCACCGCATCGAGCACCGCATCGAGCACCGCATCGAGCACCGCATCGAGCACCGCATCGAGCACCGCATCGAGCACCGCATCGAGCACCGCATCGAGCACCGCATCGACACCGCATCGAGCACCGCGTTAAAGCCGGCTTTTTTCGTTAAAATTACGGTTATGAACGCGCTGATTTAGTCATCGGAACGGGCGAGCGGAAAACTAACGGTATATTGGGCTGGCAACCACGGCGACAAATCTGTACAATAGCCGACCGTTTTTATTGGATTGATTAACGATTGTAAAAAATGACGCAAAAATTACACATTAAAACCTGGGGCTGCCAGATGAACGAATACGATTCGTCCAAAATGGCGGATTTATTATTCAGCACCCACGGCCTTGAGCTGACAGATATTCCTGAAGAAGCGGACGTATTATTGCTAAATACCTGTTCTATTCGCGAAAAAGCGCAAGAGAAAGTTTTCCATCAATTAGGTCGCTGGAAAGAATTAAAGAAAACTAACCCAAATCTGGTGATTGGCGTGGGCGGTTGCGTGGCATCGCAGGAAGGCGAGCAGATTCGTCATCGCGCGCCTTATGTGGATATTGTTTTCGGGCCGCAGACTTTGCACCGTTTGCCGGAAATGATTAATCAAATTCGCGGAGGGAAAAGTTCCGTAGTGGACGTGAGTTTCCCGGAAATTGAAAAATTTGATCGCTTACCGGAACCGCGTGCCGAAGGCCCAACCGCCTTTGTTTCCATTATGGAAGGTTGCAACAAATATTGTACTTTCTGCGTGGTGCCTTATACACGTGGCGAAGAAGTCAGCCGTCCGGTGGACGATGTGTTGTTTGAAATCGCCCAGCTTGCGGAACAAGGCGTGCGCGAAGTGAATTTGCTCGGGCAAAACGTAAACGCCTATCGCGGGCCTACTCATGACGGGCAAATTTGCAGCTTTGCGGAATTGCTCCGCTTAGTGGCGTCCATTGATGGCATCGATCGTTTACGTTTTACGACCAGTCATCCGATTGAATTTACCGACGATATTATTGATGTGTACCGCGATACGCCGGAACTGGTGAGTTTCTTGCATTTGCCGGTGCAAGCCGGTTCCGACCGAATTCTTACCATGATGAAGCGCGGCCACACCGCTTTGGAATATAAATCCATTATTCGTAAATTGCGCGCGGTGCGTCCGGAGATTCAAATCAGTTCCGACTTTATTGTCGGCTTTCCGGGCGAGACAGCGGAGGATTTTGAGCAAACCATGAATTTGATCGCGCAAGTGAATTTCGATATGAGTTTCAGCTTCGTGTATTCCGCCCGTCCGGGAACGCCGGCCTCCGATATGCCGGACGATGTCACGGAAGACGAGAAAAAACAACGTCTATACGTGCTTCAAGAACGTATTAATCAACAAGCGGCGCAATTTAGTCGCCGCATGCTCGGTACTGAACAACGCGTATTGGTGGAAGGCCCATCGAAAAAAAATATTATGGAATTGACCGGTCGCACGGAAACCAACCGTATCGTGAATTTCCAAGGCACACCGGATATGATTGGTAAATTCGTGGATGTGAAAATCACGGATGTTTACACCAATTCCCTGCGCGGTGAAGTGGTGCGCACGGAAGACGAAATGGGCTTACGTATCGCGCAATCGCCGCAAGATGTGATGAATCGTACCCGCAAAGAAGATGAATTGGGCGTAGGGCGTTATCACGGATAGTTTTGAGGCATAAGGCGGGTTTAAAACCCGCCTTATTTTTTTGCCGGAAGTCAAAATGGCACCGCATTGAAGGTTCGGTGTCGCATTGAAATTTGAGTGGGAACGGATGTTATCGGACTACCCAAATAGCACCGCATTGAAGGCGCTTCCAATGCGGTGCCGGATTCCTATTTCTTTTCCCGCCAGTAGGTGGCAAAGCGTGGTTTGCCGGAATTGGTGAGGCCGCGATATTTATAAGTGATAACGGAACCGATCGGTGGCGGGTTTTCTCGTTCGCTAAAATTAAAGCCCGAGCCGATTTTGAATTCGCCGCGTTCATTTTTACAGCTGAGCGAGCCCATCACGTTTTCAAATTGTCCTTTGCCTTTGTGGTGCGCAATCACGGTACATTCTTCATCGTAAGCGGTTTTCAGTTTTAAAATCTGATTGCTGCGTTTGCGTTCGTAAGGCGCCTTCGGGTTACGCACCACTACGCCTTCGCCTTGGCGGTTTTCGACTTCCGCTAGAAATTCATAAAGGTGGGCTTTGTTTCGCACCGGAATTTGTTCAATGATTTCGATATAAGGTGTTGGATGTTCGTTCAAATAAGTTTTTAGGACGTTTAAGCGTTCGAATAAATCGCCCGGCGCATCCGGTACATCGAAGACGAGTAATTTGAGTTTGTCCCAACGTTCTCCCTTGTAAGATTTGGTGATAGAGGCAATTTCTTCGAAATGATTGCGTTCGCTGAATAATTCGCCGTCGATTGCAAAGGGCGGAAAGTCTTTAATGAAATAAGCCGGTGCGGAAAGCCGTTGACCTTGGCGGCTGATTAATTGTTTGCCGTCCCAATATCCGCGCACGCCATCGAATTTTTCCGACATCACCCAGCCCCGAATGTCTTGGTTGTCGTAATTTTGTAAGAGCATTAAATCCGCATTGGCAAAAGCGCTGAGACTAATGCAATAAAAGAGGAGGACGCGTAGTAATTTCATGCTTGTTCCTTATTGAGAATAAAATGCCAAGAGGCTAAAAGAGTGTGCGCTGCTTTGAAAATAATTTTTACAGAAAGTCGTGATCGACATCACAAAAAATAAGCCGGCGAGGTAAAAAATAAAGAATTTCGAATTGTATCTGGCTAAAGGAAATCTTCTCCTATACAATGCGACGAAATTTTTATTTTCCGTTTCATTTTTCAGAAGGAGCAAAAAATGTATTTAGAGCAAATCAAAGCGGAACTTGTCGAAGCGCAAGATGTATTAAATAAATTTATTGCGGACGAGAATAACATTAAATTGATTCAACAAGCAGCGCTTTTAATTTCCAATAGTTTCAAACAGGGGGGCAAGGTGCTTTCTTGCGGCAACGGAGGTTCCCATTGTGACGCAATGCATTTTGCTGAAGAATTGACCGGCCGTTATCGCGAAAATCGTCCGGGTTATCCGGCCATCGCGATTTCTGACGTCAGTCATTTAAGCTGTGTGAGTAATGATTTCGGCTATGATTATGTGTTTTCCCGTTATGTGGAAGCGGTCGGGCAAAAAGGCGACGTGTTATTCGGCTTGTCTACTTCCGGCAATTCTAAAAATGTGTTAAATGCGATTGAAGCGGCGAAAGCGAAAGGCATGAAAGTGATTGCGATGACGGGAAAAGACGGCGGTAAAATGGCCGGTTTGGCAGACGTGGAAATTCGCGTACCGCATTTCCGTTATGCGGATCGTATTCAAGAGATTCACATTAAAGTGATTCATATTTTGATGATGTTGATTGAGTTCGAAATGGCGAAAGACGCTTAGTCAATGCGGTGCTATTTTGATTGCACATGAAATCCCAAAAAAAATTTTGGGATTTTTTATGTTTTGCGCTTGCATAAATATGCATTAAAACGTAATATTTGTTCATCTTACAACGCAAGAGAATTAAAATGGCTATTCGTGTTAAAAATTTAAATTTTTTCTATGGCGCCAGCCAAGCTCTATTTGACATTAATTTAGAGGCGGAGGAAGGCGATACGGTGGTGTTGCTTGGGCCGAGCGGTGCGGGTAAAAGTACTTTGATTCGTACGCTAAATTTATTGGAAGTGCCGACTTCCGGCGAATTAAGCATCGCTAATAATGAATTTGATTTATCCAAGGCGACGGCCAATCCGAAAGCGATTCGTCAGTTGCGGCAAGATGTTGGTATGGTGTTTCAACAATACAATCTTTGGCCGCATTTAACGGTGATTGAAAATTTAATTGAAGCGCCAATGAAGGTGTTAGGTAAAAATGAAGCGACGGCAAAAGCCGAAGCGATGGAATTACTAAAGCGCTTACGTTTGCAAAAATATGCCGACCGTTTTCCGTTGCATTTATCCGGCGGTCAGCAACAACGTGTGGCAATTGCGCGCGCATTAATGATGAAACCGCAAGTATTATTGTTTGACGAGCCGACTGCTGCGTTGGATCCTGAAATTACCGCGCAAGTGGTGGATATTATTAAAGAGTTACAAGAAACCGGTATTACTCAAGTAATTGTTACTCACGAAGTGAACGTGGCTCAAAAAGTGGCGACGAAAGTCGTTTACATGGAACAAGGCAAGATTGTGGAAATGGGTTCTGCAGACTGCTTTGAACATCCTCAAACCGAACAATTTAAACAATATCTTTCTCACTAGAAATAAGGACATGTTATGAAAAAATTAATATTAAGTGCCGTTTTATTAGGTTCAGCTGCAGTTGTAAATGCTCAAGACATTACGTTTGCTATGGAGCCGAGTTATCCGCCGTTTGAGTTTACTAATGAAAAAGGCGATATCGTTGGGTTTGACGTGGACGTGGCAAATGCGATTTGTAAAGAGATTCAAGCAACCTGTAAGTTTAAAGGTGAATCTTTCGATGCGTTAATTCCAAACTTAAAAGCAAAACGTTTTGACGCGGCGATTTCCGCTATGGATATTACCGAAACGCGCGCAAAACAGGTATTGTTCTCTGATGCGTATTACGATAGCACCGCAAGCTATGTGGCGTTAAAAGGTAAAGCGACATTGGATACGGCGAAGAATATCGGCGTGCAAAACGGGACGACATTCCAACAATATACCATAGCGGAAACTAAACAATATGCACCGAAAGCTTACGCCAGCTTGCAAGATGCAATTTTAGATTTAAAAAATGGTCGTATCGACATTATTTTCGGCGATACAGCGGTGCTTGCGGATATGATCGACAAAGAGCCTGAAATCCAGTTTGTTGGCGATAAGGTGACCAATAAAAAATATTTTGGTAACGGTTTAGGCATTGCGATGAATAAATCTAGCAAAGAGTTGGCGGAAAATTTAAATAAAGGGTTACGTGCAATTAAAGCCAACGGGGAATACCAAAAAATCTATGATAAATGGATGACAAAATAATCTATGTTTTTTGATTTTCTTTCTTTAATGTCTGCCGCCGCCCTGATGACTTTGGGGCTGGCGGTTTGTTCCTTAATCGTCGGTTTGCTGTTTAGTTTGGTTTTTGTTTTATTGGAAGCCAGTCGTTTGGTAGGCAAACCGGTATCGGTGTTAATTGCGTTACTGCGCGGTTTGCCGGAAATCTTAGTCGTACTTTTGGTTTACTTCGGTTCGACCGAAGTGGTGGAAATGCTGACCGGTGAATATATTGAATTCGGTGCTTTCGAATGCGGTGTTTTTGCATTGTCATTAATTTTTGCCGCTTACGCGTCACAAACTTTACGCGGTGCGATTCAAGCCGTTCCGAAAGGGCAGTGGGAATCTGGCGCCGCATTGGGGTTAAGCAAAGGTTATACGTTTGTTCATGTGATTATGCCGCAAGTTTGGCGCCACGCTTTACCGGGTTTGAGCAACCAATGGTTGGTCTTGCTTAAGGACACCGCATTGATTTCTTTGATTGGTGTAGACGATTTGATGCGCCAAGCGCAATTAATCAACACGAATACTCATCAGCCTTTTACTTGGTATGGCATTGCGGCGTTGATTTATTTGGGCGTGACGATTATTAGCCAAGCCGGTATTCGCCGTTTAGAACTGCGTTTTACTCGCTTTGAAAGAGGGGGAAAATAATGTTTCAGGATTATTTTAGCGTCATTGCGCAAGGTATTCCGACCAGTTTATTGTTGACGCTGGTCTCTTTATTGATTGCCTTTTTCTTGGCGTTATTTTTAACTTTTTTACTTTCTATGGAAAATAAGTGGGTTAAAAGCGTCGTTAATTTATACCTGACTTTATTTACCGGTACGCCGTTGCTTGTACAATTTTTCCTGATTTATGCGGGGCCGGGGCAGTTTGAGTGGGTTGTAAATAGCCCGTTTTGGCATATTTTATCCAATGCGTGGTTTTGCGCCGTATTAGCTTTGGCGTTAAACAGCGCGGCCTATTCTACCCAATTATTCCATGGCGCGATGAAGGCGATTCCGAAAGGACAATGGGAAGGTTGTGCAGCCTTGGGGCTAAGTCGTTCACAAACCTTAAAAATTTTGATTCCTTACGCATTAAAACGTGCTTTGCCTTCTTATTCTAATGAAATTATTTTGGTGTTTAAGGGCACCGCATTGGCCTCTACTATTACCATTATGGATATTATGGGTTACGCGCGTCAGCTTTACGGCACGGAATATGATGCATTAACGATTTACGGCATTGCCGGTGGCATTTATTTGGTGATTACCGGTATTGCAACATTATTGTTGCGCAAACTGGAAAATAAAGTGCTTGCGTTTGAACGTTTAGAAATAAAAAACGCCTAAAATGCGATTGGTTTTCAAAAAAGTTTTAATGGGTTGCAAAAGCAACCCATTTTTATGCATTAAAGATTAGACCGGCGATTGTGATTACGGCTGCGAATATACAAAACCAAATTAAATGCAGTTTGCTACTTTTTCGATTGATTTCTTCATTATATAAACGTCGTTCTTCCAATTTTTGCTTATAAATATCAAGATCTTCCCGTTTAAAAGAAAAACCGCAATAAGGGCAATATTCAGTATGTTCGCTAATTTTTTTGCGACATTCGGGACAACGAGAGAGTGCCATTTTTCATCCTTAATCCATAAAGTTTTGAGCTTGCTCTATTCTAGTCAAAAATACATTGATCGGTAAACGTGATATTCATCACAAAATTGTAAAAATTCCGTAAATTAAATTTTGGTTTTGATGAATTTAGCATAGAATAAGCGCCGCTTTTTTAGCGCGTTTTTTAAACAACACAATTCTTATTTCCTTGAGGTGCTTTTATGTTGTGGTTTTTCTTTTGTATAGCCATTTTGATTCTGGGCTATTTGGTTTACGGAAAAATTATCGAGAAGATCTTTGTCATTAATCCGAATCGTCAAACCCCGGCCTATCAAATCAATGACGGCGTAGATTATATGCCAATGTCCAAAACCAAAATTTGGTTAATTCAAGTATTAAATATTGCAGGTACCGGTCCGATTTTTGGTCCGATTCTTGGTGCGTTGTACGGACCGGTTGCGATGCTTTGGATTGTTCTGGGTTGTATTTTTGCCGGTGCGGTACATGACTATTTATGCGGTATGTTAAGCATTCGTCATGGTGGGGCGACCATGCCTTATTTAGCTGGTAAATTCTTAGGTCGTCCGGTTAAAGTCTTTATTAATGTTTTAGCTCTTGTGCTTTTGTTATTGGTCGGTGTGGTATTCGTAGCAAGCCCGGCGCAATTAATGGGAACCATTACCATGGATGTGATGGGGGCATCTCAAGGTGCATTACAATTAGGTGATGCAGAGGCAATTCATCATGCTGTGGAAGCCGGCGGAATAAAGGTTTGGGGAATGGATAAGGCAACAGTTGTTTCTGTTTGGACCTTAATCATTTTTGCCTACTATATTCTCGCGACATTATTGCCAATTGACAAAATTATCGGCCGCATCTATCCATTATTCGGCGCGTTATTGTTATTCATGTCAGTAGGGATGGTGTACGGTTTAGTTTCTGCGCACTTTAGTGCGGTGGATCCAATTGAATTTTTCCGTACGGTTGATGCCGATGGCCAAGGCTTAACTTGGGATAAATTTACACAAAACTTCCAAGTCAAAGGCGATGTACCGGTTTGGCCGTTATTATTCTTAACCATTTCTTGTGGCGCGTTATCAGGTTTTCATGCTACTCAAACTCCGTTAATGGCGCGTTGTGCTGAAAATGAAAAAGAAGGTCGTTTCATTTTCTACGGTGCGATGATTACCGAAGGTATTATTGCGTTAATTTGGTGTATGGTCGGTTTAGCATTCTATGAGAATCCACAAGCGTTACAAGATGCCATCTCTGCTGGTTCGCCATCTAAAGTGGTGTATGACAGTTCATTGCATTTCTTAGGCTTCATTGGCGGTATTTTTGCGGTGTTAGGTGTGGTTGTTCTTCCTATTACTTCCGGCGATACTGCATTCCGCGCCGCGCGTTTACAGTTAGCAGAAATCTTCAATATTGATCAACGTTCACTGTCTAAACGTTTATTGATTGCCGTGCCTTTATTTGTGTTAGGTTACTTTGTTTCCACCATTGATTTTAGCCTGTTATGGCGCTACTTTACTTGGGCAAACCAAATGACAGCTATGGTGATGTTATGGACCGGAGCAGCTTACCTATATCGTTACCATAAATTCCATTGGGTAGCGTCCATCCCGGCGTGGTTTATCACCACTGTTTGTGCAACTTACTTATACTACAATAAAATCGGTTTTAACTTAGATTATCAATTGTCTGTATATCTAGGTTTGGCTACAACAGTATTGTTTATTGTATTATTTTTCACCTTACTTAAACCGTTAGGTGATCGCGATGAAGAAGCTTATATCAACAATATAAACGCATAATTGCTTTAAAAGCATAAAACCGTTTAAGTGAAAGCTTAAACGGTTTTTTCTTGCCAAAATCGCTTGCATTTTAATAGACGCATCCCTATTAATTCGCTAAACTCGCAACAATTTTTTGACAAATGGAGAACGACATGTCGCAGAACGGTTCAGGACAAGATCCTTGGGGCAAGCCGGGGCAAAACAATGAGCAAAAGCCCGAAAACTCATCTAATAACGGATGGAGTTCAAATCAAAACCGCGGAAATCAAGAACAATCCCCGCCGGATATTGAGGAAATTTTTAGTAATTTACTGAAAAAACTTGGGAGAGGCGGTAAAAATGGCGGTCGGAATAATGCCGGTTCTAATCCTTCTCCTTTAATGCCAAATTTCGGTAAAGTGTTACCGGTTGCTATTGCGCTTGGTGTGATTGTTTGGGGCGTGAGCGGTTTTTACACAATTAAAGAGGCAGAACGCGGCGTAGTGTTGCGATTCGGTGAACTTTATTCCATTGTGCAACCGGGCTTGAATTGGAAACCGACTTTCGTTGATAAAGTGATTCCGGTAAATGTCGAACAAGTTAAAGAGTTGAAAACACAAGGCGCGATGCTGACACAAGACGAAAATATGGTGAAAGTAGAAATGACAGTGCAATATCGCGTGCAAGATCCGGCGAAATACCGTTTCAGCGTGACTAATGCCGATGACAGCTTGAACCAGGCGACCGATAGTGCATTACGTTATGTAATTGGCCATATGACCATGAATGACGTACTGACGACCGGTCGCGCCGTCGTACGTGAGAATACGTGGAAAGCCTTAAACGAAATTATCAAGCCTTATGATATGGGGCTTGAAGTGATTGACGTAAACTTTCAATCCGCGCGTCCGCCGGAAGAAGTGAAAGATGCTTTTGACGATGCGATTAAAGCGCAAGAAGACGAACAGCGTTTTATTCGTGAAGCCGAGGCCTATGCGCGCGAGAAAGAGCCGATTGCGCGCGGTGATGCGCAACGTATTATTGAAGGTGCAACGGCTTATAAGGACCGCATTGTATTAGATGCGCAAGGGGAAGTAGAGCGTTTACAACGTTTATTGCCTGAATTTAAAGCGGCACCGGATTTATTACGCGAGCGTTTATATATTCAAACCATGGAAAAAGTGATGGCAAATACACCTAAAGTGATGCTAGACGCTAATAATGGCAACAATTTAACCGTATTACCGCTGGAACAAATTATGGCTAAAAAAGCCACTTCGAAAACTGAAGGGGCGCCTGATGCTACACCGGTTTCAGTGCAAATGGGCGTTCAGCCTCAAGTTCAACCGACCATGACCGAACCGGTTCGCCAAGGGAGATTTAATTAATGCGTAAATTTTTATTACCCGTTATTTTCGTGATCGCGGCGATAATTTATTCCAGTGTAGTAGTCGTGACCGAAGGTACACGCGGCATTATGTTAAGATTCAATAAAGTGCAACGCGGCGCTGACAACAAAGTCTTGGTGTATGAACCGGGTTTGCATTTCAAAGTGCCGCTAATTGACAGCATTAAAGTGTTGGATGCGCGTATTCGGACATTAGACGGTTCAGCAACGCGTTTCGTGACCGTCGAGAAAAAAGACTTGTTGGTCGATTCTTACGTGAAATGGAAAATTAGCGATTTCGGTCGTTTTTATACTTCTACCGGTGGTGGTGATTACAGTCAGGCGGCGAGCTTGTTAAGTCGTAAAGTCAACGATCGGTTGCGTTCGGAAATCGGTACCCGCACCATTAAAGATATCGTCTCCGGCACCCGTGGCGAGCTGATGGAAGGTGCAAAAAAAGCGTTAAATTCAGGGCAAGACAGTACGGCTGAACTAGGTATTGAAGTGGTGGATGTACGCGTGAAACAAATCAACTTACCGGATGAAGTCTCTTCTTCTATTTACCAACGTATGCGCGCCGAGCGTGATGCGGTAGCGCGCGAACATCGTTCGCAAGGTAAAGAAAAAGCAGCGTTCATTCAAGCGGATGTGGATCGTAAAGTAACCCTAATTCTTGCCAATGCGAATAAGACCGCACAAGAATTACGTGGTTTAGGGGAGGCAAGCGCTGCAAAATTATATTCAGATGCGTTTTCTCAAGAACCGCAATTCTTTAGTTTCGTGAGAAGTCTGAAGGCCTATGAAGCGAGTTTCGCCAATTCCGATAATATGATGATTTTAAAACCAAATAGCGATTTTTTCCGCTTTATGCAAGCGCCGAAAAAATAATATGAACGAAAAATGCCGTCAAATGTGACGGCATTTTGTTTTGAAGCATGCAAGGAAATGGTTGGCGAAGTGCTAGAAACAGCATCCTAGGTTAATCAAATGAATCGTTGTCAGTTTGAAGTTCCAAAATAGCACCGCATTGGAGGTCGTTTCAATGCGGTGCTATTTTGGAAGTCTGAAATTATTTATGCTTTGATGCGTTTTCTGGCAGACCGAGGAACGCGCAGTTTTCCTATAACGAGATAATTAGCATTTGGTGGCTAAATTGTACTTAGGTTAGTGCGGCAAAGGCAATGTCCGCCGCTTCTAGCGTTTTGGCAATATCTTCGTCCGTATGGGCGAGAGACATAAAGCCGGCCTCAAAGGCAGATGGGGCAAGATAAACGCCTAAGTCCAACATTTTATGGAAGAATACTTTGAATTTTTCCGTGTCGCATTTCATCACTTCGGCGTAAGACGTCACTTCTTTTTGCTCGGTGAAGAAAATACCGAACATCCCGCCTACATAGTTCACAACGAACGGAATATGATGTTTTTCCGCTAGCGCTTTTAAACCGAGGCAAAGTTTTTCAGTTTTTTCTGCAAGTTGTTGCTCGTTGCCCGGTTTTTTCAATTCTGTCAAACAGGCTAAACCCGCCGCCATCGCAATCGGGTTACCGGAAAGCGTACCAGCCTGGTAAACCGGGCCAGTCGGTGCAAGATATTCCATCACGGCTTTTTTTCCGCCTACTGCGCCTACCGGCATACCGCCGCCAATGACTTTACCGAGCGTGGTTAAATCAGGCGTTACGCCATAATAAGATTGGGCACCGGCAAGCGCTACGCGGAAGCCGGTCATCACTTCGTCGATGATCAACAGCGCACCGTATTGGTCGCAAAGTTCGCGTAAGCCTTGTAAGAATCCGGTTTTTGGCGGTATGCAATTCATATTGCCGGCAACGGGCTCGATGATCACACAAGCAATGCTATCCGGAAATTCTGCAAAGTGTTTTTTTACTGAATCAAGGTTGTTGTATTCAGCGGTCAGTGTATGCTTGGCGAAGTCTTCCGGCACGCCGGGTGAGCTCGGTTGACCGAGTGTTAAGGCGCCGGAACCAGCTTTTACAAGCAGAGAATCAGAATGGCCGTGGTAACAACCTTCGAATTTTAAGATTTTGTCGCGGCCGGTATAACCGCGCGCTAAGCGAATTGCTGTCATGGTTGCTTCTGTTCCCGAGCTAACCATGCGTACCATTTCAATGGAAGGCACGATTTCACAAACTAATTCGGCCAGATCAATTTCGGAAGGTGTTGGTGCGCCGAAGCTTAAACCGTTGGATGCCGCTTTCAGCACCGCATTCAAAATCGTCGGGTGGTTATGTCCTAAAATCATCGGCCCCCAAGAACCCACATAATCAATATATTGTTTGTCGTCTGTATCGTAAATATAAGCGCCTTGTGCTTTTTGGATAAACACCGGCGTACCGCCTACGCCTTTAAAGGCGCGAACCGGTGAGTTCACGCCACCGGGAATAACGGCTTGTGCGCGGGAGAAAAGTGCGGTTGAATTGGTCATTATTTTTTCCTTTCGTTTCACTATAAAAAATGCCTTCATTGTACTTAAAAACGTGTGCTTTGTTAAAAATATCTTTCTCGCGAAATTTTCATTGTGTTATTCTTTGCAAAAAATTTTAAGGGCGAATTATGTTGAGTATTGTTGTAACTTTTTTGGGCGCATTTTTAACATTAATTGTGATGCGTCCGATTGCAAATAAAATCGGTTTGGTGGATAAGCCGAATTATCGTAAACGTCATCAAGGCGCGATTCCACTTATCGGTGGAGTGTCGCTTTTTATGGGTAATTTTTGTTACTACTTAATGGAATGGGATCAACTCCGCCTTCCTTATTTATATCTGTTTAGTATTTTTGTGCTGCTTGCCATCGGGATTTTGGATGATCGTTTTGATATCAGCCCGTTTTTACGCGCGGGTATTCAAGCGGTGTTAGCTATTTTGATGATTGATTTGGGTGGCGTATATTTGGATCACTTAGGCCAGATCTTAGGACCTTTTCAGCTAACCTTGGGTTCGCTTGGTTTGATTATTACTGTGTTCGCGACGATTGCAATCATCAATGCGTTTAATATGATTGACGGGATTGATGGCTTGTTGGGGGGATTATCTTGCGTGTCATTCGCGGCGATTGGAATTTTGATGCTTCGTGACGGGCAAATGGATATGGCATACTGGAGCTTTGCTTTAATTGCCGCAATGCTTCCTTATCTAATGCTCAATTTGGGTATTCCGTTTGGCCCAAAATATAAAGTTTTTATGGGGGACGCTGGAAGTACGTTAATCGGTTTTACTATTATTTGGATTTTATTGCTAAGTACGCAAGGCAAAGGGCACCCGATGAATCCGGTTACTGCGCTTTGGATCATTGCGATTCCATTAATTGATATGGTGGCGATTATTTATCGTCGTTTGCGCAAGGGTAAAAGTCCGTTTCGTCCAGATCGCTTGCATGTGCATCATTTGATGGTGCGCGCGGGTTTAACGTCGCGTCAAGCTTTTCTTTTAATTACCTTCGTTTCGGCAATTTGCGCGCTAATCGGTATCTTGGGAGAAGTCTATTATATAAATGAATGGGCGATGTTTGTTGGCTTTTTCATATTGTTCTTCTTGTATGTTTACTCTATAACGAGAGCATGGCGAATCACTCGTTGGGTAAGACGCATGAAACGTCGTGCAAAGCGGGCAAAAACACGATAATGAATGAGGGATGGGTAGTTATTTCTTTAATATGTAATATGTTTTTAAAAAATGCGAAAAATTTATAAATTTTATACAAATTGTGCAAAAAACTATCTTTCAAGAAAAAATTAGAAAAAAATGCTAGACAAGATTTTTTCAAATTATTAATATACGCGCCGCAACAACGCGGTATGCGTTCGTAGCTCAGTTGGATAGAGCGTTGGCCTCCGGAGCCAAAGGTCGCAAGTTCGAATCTTGTCGAGCGCGCCAGGTCAGTGCGATAAAAACTTAAATCTTTGGTGGCTATAGCTCAGTTGGTAGAGCCCTGGATTGTGATTCCAGTTGTCGTGGGTTCGAATCCCATTAGCCACCCCATCTTCTATAAGATTCTGCCGGCGAGTAGCGCAGCTTGGTAGCGCAACTGGTTTGGGACCAGTGGGTCGTAGGTTCAAATCCTATCTCGCCGACCATTTTATTTTTTGCTCTTTAACAACGAATCAGACAATCTGTGTGGGCACTTGTTGATTGACTTGTTTTAAAACTATTTTTAATTTTGAAGTCTTAATAGGTGCTAACTAGAAATTCATAAAACTTACTTTAAATTTAATTTATAAGTGAGAAGCGAAAACTTTTAGCAAGCAGTTTATTGAGCGATTAAACTTGAATTGAAGAGTTTGATCATGGCTCAGATTGAACGCTGGCGGCAGGCTTAACACATGCAAGTCGAACGGTAGCAGGTAAGTACTTGTACTTATGCTGACGAGTGGCGGACGGGTGAGTAATGTTTGGGAATCTAGCTTATGGAGGGGGATAACGACGGGAAACTGTCGCTAATACCGCGTAGAATCGGAAGATGAAAGTGTGGGACCGCAAGGCCACATGCCATAGGATGAGCCCAAGTGGGATTAGGTAGTTGGTAGGGTAAAGGCCTACCAAGCCTGCGATCTCTAGCTGGTCTGAGAGGATGGCCAGCCACACCGGGACTGAGACACGGCCCGGACTCCTACGGGAGGCAGCAGTGGGGAATATTGCGCAATGGGGGCAACCCTGACGCAGCCATGCCGCGTGAATGAAGAAGGCCTTCGGGTTGTAAAGTTCTTTCGGTGTTGAGGAAGGTTGTTGTGTAAATAGCGCAACAAATTGACGTTAAACACAGAAGAAGCACCGGCTAACTCCGTGCCAGCAGCCGCGGTAATACGGAGGGTGCGAGCGTTAATCGGAATAACTGGGCGTAAAGGGCACGCAGGCGGCTATTTAAGTGAGGTGTGAAAGCCCCGGGCTTAACCTGGGAATTGCATTTCAGACTGGGTAGCTAGAGTACTTTAGGGAGGGGTAGAATTCCACGTGTAGCGGTGAAATGCGTAGAGATGTGGAGGAATACCGAAGGCGAAGGCAGCCCCTTGGGAATGTACTGACGCTCATGTGCGAAAGCGTGGGGAGCAAACAGGATTAGATACCCTGGTAGTCCACGCTGTAAACGCTGTCGATTTGGGGGTTGGACTTTAAGTTTGGCGCCCGAAGCTAACGTGATAAATCGACCGCCTGGGGAGTACGGCCGCAAGGTTAAAACTCAAATGAATTGACGGGGGCCCGCACAAGCGGTGGAGCATGTGGTTTAATTCGATGCAACGCGAAGAACCTTACCTACTCTTGACATCCATGGAATCCTGTAGAGATACGGGAGTGCCTTCGGGAACCATGAGACAGGTGCTGCATGGCTGTCGTCAGCTCGTGTTGTGAAATGTTGGGTTAAGTCCCGCAACGAGCGCAACCCTTATCCTTTGTTGCCAGCGCGTAATGGTGGGAACTCAAAGGAGACTGCCGGTGACAAACCGGAGGAAGGTGGGGATGACGTCAAGTCATCATGGCCCTTACGAGTAGGGCTACACACGTGCTACAATGGCGTATACAGAGGGTAACGAAGCTGCGAGGTGGAGTGAATCTCAGAAAGTACGTCTAAGTCCGGATTGGAGTCTGCAACTCGACTCCATGAAGTCGGAATCGCTAGTAATCGCGAATCAGAATGTCGCGGTGAATACGTTCCCGGGCCTTGTACACACCGCCCGTCACACCATGGGAGTGGGTTGTACCAGAAGTAGATAGCTTAACCGCGAGGGGGGCGTTTACCACGGTATGATTCATGACTGGGGTGAAGTCGTAACAAGGTAACCGTAGGGGAACCTGCGGTTGGATCACCTCCTTACCAAAAATGAGCGACAGCGAGTGTTCACACAGATTGTCTGGTGTATTGTAGACAAATGAGCAGAAGAAACTACCCTTGGGTCTGTAGCTCAGGTGGTTAGAGCGCACCCCTGATAAGGGTGAGGTCGGTGGTTCAAGTCCACTCAGACCCACCACTCTGACGAGTGAGTGAAGTGGAAGCGGTAGTGATGATGAAATGGGGATATAGCTCAGCTGGGAGAGCGCCTGCCTTGCACGCAGGAGGTCAGCGGTTCGATCCCGCTTATCTCCACCAGTTATCATCGTTAAGTAAATTTTAAAATGTACTATAAGTTTCAAAATATAGTAAAAGTTTATTTAACGATAATAACTAAAAAATTTTATCAAACTGTTCTTTAAAAAATTGGAAACAAGCTAAAAACGAGAGATTTTCGAAAGAAAGTCTGAGTAAAACAAAATAACGACATGTTTTGTTAAAAACTCTGAATTGAACAAAAGCAATTTAAGAGTGTTAGTTGAATTAAAGATAGCTATTAAATGCAAATCGTAAGAAGAGCATTTGAGGTTGTATAGTTAAGCGACTAAGCGTACAAGGTGGATGCCTTGGCAATCAGAGGCGAAGAAGGACGTGCTAATCTGCGAAAAGCTTGGATGAGTTGATAAGAAGCGTTTAATCCAAGATATCCGAATGGGGCAACCCAGTGGGTGAAGAGCCCACTATCAACGAGTGAATACATAGCTTGTTGAGGCAAACCGGGAGAACTGAAACATCTAAGTACCCCGAGGAAAAGAAATCAACCGAGATTTCGTCAGTAGCGGCGAGCGAAAGCGAAGTAGCCTGTTAATGATAGCGACAGAGACAGAGGAATGTGCTGGGAAGCACAGCGACACAGGGTGATAGCCCCGTACTCGAAGTCCAGGTCGTGGTACTAAGTTAACGACAAGTAGGGCGGGACACGTGATATCCTGTTTGAAGAAGGGGGGACCATCCTCCAAGGCTAAATACTCCTGATTGACCGATAGTGAACCAGTACTGTGAAGGAAAGGCGAAAAGAACCCCGGTGAGGGGAGTGAAATAGAACCTGAAACCTTGTACGTACAAGCAGTGGGAGCCCGCAAGGGTGACTGCGTACCTTTTGTATAATGGGTCAGCGACTTATATTTTGTAGCGAGGTTAACTAAATCAGGGAGCCGAAGGGAAACCGAGTCTTAACTGGGCGAAGAGTTGCAAGGTATAGACCCGAAACCCGGTGATCTAGCCATGGGCAGGTTGAAGGTTGGGTAACACTAACTGGAGGACCGAACCGACTAATGTTGAAAAATTAGCGGATGACTTGTGGCTGGGGGTGAAAGGCCAATCAAACCGGGAGATAGCTGGTTCTCCCCGAAATCTATTTAGGTAGAGCCTTGAGCGGACACCTTCGGGGGTAGAGCACTGTTTCGGCTAGGGGGCCATCCCGGCTTACCAACCCGATGCAAACTACGAATACCGAAGAGTGATACTCAGGAGACACACGGCGGGTGCTAACGTTCGTCGTGGAGAGGGAAACAACCCAGACCGCCAGCTAAGGTCCCAAAGTCTATATTAAGTGGGAAACGAAGTGGGAAGGCTTAGACAGCTAGGATGTTGGCTTAGAAGCAGCCATCATTTAAAGAAAGCGTAATAGCTCACTAGTCGAGTCGGCCTGCGCGGAAGATGTAACGGGGCTCAAATATAGCACCGAAGCTGCGGCATCAGGCGAAAGTCTGTTGGGTAGGGGAGCGTTGTGTAAGCGGACGAAGGGAGTTCGAGAGGGCTGCTGGACGTATCACAAGTGCGAATGCTGACATAAGTAACGATAAAACGGGTGAAAAACCCGTTCGCCGGAAGACCAAGGGTTCCTGTCCAACGTTAATCGGGGCAGGGTGAGTCGGCCCCTAAGGCGAGGCTGAAAAGCGTAGTCGATGGGAAACGGGTTAATATTCCCGTACTTGGTAAAGCTGCGATGTGGGGACGGAGCAGGTTAGGTTAGCGTGCTGTTGGATATGCACGTTTAAGTTGGTAGGTGGGAAGTTTAGGCAAATCCGGACTTCTTTAACACTGAGAGATGATGACGAGGCTCTACGGAGCTGAAGTAACTGATACCACACTTCCAGGAAAAGCCACTAAGCGAAAGGCTTTACTAAACCGTACTGAAAACCGACACAGGTGGTCAGGTAGAGAATACTCAGGCGCTTGAGAGAACTCGGGTGAAGGAACTAGGCAAAATAGCACCGTAACTTCGGGAGAAGGTGCGCCGGCGTAGATTGTAATCCCTTGCGGATGAAGGTTGAACCGGTCGAAGTGACCCGCTGGCTGCAACTGTTTATTAAAAACACAGCACTCTGCAAACACGAAAGTGGACGTATAGGGTGTGATGCCTGCCCGGTGCTGGAAGGTTAATTGATGGTGTTATCGAAAGAGAAGCACCTGATCGAAGCCCCAGTAAACGGCGGCCGTAACTATAACGGTCCTAAGGTAGCGAAATTCCTTGTCGGGTAAGTTCCGACCTGCACGAATGGCATAATGATGGCCAGGCTGTCTCCACCCGAGACTCAGTGAAATTGAAATTGCCGTGAAGATGCGGTGTACCCGCGGCTAGACGGAAAGACCCCGTGAACCTTTACTATAGCTTGACACTGAACATTGAATTTTGATGTGTAGGATAGGTGGGAGACTTTGAAGTCGTCACGCCAGTGATGATGGAGTCGACCTTGAAATACCACCCTTTAACGTTTGATGTTCTAACGAAGCGCCCGGAACGGGTGTTCGGACAGTGTCTGGTGGGTAGTTTGACTGGGGCGGTCTCCTCCCAAAGCGTAACGGAGGAGCACGAAGGTTTGCTAATGACGGTCGGACATCGTCAGGTTAGTGCAATGGTATAAGCAAGCTTAACTGCGAGACGGACAAGTCGAGCAGGTACGAAAGTAGGTCATAGTGATCCGGTGGTTCTGAATGGAAGGGCCATCGCTCAACGGATAAAAGGTACTCCGGGGATAACAGGCTGATACCGCCCAAGAGTTCATATCGACGGCGGTGTTTGGCACCTCGATGTCGGCTCATCACATCCTGGGGCTGAAGTAGGTCCCAAGGGTATGGCTGTTCGCCATTTAAAGTGGTACGCGAGCTGGGTTTAGAACGTCGTGAGACAGTTCGGTCCCTATCTGCCGTGGGCGTTGGAGAATTGATTGGGGCTGCTCCTAGTACGAGAGGACCGGAGTGGACGCACCGCTGGTGTTCCGGTTGTGTCGCCAGACGCATAGCCGGGTAGCTAAGTGCGGAAGAGATAAGTGCTGAAAGCATCTAAGCACGAAACTTGCCAAGAGATGAGTTCTCCCACACATCAAGTGAGTAAGGGTTGTTTAAGACTAAGACGTAGATAGGCGCGGTGTGTAAGTGGTGTGAGCCATTGAGCTAACGCGTACTAATTGCCCGAGAGGCTTAACTATACAACGCTCAAATGTTTTTAGGAGAGCGGGTGAAGCTAACGAAAAAAACGAAACGAAACAAAACAGAATAAAAGTTTAGCTTGTAGCCAATAAAAGTGCGCATAAAGCATAAAGACGACAAAGACAACAAAGACCAAGACCAAGACATAAAGCTAACGTCCAAGGTCTAAAGTCTAAAACCGAATAATCCTGGCGGCGATAGAGCGGTGGTCCCACCTGACCCCATACCGAACTCAGAAGTGAAACGCCGAAATGCCGATGGTAGTGTGGGGCTTCCCCATGTGAGAGTAGGGCACCGCCAGGTAGATATGGAATGAACCCCGGTCACAAGGCCGGGGTTTTTTATTGGCGAAAAATCGCAAAACGGGAGAAAGACAAACAGCCCCAATGCGGTGCTCAAACCGATGTTCAATTCTGTGGCTTAATTGGCGCGCCTATAATCGTTTCCAATGCGGTGCTGAAATCACAATGCGTTTAACCTTTCTTTTTCTGCTTCGCTGGATTATCAATGACGCTTTGGGTGAATTTTGCTAAACTGACGCAAATTTTTCCTCTTATAAACGAATGAATTATCAGCAAGAAATCAACCAGATCTTCTCTATTGATGGTGCGCTAGGCCGAGCGATTAAAGGTTTTCGTCCTCGAATCGAACAATTGGATATGGCGCAATTCGTAGGCGAGACAATTCGGAATAAATCCTCACTTGTGATTGAAGCGGGAACCGGTACTGGTAAAACTTTTGCTTATCTTGCGCCCGCATTGCTCGCCGGGAAAAAAACGATTATCTCCACAGGTTCTAAAAATCTTCAAGATCAATTATTTAATCGTGATCTACCGGCAATTAAAAAGGCACTTAATTTCACCGGCAAAATTGCTTTATTAAAAGGTCGTGCTAATTATCTTTGCCTTGAACGCTTAGAACAAGTGATTGCGCAAGGCGTGCTTGGGGATAAATCGGTATTGGCAGATTTAGCCAAAGTACGCAAATGGAATAACGGTACGCAAACCGGCGATTTTACCGAATGTATTGAACTTGCCGAAGATAGTTCAATTATTTCGCAGTTGACCAGTACCGCCGAAAGTTGTTTGGGTACGGATTGTCCCAATTATGCTGAATGTTATGTAGCAAGCGCACGAAAAAAAGCCCTCAATGCGGATCTCGTTGTGGTTAATCATCATTTATTTTTTGCCGATATGGCGGTGAAAGAGAGCGGCTTCGGCGAGTTGATTCCAAATGCAGAAGTGATTGTATTTGATGAAGCGCACCAATTGCCCGATATTGCGAGTCAATATTTCGGACAATCTTTAACTTCACGACAATTATTTGATTTATGCAAAGATATTAATATCGTTTACCGTACTGAATTAAAAGATATACGGCAGCTCGGTAGTGCATCCGATACTTTGCTTAAAGTGGTGCAAGATTTTCGTCTATTGCTCGGCGAAGGCAATAATGCACGCGGAAATTGGCGTGAATTGTATACTCAAAGCGCGGTCAAAAAAGCCTTTGAATTATTGCAGGAAAAAATCGAATTTATTTCCGAAGTGGCTAAATTGGCTTTAGGGCGTTCGCAAACATTAGATAATATTTTTGAACGTATCGAATCCGTTAAAAACCAACTTAAACGATTGACGCAAACCAATATCACTGGCTATTGTTATTGGTATGAGAGCAATGGCCGTCAATTCGCCTTACATATTACGCCGTTAACCGTCGCAGATAAATTCGGTGAGCAAATGGCAGCAAAAGAAGCTGCATGGATTTTTACTTCGGCGACGCTTGAAGTCGGCGGAACCTTCAAGTATTTTTGTCGGCGTCTCGGCATCGAAAATGCTGTGCAGAAAGTTTTGCCGAGCCCGTTTAATTACCCTGAACAATCCCTGCTTTGCGTGCCACGTTATTTACCGAATGCCAATCAAACACACACCTTAAAATTCCTTGGCGCAATGCTTCTGCCCGTAATTGGAGCAAATAACGGGCGTTGTTTTGTGCTTTGCACTTCCTATTCCATGATGCGCGGCTTGGCGGAATATTTCCGCGAAAATAGCGAGCTTTCCATTCTTTTACAAGGTGAAACTTCGAAAGGCAAATTATTGGAACAATTCATTCAAGAGCCACATAGCGTACTAGTGGCTACTTCCAGTTTTTGGGAAGGCGTGGATGTGCGTGGCGATGCGCTTTCTTTGGTGATCATCGATAAATTGCCGTTCACTGCACCGGATGAACCACTGCTGAAGGCTCGCATTGAAGATTGTCGCTTGCAAGGTGGTGATCCTTTTTACGAGATTCAAATGCCTGAAGCGGTGATTATGCTCAAGCAAGGCGTCGGCCGTTTAATTCGTGACGTGACGGATCGCGGTGCGGTCATTATTTGTGATAACCGTCTTGTTATGCGTAATTACGGCAAAATCTTTTTAAAAAGTTTACCTAATTCAAGCCGTACCCGAGATCTCAACAAAGTGATACAATTTTTACAAAATAAATAATTGAGAACATAAATGACGAATTTAACTTTATTGGCGCTTGATACTTCCACTGAAGCTTGTTCTGTCGCGTTATTGTATAACGGTGAAAAAACGTATTTGAACGAATTGGCGCAGCGCACGCATGCTAAACGTATTTTGCCGATGGTTGATGAAATTTTGACAGATTCCGGACTTAAATTGAATCAACTTGATGCATTGGCCTTCGGGCGCGGTCCGGGTAGCTTTACCGGCGTACGAGTTGGGGCGGCTATCGCGCAAGGATTAGCGCTTGGTGCTGATTTACCGGTGATTCCAATTTCCAATTTGACCGCCATGGCGCAAGCGGCTTTTGAACTGTATCAAGCGGAAAACGTGGCCGCCGCGATTGATGCGCGAATGAATGAAGTTTATTTTTCTCAGTTGGTGCGTGAAAAAAAATGTACGGATTTTGGCCAATTTTTTATTTGGAAAAATCTAATTTCCGAGCAAGTGTGCTCACCCGAGAAAGCACTTGTGCAGCTTGTTAATAGCACCGCATTGAACATCGCTACGAGCACCGCATTGAGAGTTGGTACCGGTTGGAATGCTTACGCGCAATTTGCCACAAAAGGTTTGACAGGTTCGGATATTGAATTGCCGGATGCGCGTTATATGTTGGAATTGGCTCGCGTAGAATGGCTACAACAAAAAACGATTTCGGCGTTGGAGATTGAACCGATTTATTTGCGTAATGAAGTGACTTGGAAAAAATTAGCGGGGCGCGAATAGTTCAGGTTACGGAATAAGGAGAATCTTATGAAAGGAAAAACATACTTGTTGTTAACCGTGCTTTTGTGTTTAAGCGGATGCGTTTCAGTGCCGCAAGGTTTAGAAAAAGAACGATTTTCCATCACCCAATATCGTGCAATTTCGCCACAAGATTTGAATTGCCGTTGTCAATCGGTGCGTTTGGGCGGAAAAATTATGAGTTTTGAGGTTTTGCCGAATAAAACTAAAATCGAAGTGTTGAGTTTACCGGTTTCCGACTATTCCGGCGAACCGCTTGTAGAATCGCAATCAGACGGGCGTTTTATCGCGTATTTGAATGGTTTTATTGATCCGGAAAATTTAAAAGATCGTTATATTACGCTCGGCGGTCAAATAATCGGTAAACAGCAAGGCAACATCGAGCAAGCAAATTATACTTATCCGGTTATTCAAATTGAAAAATATCGCCTTTGGAGATTAACGAAAAGTTATTATTATCCTACTGACGATTGGGATGATTGGGGTTTTTGGGGCTGGCCTCATCGCCCGTGGTACAGCGAGCCGGAAATTCGCTATTATTTAAATTAGATGATAGAATCCGCCGTCAATTTTCCAATATTATAAGGTTAAAAATGGAAAAAATATGGTTTCAAAATTATCCGGAAGGTGCAGAAAAATTTCTGGATACTTCGAAATATGAATCAATTTTAGATATGTTTGACAAAGCGGTGCGCGAACATCCCGATCGTCCGGCATATATTAATATGGGGCAAGTGCTCACTTTCCGTAAATTAGAAGAACGTAGCCGCGCTTTCGCTGCTTATTTACAAAATGAATTTAAATTAAAACATGGCGACCGCGTGGCATTAATGATGCCGAATTTATTGCAATATCCTATCGCGCTTTTTGGTATTTTGCGCGCCGGTTTAATTGCGGTAAACGTTAACCCGCTTTACACGCCGCGCGAGTTAGAACATCAATTACAAGACAGCGGTGCAGTAGCGATTGTGGTGGTGTCTAATTTCGCCTCGACGCTGGAAAAAGTGGTATTTAACACGAATATCAAGCACGTTATTCTGACCAGAATGGGCGACCAGCTTTCCTTTGGTAAGCGTACCTTGGTGAATTTCGTGGTGAAATACATCAAAAAACTGGTGCCAAAATATAAATTGCCGAATGCGGTGACCTTTCGTGAAGTGCTGAGCATCGGTAAATATCGCCAATATGTACGTCCCGAAGTGGCGCGTGACGACTTGGCGTTCTTGCAATATACCGGCGGCACCACCGGTGTGGCGAAAGGCGCAATGCTTTCACACGGCAATATTATTACCAATGTATTCCAAGCCAAATGGATTGCTGAACCGTTTATCGGTGATCACGCTCGCCCGCGTTCGGCGATTCTAGCCCTGCCGCTTTATCATGTGTTTGCCTTAACTGTAAACTGTTTGTTGTTCCTCGAATTGGGTATAACGGCGATTTTGATCACTAATCCGCGCGATATCGACGGTTTCGTCAAAGAGCTGAAAAAGCACCGCTTTGAAGCTATTACCGGTGTGAATACTTTGTTTAACGCGTTGTTAAATAACGAAAATTTTAAAGAAGTGGACTTTTCTGCGTTGAAACTTTCCGTCGGTGGCGGCATGGCGATCCAGCAGTCAGTGGCAACACGTTGGCATGCGTTGACCGGTAGCAGTATTATTGAAGGATACGGTATGACGGAATGTTCCCCGCTGATTGCCGCTTGTCCGGTAAATGTGGTGAAACATAACGGTACTATAGGTGTACCGGTGCCGAATACGGATATTAAAATCCTTAAAGAGGATGGCTCCGAAGCGCAAATCGGGGAGCCCGGTGAATTATGGGTGAAAGGCGAGCAAGTGATGCGAGGCTATTGGCAACGCCCAGAGGCCACTAACGAAGTGTTGAAAGACGGTTGGATGGCGACGGGCGATATCGTGGTGATGGACGAAAGTTACAGTTTACGCATTGTGGATCGTAAAAAAGATATGATTTTGGTGTCTGGTTTTAATGTTTATCCAAATGAGATCGAAGATGTTGTCATGCTCAATTACAAAGTGGCGGAAGCGGTGGCAATCGGCGTGCCGCACGAAGTTTCTGGCGAAACGATAAAAATTTTCGTCGTAAAAAAAGACGAAAGCCTGACTCGCGATGAATTGCGGCAACATTGTCGTCAACATCTGACCGGCTACAAAGTGCCGAAAGAAATCGAGTTCCGCGATGAATTGCCAAAAACCAACGTTGGCAAAATCTTACGCCGCGTGCTACGCGACGAAGAAATCGCCAAACGACCAACACATTAATGCAATAAAATGGGATAGCGATATCCCATTTTTATTCCGACCTAAGAAAAAATTCCATGATAAAAGAATGTCAAAATCCACCGTGTTTTTCTCTGATTAACAGTAACTACGCGTTAGCCGATGTTTGTCAATCGGCGCGTGAACAAAGCGTGGTCGCGTTAGATACAGAATTTGTGCGTGTCTCGAGTTATTTTCCGAAACTCGGTTTAATTCAACTGTATGACGGTGAGCGTGTATCTTTGATTGATCCTTTAAGCATTACGGATTTTTCGCCTTTTGTAGCATTGCTGAGCGATCAAAACGTGCTCAAAATTCTGCACGCTTGCAGTGAAGATTTGCTGGTGTTTTTGCAGGAATTCGACCAACTGCCGCAACCGATTATGGATACACAAATTATGGCGCGTTTTCTTGGTTTGGGAACTTCGGCCGGTTTGGCGAAATTGGCGCGGCAATATTTGAACGTGGATGTGGATAAAGGCGCGACACGTACCAATTGGATCAAGCGCCCATTGTCTGAAAGTCAATTACATTACGCCGCTGGCGACGTGTGGTATTTATTGCCGCTGTATCATCGTTTGCAGCAAGAATTGGCGGCCGGCCCTTGGTTGAATGCGGTGCTGGCGGACTGCGCGCTTGCCTTGACGAAAACGAAAAAATTGCAAGCATATGATGCGGAAACTGCTTATTTAGATATTCCAAATGCGTGGAAATTGAATCCGCTAGAATTGGCGCGTTTAAAAATTCTCGCAAAATGGCGTCAAGAAGTTGCAATAACGCGTGATTTGGCGCTTTCTTACGTGGTGAAATCCGAGCATTTGTGGAAAGTGGCGAAGTACAATCCGCGTAATACCTCCGAAATGTTGGAAATAGGGCTCACCAACAACGAAGTTCGCGTGCGCGGTAAAAAGATTTTGCAGCTTTTAGCCCAAGCGCGTCGCATTTCGCCTTATGATTATCCGAAACGCATCGTACGCATCGTAGATGATGCACGTTATAAAAAAGCTATGCGTTTATTACAAGAAAAAGCCTACGAACTTACGCCACAAGGCTTAACGCTGGAAATTTTGGCGAGTAAACGCAGTTTGGAAGAGTTACTCAAATGGGTTTGGTTGTATAACGAACCGCAAGATAAATTGCCGGATTTATTGCTTGGTTGGCGCCGCGAAATCGGTTTGCAGTTGTTGTCATTGCTCAAATCCATTGAGTAGCAATATTGAAAACGTTGAGCCAAAACAGCACCGCATTGAACTCCGCTAGAGTCTGAATGCGGTGCTGTTTTGATATGTCAATTTGGGTGCCTTAAAAAATCAAGAAAGCTTAATGAATACAAGACAAAATGGCCGCACTTTTATGTCAAAAGTGCGGCCATTGCTGATTAGAATTGATGATTATTGTGTTGCTTGAATTGCCGTTAACGCAATGGTGTAAACGATATCATCAACTAATGCACCACGGGATAAGTCGTTCACCGGTTTGCGCATACCTTGTAACATTGGGCCGATAGAAACTAAATCCGCAGAGCGTTGTACCGCTTTGTAAGTGGTGTTACCGGTGTTCAAGTCAGGGAATATGAAAACGGTAGCTTTACCCGCTACAGGAGAGTTTGGCGCTTTGGAACGCGCGACGTCTTCCATCACTGCCGCATCGTATTGTAACGGACCGTCGATAAGTAAATCCGGACGTTTTTCTTTCGCGATACGGGTTGCTTCTTTCACTTTTTCGACATCGGCACCGCTACCGGAAGTGCCGGTAGAGTACGAAATCATCGCCACTTTCGGATCGATACCAAAGGCTTTAGCGGAGTCGGCCGATTGAATTGCAATTTCGGCTAATTGTTCCGCCGTCGGATCCGGATTCACCGCACAGTCGCCGTATACCAACACTTGATCCGGTAACAACATAAAAAAAATAGAGGAAACGATTGAACTGCCCGGTGCGGTTTTGATGATTTGCATCGGCGGGCGAATAGTGTTGGCCGTAGTATGAACTGCACCGGAAACCAAGCCATCTACTTCGTTGGCTTCCAACATCATGGTGCCGAGTACTACCGTATCTTCCAGTTGTTCGCGAGCTGCGCTTTCAGTCATGCCTTTCGCTTTACGTAATTCGACTAAACGATTCACATAATTTTCGCGTACGTCAGCCGGATTGATAATCGTGATACCTTTACCTAATTGCACACCTTGCGCTTCGGCTACACGTTGCACGGACGCAGGATCCGCTAAAAGAATACATTCGGCGATGCCGCGTTCTGCACAAAGTGCTGCCGCTTTAATGGTGCGAGGCTCATCGCCTTCGGGAAGAACGATACGTTTTTTGGCAGCACGAGCAAGTTCGGTTAATTGGAAACGGAATGCCGGTGGTGATAAGCGACGTAAACGGGTGGAGCCGGCAACGAGGCCATTGATAAATTCGGCGTTGAATTGCTCGCTCATATAACGTTTAATGCTTTCGATACGTTCTTTGTCATCAACCGGAACTTCAAGATTAAAGCTTTGTAAACTTAATGCGGTTTGCCAAGTATTGCCTTCAATGCGGAAAATCGGCAATTTGCTGCTTTCGAATACGTGCTGGCAAAGTTTATTGATTTGTGCATCAATTTTGTATCCGCCGGTTAATAACATCCCGCCAATTTCTATGCCGTTGGAAGCCGCAAGTGCTGCCGCGACAATCACATCCGGACGATCGGCAGAAACTACTAACAAGCTACCGGCACGGAAATGTTCCACCATGTTTGGTAGGCTTCTGGCGCAGAAAGTGATACCACGAATACGACGATTAATATCACCTTCATTGATAATAGCCGCGCCTAAGTGTTTTACTAGGTCTATTGCGCGAGTTGCGATTAATTCGGCGGACCAAGGCACGCAAGCAAGGAGTTTGATTGAACCGGTGGCGAATAATTTAGTTAATTCGCTTTCGCTATTATGGCTGTGTTGGAAAGAATCGAAAATTTCGGTTAAGTCCGGACGGGTACGACCGGATTCGTCAATCGGTGCGTTAAATTTATTAATCACGACACCTAATAAATTCGGGTTGTTTTTGCCGCCAAATAACGAGGCATCCGCTTCTACGCGTTCTTTTAACTCCGCTGGAGTTTCGGTTGCAGGCGCTGCCACTAAAATGATTTCGGCATCTAATGCTTGGGCGATTTCGTAGTTAATGCTATTGGCATAGCCGTGCTTGCGGGTCGGGATTAAGCCTTCGACCACTACGATTTCGCTGTTTTTCGCCAGTTGTTGGTGATTTTCAACGATTTTTTCTAGTAATACATCGGATTGGTTTTGACCGATTAGTGATTCCGCCACGCTAAGCATAAAGGGTTCGGCGGTTTCCAATGCGGTGCTGGTGCGAACGATGGAGGTTGTTCGGTCTAATTGATCTTCTCCGGAGTTCGGTTGAGAAATTGGTTTCATAAAACCAACTTTCGCGCCTTTTTGTTCCAAAGATTGGATTAAGCCGAGACTAACGCTGGTCAAGCCTACACCGGCGCTGATGGGAATAAGGATAATTGTACGGGACATAATAAACCTTAACTTGATTGAGTTATAAATAAAAACTGCCGAAAAAATTCGGCAGTTTGGAGTGAAATTAGAAACAAAGTTTTGCGGTGTCTTGCGCGATCACTAATTCTTCGTTAGTTGGAAGTACCATCGCAATCGGCGATCCTTCTTTGGTGATGATGCCTTCGTTACCGAAACGCGCTGCAAGATTACGTTCTTGATCAATTTGGTAACCGAAAAGTTTTAAGTGATTTAAGGTGATTTCACGCACATGAGCTGAATTTTCGCCGATACCGCCGGTAAATACGATGGCATCTAAACGTTCACCGATTACCGCCATGTAAGAACCGATATATTTGGCTAAACGGTAGCAGTAAACATCTAATGCGCGTTTTGCTGGGATTTCTTTTTCGTAATTATCTTCCGCGTAACGGCAGTCGCTGGTGACTTCGGTTAAACCTAAAAGACCGGATTTTTTGGTTAATGTGGTTTCGATTTTTTCTACCGACATACCGAGCGTGTTGTGCATGTAAAACATAATTGCCGGGTCAATATCGCCGGAACGGGTGCCCATTACCAAACCTTCTAATGGTGTTAAGCCCATGGAGGTATCGATACATTGGCCGTGACGAATGGCAGATACAGAACCGCCGTTACCCAAATGGCAAGTGATGACGTTAACTTTATCTTCGGCAATGCTTAAACGTTTCGCCGCTTCACGGCTGACAAAATAGTGGCTGGTACCGTGTGCACCGTAGCGACGAACGCCGTGTTCTTTATATAAAGAGTACGGAAGCGCATAAAGGTAAGCTTCTTCCGGCATAGTTTGATGGAATGCGGTATCGAATACGACGACGTTTTTGTCTTTTAAATGCGGGAATAATTTAAATGCTTCACGAATACCGATTAAGTGCGCTGGGTTGTGTAACGGAGCGAATTGAATGGCGTTTTCGATTTCGTTTACCACGTCATCCGTTACGATCATTGATTTGGTTAACTTTTCGCCGCCGTGAACAATACGGTGACCGATTGCGCAAATTCCGTTTTGTAGTTCAGCATCTTTGCTGAAAATATTTTTTACGATGAAGTTTAACGCTTCCGCGTGCGCTGCACCGGCGCCTAAGTCCGCTTGTCCTTTTTCACCGTGCAATTTCCATTTAATACGTGCTTCCGGCAAATAGAACGCTTCAGCTAAACCTGATAATTTTTCATCACCTGAAATCGGATCAAGGATGGAGAATTTTAATGAGGAGCTACCGCAGTTAAGAATAAGAACAAGTTTTGACATAATAAACCCATTATATTTAGTTGACGGAAATTTGCCGTGCTCGAATAAATCGACTGAAGCAAACCAAAAAAAACGTGCATAGAATACACCTTTTAAGTAATAAAATAAATTCATAGCGAAAGAAAAAATCCGGCTTCAAGCATCGCAAAGCGAATATTCGATGAGATAGTAAGTTACGGTGGATTGGCGTATTATAGGCACTGTTATTTTAAGGGTGTTTTTATGTCATTTTTTTCGGTTTTTAAACAAGGGCAAACTTATCTCAATACTTGGCCACAAGAGGCTAAATTAGGCATGATTTTTCCGGAAAATCGTGTGATGAAAACGACGCGTTTTGCGCAGAAAACCATGCCGATCATCGCTGTGTTTTCTGTTGTGTGGCAACAGCTTTACGCCAAATCGGATTTAATGGCGTTTTCGCTTGCAATTATGACGGCATTTTTGGCCTTGTTGATTCCCTTGCAAGGGCTTTATTGGTTAGGTAAACGCGCCGCTTCACCGTTGAAAGCGCAAAGTGCGGCTTGGTTTTATCATATTTGTGAACGTTTGAATAAAATCCATGAACCTTTGCCTTTGGTGCAAGAGCAACCGACATACCAACATTTGGCCGAAGTTTTAAAGAAAGCGCAAAATCGATTGGATCGCGCATTTTGGCAGGAGCTCTGACCGAATCTACGTGCCGAATTAATCTTACGCAAACGTTTTCTTTTTTACTTTATTTTTTGTAGAATACCGCAGCTGCTTAGGCAGCTCTTTTTTATTGAGAGATTTTTTAATGATTGATTACATTATTATCGGCATCATCGCTTTTTCTATTATCGTCAGTTTACTGCGCGGTTTTGTACGCGAAGTGCTGTCCCTTGCCAGCTGGGTGGTGGCGTTTATCGTCGCCAGCCAGTTTTACCCATCTCTTGCTGCTTATTTGACTCAAATCGACTCCTTATATATTCGTAACGGCACAGCGATCGGGATCTTATTTGTATTGACGTTAATCGTCGGCGCCATCGTTAATTTTGTGATCGCCCAGCTAGTGGATAAAACCGGTTTAACCGGTACCGATCGTGTGTTAGGTGCGGCTTTCGGTTTATTGCGTGGCGTGTTAATTGTGGCTGCCGTTTTATTTTTCTTGGATACCTTCACCAATTTTGAACAAACCGAGTGGTGGAAAGAATCAAAATTGATTCCGCACTTCGGCTTTATTATTGAATGGTTTTTTCAACAGCTTCAACAAAGTTCCAGTTTCTTAAATTCAACACTTAATCAATAAGGGTCATGAAATGTGTGGTATTGTCGGGATCATCGGTCAAAATCCGGTTAATGAATCTATTTATGCAGCGTTAACGTTGTTGCAACATCGCGGACAAGATGCCGCCGGTATCGTCACGGTGGACGACGAGAATCGCTTCCGTTTGCGCAAAGCCAATGGCTTGGTCAGCGACATTTTCAGACAAGAACATATGTTACGCTTACAAGGCAATGCCGGCATGGGACACGTACGTTATCCGACGGCGGGCAGTTCCAGCGTCTCGGAGGCACAACCGTTTTATGTCAATTCGCCTTACGGCGTGACGTTGGTGCATAACGGCAATCTCACCAATTCCGCCGAACTCAAAGAAAAAGTGTTTAAAAGCGCACGTCGTCATGTCAACACCAATTCCGATTCTGAGCTGTTGCTTAATATTCTCGCCAATCACCTCGACAACATTCCGCAAGATCATCTTGATCCGCAAGATATTTTCTACGCAGTGAGCAAAACCCACAAAGATGTGCGCGGCGCCTATGCGTGCTTGGCGATGATTATCGGTCACGGCATGGTGGCGTTTCGCGATCCCTTTGGTATTCGACCGCTGGTTTTGGGTAAACGCGAAGAAAACGGTCAAACCGAATATATGTTCGCGTCGGAAAGCGTGGCGTTAGATGTTGCCGGTTTTGATTTCGTGCGCGATGTGGCGCCGGGCGAAGCGGTTTACGTGACTTTCGATGGCAAGCTGTACGCACAACAATGCGCCGTCAATGCGGTGCTAAATCCGTGCATCTTTGAATATGTCTATTTTGCCCGGCCGGATTCTATTATGGACGGTGTATCCGTGTACGCCGCACGCGTTCATATGGGGGAAAAACTCGGCCAAAAAATCGCGCGTGAATGGCAAAATGAACTGGAAAATATCGATGTGGTGATTCCCGTACCGGAAACGTCCACCGACATTGCGTTACAAATCGCCAACGTTTTAAACAAGCCGTATCGCCAAGGTTTTGTAAAAAACCGTTACGTAGGACGCACCTTTATTATGCCGGGTCAGGCGCAACGTATCAGTTCCGTGCGCCGGAAACTCAATACCATCAAAGCGGAATTTAAAGATAAAAATGTGTTGTTGGTGGATGATTCCATTGTGCGTGGCACCACTTCCGAGCAAATTGTGGAAATGGCGCGCGCAGCCGGCGCGAAGAAAATTTATTTTGCCTCCGCCGCACCGGAAATTCGTTATCCGAACGTGTACGGCATTGATATGCCGAGCAAAGACGAATTGATCGCTTATGGCCGCGATGTCGATGAAATTGCGAAATTGATCGGTGTGGATAAATTGGTGTTCCAAGATTTAAGTGCGCTCACCGAATCTGTGCAACAAGAAAATCCGGCAATTCAAGGCTTTGATTGTTCCGTCTTCACCGGTGAATATGTAACCGGCGATATCACGCCGGAATATCTCGACAATATCGCTTTGCAACGCAATGATGGCGCGAAGAAAATGCGTGAAAAAGACGCCACAAATTTAGAAATTCATAATGAAAGGTAAGAAAAAGTGCGCTGATTGATTTAACCGTCAGTTTGTATTTGAAGGTCAAAAATAGCACCGCATTGGAAGCGCTCCCAATGCGGTGCTGTTTTTAACGTTGAATTAAATAACGCAACTTGGTGCCGTCTTGTTCCACACTCAATAAGGTGTAGCCGTGGTTTTTAGTGTCCACTGGGATATTGTTGATGGATTGTGCGCAGTCGCTTAACAGTTCCAGAATTTCGCCTTTTTGTAGCTGTGGCATCGTCTCTAGCATGACGATTGCCGGGTACGGGCAAGGTTCACCTAGTGTGTCTAAGGTATAATCCGGGGTAATGTCTTGCGGATCTTTATCTAATTTTTGTACAACGGTAAATGCCATAATATTTCCTTTTTTGTTGATGAAGAATAAATTACGCGCCGCAGCCATTCATTGGCGTTTGAGCGCTCGCGAGTTTTGCTTTAGTAAGGAAGCGTTTTTCCCACCAAATCACGGCGACTAAGCAGAGAATTAATAAACCGTAGTTCACCAATAACCCGCCGACCGGGCCGAATTCTTTCAGTAAGTTGAGCTTTTCGTAATCAAGCGCCAGTAACGGTGCCAAATCATCCCAAGCGTATGCCAAATAAGTGGAACCAACCACATTGCCTACGCCGACCCACATGAAATGTACTTGACCTTCCATTGAACGATACATCCAGCCGGTTTCGCAGCCCCCCGCCAGCACGATACCGAAGCCGAACAATAAGCCGCCGATAATGGCATTTGGACCTGCCCACATGATTTTCGGTGATACGCCGAGTTGAATGTAACTAAATACGCCGATGGTGCCCACGATAATGCCGAAAATAATTGCTTTCGCCATATAAGCGCGGCCGGTTACCCAAAGATCACGGAAGGCTGAAGTGAAGCAGATTTGTGCCCGTTCGATTAGCAAGCCGAAAGCTAAACCACACAGCATGGCAAAGCCGAGTTTGACGGATTGGGTCATCACATAAAGGGACGCGATGAGATAGATGAAAAACACCGCTATGCCAAACCAAAAACGGCGTTGGGCTTTTTTCGGGTCGCTTTCCTGTAATTTCGCTGCCCCTTTTTTTAGTTCCAGTTTTACGCGGAACATAGGAAGAAGCGTAAATTTCACACCTACATAAGAACCAATTGCGGTAGCGATGGTAAAAAACCAGGCATGCACGGAAAATTGCGGAATTCCGGTAAACAGTGAGGCGAGGTTACACCCCATTGCCAAGCGTGCACCGAAACCGGCCAGAGCACCGCCAATTAAGGCTTGAGCGATACGGCGTTTATGCGGCTGGTTACGCCATTTGACGTTGTTTGCCCACAATGCAGCGGAAATACAGCCGGCGAACATACCAAGAATCATCACGCCATCAATACGGGTGAAAATGGTACCTTGCATACCGATTATTTTGTAATAGCTCCAATCGGATACATCCACGCCAAGCGCTTGCAAGGCGTGTCCGCCCCAACGGGTAAATTCCCCCGTTACCGCCCAATAAGTGCCGGTTACGCCGAAATAATAGGCGGAAATTACCCCCGCTGCGATTACTGCTACGACAGGGTTCCAATATTTAATCAGATAATTTTGTTTGAATTGTTGCAAAATCTCTTTCATAGAAAACCTTAAAGATTGAATAGAAAATTTGCAAGAAAGGTATAAATAATGTGAAAAAAGAGGGATTCATCATTTTCCTATACACAAAACTTGCGACATAAGACAAATGGATTGTCGGGCGACATGATAGCATGGATTGCTTTTAAAGAATAGAGGTGCGGTTCACCGTTAACATAAAGAGGTAACCGCGTGGTTTACTTGTTGAGATATTAGGCCGGATTATCAATATCCTTAAATTCCACCACCAAACCGTATTCTTTGGCTAGCCATTCGCCCAAGGCTTGAATGCCGTAACGTTCGGTGGCGTGGTGGCCGGCGGCGAAGAAATGAATGTTTTGCTCGCGTGCGGAATGAACTGTTTGTTCCGATACTTCGCCGGTAATAAATGCGTCACAACCTTGTGCTGCAGCCAGATCGATATAGCCTTGACCGCCCCCGCTGCAAAGGCCGATTTTGCGGATTAATTGCGGCCCGTTAAGACAAGCCAGCGGTTTGCGATTTAATGCGCGTTCAATACGGTGCTCAAACGCAACTCCGCTTAACGGTTCGCGCAGTTCGCCCCAAACGGGAATACTCACCGCGCCGCTTTCGAGCGGTTGGAGATTTTCAATGCCGAGCAATGCAGCAAGTTGCGCGTTATTGCCCAGTTCGGGATGCACGTCTAACGGCAAATGATAAGCGTATAAATTAATATCGTTTAGCAGTAAGGTTTTAATCCGCTTTCCCTTCATACCGCGAATGCACGGATTTTCGTTTTTCCAAAAATAGCCGTGGTGTACCAGCACCGCATCGGCACCTTGTGCCGCGGCGTAATCAATCAGCGCTTGGCTTGCCGTTACGCCGGTAACGATTTTTTGAATCTCTGCTTTGCCTTCTACTTGCAAGCCGTTTGGTGCGTAATCGTTAATGCCGTTAGAATTGAGTTTGCACTTGAGAATATGTTCGAGTTCGAGATTGTTCATGCTCTGTCGGAAATGAGAAAAAGGTGGGCTATGTTACGAAATTTCCTGCGACATTTCAAAAAAAATGGCTAGTGCGAAAAGTTGGGGGAAGTGCACTAGCCAAGTTTCATTACTATCTAGTATCTAAAACGAGATTCATTATATATAAATATATATAATGAACAAGAGAAATTTACAAATTTATAAAAATAAATAAGAAATTTTTGTAAAGCTTGATTTTGATCACAAAAATACATTTATTTAGTCGACGATTTAAATGAAAAAAACCGCCTTTTAAGGCGGTGGATATGTTGTGCGGCTTTAGTTATTTCTGATTCATCACTTCTTCTTGACAGTGTGGGCATTCCATTAAGTACTCTTGCTTGTTATGTACGATGTAATGTCCCATTTTTTTTGCTTTGGTGTCGAGGTATTTGGTGTTGTAGCGATTTTCGCCCACATTGAGCGGGACGCGCTCCACCACATTGATACCGGCTTGTTTCATGGTGTCCACTTTTTGCGGATTATTTGTCATTAGACGCACTTTTTTCACACCGAGCAATTCGAACATATCGGCGCACACCGCAAAATTCCGTTCGTCCGCTTTAAATCCAAGGGCGAGGTTGGCCTCGATGGTATCCATACCTTGATCTTGCAAAGCATAGGCACGAATTTTATTAATCAAGCCGATGCCGCGACCTTCTTCCCGGTGATAAATCAACACGCCGCGTCCTTCTTCTTGAATTTGGCGTAGCGCCGTGGCAAGTTGAAAACCGCAGTCGCACTTTAAGCTGTGTAACGCGTCGCCGGTTAAGCATTCGGAGTGGATACGAGCTAAAACCGGTTCTTCTTCGTTCGAAATATCGCCCATTACCAACGCGACGTGTTCTTTTTTACTATCCGGCAATTCAAAGCCCACTAGTTTAAAAATGCCGTATTCAGTGGGCAGGTTGGCTTGCGCGACCCGTCGAATTTTTGCCATAAAGTTGTCCTTCTTCGTTTTCGATTCTGTTAAAATGCGCACTTTATTTTTATTCTTAAGGAGCGCTTATGTTTAAAAGGCTGTCATTATATATGTTATTACTTTGTCTTGTACCGTTTTTTGTTTGGGGATTTTCCTATCGGTGGCATGGCAACGGCCAATTAAATGAAGCCGATTATTGGTTGTATTTGCTCACCGAAACAGGCAGTGCGCCTTATGCGCTTATTACTTGTGCGTTGTTTGCGCTTATTTTTCGCTTCTTATTTCGTAGCCGTAAACAATGGCTTTTCGCCGTATCAGTGATGGCGCTTTCGGTGGCGGCCACACAAGCCTTGAAAACCGGCTTGAAAGCGGTGTTTCAAGAACCGCGTCCGTTTGTTACGTATTTGGCAGAGCAAAACAATAGCAGCACAGAAAGTTTTTATCAAAATGATCGCGCTCAACGGGCATTAATTGCTAAAGACTTTTATTCCCAAACGGATACGCCCGCTTGGTTAATTCATCATTATGAAAACGAAACCGGCTATTCGTTTCCGTCCGGTCATACTCTTTTTGCGGCAACCTGGTTAATGTTGGCAGTTGGTTTTACTCAATTGACGGGTAATCGTAGCAGAGCGGCGAAATTGTTGATCGGTGCGATATTGGCGTGGAGTTTATTGATGCTAATCAGTCGCCTACGCCTCGGTATGCATTATCCGATCGATTTATTGGTGGCGATAATTACGGCTTGGTTAGTGAATGTAATTATTTTCGGCTTTTTACTGAAAAAACGATCTTTGTCATAAATTTTAATAAAACGTGCGGTTAGAATTCTCGTCAATTTTAACCGCGTTTTTTAAGGAGAGGCTATGTACTACGGTCTAGACATCGGCGGCACTAAAATTGAACTCGCCGCGTTCAACGAAAAATTAGAAAAATTATATTCCGAACGCGTGGCGACACCGAAAACGGATTACGATGAATGGCTTGATACTATTGTGGAGCTGGTTAAGCGCGCCGATGCACGTTTCGGTGAACGCGGCAGCGTGGGGATGGGCGTACCGGGTTTTGTTAATCAGCAGACCGGTTTGGCGGAAATCACGAATATTCGCGTGGCCGATAATAAACCGATTTTACGTGATCTGTCCGAACGCTTGGGGTGCGAAGTACGAGCGGAAAATGACGCGAACTGTTTCGCCTTGTCTGAAGCGTGGGACGAGGAAAATCAACAGTACCCGAGCGTGCTCGGTTTAATTCTCGGTACAGGCTTCGGTGGCGGTTTCGTGATTAACGGCAAAGTGCATTCCGGTCAAGTGGGCATGGCAGGCGAATTGGGACATTTGCAGCTCAATTATCACGCATTGAAATTACTCGGCTGGGATAAGGCGCCGATTTATCCGTGCGGTTGCGGCAACACGGCTTGTTTGGATACTTATCTTTCCGGTCGCGGCTTTGAAATGCTGTATCGCGATTTAAAAGGCGAGGCGCTTTCAGCTCGCGAAATTATTGATGCGTTCTATCGCGGCAAAGAAAGTGCGTTGGATTTTGTGACACTTTTTGTGGAACTTGCGGCCATTTCAATCGGCAATATCATCACCGCATTTGACCCGCATATGATTGTGCTCGGCGGCGGTTTATCGAATTTCGATTATCTTTACGAAGCCTTACCGAAAGCGCTTCCGCCGCATTTAATGCGTACTGCCAGAGTGCCGCCGATAAAAAAAGCCAAACACGGCGATTCCGGTGGCGTACGCGGTGCAGCGGCGCTATTCTTAGGCAAATGATTTTGTTTACATTGAAAACAAAAGCGATGCCAATGCGGTGCTAAAAGCGAAGGTCATTTCAATGCGGTGCCGGTTGGCGCTTTTGTTTTTTACCGAACGCGAAAGGATTTTTTGAGTAAAACTTTTGATTTCGAGGAATGTGTAGCAAATGCACAAAATGATTGGCGAGTGAAATATAAGTTTGTATGTAAATAGCACCGCATTGAGAGCGATTCCAATGCGGTGCTATTTTGTGAGGGTAATTTTCGTTTGTGCGTTTGTTCGGTAATTTCGTTCCGCACGCTATTTGGTTAAATTTCGACAAGCCAAAAAATAATAGGAGAATGCGGAAATTACTACGCAAGCGCCCATGGTGTAAAGCATTGGTGCGGCGCTGTCCATTTTCATCATCGCGACCAATGTGCCCATTAATGCGCCGATAGCGAAACGTACACTACCTACCAGGGAATTTGCAGTGCCCGCCATATTCGGAAATTTTTCTAAAATTGATGCCATGGCGTTTGAAGAAATCAACGGGTTTTGTCCAACGAAAAATGCCACACCGAGCGCTATCGACCAAAAGCCTAGATTAAAAAGTGCGCTCAAAACCAGCCACATTCCGGCTAGAAATTGAATGGTAATACCGATACGTAGCATAGTTTCTGCGCCAAATTTTAATACAAAACGTCCGTTTAGGAAGGAGGCGAAAGTCATAATCGCGATATTGAGCATAAAGAAATAACCGAATTCATCCACCGCAATACCGTAAATACCGATATATACGATAGAGCCGGCCGTCAAAAAGGCGAACAATCCGCCAAAGCCGAAAGAGGCGGCGAACATATAACCCAGCACTTCTTTTTGTTTCCATAAAGCCATGAAGTTCCGTGCGATGATATTGAGGCGTAGCGGAATGCGGTTTTCTTTTTTATGGGTTTCGGGAATGATGAAAAAGACCAATAGCGCCGATAATACGCCCATAAATGACATGACATAGAAAATTGCATGCCAGTGGGCATATTTCACGATGTACCCACCGATTACCGGTGCGATGAGCGGTGCTATCATAAAGACCAGCGTGATAGTGGACATGACTTTAGAGAGTTCGTTTTTGCTAAATAAATCGCGTAATAACGCACCGGAAAGTACGACCGGCGCAGCACCGAAAAAGCCTTGTACAAAGCGAAGGGTGGTGAAATTGCCGATAGTATTGATTTCCGTCAGGATTAAGGCGGTAATTGCACTGATAATAACGCCGAGCAAAATAATCGGTTTACGTCCGAAGCTATCGCCGAACGGTCCCCAGAATAATTGACCGAACGCCATGCCGTAAGAAAATGCGGTAAGCGTATGTTGTACCTGTTCCGGACTGATGTTGAGATCTTCGGCGATAGCTAAAAATGACGGCAGATACATATCTACGCCGAAGGGTGGCAACATGGATAAAATACCGAGAGTGGCAATAAAAATAAAATCAGGTTTGATTTTTTTGTTCATTTATTTCACCAAATTTTCAATTTCTTCGGGCGTTAACGGACGAAATTCGCCTTCTTGCAAGGATTCGTCTAATACTACGTCGCCGATTTTCCAACGATGAAGACCGATGACTTTATTACCGAGTGCGGCAAACATGCGTTTTACTTGGTGATAACGCCCTTCGGAAAGGGTGAGATTAACGTTGTAATCATCAAGAATTTCGAGTTTCGCCGGTTTGGTTGGCGTTTTTTCGCCGCGCAATAAAATGCCTTCGGTGCAAGCTTGCGCATAATGCGTTTCCACGGGATCGGCGAGTGTGACGAGATAGGTTTTTTCGCAATGATGTTTCGGCGAGGTGATGCGGTGCGACCACTGCCCGTCATCGGTTAATAGCACGAGTCCGGTGGTATCGACATCCAAGCGCCCCGCGCTGTGTAATTTGCCGGTGAGCGGATAGTCGAAAAATTGATAAATATTCGGGTAGTCGCCGTCATCGTTGGAACATACGTAGCCTTGTGGTTTATTCAGCATAAAATATAGTCCTTCGTCAAGCCAGCCGAGTAATTCCTCTTCAAAATAAATTTGGTCTTTCGATGAAACTTGGCGCGCACCGCTTTTTTCAATTTCTCCGTTAATTTTGACTATGCCTTGGCGAATGGCTTTAGTGGCTTGGGAACGGGTTAGGCCGGTGTTTTCGGCGATAAATTTGTCTAGTCGCATAGGGTCTCTGTGATGAATTCCGGATGTTTTGTTACGAGGAAATATGAACGGAATGGTTATTCGAATGCCATTTCTTTTATTCTCAATTCAGTACCGTTTTGTCGCTGTAAATGAGGACTACCGCATTGAGGGCAGATGTCGTGGTGCGCTTGAATTTCTACTTGTTTTTCGCATTGCCAGCACCAAGCGAGGGCAGGAATTTCGATAAGGTGAAGCGTGCAACCTTCGGCCGGTGTGCCTTGGCAGCTAATGTCGAAGCAAAATTTCAATGCATCCGGTTCCACGCACGAAAGTGCACCAATTTCCAACCAAAGTTCGGTGACTTTTTTTATATGATGGGTTTTACATTGCTGTTCTACGATTTCCAATATATTTTGGCAAAGGGAAAGTTCGTGCATAAATCCTCCGAATTTATTGAGCGCTTATTTTAGGAAAATGTTTGGGTGCGTGGCAAATATATTGAGAAGATTGCTTGATACGCTGCAAAAAACTGAGCTTAAATAACAGCACCGCATCGGAACTGCTTCCAATGCGGTGCTGTTTTAGTATAGCGCACTCTTTTTTGAGAGAACGATTTATTTCGCCGCTTTCAGTTCTTGATAATATTGTTCGTAATATTGAATGGCATCGCCCACATCATCTTGCCAATGGCTGTTTTTTAACACTTCAGCGGTAGGGTAAATTGCCGGATCTTCGGTGATTTCTTTCGGCAATACTTTTTTCGCTTCCAGGTTGGCGGTTGGATAACCGATGGCAAGGGTTAATTTTTCGGCCGCTTTCGCACCTAACATATAGTTAATCAGTTTGTGCGCGCCGTCCGGGTTTTTAGAGGTTACCGGAATGGCTAAGGTATCCACCCAAAGTACCGGGCCTTCTTTCGGGAACACCATATCTAACGGAGCTTTCTCTTTTTTCGCAATACGCACGGAACCGTTCCACAATTGACCTACTTCCACTTCACCTGAAATGAAGGCGTTTGCCGGGTTGTCGGAATTGAAAGAAAGCACGTTCGGACGCAATTTCAATAATTCTTCGTAAGCCTGTTTGATAATTGCCGGATCTTGTGTATTCGGATCTTGACCGATTTTCAATAAAGCAATGTTGAATACTTCGCGCGCGTCGTCTAATAATTGTACTTTATTGGCAAATTCCGGTTTCCATAAATCGCCCCAAGAGGTGAAATCGGCGCCTTTGTAGCTATTGGTGTTAAAGGCAATGCCCGGCGCGCCTAATAATTGCGGAAGGGAATATTTGTTGCCTTTGTCGTAAGGTTTGTCGAGCCAATCAGGGTCTAATTCTTTAATAACAGGTAATTTGCTGTGATCCAGTTCTTTTAACATGCCTTCGCGCGCCATTTTGGAAACGAAGTAGTTAGAAGGGGCAATGACGTCATAACCGCCGGCGGCGCCTTGGGTTTTGATTTTTGCATACATGGTTTCATTGGACTCAAGGCTGGAAACGATTACTTTGATGCCGGTTTCCTTAGTGAATTCGTCTAATAAACCGTCCGGAACGTACTCGGTCCAAGTATATAAATATACAGTATCATTAGCAGCCGCCGGTGCGTTAGTCCTTTCAGACTTGTTCTCTTTGTCGTTACAAGCGGTTAATGTTGCGGCAATTAAACCGGCAGTAAGCAGACCTGCAAATTTTTTCATTTTTGTTTGTTCTCCGTAAAAGAGGGTAAAAAAACACCTGCGTAAAATGCAGGTATAAAAAAACGCCTTGATTGTGCGTCAAGGCGTATTGTATGTGCTATTAGATTATTTGTGAAGCATTATTATGACTAGATGTCTTTGTGTTTCTTACCGATAAATTGGCTTGCAACAACGAGTAATAATGACAGCACAATCATGATGGTGGCAAGGGCGTTCACCTCCGGCGTGACCCCGGTTTTTACCAAGGAGAAAATGCGCAACGGCAGAATTTCATAGCTGACACCGCTGACGAAAGAGGATACTACAACGTCGTCCAACGAAATGGTGAAACTTAACAACCAGCCGGAAACCACCGCCGGCAAGGCAAGCGGTAGGATAATTTTGCGTAAAATGGTGATTTCGCTTGCTCCCAAATCTTTCGCCGCTTCCAACATTCTGGCATCAAAGCCATTTAAGCGGGAGAAAATAGTTACCGTTACATAAGGCAAACAGAAGGTCACGTGTGCCAACAATAAGGACCAGAAACCTAAAGAAATCCCCACAACCATAAACAACGCGAGTAAGGATACCGCCATAACGATATCCGGCGACATCATCACGATAAACAACATGCCGCTCACCGCCTGTTTACCGCGGAAGCGATAGCGATATAAAGCAATTGCGGTTAAACCGCCGACAATAGTCGCTAAAGTTGCCGCAAAGAAGGCGATGGTGACAGAGTGAATCGCTGCTTGGATTAGGGTGTCGTTATTAAATAAACGCTCGTACCAGTTCCAACTGAAACCTTTCCAACTTAAACCGTAGCGGTCTTCATTGAAAGAATTCGTCACTAAAATAATAATCGGGATATACAAATAAGCGTATACCACAAACATAAAGATATTGCGTAGTAAACGGCTCATTACTCCAACTCCACTTTCTTATTCAATAGTTTATTCGCGCGGTAGTACACGAAAATTAACAATGCCATTAAGATGGTTAAACCGATACTGATTGCCGAACCGAACGGCCAGTTGCGGGAAATTAAGAATTCACTCTTAATCACGTTACCCACAAGTAAGACTTTCGCACCACCAAGCAAGTCAGCGACATAGAACATGCCCATTGCCGGCAATAATACCAACAGGCAACCGGCAACGATGCCCGGCATGGTGAGAGGCAGAATTACGCGGAAGAAACGTTGAAATGCATTAGCGCCTAAGTCTTTTGCCGCTTCCAATAAGCGTCCGTCAAGTTTTTCGATAGCGGAGTAGAGTGGCAGAATCATGAACGGCAGAAGCAAATACACCAAACCGATAATGACCGCCACTTCGGTGTTCAGAATTCGAATCGGTTCACTCAGAATGCCCATGTCCATCAGCATAGTATTCAACACACCTTTCACGCCGAGGAATACTTTCATGCCGTAAATTCGAATAAGTGAGTTTGTCCAGAATGGCAATACCACAAGGAACAATAAGAGCGGTCGATATTTCGGATGAATTTTGCTGACCATAAAGGCGAACGGATAGCCTATCACTAAGCAAATAATGGTGGCGATGCCCGACATATATAATGAATTCCACACCACCTGCGCATAAAGCGGATTAAACAGATTGATGTAGTTATCAAAATTAAATGGCAAGCTATAAAAGTCACTACCATCTCGGGTTAAAAAGCTTACGACCAACACCAATAAGTTTGGGATCAGCACGAAGAAGATTAGCCAACCGAAGATAATCGCAACAGTAATTTTTTGGAATTTATTATTGATTATCTTCATCGTTGAGTACAACCTCCCAACCTTCGTGCCATGTAATACCCACGCGTTGACCGACACTGTGATCCATATGTGGGTCGTCTTCGTTAAAGAATTCACTAACCAATACGCGTTTGCCGTTATGCTCAAATTCCACGGTGGATTCCAATGTCATGCCTTTGTAAGTACGGTCGATAATATGACCGATGATGGCTTTGGAATGCTCATGCTCGTCCAGTTCTTCAATCACAATATCTTCCGGGCGAAGCAATACTTGAAGTTGCTGATCTTTTTCCACCGGAATGTCCGTATAAATGTCGCAAATACGACCTTCTACGTTAGCGAGTACCACATTTTCTGATTTACGCTCAATCACAGTGGCATCGAAAACGTTAATTTCGCCGATGAAACGCGCCACAAACAAGTTTGCCGGATCTTCATAAATCTCACGCGGAGAGCCGTCTTGTGCAATTTTACCTTTACGCAATAAGACAATACGATCAGACATGGTGATTGCTTCTTCTTGGTCGTGGGTCACGAAAATAAAGGTAATGCCTAATTGGCGTTGTAATTGCTTTAATTCATATTGCATTTGTTTGCGCAATTTATAATCCAGCGCAGACAAGGATTCATCAAGTAATAATACTTTCGGTTTATTCACCACCGCGCGGGCGATAGCGATACGTTGTTGCTGACCGCCGGAAAGTTGGGTCGGTTTACGATCCGCCATTTCTTCCAGTTGCACCATACGCAAGGCTTCCAGTACGCGTGGTTTAATTTCTGCTTCCGGCACTTTTTGCATACGCAAACCGAATGCCACGTTTTCAAAAATAGTCATGTGCGGAAACAGCGCGTAACTTTGGAATACGGTGTTTACGTGGCGTTTTTCAGCCGGAACATTGGTAATGTCTTCACCGTCCAAAATAATATTGCCTGAATCCAATTCTTCCAAACCGGCTAATAAGCGTAAAACTGTCGTTTTACCGCAGCCGGACGGACCGAGAATGGTGACGAATTCACCGTTATTAATGGTTAAATTGAAATCGCTAATAATGGTGTTGGAACCGTAAGATTTTTTGATTGAACGAAGCTCGATAATCGGCTTGTTTTGAACCGGATTTTCCACTAGCTTTGGTTTTCTCCCTAATTTCACCAATAATTTTGGTACTGAGTAGAAACAGGAACCTGCCGGATAGCAGGCGCGACTAAAAAGAAGACGCTATGATATAGTGAAATATCAATAATGAAAAGGATTTCATGCCTTAAAAAGGCAAAAAACTTACCCGTTAAAAAATACCTCAAAAGACATCATACTTTTTGTTTTTATGCCTTAATTTTCAGTTAATTAGCGAATGTTTGCTATATATCAAGAATCCTATTGGGGATTATCTTTAAACTAAAAACGATAATTTATAAAAGGTTACCAAAATGGAAACAAATGATTATAAAAAAAATTTATTAACGCGCTTTTTGCACTATGTTTCTTTCGATACGCAGTCCAAACCGAGCGCAAAACATTCGCCGAGTTCCGTCGGACAAATGAAATTGGCACAAAATTTACAAAAAGAATTGACGGAATTGGGCTTACAAAACGTGCAAGTGAGCAAACACGCCGTCGTGACTGCTTATTTGCCGGCAAATTGTGCCGAACTTTCTCATACTATCGGCTTAATCGCTCATTTGGATACTTCGCCGGAATGTAGCGGTAAAAACGTGCGGCCGGAAGTCATTGAAAATTATCGTGGCGGCGATATTGCGCTGGGGAGCGGCGAGGAGTTTATCAGTCCGGCATATTACCCGTTTATGCATCAATTAATCGGTAAAACTTTAATCGTCACCGACGGCAACACGCTATTGGGCGCGGATAACAAAGCGGGAATAGCCGAAATTATGACCGCATTGGAAGTGCTTCAACAAGGCGGTTTGCCACATTGTAATTTACGTGTCGCTTTTACGCCGGACGAAGAAATCGGACTCGGCATGCAATATTTTCCGTTGGAGGATTTTCCGTGTGATTGGGCTTATACATTTGACGGCGGCGAAGTGGGCGAGTTGGAATATGAAAACTTTAATGCCGCAACGGCAAAAATTCATATTGTCGGTAGAAACATTCATACCGGTTACGCCAAAGGAAAAATGGTGAATGCGTTGGCGTTGGCATGCGATTTCCACCAAGGTTTTTCTAAACAAGATGTGCCGGAAAAAACGAGCGGCAGAGAGGGCTTTTTTCACTTGAATCACCTTGCTGGCGATGTTGAAAAGGCCGAATTGCATTATTTAATTCGTGATTTTAACGCCGAATCTTTTGTGCGCCGTAAACAATTCGTGCAGGATTGGACCGCAAAATTTAATGCGGAAAAAGGCTTGAAACAACCGATAGAATGTGTCGTTCAAGACAGTTATAAAAATATGTATGAGGCGGTGAAAAAAGTTCCGCAAGCAATTTCCATTGCTGAAAAAGCGATGGAAATATGCGGTGTGAAGGTTATTCACAAAGCCATCCGCGGTGGCACGGATGGTGCTTTTTTATCGGCAAACGGGTTGGCTTGTCCGAACATTTTTACCGGTGGCTACAATTTTCACAGCAAGCATGAATTAATCTCGCTTGAAGGAATGGAAAAAGCGGTAGAAGTGATTGTTGAAATGGTAAAACTCAAAAAATAATCAATAGTGTAAATTTTATCGAAATTATTGCGACAAAGGCGCGAAAGGAGTGCCGAATTGCTCGGATGTCAAAATAGCACCGCATTGGAACTGCTTCCAATGCGGTGCTATTTTCGATAGAGAAATTCTTTTTTCGCTTGAAGTTTATGCTATGCCGATTAATTTATGCGTTTGTAAACTCAGCTGCCATTTGGGTTTATTTGGGCGTTGGTTGAGTTGTCCGAGTTGAGTAATTGTTTCCAGTAAATTCATTTTGCCGTCGATTTCGCAAGGCGAAAGGTAATAATGTTCGGCTTGAATTTTTTGTTCAATGCGTTCGCAAAACGGGAGTACATCTTCATCTGCTACGATGCGTACTTCGTCAGCGACTTCAATACAACGCGCTTCGTATTTATAAGCGTAAAGCCGTTTAGGACTGGCGGCAATGTAATCAATTTGCTTAGGAACGGGTTTTAAACCGTTGGTTTCCATTGCTAAAAAATAGCCGTCGGCCTTGAATTGCTCAAGTAAAAAATCAAGTTTCGGTACGATGGTTGGTTCACCGCCGGTGATGATAATGTTTTTCGCCGAAAATGAGCGCACTTTGGCTAAAATTTTTGATGCCGACCAACGTTCGAATTGATTATAGTCCGTATCGCACCAAGTACAGGCCAGATTGCATTTGCCGAAGCGCACGAAAATGCTTGGCATACCGGTATTAAAGCCTTCCCCTTGCAGGCTTTCAAAAATTTCGACGATGCGAAAGTAGGGTTCGGAGTCGGAGAGTTTTTCCACCGTATTTACTCCGAATATTCGCAAAATGAGGTTGGGGTTTCCCATAAACGAATGGAGGAAACGGCGAGTTTTTCTTCGTATTTCAAACGATTAAAAATAAAACGTGCCATTTCTTCCGCCGTAGTACGAAAAGGAACGCCGAATGTTTTGGAGTTTAATTCTTGTAGAAGTGAAGCGATTTTACTTTCCCGTTCGCTATTTTCATCGTAAATAAAAGCGTGATCCAACGGTTCTAGCACCGCTTTTTTCACTACGGCTTTCAAATCGGCAAAATCAATTACCATGGCTTTTTTAGCACCGCATTGGTGTAATGTATCCGCAATTTCCACTTGTAGTTTATAAGTGTGGCCGTGCAAGTTCTGGCATTTGCCGTCATGACCGTCCAACAAATGTGCCATGTCAAAACTGAATTCTTTGGAAATTTTAAACATTTTCACCATCCCTTTGGGCTAAATATTCAGCTAAGCCTTTATCACGTAAAATACAACTCGGGCATTTGCCGCAACCGCCTTCTACGCCTTCGTAGCAAGTGTGTGTATGGCGACGGATATAATCTAACGCACCGAGCTCATCGGCAAGTTGCCAAGTTTGCGCTTTGTTAAGGTACATTAATGGGGTTTTAAGATTGAATCGATAGTCCATCGCGAGATTAAGGGTGACATTCATGGATTTGATGAAGACGTCTCGACAATCAGGATAGCCACTAAAATCTGTTTCGCATACGCCGGTGATAATGTCGGAAATGCCTTGCCCCTTGGCGTAAATTGCAGCATACAGCAAAAATAGCGCATTGCGTCCATCGACAAAGGTATTCGGCATATCATCGCCTTTTTTCTTGATTTCGACAGATTCGTCCATCAGCGCGTTGTGCGTGATCGCTTTGATTACAGACATATCAATCAGTGTTTGTTGCACGCCTAAGTCTTGCGCGATCCATTTCGCTTTTTCCAGTTCAATAGCGTGACGTTGGCCGTATTGAAAACTGATGGCTTCAACATTCTCTACGCCGTATTCGGTGATGGCTTGAATTAAACAGGTGGTGGAATCTTGTCCGCCGGAAAAGATCACAATCGCTTTGCGATCGCTGTTTGGATTGGAAATATGCATATTTTACCTAGTTTTTTAGTGTAGGAGGTTTGCGAACTACGAAAGGCTGGCATTGTAGTGAGAAAGCGTGGGGTTGGCAAGTCACGCATTTTTCGAAAGATGTCATGTCGTGTTAGAATAATCGGCAAATTCATTATTTCAAGAGACAGACGATGAAGGTTCATTTTATTCAACACGAAAGCTTTGAAGCGCCGGGAGCATATTTGGAGTGGGCAATGGCGCGCGGTTATCAGGTGAGTTTTTCAAAAGTGTACGAATATCAGCCATTACCCGATGAACACGCGATCCAAAATTTGGATCTTTTAGTGATTTTAGGCGGGCCGCAAAGTCCAAGCACCATGCAAACCGAATGCCCGTATTTTGATAGTCAAGCGGAGCAAACGGTGCTCAAGCGGGCTATTGATGCCGGTAAAGCAGTGGTGGGTGCTTGTTTGGGCGCGCAACTTATCGGTGAAGCCTTGGGGGCTGCGTATGAACACAGTCCGGAAAGGGAAATCGGCAATTTTCCGATTCGATTGAATCGGCAAGGATTGGACGACCCTTTGCTATCACATTTTGGCGAAAGCACAGTGGTTGGTCATTGGCATAACGATATGCCGGGGCTTACGCCGAACACGCAGATTTTAGCGACCAGTGCCGGTTGTCCGCGCCAGATTGTGAAATATTCGGCGTTGGTTTATGGCTTTCAGTGCCATCCTGAATTGACGCTAGACGTAGTACGACAATTAATTGCGGCGCAAGCCAATTTAGTTGAACAAAGCCAACAGCACCATTTTGTACAGCATCCGGACGAGATCTTGCTTTATGATTATCGCGAAATGAACGAAAAATTATGGTTATTTTTAGATCGATTGATTGAGGCTTATCGCCAAACAACGCAAAACTAAAGTCCGCGGCATTGTAAAAATTGTGCTACAATCGCGCCGCTTTTATTTATGGCAAAGGTAAAGTGTATGAAAAAACTACTATTAATCATGGCAAGCGTGTTGGTTATTTCCGCGTGCGCCAATAAAGATGTCTATTTTAACGGTTCGGAAGGCTCTCATTCGGGCATGAAATTCGATAAAGATACTCGTCAGTGGGGCGTAAATCGATAAATTCCCGGCAGAGGTAAACGAAAAATGAGCGGTTTATAATAAACCGCTCATTTTGTTATAAATAACTGACAAATGCTGTTGTATTGCTTTGACGGCATTCGCGTTCGGCTTTTTCTGCTGCCGTCCCGATCATCAATAGCGCCACTATTTCGTCTTGTTCGCGGCAGCCAAGAGCTCGACGTAATGCGCTGCCTTTTACCCATTTATTGGTAAGCCAAACATTGTCGAAACCTTGCGCGTTAGCGGCGAGTTGAATGCCGTAAGAAGCGCAGCCGGCAGTAATTAATTGTTCCCATTTTGGTACTTTATCCGCATCGGGAGTGATTTTTGCGATAACCGCTATCACCATTGGCGCCCGATGGGCGAGATTCTCCGCTTTTTTTAATTTATCTTCGCCGAGCTTCAGCTCCAGCACCGCATCCTTTAGTAACATCTCCAATTTGTTCAATCCTTCATATTCTATGACTACAAAATGATAAGGTTGGAGTTTGCCATGATCCGGAGCACGTAATGCGGCTTGGAAAATTTGTTCGAGTTGCGCTTTATTCGGCGCCGGCGCAATGAGTTTTTTATTGGAACGACGGGTGGTTAAAAGCGTTAAAGTATCCATTTCTTGCCTCGTTGAATAAGTTTGTGAAATTAAAACGTGGCAGATTATAACATAGTTTTCATGGGCGCTTTGTGTTACCCTAAGCGCAATTTTTTTCATTTCAAAAAAGCTTATGAACCCAGTATTTAAAGTACTCCGATACGGTTGGAAAACCCTAAATTTTATTCGTGATTTGGTCATGAATTTATTCTTTTTAGTTTTTGTTTTATTGCTAGTAACGCTTGTCGGTCTAACCGGCGGCGGTAAAAAAACAGCGGTTAATTTATCTACCGATAAAGGCGCGTTGCTATTGAATTTAGATGGTTATTTGGCGGATAACCGCGACGATGCGTTGAATTGGCAACAGGCGCTAAAAGAATTGAGTGGTAATGAGCACTCGCCGTTAAAGATTTCTACTTTTGATTTAGTTTATGCCATTAATTTGGCGAAAGACGATGCCGGTATTCGCGGCTTAGTGTTGGATCTTAATGATTTTTCCGGTGGCGATTTGCCTGCAATGAATTATATCGGCAAAGCCATTGAAAATTTCAAAATTACCGGAAAACCGGTTATTGCCTTTGCCGATAATTATTCCCAAGGGCAGTATTTTTTAGCAAGTTTTGCCGATCAAATTTATCTGAATCCGAACGGGCAAGTCTTGATTCAAGGTTTGACGCAAGAAAATTTATACTATAAAGACCTATTGGACAAACTCGCCGTCACGCCACATATTTTCCGAGTGGGAACTTATAAGTCGGCGGTGGAACCGTTTTTACGCAACGATATGTCGCCGGAAGCGAAGGCTAACGCGAATCAATGGCTGAATGGTATGTGGCAAAGTTATTTGCAAACGGTGAGTGTGAATCGCCATGTAACGACAGATAAATTTGCACCTGACGCGAAACAATATTTAACTGAATTGAAAGCGTTGAAGGGCGATGCTACGGCATACGCATTACAACGTAAATGGGTGACGGAATTAGTCACGAATTTGGGTTTAGAACAAAAACTAATCGCGCTGTTCGGTCAAAATAGCGAAGGCGAAGCGAAAATGGTGGATTTTTCTACCTATTTATCGGGTTTTGAAGATCGTCTTATGCCGTCCGATGAGGAAAATAAAATCGCTGTGGTGAATGTGGAAGGCGCGATTATCGACGGCGAAAGCCTTGACGGCGACGTGGGCGGTGACACTATTGTGCGTTTGTTGCGCAAAGCGTATGACGACGAAAAAGTGAAAGGCGTTATTTTACGCGTGAACTCGCCGGGTGGTAGCGCTTTTGCTTCGGAATTGATCCGCCAAGAAATAGCGAATTTACAAAAAGCCGGCAAGCCGGTGGTTGTCTCGATGGGCGCAATGGCTGCCTCGGGCGGTTATTGGATTTCGGCGACAGCCGATTACATTATCGCCGATCCGAACACTATAACGGGGTCTATCGGTATTTTTGCCATGCTACCGACTTTTGAAAATGCGATTAATAAAATCGGCGTGAATGCCGATGGTGTAAGTACCGGTGATTTGGCGGAAATGTCCGTTTTTAGTCCGCTTTCAAAGAATATGCAGGATATTTATCAACTTGAAATTGAACACGGTTACGATCAATTTTTGACACTCGTCGGCCGCGGACGTCAAATGTCGAAGGCAGCAGTGGATAAAATTGCACAAGGACAAGTGTGGCGCGGTACCGATGCCTTTAAACACAACCTGGCAGACGAATTGGGCGATTTTGATCGTGCCGTTGAAAAGATCGGCGAACTGATTAATGTTTATCGTGATACGGTGATTGAAAATTTCAGCGTGGAGTGGATGACGGAAGACGATGGAAGTTTGATCGGCAAGCTTTATCGTGATTTAAAGCAAAGCAGCCAATCGTTGGTCGCTACCTGGTTTGATTTACCGAAGCCGATTCGACAAATCAAAGAAGGATTAAACCGGTTGAATAAATTTAATGATCCGAAAGGACAGTATTTATATTGTTTGAATTGCGGAACGGTGAGATAACGGAGAAAGCGGGCGAAAGTCCGCTTTTTTATTTTGCCTTTTCAGCGTACTGCATTGAAGTCGCATTTGAGCACCGCATTGAAGTCGCATTTGAGCACCGCATTGAAGTCGCATTTGACACCGCATTGAAGTTACATTTGAGCACCGCATTGAAGTCGCATTTAAGCACCGCATTGAAGTTGCATTTTAGCACCGCATTGAAGTCGCATTTGACACCGCATTGAAGTTACATTTGAGCACCGCATTGAAGTCGCATTTGAGCACCGCATTGAAGTCGCATTTGAGCACCGCATTGAAGTCGCATTTGAGCACCGCATTGAAGTTACATTTGAGCACCGCATTGAAGTTGCGTTTAAGTACCGCATTGAAGTCTCATTTAGGCATTAGGGTGCACCTAAGAATTGAAAAGCCTCTTTTAAAAGAGGCTTTAGGTTTGAAGTTGCGGTCGATTTTGCGCTATTTTTGGTTTTTCATATTGGCGAAAATATTCGCCAAAATTGGGCCGGAGACGTTGTGCCAGAAGCTGAATAAGGCGCTCGGTACGGCAGCAATCGGATTGAAATGTGCGGCGGCAAGGGCGGCGCCTAAGCCGGAGTTCTGCATACCCACTTCAATAGCGATAGCTTTGCTGTCGGCGGTGTTTAGTCTGAATAATTTCGCTGCTAGGAAACCGACAAAATAACCCAGGCAGTTATGCAATACGACGACGCTGAAGATTAGTAAACCGGACTCTACGATTTTATCTTTGCTTACCGCTACTACAGCCGCCAAGATTAATACGATGGAGAGTACGGATATCAGCGGGGTGATTTGACTGACTTGCACGATGGTTTTTTTGAATAAGGCGCGCACGACTAAACCCAAGAAAATCGGGAATAACACCATTTTCAAGACGGACATAAACATGGCGGAAGCGTCGATATCAAGCCATTGGCTGGCTAACAGATAGAAAATCGCCGGGGTTAAGAGTGGGGAAAGTAACGTTGAGATGGTGGTGCAGGCGACGGATAATGCGGTGTTACCTTTGGCCAAATAAGTCATCACATTTGATGAGGTTCCGCCCGGGCAAGAACCGACCAAAATTACTCCGACAGCCAAATCAGGCGGTAAATCAAAGGCTTTGGCGAGAATAAAAGCGAGGCCGGGCATGATAATGAATTGACCGGCAACACCGATAATTACCGCTTGGGGGTGTTTTGCTACTTCGCCAAAATCATTGAAAGTGAGGGTGATTCCCATACCAAACATGACAAGGCCTAGTAAATAAGGGATGTAAGGTGCGAAAATTTTAAATTCCGCGGGAAATAAAAATGCGAGAACAGCGAAAACGATTGCCCATAAAGCAAAAGTTTTGCTAACGAATTGTGTAAATTTAAGCAAGGCTTGCATGGTTTTTCCTATGTGGTTTAAAAGAGCTGCCGATTCTAAAGAGGTTTTTCCGACAAATCAATCGTCGATATCGGCGCGCATCCAAGCGCGTTTGTCTAATAGGCCGCCAAAATGACTTTCTACTAGACGCTTGGTAACGGTGGTTTGCGGATTACTGAAGAGATCGCGTGGCGTGCCGTATTCGATCATTTTGCCTTCGTCCATTACCAGTACGTAATCCGCTATATGTTTTACCAAACCGAGATCTTGCCCGACGTAAATATAAGATACGCCGAGGTGCGATTGTAAATCTAAAGTCAGATTGAGTAGTTGTATGCGTACGGAGGAATCAAGCGAATCAAGCGCATCGTCCACAATAATGATTTCCGGCTCTAAAATGAATGCGCGAGCTAAAGCGACCCGTTGTTTTTGGCTGACGGAAAGATTTTTGATTTTTAGATTGGTGTAGTCGGGATAAAGTCCGACCATGGTGAGGGTTTCAAAAATTTTTTGGTTGCGCGTTTCTTCGTCCCAATCAGTCGTGAGTCGAAGCGGCGTATCCAGTGCTTCGCCGATATTCTGACGCGGATTGAATGCGGAATTTGCGTCTTGGAATACCATACGAATATGCTGGGTTCGGTAACGGGAGTTTTCGAAATTCAGCGTTTCGCCGTTAAATTTTATTTCTCCGGAGGTGGGTTTAATCATTCCGGCGATCATTTTTACTAAGGTCGATTTGCCGGAACCGTTCTTACCGATAATGGACAGGGTTTGTTTACGCTCCAGATTGAAAGTCACATTCTCCACCGCATTGAAGGCTTTTGAACCAAACCAACGCGCCGGGCCATCAAAGGTTTTACAGAGATCAATCACTTGTAACAACGGCATGTTTTATTCCTTATTGTTGGGCTCGGCGGATAGCGTGAGCGGTGAAGTTGCAACGTTTTCTTTAGTGCGTCTTTCGCGTAAGTTAATCGGAAAATGGCAGGAAAATTCGTGTTGTTTAATGCGTTGACGCGCCGGTTTTTGAATGCATTGTTTTTGCGCAAACGGACAACGCGGGCCTAATCGGCAGCCCACCGGCATTTGTTCTAAAATTGGTACGGTGCCTTCTAGCGCTCCTAGTTTGCTTTTAAAGGCGAGTGCTTGGGTGAAATCCGGTACTGAATGAATTAATGCCTGAGTATAAGGGTGGTGCGGTGAGTCTAATAAAGCTTGAGTCGGCGCCGATTCCGTGTTTTGACCACAATAGAGTACTGAAATCCCGTCGCAAAGTTCGCAGATACTGCGGATATCATTACTTGCTAATAGAATGCTGGTACCTTGGTTTTGGTTCATGCTGGCAAGCAGGCGGTAAACTTGGCGCGCAGTGATGGATTCCAACGTATTGGTTGGTTCGTCAGCAATCAATAAACGTGGTTGATTCGCCACCGCAATGGCGATCATCACTTTTTGGCCTTCGCCTTCAGTAAGTTCGTTCGGGTAGCTTGCCATAATATCTTTGTGTTCTTTTATTCCTACCCGATGCAACAGTTCGATGGCGCGACGTTTTTTCCAGCCGAACCAATGCCACCATTTACCGCGAAATGTCCAATTTGGAATACTTTGTATTAATTGTTTACCGATTCTTCGGCTCGGGTCTAAACAGGTAAGTGGATCTTGGAAGATCATAGAAATTTCTTTGCCCACTAATTTACGTCGTTTCGCCGGTGGGAGCTTGAGTAATTCCACATCATCAAAACGAAAGCGATCGGCGGTGATAATCCAGTCTTCTTTGATGGCGTTACCGATGACTTTGGCGATTAAACTTTTACCGGAGCCGGATTCGCCCACAAGACCCAAGATTTCGCCTTCGTTGAGGGTTAAATTTACACCATCTACGATTTTAATGCGGCCGCTTGACGTTTTAATTTCGATATTGAGATTGCGGATGTCTAGAAGTGCCATAGTTTGTTTGTGTTATTCGTAATATTGGTTAATGGCTTTGCATAACCCGTTGGTGAATATAATGCTCACTAAAATGGTGAGGATAATGGCAAAACCCGGCAGCAATACTGCCCAAGGCGCGAGATAAATCAGTTCTAAGGAATCTTTAATCATCGCACCCCATTCAGGCATCGGACGTTGCGCCCCGAGGGAAATAAAACTTAAGGCGCTGATATCAAGAATAGCGATGACAAAGGCGCGTGAAATTTCTTGGATATAAGTTACTGTAATGTTGGGTAAAATTGTGCCGCTCAATAGTTCTCTATCAGAGATGCCATCAAGTTTTAACATTACCACGTATTCTTTTTTGAGTTCCTGTTGTATCGCACGATAAATCGCATGAATAAAATAGGGCAGAATCGCCAATAAGGTGGAAATAATCGCGTTCATCAAACTTGGTTCCATGAACGTGGAAATAATAATGGCGATTAATAAAATGGGCAGCGATAAGAAGGCATCGAAAATATGTCCGAGAAAACGTGCTTTAAAACCGTCCGACATTCCCGCCACAATGCCTAACGCTCCGCCGATAATTGCAACTAAAAATACGACGATAAGCGAAGAACCAAGGGTATAGCGTGCGCCCATAATCAGGCGGCTTAACACGTCGCGGGCTAAATCATCGGTGCCGAAGAAAAAGGCGATTTTTCCTTTTTCCCCCCAAGACGGTTGCATTAGTTCTTGTCCGACAAATTCCATACTATCGCTATAAGGCGCGATGAACGGAGCAAAGAGTGCGGTTAAAATGAGTAAGAAAAATAAGTAAAAGCTGAATAGAGCAACACGGTTTTTACGAAACTGTAGCCAAATTTGATAGAGCGACGTGCTTTCACGAAATTCATCAGGTTCTTTATCTTGCATACCAACCTTTCTTATTAAACGGATCAAGCATAAACATAAGCGTTTTGGCAAGAGAGTCGATGACAATAATGCAAATGCCCAACACAATTACGCCGGCGGAAATACTGTTGTAATCTTGATTGGTCACCGCATTGATAAGCCAGCGCCCGATGCCGGGCCAGCCCAATGCGGTCTCCACCAGCATACATTGGGTGAGTACTAAAGTGAATACGCGGGTAATTTGCGGAATTAATAGCGGAAACGTATTGCGAAAGACGTAACGTTGCAAAATTGTCCATTTCGACCAGCCGCGCGTAATGGCGACTTTAGTGTAATTTTGTTGCAGAATGATCTCCGCGCGTTGTTGAATGATGCGAATTATTTCCATAGTCGGCAAAATACCTAAGACTAAGGTTGGTAATGCAAGATGTTGCAACACGCTTTGCACAATTTTAGTGCGGTAAGGCACGTCCGTAAACCACACGTCAATCACCGGAAAACCGCTGATCGGTTTGATTTCATAAAGCAAATTATATTGCCCGCTGGCGGAAATTTCCCAACCATAAATTGCTGCCGCGTAAAGCAAAATTGGCGCCAGCCAGAAAATAGGAATAGATAACCCCACATAGGAAAGGGCTTGCAGACTTTTCGAAAAAATGCCTTGATTATTGAGCGCACTTAAAATTCCCAAAGGAATACTTAAAATTACTGCAAGCAGAAGTGCGCTAAAACAAAGTTCTAAAGTCGGCGGTAACACCGTAAAAATTAGCGATTTTAGCGATTGTCCGCCGTTATAGGTGATGCCTAAATCCCCCTCTAATAAGGCGCCGAGATAATGAAAATAACTGCTGTAAATATTATTTGTAACAAGGGCGGCATTGAGTGGATCACGCATTAAGATGGCGAAGCTAAGCAGCGTTAAAATCAACAATAACAAGGCCGCCCAAAGCAGATGGCGTAATGCGGACCACAACATTATTATTTTTTCTCCTTGGTAAAGTAAAGCGTCGAGAAGTTCATGCTGCCGAACGGAGTTACTTGTACGCCTTTCACTTTGCTGCTTGCCACTAAAAAACGCTTGACGTTCGCAATCGGTATGATCGGTAATTCATTTAACACTAAATCCTGTGCCGCATTGTAATCTTTGGCGCGGTCGCTCAATGCGGTGCTGGTGAGCGCGTTATCCATCAGCTCATTAAACTTCGGATTGCACCAGTTAGATAAATTAGCCACTTCATTTTTCGTATCGCAACTTAAAATTGGGCGCATAAAACCGTCCGGATCAAGGTTTCCGGCCAACCAACCGGTAAGGATCATATCGTAATCTTCCGTCGCGTGATTGAGTTGTTCTAACAGAAATGTGCGAGTAACCGAGCGAACTTTTACTTCCACACCCGCTTGCGCTAAATCCCATTTAATCAATTCTGCCGTTTTAAGCGGCGATGGGTTATACATTTGCTCTTCATTGAGTACCCACATAGTTAAATGCAATTTTTTATCTTGCAATATTTTTTTTGCTTGTTTCGGCGAGTAATCAAAATCAAATTCCGGTGTGTTTACACCGGACGCCCAAGAGACGTTCGGGATGATGTTATTAGCCACCGTTGCAGTGTTGTGATAAATGTTACGTACAATACGTGCGCGGTTAATGCTTCGGGAAATTGCTTGACGAATCTGTACGTCTTGCATCAATGGTTTATTAAAGTTAAACGCCAAATAAGACAAATTCATGCCGTCCGCCGATTGTAGATAATAGCGTTCGTCATTATCGTGCAACAGGCCAAGTTGACTCACTTCCGGATAAGCGGCGATTTGGCATTCATTATTGAAAAATTTAACGAGGCGTCCGGTTCTATCAGAGGAAAGATCCACTACGATATGCTGGATTTTTGCGTCTTTGTTCCAGTAATTGTCGTTGCGTAATAAACGCACATATTGGTTATAAACATAATCCTGTACTTGATAAGGCCCCGTGCCGACGGGATGTGTATCTAATTGGGCAAGGTTATCATCGGCGCTTAATTGATAGGTATATTCTTGTGAAAAAATAATGGCGTATTGGCTGGCAAGATGGGACAAAATTGAGGAATCCGGCTCAAATAATTCAATCTTGACTAAATAAGGATTCACCGCACTGACAGATTTAATTTTTTGGTTTAATTTGATGCTGTCGAAATACGGAAAACGCACTTTTTTCGCTTGTTCATGGAATACGCGATATTGTGGATTTTTATCATGCGTCGGATTATCTTGATTCAAAATTGGCAGGTAAGTGTCGTGCCCGAGTACACGATTAATAGAAAACACCACATCTTCCGCATTAAAATCACGCGTCGGCGTAAACCATGGGGTGTGGTGAAATTTCACGCCTTTGCGTAAATTAATTAAAATCGTTTTGCCATCGTCGGAAATTGAATAGGACGTCGCTAAAGAAGGCGTCACCGTCGCACTATGATTTTTAATTTCAAATAATTTGTTATAAATTTGCTCCGTCACCACATTCATACTGGTGCCGGCATCCGCCGTTTGCGGATTAAAAGAAAAACCCGACGCATTGGTGCAATAAATCAGTCCGTTTTCCGTTAAACTTTGCGGTACGCGCGGCGCTGCTTGAACTTGCGATAACAAGCTCGTATTTAACAGGAAACAAAGAAATGTCAGGTTTAGGCGCAACATAATGAGTGGGTTATGATAAATTATGCCGCAAATTGTAAGGTATATTAGTAAAAATGGCTAGGTTATTGAATGCTTAACACCCTCCAAAAAGAACTCAATCAAATCATTAACCGCGGGTTTGACCGCAACTTACGCTTGGCGGTAACCGGTTTAAGCCGTAGTGGAAAAACCGCATTTATTACCAGCTTGATCAATCAACTGTTATCCGTTAATCAAACTTCACCAAATCATTTGCCATTATTCGAAGCGGCGCGCAACGGTTCGATTTTGGCGGTAAAACGTGTGCCACAGAATGATTTTAGCGTACCGCGTTTTGATTATGAGGCTAATTTAAACGATCTGCTCCAACGGCCACCGCATTGGTGCCGCTCCACACGAGGTGTGAGTGAAACCCGTTTAGCAATCCGTTTTCAGCGTCAATCCGGTTTGCTGCGTCATGTGAAAGAGCGCGGCACGCTTTATTTGGATATTTTTGATTATCCGGGCGAATGGTTGTTGGATTTACCGTTGCTTAATTTGGATTTCCAACAATGGTCGCTGGAACAGCATCAAATTACACAGGGCGTACGGGCGGAATTAGCGCAACCTTGGTTGGCGGCGCTCAAAAAATTGGATCTCAATGCGGTTGCGAATGAAGATGTTTTAGCCAAACTCGCCAAAAGTTATACCGATTATCTCCATCAATGCAAAGAGCAAGGCATGCAATTTATTCAGCCGGGACGTTTTGTTTTGCCGGGAGAATTGGAAGGCGCGCCGGCGTTGCAATTTTTCCCATTGGTACATGTGTCGGAAGCTGACTGGAAAAGATTGAAAAAAGATGCCAAATCAAACAGTTATTTTGCACTCTTGACTAAACGTTACGATTATTATCGCAATAAAGTCGTGAAAGGTTTCTATGAGCAGTATTTTTCCACATTTGATCGCCAAGTGATTTTGGCGGATTGCTTAACGCCGTTGAATCACGGCCGACAAGCATTTTTAGATATGCAAGCCGGGCTGAACGGGCTGTTTAAAAATTTCCATTACGGTAGCCGCAATTTTTTGACCCGTTTATTTTCCCCGCGCATTGATAAATTGATGTTTATCGCCACTAAAGCGGATCATATCACGAGCGATCAAATGCCGAATTTAGTCAGTTTGATGCGCCAATTAGTGCAAGAGGGCGGTCGCCATGCGGAATTTGCAGGCATTGATACGGAATATGTCGCCATCGCCGCTATTCGTGCCACCAAACAAGTCATTGTGAATCAAAACGGCAAACAAATTAAGGCGATTCAAGGTGTACGTTCGAAAGATAAGCAGCTCATTACTCTTTATCCGGGCAGCGTGCCAAGCAAATTGCCAAATCAAGAATTTTGGCAAAAACGTGCAAATTTTGGCGGTGAAAACGGGACGGGCGTGCATTTTGAATTTGATCATTTTGAGCCGCAACCGCTTGAACAAGGCGACGTAATTCCACATCTACGGATAGATGCGGTGTTGCAGTTTTTGCTAGGCGATCGATTTGAGTAAGCGATGATAATTTTGGCAAGTTCGTCATTGCCTTACTCCAAGTATAGAGCAAGGCACCGAACAACGGGGTTTCAATGCGGTGCTAATTTGATCGTGTAATTTTGCCTTATCGCAACGATGGCAATGCTTGTAAACGGAAGCGGCGGGAATTAACTTAGACGTTGCCGAATATCGTTCGCTAAGGAATCCAGCATTTCATAACGTTTGCGATACATGGAACGTTTTTTGCTGACGATATCTTCGAGCGGTTTGCGTTCGATTTCCAGTGGCAGTTGCCAATAAGGCGCGTGGTAAACGCCTTGATTTTCTTGCCAGAATTCGTCGTAATCAAACAAAATCTTACTGCGTGCGGAAAGCCGATATTTGCCTTGCGATTTATGCGGAATACCGACTAACTCGCATTGCCAATGTTTTGCCAGTTCGCGAAATACATTCATTAGCATAAACATCGGGCGCACGCCGTGTAAATCTTTGGTAGCTTGTTTCACCAATTCTTGCGTATTGCCGTGGCGCGGGCCTTGCATGGACGCGATAAGTAATTGATTCGGCGCCAAGAAAGTAAAAGAGGCATCATAAATGCGCTCGTCTTTTTGATTTCGAATGTTGATGGCGAAGTAGCCCTCGAAAGGATCGATTTCATTAATGCTTAAATTCAGCGTAAGATCGTTACTTAATCGGCTGATTAAAATTACTTGTTCTTTAAGCAATCGCTCGCATAAGCTCAAACCCAATTTTTGCTCTGCAATATTCAGATTTTGCGTAATCGCCTCGAATCGTTGCTGAGCAGAAAAACGTTTGTCGCAATAAGTGCTCAATAAGGGATTGAAACGATAATAATCTCGCGTAAAAAGTAACTTCCATTGATTTTTTTGATTTAAAAATTCAATCAGTTGATCACATTGTTTTTGGTGAAGAAAACGGTACGCATAGTAACGAAGCTTCTCGCGCAATTGTTTCGCTAAAGGGCGGTCTTTGGAATAAGGATACATTTGCGCGTAAGTCGGAAAGGAAATGTTAGTCATTGGGTTATTTTAGTTTGATTGGTTATCGCATAGTGCGAACAGAAATAAAAAACAGGGCGTATTTTATAATGGAAAAGCAAATTTTCAATCAGAATAATGAAATCGAGGCGGAAACCTTTCGCCCGAAACAACAATTTACTCATGTGGAAATTATTCCCGATGAAACCTTAGAAGGCGACTCGCTTGACGACCAATTCGAGCGTTCAATAACGCCGCAATCCGGCATTTGGAAAACCTTGCTGAAACTAACCGCACTTTTGTTCGGTACGGCGACATTGGCGCAATCGGTGCAGTGGATTTGGGACAGTTGGCAAAATCAGCAATGGATTTATTTGGCATTTTCGTTGGTAAGTCTTGTCATCGTGTTATTCGCTATCAAAGAAATCTTCGGCGAATGGCGTCGTTTAGTGCGCCTGAAAAAACGCGAACGGTTGCAGCAACAAAGCCGCTTACTATGGCGCTCTGATGCCGATATAGCGGGCTTCAATGCGGTGCCGGATCGCCCCTTCGAATATCAAGACGGCGAACAAGGTAAAGCACTTTGTTTAGCGATGGTGGAAGCGTTGCAGTTAGATAATCAATCGCCCACCGTTGTGCAATGGCAAAATCAGCTCGATGACGCCTATACCGCACAAGAAGTGGCGCAACTGTTTAGCCGAAATGTGCTTAAACCGTTTGATGCTAAAGCGAAAAAATTGATTGGCAAAATGGCGGCAGAATCTGCCGTGGTGGTGGCGATTAGCCCGTTAGCCTTGGTGGATATATTTTTTGTGGCGTGGCGCAATTTGCGTTTGATCAATAACATCGCCGAGATTTATGGCATCGAACTTGGCTATTGGAACCGCATTCGGTTGTTGCGCATGGTGTTGCTGAATATCGCTTTTGCAGGTGTAACCGAAATGGTGCAGGATGTCGGACTGGATTGGCTTTCACAAGATCTCACTGCCAAACTTTCAGCACGTGCGGCGCAGGGAATTGGCGTCGGTCTATTAACCGCGCGGCTTGGCGTGAAAGCCATGGAATTTTGTCGTCCGCTTGCTTTTCAACAAAATGAAAAACCAAAACTTTCTCATATTCAAAAAGAACTGCTCACCACGGTTAAAGATGCGGTGCTAAATAAGAAAGTGAAGGAAAAAGAAGTGGTGTAAAAGAAAATGCGCGTTAGATAACGCGCATTTTTGTTATTACAACAACGGACTGAACAAAAAGAACAAGCGTTCGATAATGCGATAATAAAATGGGCGGACGAACCATTTTTGTTTGTCGAGCAATTCCGAATTGGCAATGTAACTTTCGTGCAAAATCGCTACTTCGTTAGCAAACGCGCGATCTTCAACTGCAAGGGCCAGTTCGAAATTTAAGAAGAAACTGCGCAAATCCATGTTCATGGTGCCGATGAGTGAGAGCTTGTTGTCGATTAACACGCTTTTGGTGTGCAACAATCCCGCTTCAAATTCGTAGATTTCTACGCCGGCGGAAAGTAAATCGTCAAAAAACGTACGACTTGCCCAGCCGACCATTAAGGAATCGTTTTTCTTTGGCAGTACCAAGGAAACTTTTACGCCGCGTAACGCTGCGATACGTAAGGCTTCGGCGATGCTGTGGCTTGGCACGAAATAAGGCGATGTAATTGTGATACTTTCGCGTGCGGCATAAATTGCCAGCGCTAAACTTTGTGGCGCGAGATCGTCCGGAAACGCAGGGCCGGTGGCGATGACTTGCACTGAATGGGTGTCATTGTCGTCAATCGATACAAGTGGACAATTCGGCAACTGCAGCGGCAGTTCTACACCCGTTTCGATTTCCCAGTCCCACGCATGCAAACTGTTTAACACGGCAGACACCGCGCCGTTTACGCGCACCATCACATCCACCCAATTTCCCACGTGGCGGTCTTGCTTGAAAAACGCCGGATCGACCATATTCATGCTGCCGGTGTAGGAAATTTGATTATCGATAACGATAATTTTGCGATGTTGACGCAAGTCGATGCGGCTAAAAAACATTCGAAACGGATTAACGTGCAAGGTTTCCACAATTTCGATGCCTTGTGCGCGCAGCTCACGACAGGCTTTGCTTTTCAAAAACGGACGACTGCCCACAGAATCAAGCAAAATACGAATGTTCACTCCTCGTTGTTGCGCTTCAAGCAAGGTTTGCGCGATATTTTCCACCATGCCTTGATTCGACCAAATATAAAATACCATATTGATAGAATGCCGCGCTTGCCGAATATCCTCGATAATGCTCTGCATGATGTTTTCTGCCGTGTCGAGAATATGTAGCTCGTTGCCGCGAATACAAGGAATGCCCAAACGACGATAATTAAGATCGAAGAGCGGTCGATATCGCAGGTTTTTCGGCATACTGATTAAATCGGTTTGCTCGGATAAATGTGCCAGCCAGGCGCGATATTTCGGATGCAAGCGACGAAAGGCGTCGGCGCGTGTGCTGCCGAGTTTTATTTCGCCGAAAATTAAATAGGCTAACACGCCGATCACCGGCACAAGATAAATCAGCATTAGCCAAGAAAGGGTGGCGGAGGAAGACTGTTTTTTCACTAAGAGACGCAGGGTGACCGAGATAATGGTTAGCCAAGCCAACATGGGGATGATATAAACCAGTATAATATGCTCAAGATTCATTAAAATTTAACTTATGACATTTGAAATTCTTTTAAAACGACGCGATTTTATCATCATTTACAAGCCTTGTGGCATGAGCGTGCATAAAGACGGGGCTGAGGTCGGACTCACCGAGCTTATTGCGCGGCAGCTGGGAGTCGCGCAGGTATGGTTGGTGCATCGCTTGGATAAAGTGACATCGGGCTTGTTGCTCCTCGCCCTCAATGCCGAAAGCGCGGCGGCACTTTCCCGACTGTTCGCAGAGCACCGCATTGAAAAAACTTACCTCGCCTTAAGTGGGCAAAAGCCGAAAAAGAAGGAAGGTCTCATTATCGGTGATATGCGAAAAGTCAGAAATGGCGCATGGAAATTGTGCCAAGGTCGCGAAAACCCGGCGATTACGCGATTTCAGTCGGTCAGTTGTGAAGCAAATTTGCGTTTATTTGTTTTGCAACCGAAAACCGGTAAAACTCACCAATTACGCGTCGCCATGAAAAGCCTCGGCAGCCCGATTTTAGGCGATGTGCTTTACGGTAAAAATGACTCGGCGTTTGATCGGACTTATTTGCACGCGGCTCGTCTGCAATTCGAATTTAACGGCGAAACATTTGATGTGTTTGCTGCGCCGCAAGAGGGAGCATGGTGGCGGAAAGCAAGCGTTCTGGCCAAAATGGCCGAAAAGCCGTTTTTAGGAAACGCGCAAATCTCTGTATAATAGCCAAGATTTTTTTCTTAATAGGAACACTAATGAAATTTATTTCTTTTAATATTAATGGGTTACGAGCTCGTCCGCATCAACTTGAAGCGATTATTGAAAAATACCGACCGGATGTTATCGGTTTGCAGGAAATTAAAGTGGCGGACGAACAATTTCCTTATGACATCACGGAAAACTTGGGATATCACGTGTTCCATCACGGTCAAAAAGGCCATTACGGCGTAGCGTTGCTGACCAAACAAGCGCCGAAAGCAGTACGTCGAGGTTTTCCGACAGACGGCGAAGACGCCCAAAAACGTATCATTATGGCTGATTTTGAAACGAAATTCGGATTGCTTACGGTGATTAACGGTTATTTCCCACAGGGCGAAAGTCGGGCACATGAAACGAAATTTCCGGCAAAAGAAAAATTTTACGCCGATCTTCAACGTTATTTAGAGAAAGATCACGATAAATCAAATCCGATTCTTATTATGGGCGATATGAATATCAGCCCGAGCGATTTGGATATCGGCATCGGCGAAGAAAATCGCAAACGTTGGTTACGTACCGGCAAATGTTCGTTCTTACCGGAAGAACGTGAATGGTATCAGCGTTTGTACGATTACGGTTTGGAAGACAGTTTTCGCAAACTCAATCCGACATCAAACGACAAATTTTCGTGGTTCGATTACCGCTCAAAAGGTTTTGACGACAACCGCGGCTTACGTATTGACCACATTTTAGTGAACCATCAATTAGCGCAACATTGCGTGGACGCAGGCATTGCGTTAGACATTCGCGCATTGGAGAAACCTTCCGATCACGCACCGATTTGGGCGGAATTTAAATAGGAAAATCAAATGGATATGGCTAATTGGCAGAATTATCGTTCGAGCGTGAACGGTATGCCTGCCGTGTTTACCGCAAATATTGAAAACGTTGAACAATTTCGCGACAACAATTGTAATAAAATCGTACAATTTGCGCTTTTTTATGAACGCGACGAAACAGGGATGCCATCGGCAAGGGAATATGATCTGTTGATTCATCGTATATTTAAATTGCTTGCGCAATTGAGTGCGCTTCCGCAGGTATTTTTTGCCGGGCATTTTATTTGTAACGGCCAGGTCAAAATGCATTTTTACTGCGAACGACCGGAAATTGTGCTGGAAACTTTGTCGCAAATCGATTTTGTGGAAGAAATAAACGTACAAGATGATCCGAATTGGGATATTTATTTCGATTTTCTGTTGGCCTCGCCGTTAGAAGTGAAAATAAACGCCACCGAGGAGTTGCTGGGGCTGTTGCAAAGTAAAGGATGCGATTTAAGCCAGACTTATACGGTGGAACACAGTTTTCATTTTAATGACGAAGAAGACATGTTGCCTTTTATGGATGAGTTGAGTTTAGGCGATTATTTTTTCACCACGTTACAATATTCCGTGCAACCGGTTCAATTTGACGAAGAAGGCGACTTTTATTATTTAGTGAAACTTGAGCAGGAGATTTCTCTTGATAACGGTGAAATTTTCGAACAAGTGGAAAGATTTGAAAAATTGGCGAATCGATTTATGGGCGAGTATATCGGCTGGGAATGTGATGATTTAATGGGAGAAAGTAAGCAGTTAAATTAATTGAAGGCAAAAATGATGTGGTGTAGAAATGTACAAGCAGAAAAATTACTCTCATAAAATAGCACCGCATTGGAGTCAGTTCCAATGCGGTGCTATTTTTATCATTTAAAATTCTTTTGAGCATTGTATTTGTCTGGGCATCGTTGTTCAGTGTAAACGTAAGTTTATTCAATTCCATACCTCCACTTTTACGATAAAAATTCTGCACGTTGTAATTTTTGCCATGATATTGCTTCAACATATAAATTTGCCGAATTCCTAACAGACTTGGATTTTTAATTCTGTTTATTTTGCGCCTAGTAAAAGCTACAGAATGAAATTGAATAAAATTATTAAATCGTTCATTATATTGGACTCTATATAACCATCTCTTAAAAAAGGAAGAAAGATGAAAAAACTAGCAATTTTAACAACATTGACGTTTGCGGCATTTTCAGCGCAAGCTGCGGATTTATATCTTTATGCCGGAGCCGGATTAAAAGATCCGGTGGAAAAAATTATTCATCAATTTGAACAAGAAACCGGCAATAAAGTGACGGTAGAATATGGCGGGTCCGGCAAATTTTGGCACGTTATAACACGGTAAAAACCGGCGATCTTTTTTTATCGGGTTCTGAAGATTACGTCGAAAAATTACAAAAAACTAATGATGTGAAAGATGTTGGACATATTGTGTTACATATTCCGGTTTTAGCGGTACGTAAAGATAAAGCGCAAGGTATTGATTCCTTTAAAGCTTTAGCGGAAAGTTCACTTCGTTTAGGTATCGGTGATAGCAAAGCGATGGCGCTTGGCAAAGGCGCGGAGAAAATGTTTGAGCTTTCAGGCTATGGACAACAACTAAATGAAAAAGTCGTGGTGAAAGCTGCAACAGTGAAGCAATTAATGCTGTATTTGCTTAATGGTGATGTGGATGCCGCAGTGGTAGGACGCTCCGGCGCGTGGAAAGTACGAGACAAAGTCATATTATTGGAAAATCCTAAAGGCACACCGGAAGAAAAGGTAACAATTGGTTTGCTTTCTTCTTCAAAATCTCCTAAAGAAGCCCAGCAACTATTGGATTTCTTTAAATCTCCACAAGGCGTGAAGTATTTTACCGATGAAGGCTTTTTACCTATTAAATAAAAGTCTAAGTTTAAAGCTGGCACTGATTCCTTTGTTTATTTTGTTGTTGATCGTGGTAGGAACAGTGCTTTCTTTAATCATGAAATTGGATGCCTATTTTTTCCGAAAAGTGTTGTTCGATCCTGAATTGCATTTTGCTTTATGGATGTCTTTAGGTACGTCTATTCTTTCGCTATTTTTGGCATTGTGTATTGCCATTCCTTCCGCATGGGTTATGAGTCAAGTGCAGTTGCCTTTTCAAAAGATCTTTGACACTTTACTTGATTTGCCGATGGTATTGCCACCGCTTGTCACAGGATTGAGCCTACTATTATTGTTTAATTCGCAGGGCATATTAAGCCAGTTGATTCCTTCTATTGGAAAATGGGTTTTTAGTCCTGTCGGCATTATTGTTGCGCAAACTTATATCGCCGGTGCAATTCTACTACGTAGTGCGAAGGGAATATTTTCTGCCTTTGATGGTGGCTATCGGTTAGCCGCTTATAATTTAGGTTTATCACCTTTTCAAACGCTATTAAAAATTGAATTACCAATGTGTTGGAAACCGTTATTAGCCGGTACAATTTTGGCGTGGTCACGTGCTATCGGAGAGTTTGGCGCAACCTTAATGCTTGCCGGCGCCACACGATTTAAAACAGAAACTTTACCAATGGCGGTATATTTGAATATCGCTAGTGGTGATTTTGAAATTGCCATTGGTGCATCATTATGGTTGTTGTTTATTTCAGCCTGTTTGTTATTTGTGTTAAGAATAATGAATCGGAAACATGAAGATGTTGCAAATTGAACAGTTACAAGTAGGTATTTTAAAAAACATTTCTTTCTCGCTTGAAGAAGGCGAGTGTCTTGCCGTAATTGGGCACTCGGGAAGTGGAAAAACCACTTTACTCAATGCCATTGCCGGCTACACGGATTATGACGGTTCCATTTTATTAAACGAACAAAATTTGGCGTTATTACCACCTTGGAAACGAAATTGTCGTTATTTGAATCAGCGACTTTACTTATTTCCCCACAAAACGGTAGATGGTAATTTGAATTTGGCTAATTCCAAGGCAACGATGGAAGAAAAACGCCAATTATTGACCGCACTTCATATTGAACATTTAATTAAACGCTACCCTCATCAGCTTTCCGGCGGTGAGCAACAACGCGCAGCTTTGGCAAGAGCATTAATTCATTTGCCGGATTTGTTATTACTGGATGAACCTTTTTCGTCATTGGATTGGCAATCACGTGAAGCTATTTGGAAAGTATTGAAAAATTTTATTCAACGCTATCAAGTCACCACAATTTTAGTAACTCATGAACCGAGAGAAGCAGATTATTTTTCCGATAAACAAATTCGGCTACATCAAGGACAATTAATTTAAGGAGGCATTATGATCTATTTTTCCGACAAAGAATTAGATGATTTTTTACTGGAAGATATTTATCGCGGCGATTTAACTACGCATGCTCTTGGCATTGAAAGCGTGCCGGCAAAGATTCTGTTTAAACGCAAAAATGCCGGCATTGTGGCTGGAATTTCTGTAGCAGAGAAATTGCTAAAAAAGCTTAATCTTCAACCGCACTTATATGTAAAAGAAGGGGAGCAGGTTGAAACTGGTGCATTACTATTAAGTGCGGAGGGCCAGGCGGATAAACTTCATCAAGCTTGGAAAGTGGTGCAGCTAGTGCTGGAATGGTCGTGCGGTGTGGCTCAATATACATCGGATATGATTGTGAATGCAAAAGCCATTAACCCAAATGCGGTGGTGGCTTGTACGCGTAAAAGTATCCCTAATACACGCAAACTTGCCACCAATGCGGTGCTGGCTGCAGGGGGACATATTCATCGCCAAGGTCTTAGTGAAACTCTTTTAGTATTTACGAATCATCGTAATTTACTTTCTGATCCTAATGATTGGAAACATATCGTCGCAACATTACGCCGAGAAGCACCGGAAAATAAAATTACGCTGGAAGCGGATAATTTCCAACAATTTGAACAGATGATCGAAGCAGAGCCGGATATTATTCAGCTTGATAAGTGGTCGCCGGAACAGGTGAAACAAGCACTAGAATTAGTTGAGTTACAACAAAAAAGTATTTTGCTTTCCGTAGCAGGAGGCGTGAATAAAAACAATGTGGCGGATTATGCAAAATTGGGTATTCGTTTATTCATCACGTCCGCGCCTTACTATGCGCAACCGGAGGATATTAAAGTGCTAATCGAAAAAATCTAATATTATATTCTTGCTTTATATAACTTAATGTATAATGCAGGCTTCTTTTTTTAAGAAGGATATCAAAATGAAATTTAAATCACTCATTCTTGCCGGTTTACTCGGCACCCTTTCTTTTTCAGCTTTAGCTGATCGCGTAATTACCGACCAACTTGATCGCAAAGTTACCATTCCTGATCACATTAATCGCGCGGTGGTATTGCAGCACCAAACTCTAAATATCGCCGTACAATTAGATGCTACAAAACAAGTTGTAGGCGTGCTTTCTAACTGGAAAAAACAGCTAGGCAAAAATTATGTTCGTCTTGCGCCGGAATTAGAAAAAATGGCAATGCCGGGTGATTTAAATTCCGTAAATATTGAAAGCCTGTTGGCATTAAAACCGGATGTCGTGTTTGTGACTAACTACGCACCACCGGAAATGATTAAACAAATCACTGACGTGAATATTCCGGTAGTAGCAATTTCGTTGCGTACCGGCGAAGCGGGCGAAAAAGGCAAACTTAACCCAACCTTAAGCGATGAAGATAAAGCCTATAATGACGGCTTAAAACAGGGCATTGAACTGATCGCGGAAGTGTTTGAGAAAAAACAACAAGGTGATGAATTAGTGAAAGCTGCCTTTGCTAATCGTAAATTATTGGCAGATCGTCTAAGCGATATCCCTGCCGATAAACGCGTACGTACTTATATGGCAAATCCGGATTTAAATACTTATGGTTCAGGCAAATATACCGGTCTCATGTTAGAACACGCGGGCGCTTATAACGTCGCAGCAGCAACCATCAAAGGTTTCAAGCAGGTTTCTTTGGAAAATGTGTTGGAATGGAATCCTGCGGTAATTTTGGTGCAGGATCGTTATCCTGATGTGGTACCGCAAATTTTGAATGATCAGGGCTGGGCGAATATTCAGGCGGTAAAAGATAAAAAAGTTTTATTGATGCCGGAATACGCCAAAGCTTGGGGGTATCCAATGCCGGAAGCCTTAGCATTGGGTGAAGTGTGGTTGGCAAAAGCCCTTTATCCGCAACGTTTCCAAGACGTAGATTTAGATAAAATGGTGAACGATTATTATCAAAAATTCTACCGCACGTCTTACAAAGCCGACAATGCAGCTAAGTAACTATTCAAAAATCCTTATCGGTTTAACTTTATTGCTTGTGATTACCGCCTTGATTTCTTTGGGAATCGGGCGGTATTCCTTGTCTGTATCACAAATTGGACAAATTCTGTGGGCAAAAGCCACCGCACTTGAGATTGACCCGGTGCAACAGCAAGTGATTTTTCAAGTGCGTTTACCTCGAATTTTCACCGCACTTTGCGTGGGCGCCGGTTTGGCGTTGAGTGGAGTGGTATTACAAGGCATTTTTCGTAACCCATTGGTCGATCCGCATATTATCGGTGTGACCTCCGGTTCTGCTTTTGGTGGTACGTTGGCGATTTTTTTCGGGTTTAGTTTGTATGGCTTATTTGCTACCACGATTTTATTTGGCTTCGGCACACTTGCCTTAGTTTTTCTATTTAGTTTCAAATTTAATCAACGTAGCCTGTTGATGTTGATTCTCATCGGTATGATTTTAAGCGGGCTTTTTTCTGCGCTCGTTAGTTTATTGCAATACATTTCCGACACAGAAGAAAAATTGCCGAGCATTGTGTTTTGGTTAATGGGCAGCTTTGCTACCTCTAACTGGGAAAAATTCACTTTTTTCTTTGTCCCGTTTTTAGCGTGTAGCTCGATTTTGCTGGGCTTAAGCTGGCGCTTGAATTTACTGTCGTTAGACGACAAAGAAGCCAAAGCTTTAGGTGTGAAAGTGGCGCCATTACGTTGGTTAGTGATCTTTTTAAGCGGTTCGTTAGTGGCGTGTCAGGTGGCAATTAGTGGCAGTATTGGCTGGGTCGGACTCATTATTCCTCATCTTAGCCGTATGTTGGTCGGTGCCAATCATCAACGTTTATTGCCTTGCACTATGCTTGTCGGCGCGGTTTATATGTTGCTGGTGGACAATGTTGCGCGTTCGCTGTCCGATGCCGAAATTCCAATCAGTATTTTGACCGCACTTATCGGTGCGCCGTTGTTTGGCGTATTAGTGTATAAGCTAAAACGCGGAGGCATGAATGAATAACGCGCTTTTGGTGGAAAATCTGGGCTTTTATTACCAAGCAGAAAACTTTCTGTTTAAACAACTCAATTTTGCGCTGAAACAAGGCGATATTCTCGCGATTTTAGGGCAAAACGGTTGTGGCAAAAGTACCTTATTGGATTTGCTACTTGGTATTCATCGCCCGATTCAGGGCAAGATTGAGGTGCATCAATCCATCGGTTTTGTACCTCAATTTTTTTCTTCGCCTTTTGCTTATTCCGTGTTGGATATCGTGCTGATGGGGCGTTCTACCCACATTAATACGTTTGCCAAACCAAAATTGCATGATTACCAAATCGCTATGCAGGCGCTGGATTATTTGAACTTGAGTCATTTAGCAAATCGTGAATTTGCTTCACTTTCAGGCGGGCAGCGACAGCTGATTTTAATTGCCCGCGCCATTGCTTCCGAATGCAAATTAATGTTGTTGGATGAACCGACATCGGCACTGGATCTCGCCAATCAAGATGTGGTGTTGACTTTGTTAAAAGATCTTGTCAAAACGCGACAAATGACCATCGCTTTTACCACGCACCAACCTAATCATGCCGTCGCGGTAGCAAATAAAACCTTATTGATGATTAAACAGAATATTCAATTTGGTGAAACGAAAAAGGTGTTAACAACCAAAAATTTAACTGCACTTTTTCATTTGCCGATGTTAGAGCAGCCGGCACAATATCAACAATCCGCTTTTACACATTTTGTGCCTTTGTATAAAACCTTGCTTAATCAGGAGCCTTGATGGAATCCATCCGAATTTTTAGCGCCGGCAGTTTTCGGTATGCGTTGCAAGAATTGGCGGAAGTTTTTAAACAAACTTATTCGGTTAAAATTGAACTGATTTTGGGGCCGGCCGGATTATTGCGTCAACGTATCGAACAAGGCGAAACTTGCGATGTATTTATCAGCGCCAATCGTAACAACATAGAGATATTGGCGCGAAACAAAAGGCTTTATCAACAGGCTGTAACGGCCTTTAATCGGCTTGTTTTAACGACCTCCAATGCGGTGCTATTTCGTAACTCCGTTTTCAAGCTACTATTCGACCGTACTTTGCGGTTGGCTACTTCTACGCCGGTTTGCGATCCTTGCGGTGATTACACCTGGCAATTGTTTGACAAAATCGAAACGCTTTTTCCAACGCAAGGCGAATCTTTAAAACAACGGGCGTTACAGTTGGTGGGGGGCGATAAGCCAAGTGTTGTGCCGGCGGGGCAAATCGCATCTCATTATTTATTATCGAACGGTTATGCGGACATGATGATTGGCTACGCACATTATAAAACTCAATCAAAAACCGGCGAATTTTTAGTCTATGAATTTCCGCCTGAACTCGAGGTGAAAGCGGAATATGTCAGTGCCTTATTAAATCCAACAAAAAGTGCGATCGAATTTTTCCAACTTTTACATTCACAACGAGCTAAACAAGTCATTCAAAATCACGGCTTTTTACCGGAATAAATCTTGCATTTGGGCGTATTCACCGCTAGAATGCGGGCCTCTTGTCATCGCTGAGTTAGAGATCGGCGAATGATGTATCAACAACCCTACCTTTTAGGAGTAAAACATGTCTCTAAGTACTGAAAAAAAAGCAGCAATCGTTGCTGAATTTGGTCGTGATGCGAAAGATACCGGTTCATCTGAAGTTCAAATCGCATTATTAACCGCACAAATCAACCACTTACAAGCTCACTTTGCAGAGCACAAAAAAGACCACCATGGTCGCCGTGGTTTATTACGTATGGTTTCTCGTCGTCGTAAACTTTTAGACTACTTAAAACGCACTGATCTGGCTTTATACCAAAGCACCATCGCTCGTTTAGGTTTACGTCGTTAATTTTTATTACGATAAAAAATCAAGCCCTCGAAATTCGAGGGCTTTTTTGTGTCTGTTATTTGGAAAATAAAATCGTGCTCGACATTTGCAGGATGTTCTATTGCCGCCCAACACTAAAATGACCCCATAAAACAGCACCGCATCGGAGCCGGTTTCAATGCGGTGCTGTTTTGAGATCAGGACTTTTATTTTTTTATATAAGATTTTAAGGTCTGTTCCACTTCATAAATCCAATCGAGTTCGTGTTGGGTGAAGCCCGCTTGAATTCGTGCGTCCGTGTTAATCACGCCTTTAAAAATTACAATGCGATATTTGTGCAAAAGTTCGGTGAAACATTGCATCGCGTCGAGTCCGCATTTGGCCGAAAGGGCGTGATACCAATGATTACCGATGTACACATGGCCGATTTCGTCACGCAAAATGACATCCAAAATGCGCACCGCATTGAAATCTTTTCGTTGGGCGATTTTTTCTTGCAGTATGGGCGTGGCGTCCAGCCCGCGCGCTTCTAATACGCGCGGCACCAATGCCATACGTTCCCAAATATCATGGGCAGTGGCTTGCGCCATTTCCCAAAGCCCGGCGTGCGCTTCAAAGTCGCCGTATTGATAACCGAGGGTTTTTAAGTGTTCGTTCACCAAGGCAAAATGTGTGCTTTCTTCACGTGCCACGCGTAACCAATCTTTTACGAACATCATACCGTCTTCCAATTCGTTTTGCGCATTGCGTCCAAATCGCCAAGCGGCATCCAGACCTAAATTGATCGCGTTAAATTCGATATGGGCAATGGCGTGCAGCGTGGCGGCATAGCCTTCTGTCGTGGCAAAAGCGCGTTTCGGCACATCTTTCGGCGCGACTAAATGCGGTTTGGCGGGAAAGCCCGCAATATTTTCATGCGCCGCGACAATGGGGAAATCGTCGGGGCAGGTTAAATTGATGGTAGGCAAAACATCGTCGTAAAGCGTATTCACTAATGCGCATTTCTTTTGCGGATCGGTTTCCTGCAAGGCTTGCATGACTTTTTGCCAAAATTCGGTTTGCATATTTTTTCCTTAAAAGGCGATTATGATTGATAACGAATTAAACCTTCTTGTTGCGTAGTGGCAATCAGTTTGCCGTCTTGCGAGAAAATTTGCCCGCGCGCCAAACCGCGACCACCAAAGGCGTTATTGCTTTCGATGGCGTGTAAATGCCAGTGATTCAAATCGAACGGGCGGTGGAACCAAATGTTGTGATCGATGGTGGCCACTTTCATACCTTGCTGCAGGAAGCCTTTTTTGTGCGGGTGCAATGCAGTTAAGATACAGTGAAAATCGGAAAAATAGGCAAGTAAACATTGCTGAATTTTTTGTTCAAGAGGCGCCGTGCCGTGGGTTTTAAACCACGAATATTGTTGCGGCGGCAATGCGGTGCCGTTGAACGGGTTGTTTAGATATTTGGTGCGAATCTCGTAAGGACGTTCCGCCGCAAATTTTTCTTTTAATGGCGAAGGCAAACTTTGTGCGACTTTTTGCAGCATCGCATTTTCATCAATAAAACTTTCCGGCTGCCCGACATCAGGCATCACACTTTGATGCTCAAAGCCGTCCTCCGGCATTTGGAAGGATGCCGTTACATGGCAAATCGGATTTTTATGCTGAATTGCTTTCACGCGCAAGGCGGAGAAATTTCTGCCTTCGCGCAAAGTTTCTACATCGTAAATAATCGGATATTGGCTGTCGCCGGGCGCAAGAAAATAGGCATGACAAGAATGCAAAATGCGTTCCGTCGGCGCTACTTGCATGGCGGCGGATAAGGCTTGGGCGACGACTTGACCGCCGAAAACTTGGCGAAATCCTAAATCTTGGCTGGCGCCGCGGAAAATTAAATCGTCGATTTTTTCTAATTTTAACAATTCGATTAAATGGCTGAGTGTGTTTGACATGGCGTTCCTTAATTGGAGAAAAAATGCGGGTTATTTTAGCGGAATTTTAGTGATGCGCCAAAATGATGGCATGTTTTGGCATGCTGAGAGCATAACAAGCGCGGTATATTTTCAAAAACTTTCGGTGTGACCAAATGGAAAAACCATCTGAGCGATATATGCATTCGCATCCAAAAATAGCACCGCATTGAAGAGGCTTCCAATGCGGTGCTGTTTGGTGAGGTCATTTTAGCGTTGTGTCATCGCGACATAATTTCGAAAATTTTTTAAAAATGTACCGCACTTTTATTTGGGGTAGGATTTAGAACAAAGAATTTAGGAAATTAAAGATGTTTCACTCTCCGTTTAACTTCTTCCTGTTTTCCGGCATTGAACGGGCGGGCGTCCGGGCTGCCTAAATATCCGCACACACGGCGCGTAACGGACACTTTGGTGCTGTCGTGATTGCCGCATTTCGGGCAAACGAAGCCTTTGCTGGTGCATTCGAATTCGCCGGTGAAACCGCATTCGTAGCATTCGTCAATTGGCGTGTTGGTACCGTAGTAAGGGACGCGGTCGTAGCTGTAATCCCACACGTCTTCCAAGGCTTTTAAATTATGTTGAATGTTCGGATATTCGCCGTAGCAAATAAAACCGCCGCAAGCCAATGGTGGGTATGCCATTTCAAAATCCAGTTTGTCATAAGGATTGACTTTCTTTTCCACGTCTAAATGGTAGCTGTTGGTGTAATAACCTTTGTCGGTTACGCCTTCGATGATGCCAAATCGTTTGGTGTCGAGGCGGCAGAATCGGTCGCATAGGTTTTCACTTGGGGTGGAGTAAAGACTGAATGCGTAGCCGGTTTCTTTTTGCCAACGTTTTACTGCTTGGTTTAAATGGCGCACGATGGCGATGCCTTTTTCGCGCAGTTGTTCGTCGTCAAAAATGTGACCTCGGTGATAAAGCGCGTTAATCGTTTCGTGGATTCCGATGTAACCGAGGGAAATGGAAGCGCGGCCGTTTTTAAAAATCTGTGCGATCTTGTCGTCAGCCTTCAAGCGTACGCCACACGCGCCTTCCATATAAAGAATCGGCGCTACGCGCGCTTTCGTATTTTCTAGACGGGCAATACGAGTCATTAAGGCTTTTTTAGCAAGATTTAAACGTTCGTCTAAAATGCGGTAGAAATCAGCTTCGTTTTTAGATTCCAGAGCGATACGCGGAAGATTCAAACTTACTACACCTAAATTATTGCGTCCGTCATGAATTTCTTCACCGTTTTCTTCATAAGCCCCTAAGAAACTGCGACAGCCCATCGGTGCTTTGAAAGAACCGGTGACTTTCAGCACTTGGTCGTAATTGAGAATATCCGGATACATACGTTTAGATGCACATTCCAAAGCGAGTTGTTTGATGTCGTAATTCGGCTCGCCTTCTGCTTGGTTTAAGCCTTTTTTAATCGTGAACACGAGTTTTGGGAACACCGGTGTTTTGTGATTTTTACCCAAGCCGCGAATGCGATTTTTCAAAATGGCTTGTTGAATTAAGCGCGCTTGCCAACTCGTGCCTAGGCCGAAACCGAAGGTTACAAAAGGCGTTTGACCGTTGGATGTATGCAATGTATTGACTTCATATTCTAAAGATTGAAAGGCATCAAAACATTCTTTTTCAATGAGCGCTTTGGCGTAGCCCTCGGCATCGGGCACTTTCCAATCTTGTGCATTTTTTAAATGTTTTTCGTAGCTGATTTGCACGTAAGGTTCGAGCACTTCATCAATGCGGTTAATGGTGGTACCGCCGTAAATATGGCTTGCCACTTGTGCGATAATTTGCGCCGTAACCGCCGTTGCTGTGCCAATTGATTTCGGCGGTTCGATTTCCGCATTACCCATTTTGAAACCGCGAGAAAGCATGCCTTTTAGATCTACCAACATACAGTTAAACATTGGGAAAAACGGCGCGTAATCTAAATCGTGATAGTGAATTTCCCCTTTTTCGTGGGCTTCCACTACATCGCGCGGCAGAATGTAATGTTTGGCATAATGTTTCGCCACGATGCCGGCGAGCAAATCGCGCTGAGTTGGAATGACTTTGGCGTCTTTATTGGCATTTTCATTAAGTAATTCCACATTGCTTTGTTCAATCAAGCCCTCGATTTCTTTGGTGAGTTGGCTGCGTTTTTCGCGGGCCAAATCGCGGTCATGACGATATTCGATATAAGCGCGCGCTATCTGCGGATAGCAACTCGCCATGAGTTTATCTTCGACGATTTTTTGGATCTGATTGATATCGATTTCGCCTTGATAATGAGTAAAAATTTCGTTGCCGACATCTTGCCCGATTTGATGGCAATAAAATTCATCGGAAATATTGACCGCATTTGCGGCTTTTTTGACGGCGTTAATGATGCGTTGAATTTCAAAATCTGCACGTGAACCGTCACGCTTGATAATAGAAAATGTACTCATTGTATGCTCCCGATATATTGTGTTTTTGAAATATGGCAAACACTATATATAGATCAAAATGAATAATCAACACACAATATGTAGTGTTTTTGTGATGATTTTAAGATGAAAATAAGGCTGGATGATTGATATTATTGATGGGAGTAAAATTTATTGATGAGAATTAATCTCAAATAAAATATTATTTTTGTGATCTTGATCAAGGTTTTTATGAAAATAAAGAAAGTTGAAAATTTAGTGTCATGGCGCGAATGCATGGAACAATTGCTGAGTTGACACATAAATCGGCCTCATAAAATAGCACCGCATTGGAATGGGCTCCAATGCGGTGCTATTTTGTGAGGGTAATTTCGCTTTTTATAACGCTTTAATTTTGAAAAAATTGACCGGCTTTGTTCGGTATTATGCTGCAACCATTACCATCGCCGGACGAATTACGCGACCGTTCAAAATGTAGCCTTTTTGCAAAACGGCGGTAATATGATTGGATTCGACGCCTTCCGCCGGTTGCATGGAAATCGCTTGGTGCAAATCAGGATTAAAGATTTCGCCTACCGCACCGACTGGTTCCACTCCAAAATGGGCTACGGTGGAAAGCAATTCTTTTAAAGTCAGCTGCACGCCGTCAAATAATGCTTTTACACTTTCGTCTTCAGTATTCGCCGGGGTCGCAAGGGCGCGTTCTAAATTGTCGATGGTATTTAAAATATCTTTCGAGAATTTTTCTAAAGCGAATTTGTGGGCTTTTTCTATGTCTTGTTCAGTACGACGACGAATATTGTCGATTTCCGCACGCGTGCGAAGTAGCAAATCTTGCTCTTTTTTAGCGGTTTCTTCCACTTGCGCTTTAAGTTGTTCTTCTAATTCTTGAACCCGCGCAATAGCTTCTTCTAACGGATCCGCCGATTGTGGCTCATTTTCTTGCTGAATTTCTTCAACAGCTTTTTCATTTACGTTCGTTTTTTGCTCTTGTTCAGACATTTTGTTCTCCATTAATTTAAAAATTGGCGGCAATTTAGCAAAACTAAACTGCTCTGTAATATAATGGCGAAAATTTTGAATTCAAGGCGGCGGAATCCCGCTTATTTTACAAAGATGAACGAGTTATATCATTCCTTTAAAACCATTGGACTGGCGGGAAAACCGCGTAACGATGTGAATTTGCAAATGCATAAGAATGTGTATCACTGGCTGACCGAGCGCGGTTATCAAGTGCTGGTGGAAAAAGAGGGCACGGAAACGCTTGAACTCCCAAGCACCGCATTGGCAACGCTAGATGACATCGGGCAACGGGCGCAACTTGTGATTGTGATCGGGGGCGACGGAAATATGCTTGGGCGCGCTCGCATTCTGGCCAAATACAATATTCCGCTCGTCGGCATTAATCGAGGTAATCTTGGTTTTTTGACGGATATTGATCCGAAAAATGCTTATGCGCAGCTTGAAGCTTGTCTTGAGCGCGGAGAGTTTTTCGTGGAAGAACGTTTTCTGTTGGAAGCGAAAATCGAGCGAAACAATGAAATTATTGCACAAGGCATTGCCATCAACGAAGCGGTAATTCATCCGGCAAAAATCGCACATATGATTGATTTCCATGTGTATATTAACGATAAACTCGCATTTTCGCAGCGTTCCGATGGGCTAATTGTGGCTACGCCAACGGGGTCTACCGCCTATTCTCTTTCTGCCGGTGGGCCGATTTTAACGCCGAATTTGAACGCCATCGCTTTGGTGCCGATGTTTCCTCATACACTTTCTTCTCGTCCTTTGGTTGTGGATGGCGACAGTAAAATTTCTATCCGTTTTGCCGAACACAATACCTCTCAACTAGAAGTGGGCTGCGATAGCCAAATTGCTTTAAGTTTCTCGCCCGACGATGTTGTGCATATCGAAAAAAGCATGGATAAGTTGCGCTTACTTCATCTCAAAACCTACAATTATTACAATGTGTTAAGTGCCAAATTAGGCTGGTTAAAAAATTTCTGATAAATCATAAAAAATACTTTACTGTATATGAAATCAGTATTAATATAAAAATATACAGTAATAAAGGATTTTTTATGCTTACTCAACTTACCATTAATAATTTTGCCATTGTCCGCCAATTGGAAATTGAACTTGCTAAAGGAATGTCGGTGATCACAGGTGAAACCGGCGCGGGGAAATCTATTGCGATTGATGCGTTGGGATTATGTTTAGGACAACGTGTTGAAAGCTCAATGGTAAGGGATGGGCAGGAGCGCGCGGAAATTTGTGCGAGTTTTTATATTGAGCCGCATAATCCCGCTTACCAGTGGTTGCAAGAGCAAGAATTGCAAGATCCCGATAATCCTTCTGACTGTATTTTACGCCGCCTGATTAACGCGGATGGCCGTTCGAAAGCTTTTATTAATAGTACGCCTGTTTCTGCCGCGCAACTTAAAGAAATTGGGCAATACCTTATCCACATTAACGGGCAGCACGCCTCTCAGTTATTACTCAAAAACGACTATCAACTTCAACTCGTCGATAGCTTCGCGCAGCATTCAGACTTGTTAAATCAAATGCGTGAAGATTATCGCGCATGGAGAAATCTTCAAACCCAAGTCAAAACTTTCCGACAAAAAGTGACTGAGAATGAAGCAAAGAAACAGCTTTTACAGTATCAAGTGGAAGAGTTAGACGAATTTAATTTACGTCCGAATGAATATCTTGAATTGGAAGAAGATCAGCGTCGTTTATCCAATAGCGAGCAGTTAACCCAGCTTTCGCAATCGGCATTGCAGATTCTAAGCGAAAATGAAACGGTTAATGTCGACACGATGCTATATCGTGCAACGCAATATATTAATGAGCTTGTAGAGCTTGATCCACATTATGCAGGAGCGCAAGCCCTTCTTAATGACGCATTAATTCAAGTGCAAGAAGCAACAAATGAGATACAGAATTTATCTTCCGGTATCGAACAAGATCCGATGTTATTACAAGAAATCGAACAACGCATGGGACAGGCTTTACAGCTTGCCAAAAAGCATAATGTTAAACCGCAAGATTTGGTTGAATGCCATCACAAATTAAAAGCGGAATTGGCGACGCTTGTCGATTTTTCCGAAAGTGAAGAGACCTTGATCGCTCAAGAAAAAGTGGCTTTTACTCAAATGTTAGCGACGGCAACCGCATTAAGCGCAAGTCGTAAGAAGGCGGCGGATAAACTGGCGCAGCAGGTCACTAAATACATTAAGCAACTTGCTATGGAAAATGCGGAATTTTATATAGAAGTCGATGCCGATAATGACAATGTATCCGCAAATGGCGTGGATGCGGTGCTGTTTACTTTACGCAGTAACTTGGGACAACCCGCTCAGCCGTTAGCAAAAGTGGCGTCCGGCGGTGAACTTTCTCGTATTTCATTGGCTATTCAAGTGTTAACTTCGGATCAATCCGCTATTCCAACATTAATTTTCGATGAAGTAGATGTAGGGATTAGTGGCTCTACGGCGAGCGTTGTGGGTAAATTGCTACGCCAATTAGGTGATAAACGTCAAGTGCTGTGCGTAACGCATTTACCGCAAGTTGCATGCTGCGGACATAATCAATTCAACGTTGAAAAATTTATCATTGATAAAAAAACTGAGACAAAAATGACTGCTCTTTCACAAGAGGAACGCGTTCCTGCATTGGCACGTTTACTTGGCGGTAGTCAAATTACGGAGTTGGCATTAGCCAATGCAAGAGAAATGTTGGAGTCGGTTATTTAATAATTTCTCGGATAATTAAATCATCCGAGAAGTGACAGTTATTTATATTGTTCGCTAGACGGGTTGCTTGTTAGCATTATTGGCGGGGAAGAACTTACGAATCTTGTTTATTTTCTTCTTCTAAGCGAGGTTCGTTTATTTCTTGGCTCTTTTGTTTCTGGCTTTTTTGTTCTTCATCATTTGCCAGAATTTCAGCCGCTTCATCATTTAAGGCTTCGGCATTTAGATGCGGTTTAATAAAAGGTTGCGGTGTCCAATAACGACGAACGATATCCATTGAGAATCCATGTAACACTTCTTCGTTTAAGCGTTCTTGATCAAGACGACGAACTTCGGTAATCACTTCATCAGCTTCCATTTTGTTGACGCCTAGGCGCATTAAAGTGGCGTGGCCAAGGGTTAGTGCGGATTCAAAGGTTTCGCGAACGATATAGTCTACATCTTGTTTGATTAAATTAACGGTAGTTTGGCGATCATAAGTACGAGTTAAAATCGGCAAATCCGGATAAGCATGCTTAAGTTGCGTTACAATGCTTTCAATGCGGTCGGTATCGTTAATTCCGATTACTATGCATTTAGCTTTATTAATACCGGCGGCGTGTAACACGTCTAAGCGCACACCGTCACCATAATATACTTTAAAACCGAACTTCGCGGCGGCACGGATATTTTCAATATTACGATCAATAACTGATACGTTAATACCTCGGACAAGTAGGGTTTGGCATACGATTTGGCTGAAACGTCCGAAACCTAATACCAAAACGGAATCTTCTAAATTCGTTATCGAATCAAGATCCGAGATATCTTCCGTCGTAGGGTTTTTAACGGCTCGACGTTGGAGAATTTTGCGCACAGCTAAAGTAATTAACGGTGAGAAAAGCATTGAAATGATCACCGCGGCGGTAAGGGCTGCGCTTTGCTCTTTATTTAACACGCCGGCAGCTAATGCGGCGGAGAATAAGACGAAAGCAAATTCACCACCATGCGCCATCATGGCCATGCGACCGATAGATTCGGGACGACTTAATCTTGTTAAGCGTGCGACCAGATAAATGGAAATGGCTTTGCCAATCACATAAATACATACGATACCAAGCAACCAAAACGCATGATGGAACACAAGACTTAAATCTAGCGACATGCCAACGCCCATAAAGAATAAACCGAGCAACAAACCTCGGAAAGGCTCAATATCGGCTTCTAATTGATGGCGGAAAGCTGACTCCGACAGCATCACGCCGGCGACGAAAGCGCCCATTGCCATGGAAAGTCCACCGGCTTCCATTGCTAATGCAGCGCCCAGTACTACAAGCAAAGCCGCGGCGGTCATCATTTCGCGAATATGTACTTTGGAAATTAAACGGAAAATTGGGTTCATCAACCATTTACCGGCAACAATTAAACCAATCACAGCAGAAAGCGCAATGCCGATAGACGTCCAGTTTGTATTGTGTTCAATGTGTTTGGTTTCCGGCATTAAAAAAGCAATAGAGGCTAATAACGGCACGATGGAGAGATCTTCAAAAATCAACGTGGAAATGACCCGTTGGCCTTTCGGAGTATTGCTAATGCCTCGTTCTTCCAACACTTGCATAACGATAGCGGTGGACGAAAGTGTGAAACCCATTCCCGCAATAAATGCCACTTCCTTCGATAAATCTAAAACATAGATACCGGCAAGGGTGAGTAGCGTGCCGCACAGACCGACTTGCAGCAAGCCTCGACCGAAAATTGCTTTGCGCATTGCCCATAAGCGTTCGGGGTGCATTTCAAGTCCGATGATAAATAAGAACATCACCACACCTAATTCTGCCATGTGAACCACAGAAGAGGGATCTTCAATCACACCGAATACGAAAGGCCCGATTAAACAGCCGGCAACCAAATAACCTAATACGCTACCAAGCCCTAGACGTTTGAAAAGCGGCACGATGGTCACGCTGGTGGCAAGCAATACGACGGTTTTGATTAATTCGGGGCTGATAACATTCGACATTGGAAACCTATAAAAGATAAGTGAATTTGTCTTTTTCAACGAAATTTAGTGATTGTGCAAGGCTGAAGTTATGATTACGAAATTATTTCGGCGTTTATTAGGGTGTCGCCACGGCACCGCATTGGAAACGGTTTCAATGCGGTGCTGTAAACTGATGCTAAATTCCGCTTGATTCATGGTTAGATATGTTCGTCAATTGTTTTGTGCGCTTGTACCGTAACGCTGTTATTCTAGCTTTTTTCTATTAAATAAAAAACACAGAAAAGGCATAAATTGCTATAATTTAACGCACTTTAATTCTCAAAATCGTCATTTTTATGGCTGTACTTTAAGGCTTTTTATGTCATTGCAACTGAATATGATCGCCTTGTTATTGGTGGTTCTGATCATGCTCGGGCTACTCAGCCACAATAGCGCCATCACCATTTCTGCTGCTGTGTTACTGATCATGCAGCAGACGTTTCTCGCTCAATATATTCCCTATTTGGAAAAATACGGCTTGAGTATTGGTATCGTGATTTTAACGATTGGCGTTTTGAGCCCCTTGGTTTCCGGCAAAATTCAGCTGCCGGGCTTGTCGGCCTTTGTCAGTTGGAAAATGTTCGTTGCCATTGCAGTGGGTGTATTGGTCGCCTGGCTTGCGGGCAAAGGCGTTCCGCTAATGGGTGAACAACCGGTATTGGTGACAGGCTTGGTAATCGGCACCATTATCGGTGTCTCTTTTCTGGGCGGCATCCCGGTGGGACCGCTTATCGCTGCAGGTATTTTGGCATTACTCATAGGAAAATTTTAAATGAAAAACAAATGGTTATTGATTGCCGCCTTGAGCGGTTTTTTCTGTGTGGCACTCGGTGCGTTTGCCGCCCATGGGTTAAGTCATGTTTTAGACGAGAAAGCCCTCACCTGGATCGATACCGGCTTAAAATATCAAATCTTCCATACGCTTGCTGTTCTGGTTATTGCCTTATCCCCCTGGCATGAGGCTAAATTTGCACGATTAGCGATGCTTGCATGGTCATTGGGTATTTTATTATTCAGCGGCAGCTTATACACCCTTGCTTTCGGCGCCGGTAAATTTTTAGTCTGGATTACGCCGGTTGGCGGTACACTCTTTTTAGTCGGTTGGCTTTGCTTGGCTTACGGGAGTTTTAAAAGTAAATCAGTATGAAGAACAAAACTGTAAAACACGAATTGACCCCGCTACAACAATCCCTTTTTTCTCAATTAAATAACATCATGCTGGTGGATCAACGCCGTTTATCTGCCCGCATTCATGGCATCAGCAAGATTAAAAGCCAAGAAGCTCAGCAAGCCGTTGCCGCTGAAATCGAACAACAAATTGAACAAGCAAGATTACGTGTAGAAAGCCGTAAAAGTGCGGTAAAAAATCCCATTGTTTTTCCCGAAGGTTTGCCTGTCAGCCAACGCAAGGCTGAAATTGAAAAGTTGCTTGCTGAACATCAAGTGATCGTGGTGGCGGGGGAAACCGGTTCGGGGAAAACCACTCAGTTGCCGAAAATGTGTTTGGAACTTGGTTTAGGTAATCTCGGTACAATCGGACACACTCAACCGCGCCGCATTGCGGCCCGTTCGGTAGCGGCTCGAATCGCCGAAGAATTGCAAACAGAGCTTGGCGATTTAGTGGGGTATAAAGTCCGTTTTAACGATCAAATCAGTGACAATACCCAAATCAAGTTGATGACTGACGGGATTTTGCTGGCTGAAATTCAAACGGATCGTTTCCTCAATCAATATTCTTGCCTGATTATCGATGAGGCCCACGAACGCAGCTTGAACAACGATTTTATTCTCGGTTATCTGAAACAGCTGTTGCCATGCCGTCGTGATTTAAAACTCATCATCACTTCCGCGACCATTGACGTGGAACGTTTTTCCAAACATTTCAATAACGCGCCGATTATCGAAGTCTCGGGCAGAACTTATCCCGTGGAAGTGCGTTATCGTCCTGTTGCGGAAGAAGACGATCAAGATCAGCTACAAGGTATTCTCAATGCGGTGGACGAACTGCAAGCGGAAGGGCGCGGCGATATTTTGATTTTTATGAACGGTGAACGGGAAATTCGCGACACCGCCGAAGCCTTGCAAAAACAAAATCTAAAACACACGGAAATCCTACCGCTCTTTGCCCGCTTGTCTGCGCAAGAGCAAAATAAAATTTTCCATCCGAGTGGCTTAAACCGCATTGTGTTAGCCACCAATGTCGCGGAAACCTCGCTCACCGTGCCGGGCATTAAATATGTAATTGACCCCGGCACCGCGCGCATTTCTCGTTATAGTTACCGCACCAAAGTGCAACGCTTGCCGATTGAGCCAATTTCCCAAGCCTCCGCCAATCAGCGGAAAGGGCGTTGTGGACGAGTGAGTGAAGGCATTTGTATTCGCCTTTATTCGGAGGAGGATTTTAACAATCGCCCGGAATTTACCGATCCGGAAATTTTGCGTACCAATTTGGCTTCCGTCATTTTGCAAATGACGGCATTGGGTTTGGATGACATTGAAGCGTTTCCTTTTGTGGATGCGCCGGATAAACGGCATATCCAAGATGGCGTGAAGTTATTGGAAGAGCTGGGGGCGTTTGAAACCGTTCAAACCAAATCGGGTGAAAAACGTCGATTAACGACAATCGGTCGCCAACTTGCCCAACTCCCGGTCGATCCTCGCCTTGCCAAAATGCTTCTAAGTGCGGTCAATTTGGGTTGCGTTTATGAAGTGATGATCATCATCTCCGCGTTATCCATTCAAGATCCGCGTGAGCGCCCAACCGAAAAACAACAGGCTTCCGACGAAAAACATCGTCGCTTTGCCGATAAAAAATCGGATTTCTTAGCATTCTTGAACCTTTGGAATTACGTGCAAGAACAGCAAAAGGCATTGACGAAAAACCAATTCCGCCGCCAATGCCAAAAAGATTTTTTAAATTATTTGCGCATTCGTGAATGGCAGGATATTTATCAACAAATTCGTCTTGCCGTGCGTGAAATGGGCTTGTCGATTAATTCCGAAAAAGCCGAATATCAGCAAATTCACACCGCACTTTTAAGCGGTTTGCTGTCGCATATCGGATTAAAAGAAGCAGAAAAACAACAATATCTCGGCGCGCGCAATGCCCATTTTGCGATTTTCCCCAATTCCGTGCTTTTCAAAAAACAACCGAAATGGGTGATGGCGGCGGAGCTTGTCGAAACCTCCAAACTTTGGGGGCGTATGGTGGCGGAAATTGAGCCGGAATGGATTGAGCCGCTTGCCGAACACTTAACGAAAAAATCTTATTCTGAACCGCGCTGGTCGAAATCTCGCGGAGCGGTGATTGCTGATGAAAAGGTGAGCCTGTATGGCGTGCCGATTGTGGCAGCCCGACCGGTGAATTACGGCGCTATTGACCCAAGAGTGAGCCGTGAGATCTTTATTCAATCTGCCTTAGTGGAGGGGGATTGGAACACCAAGCATAAATTCTTCAAGCAAAATCAGCAGCTGATTCGTGAAGTTGAAGAATTGGAACACAAAAGCCGTCGCCGCGATATTTTGGTGGACGAGCGCACTTTATTTGAGTTTTACGATCAGCGTATCGGCATGGATGTGGTGTCGCAAAAGCATTTTGATACCTGGTGGAAAAAGGCGGAAAAACAAAATCCCGATCTGCTCAATTTTGAGCGTTCTTTCCTAATTAACGACGATGCGGAACAGGTTAGCAAGCTGGATTTCCCAAATTTCTGGCACCAAGGCAATCTGAAACTCAAACTGACCTATCAATTTGAACCTGGTACCGATGCGGATGGCGTGACCGTGCATATTCCGTTGCCGTTGCTCAACCAAGTGGAAATGACGGGTTTTGATTGGCAAATTCCGGGCTTACGGGAAGAACTGGTGATTGCACTGATTAAGTCTCTGCCGAAGTCTTATCGCCGTAATTTCGTGCCGGCACCGAATTATGCCCAAGCCTTTTTAGGGCGCGCCGTGCCGTTGGAAAAGCCTTTGTTGGATACGTTGATTTATGAATTGCGCCGCATGACAGGCGTGACGGTGGACGCGGAACATTGGAACTGGGAACAAATCCCAAGTCATTTGAAAATGACCTTTCGCGTAGTGGATGAACACGGCAAGAAAATTGCTGAATCCATGAGTTTGGACGAGCTGAAATTTGAGCTGAAAGATCGCGTGCAAGAAAGCATTTCCGCCGTGGCGGATGATGGCATTGAGCAAAGCGGACTGCACATTTGGAGTTTCGCCGAGCTACCGCAGTGTTATGAACAAAAACAGCGCGGTTTCAGTGTGAAAGCCTTTCCTGCTATTGTGGATGAAAAAGATTCCGTAGGCATCAAACTGTTTGAAACGGAATTTGAACAAGCGGTGGCAATGCAACAAGGTTTGCGTCGTTTGTTGTTGCTCAATGTGCCGTCACCGATTAAATATCTGCACGAAAAATTGCCGAATAAAGCTAAATTGGGGCTGTATTTCACGCCATTTGGCCGTGTGTTGGATTTGATTGACGACTGCATCGCCTGTGCCGTGGATAAACTGATTGCGGATTTCGGCGGCTTTGTGTGGAACGAAGAAGGCTTTGATAGGCTACGCGATTTCGTACGGGAAAATCTTAACGAAGTTACTGTGGATATTGCGCAAAAAGTAGAGCAGATTCTCACGCTCACACACCAACTCAACCAACGCCTCAAAGGTAAAATGGATTTCACCATGGCATTTGCGCTTTCCGATATAAAAAGCCAAATTGCCGGTTTGATTTATCAAGGCTTCGTGCAAAAAAGCGGCTACGCCCGTCTGCCGGATTTACTCCGCTATCTGCAAGCCATCGATAAACGCATGGATAAACTCGCTCAGGATGTGAATCGCGATCGCGCCGCCATGTTACGCGTGGAACAAGTGCAACAAGCCTACCAACAACTTCTTGCCAAGCTCCCGAAATCTAAACCGATTTCTGATGAGGTGGCGGAGATTCGTTATATGATTGAAGAATTGCGTGTGAGTTTATTTGCACAGCAGTTAGGGACGAAGTATCAGGTGTCGGAGAAAAGGATTTTGAATTTGATTGCTGAATATTAAAAATTAATTATAGGTTTATATATGACTAATAACATAGAGTATCAATTTGTACCTTTAATTTAAGAGGCACGCGTCTAGAGATGCGCGCCAGCGTGAGTAATAATCAAAATGCGGTTTTTTCCAACTTCAAAACATTCAGAAAGCAAGCGTATTTATTTAATTTAATTCCAACTTTAATTCCAACAATTGGACACCGCATTGTTGCGTTGAACGCATTGGTAGTACTTCGTAGTCTTTACCGGCTTCCGCTTTGGAAATAATGTGATTGAAGCGTTGATATGCATTTTTTCATTTTATTTTCTCCGTTTATTTTTAGATTAATTTCGAAATTATGTAGCAGTTGCACAACGCTAAAATTACCCTTGCAAAATAGCACCGCATTGGAGCCGCTTTCAATGCGGTGCTGTCGTTTGATGCAAATTCATGCTTAATTTAAATGGTTTTGTGCATTTGCTACATAATTACGATTAATTTTAATAAATTATGAGTTTTTTTATTATTGAGCGAGTTTTTTGTTTTTTATACTCCCGGCTATATTCGTTGCCAGCCATCGGCGAGTAGTCGCCTTCTCAATGCGGTGCTAATTTAAGGGGTCACCGGTAGGGCGCCCGAATTCCATGTTGGAGCCTCGTTTGGCCGTTTGGTTTGTAGCAAGAAACGTTGATTTTCCGAAGCTTGTTGTTGAACCGTCGTGCCTGATGGGGTGGAGAAGGAAATACCGCCTTTCAATAATTGTTGTACGCTGCCGGTGTTAAATTCGGCACCCTTCCAGCCTAAACTAAAGTTATAGCCTGATGAAATCCAAAATTCGGAGTTTTTACGCACTAAATGCCGGTATTTCGGGCTAATTGCAATATGAATCAATACCCGATCGCCAAGGGTGTTGAGTGCTAATTTGAGCACCGCACCCACTTCAATTCCTCGGTAAAACACCGGTGAGCCTTCGGTTAAATTTAAGGCATCGTTAGTTTCCAAAATAAATGGCACGCCATTAGTGAATTTGTTATGGCTTGGGGTTGTTTGCGCTAAATCAAATCGAGTGCTGGCTTTGCCATTGCCGATTTCCACATCAATGTAAGGTTGTAACAGGCTATCCAAGTTTTCGATTCCACCTGCCGAAATTTGCGGCGAAATGATCTTAAATAGCGAGCCCTCTTTGGCAATCATGCTCATATAATTCGGATTAACTAATGCTTTGGCTATAATTTTTTTTGATTTGGCATCCAGTGTTACGCTTTCGATTTCTCCAACGGATAAGCCTAAATAACGCAAGCTCATGCCTTTGGTTAAGTTCGTCGCATCATCGGCGAATAAAGTGATAATTTGTCCAGCCGATTTGGCGCGCAATTCGTTCGGATAAAGGGTTTTATTTTGGCCTGAACCGGAGTTATCAAAGCTAATTGCCCCTTTTAACGAACGCGCAATCGGTGTCGACTGAATGCTGATGCCTTTGGGCGTGATGTCGATTTGTGCGGCGCTTTCTACCCAGAACAAGCTTTTATCCGTGAGTAAATGTTTGTAGCGTGGATAAATATAGACATCCACATCAAAGTGGTCGGTTTTTGGTGTGATATTGATGATTTTACCTACTTCATATTGACGATAAAGTACTAAAGAGTCTTTGCTGATACTTGGTAAGTTTGAGGTTTTCAAGGTGATGCTAGGTTCGACTAAATTCCCCGTAATGCCGGATTCCGCATTTTGGGCGTCTTTATAAAGCGGATAGGTTTTTAGTGCATCGCCCAGCCCTTTTTTTGCGATAATGCGAATGCCGCCTTGCAGCCATTTTTCCGGATTCGCCGCATTAAAGCGAATGCCGTCGATGCCAAAGTTTACGTCGAAATTCGAGGCAGCGACAAACAGTGTATTTGGATTGATTAAGTTGCGATAGGCGGCGGCAATGGCGATTTCATATTCTACGCCATTGACATCAATATTTTGTTTTACAATTTCACCGATAGGAATATTGTTGTAATACACATTTTGTCCTTCGGCGATTCCGTAGCTTTCCGGTGCGGTGAGCTTAATTACGAGGGTATTTGGTGCTTTCAGCAGTAATTCATTTTCTTTAATTACATCGAATTGCAATTTTTCTTCGCCGTCGCCGGGGATAATTTCAAAATAGTCGCCACGGAAAAAGCGTTGCGGCTCGGTCAAATCAGCTAAATTCGGTTTTTTATTACGTAATACAATATGTGAACCGGTTTTTAATAAACTGGCTTGGTTGGGATCAATCAATAATCTACCTTTTAGAATTTTTTCATTGTTTTCAACAGTACTTAGCGCAGAAAGCACGCCGATTTTGTGTTCTTGATAATAGACGTCGCTACGTCCCGCTTCTAAACCGGCAACGGTCGGAATATTCACGTCCACTTCAATACCGCGTTTTGCCGCTTGCAGATTGGCATAAAGGGTGTAGTAGTCATTCTCCACTGCATTGGGGCTATCGGTTGGTGAGTCGAAAGAAACTGCACCTTGTACGATGGCATTTACGCTTTCCATATTAAAGTTTAAACCCGCCTGCGTGATGCTGGCGTTCACACCGCTGATATTCCAAAAGCGCGAATCTTTTTTTACAAAGCGAGCGTATTCTTTGTCGATGACGACGTCGATTTCCACCTTATTATTTTCATTAAAACGATAATCGTAAATTTTTCCCACCGGCAGTTTTTTAAAGTACACGGAAGCGCCGAGAGAGATGGAGCCTAAATCGTCGGATGTTAAATGAATCAGTAAATCACCCGGTGAGACTTGCGTAATCGGACCTTTTTCTTGCGCAATAAATTCATCGGCGCTGTTGCCGTCGCCCGGTTGTAGCGTGATGTAATTACCTGAAACTAACGAATCAAGGCCGGAAATGCCCGCGAGGGAAACACTTGGTTCGACTACCCAAAATCTTGTGTTTTGGCGCAATACGCCGGTGGCTTCCGGATAAATATTCGCGACGACTTCTACTTTTTGCATATTGTCAGTGAAGTTTACTTTTTTCACCACGCCGATTTGCAAGCCTTGATAGCGAATCGGCGTTTTATCGGCTACTAAGCCGGAACCGTTACTAAACGTAATTTTGATACTTTTACCTTGTTCTTTCACAATTTGAAAAAACAAAATCGCGCCGATACAGAGTGCAATAAAAGGCAACAGCCAAAATGGCGAAACCTTGCGATTTTTACGCAAAATACTTTGAATGCGGTTGTGTTGCGAGTTAATGCTTGGGGCATGTTTGATCGAATGTTCATTATTCGGTTGTTGTTTTCCGGTCATAAATTTTCCAAATAAGTCTGCTATCAAATTGAGCGGTTGAGATCATAGTAAGGAATACGGCAGCACCGAAATAAAAGGCAGCGGGGCCGACGGTAAAGTTAATAATTTGTCCACGGGTGACTAACGACATCATCAGTGCAAGCACAAATAAGTCAAGCATTGACCAACGTCCGACAAAATGCACGATATGCAATAAGCGCATTTGCCATTTTATCGAATGTCGCCATTTAAAATGCACGCTGGCAAGCAAATACAGCATGATGAAAATTTTACTAATCGGTACGAAAATACTGGCGAAGAATACGACAAAGGCGACAAAATAGCTTTTCATTTCAATAAAGGAAATTACGCCTGAGATGAGCGTATCTTCAGATAACGTACCGGTTAAATATACGCCGGAAATCGGTAATAAATTTGCCGGGAAAAGCATTATAATGCCGGCGATTAAGGCTGCCCAAGTACGTTGAAGTTTAATGGCATCGGATGTATCAAGGTATGAAACGCAGCGCGGGCAAATTGAATGTCCGTGTTCGTGTTTAGTTTTTTGTTCCGAAAAAGTGTAGTTGCATGCGGTACAAAGCCGAACTTTATCATTAGCGTCAATTTGTTGTTTTTCGGGATAAAAATCGTTCCACAATTCATTTAAATTCAGTTTAATAAAAAGTAGCGTAGTTAAAAGTGCGGTAAAAACGAAGGCGATTAAGTAGATATTAATTTCCAGTGTCGCATATTCGCGTACTTTGAACATGGATACGCCTAAGGCAACAAGATAAACGTCAAACATTACCCAAGGTTTAATGTAGCTTAAAAAGAGCAATACATTGCGCGGACGGATCCCAAGTAATTTGGAAAACCACAGCATCAATACCAAAATTGCGAAAGAGGTAGGCATCAATACCGCGCAAATAAAAATTAAAAAGCCGGTATAAGTGTAGCCGGCGGTCGCGATTTGCCAAATACCTTTCCAGACGGAAGCATCAATTTTCGTGCCGAGTAAATCGATACTTAGTAAAGGAAATCCTAACGCAAAGGGCATTAGGATTAAAATAGAGAGCGCAATCATTGCGCAACGATGTAGTGACCAACGGTTTATAGTAGTTAAAATATGATGGCAACGCGGACATTCGGCGTGTTTATCCGGCGGCAAAGGGAAAACAACAGAGACGACCGCATCGCATTCGCCACAACGGGCAATTTTATAGCGCGCTCGGGTAAAATCGGGAGGGGTCATATGTTATCATCTCTAAAAGCTCAGTCAGCAAAGTCGCGCATTTTAGCGCGATTCCCCTCCTTTTGTGAAGCTCAAATGAATGAACGTTTATTGGAATTGAATAGTGAGCGAATTCAGTTAGTCGGCAAGGGCGCTTGAAGCATTGTCAAGCCTTATCAAAGTGCGATACACTATGCAGGTTTTATTTTCAATCCTAGGACAAAAAATGACAGATTCCCAACTTGATGTTCAACTTAAAGAAACGTCATCAGATATTCAAAAATTGACAAGCAATAAGGAAATTATTGCTTATTTAGCAGAAAAATTTCCTCTTTGCTTTATCTTAGAAGGCGAGGCCAAACCGTTAAAAATCGGTTTATTCCAAGATTTGGCCAAAGCATTACAAGATGACGAGCGCGTGAGCAAAACCCAATTGCGTCATGCGCTTCGTCAATATACGTCGAATTGGCGTTATCTACACGGTTGCCGTGAAGGCGCGGTACGCGTCGATTTATACGGCGAGGCGGCAGGTGTAATCGAAGCGGAACATGCAACGCATGCAGCGGAGCAACTTGCGGAAGCTAAAGCGAAATTTGCCGAAAAACGTAAAGCAGAACTTGTGGCTAAAAAAGCACAACAAAAACGTCCAGCGCGTAAAGCGAATCAACAGAAATCCCCACGTAAGCCCAAAGTTGAGTTGAATGCGGTCGACTTTGCCGAGCTCACTGAAGGTTCAAAAGTGCGGGTAAAAGTGGGCGAATATGCGAAAAATGCAACTGTAGTAGAAGTGTTGAAAGATTCGGCGCGTATTCAACTTGAAAACGGTTTAGTGATGAATGTAACGGCAGATCGTTTATTCGCATAGTATTGATATTTTCTTATCGGGAAAGGTTAAATGAAATTGACAATAACCAAAAGTATTTTAGCAACGGCAATTTTTAGCATGTTGTTTTTTCAGTCCGGTACGACGTTTGCCGTTACGCCGAAGTTGAAGTTAAGCGATATTGGTATTCCTTCCGCAACGGAAGAACATAAGTTGGCAACTAAGCGAGCGACGACGCGCTTAACGCAGTCCCACTATCGTAAATTTCAACTAGACGATGCTTTTTCCGAAAAGATTTTTGATCGTTATATTAATAGCTTAGATTATAGCCGTAATACGTTTTTACAATCCGATGTTGATGAGCTTCGTCAGAAATTCGGTGCAAAACTAGATGATCAACTTAATGAAGGCGATCTTTCCGCTGCCTTTACAATGTATGATTTAATGATGAAGCGTCGTTATGAGCGTTATGTTTATGCACTTTCTTTATTAGACAAAGAGCCGAATTTAAACGGTAAAGATCAAATTGAAATTGATCGCGAAAAAGCTGCGTTCCCAAAAACTGAGGAAGAAGCGGACCGTCTTTGGCAAGAACGCGTAAAAAACGATGTTATCAATTTGAAGTTGAAAGATAAAAAATGGCCTGAGATTAAAGAGAAACTCATTAAACGTTATAACTTAGCCATTCGTCGTTTAACCCAAACTAAAGCGGATGATATCGTTCAAGCTTATCTGAATGCGTTTGCCCGTGAAATTGATCCGCATACCAGTTATCTGGCGCCACGTACCGCTAAAAGTTTTAACGAAAGTATGAACCTTTCTTTAGAAGGTATTGGTGCGACATTACAATCAGAAGACGATGAAACTAGCATCAAATCTCTTGTGCCGGGTGCGCCGGCCGAGCGTAGTAAAAAACTACAAGCCGGCGATAAAATTATCGGTGTGGGACAGGAGAAAGGCGAAATCGAAGACGTGATAGGCTGGCGTTTGGAAGATATCGTTGACAAAATCAAAGGCAAGAAAGGTACCAAAGTGCGTTTAGAGATTGAGCCGGCGAAGGGTGGAAAATCACGTATCGTAACTTTAGTGCGCGATAAAGTTCGTATTGAAGATCAAGCAGCAAAACTGACCATCGAAAAAGTGGATAGCGAAAATATCGGCGTGATTAAAATTCCAAGTTTTTATATCGGTTTGACGGATGATGTAAAAAAATTGTTGGTGCAAGCGGAGAAAAAACATATTAATGCCTTAATTATTGATTTACGCGAAAATGGTGGCGGAGCATTGACCGAGGCTGTGGCATTGAGTGGTTTATTTATTACTGATGGTCCTGTAGTTCAAGTGCGCGACGCTTATCAACGTATTCGTGTACACGAAGACGATGACCGCACAGAACAATATAAAGGGCCATTACTCGTTATGATTAACCGTTTCAGCGCATCGGCGTCAGAAATTTTTGCGGCAGCCATGCAAGATTATAATCGCGCAATCATTGTTGGGCAGAACACCTTTGGTAAGGGAACCGTGCAACAAAGTCGTTCCTTGAATTTTGTGTACGATTTGGATCAAACTCCGTTGGGAGTATTGCAGTACACTATACAAAAATTTTACCGCATTAACGGTGGTTCGACGCAGTTAAAAGGCGTCGCTGCAGATATTGATTTCCCGGCTATTATTGATGCAAAAGAAAATGGAGAAGAAAAAGAAGATAATGCGTTGCCTTGGGATAAAATTCCAGCGGCGACTTATTTCGAAATCGGTAATGCGCGTCAATATGTGCCCGAGCTCAATAAAAACCATCAAGCTCGCATGGCAAAAGATCCGGAATTTATTGCGTTAGGTGAAGAATTAAAAATCCGCGATGAACGGCGTGATCGCAAGTTTATGTCGTTGAATTATCAAGAGCGCAAAGCGGAAAATGATCAAGACGAGGCGAGACGCCTAAAAGATATTAATGATCGTTTTAAACGTGAAGGCAAGAAACCGTTAAAAAATATTGATGCGTTGCCGAAAGATTACGAAGCACCGGATTTTTATTTAAAAGAAGCGGAAAAGATGGCGGCGGACTTAGTGAAATTAAGCGGAAAAACACAAAAAGCGGATACTCAAGTTCAACAAGACCTGAGCAAAGCGGAAGCTAAGAAATAATAAATTTTGACCGCGCTTTTAAAAGGGCGGTTATTTTATTTTATCGCGCTTCGAAGGAATGTTTATGTTAAAAGGTACGATGAAATTAAACTCATTGGTGTTATCGCTGTCGATGATAACTTCAGGCTGTGCATTGGCGGATTGGTCGAAAAATATGACATTTTCGGTTCCAACGCAAATTGATATGGCAAAACTTTCGCCGCAAGAACGTGAGGAAATTGAACGAGAGCAAGCTCGTTTAATGGCAGAGAAACAAGCATTATTGGAAATGTCACTCACTCATGAAATTGGCGAACAAAATCTGCAATTTAAATCGCTGTTAGCCAAAATTTATGCCGATAATAAATACAACTTGTTTTGGCACGATAAAGCAGCGGAAAAACAATTTCTCCGCGAATATGCCGCAATGGTTGCAAGTGGCATTTCTAAAGGTTCCGCACAATCTTTGGAGAATTTAAGCCAAGCGGAGCAAATCGGTGGGTTGACTTATGATGTATTGTTAACCGATGCGTTCTTGGATTATTTATACTACAGTAGCAATCTAAATCAGCAAGCACAGCGCTGGCTGTACGGCGCAGGTGTTTATAAGCCGCAAGCGCCGAGCAAGGAACAGCTTCAGCAATGGTTCAATGCGGTGCTAAATGAAGAGCTCGTCGTCTATCTAGAGCGCTTATCTACGCATAATTCGCTATATCGACAAACTCTCGATGCATTGCCTTCCATGATTTCCACATCAGGCTTAACGCCGATAGGTAAAAAATTAGCGATTAATGCGCAACGTTTACGTGTGATTCCGGATTTTTATAATGGGATTTTTGTGAATATTCCAAGCTATCAGTTGCAATATTATCGTGACGGACACCTAGTATTGGAATCTCGCGTTATTGTCGGTAAAAATGGACGTCGAACGCCCGTTATGTCCAGTAAGTTAAGTAACGTCGTGGTAAATCCGCCTTGGAATGCACCGACACGTTTGGTTAATGAAGACATTGTACCGAAGTTAAGAAATGATCCGGGTTATGCGGCCTCGCATAACTACAGCATTTTAGACAGTAAAGGTAACGTGATTGATCCTTATTCTATTGACTGGAATACGATTGGGAAAAATTTTCCATATCGCATCCGTCAAGCGGCGGGGGATAGTGCGCTAGGTAATTATAAATTTAATATGCCGAGTTCCGATGCTATTTATTTACATGATACACCGAATCACAATCTTTTTTCCCGTAAGGATCGGGCGTTAAGTTCCGGTTGCGTACGTGTGGAAAAGTCGGCTCAACTTGCCGATATTTTATTAAAAGAAGCCGGCTGGTCGGACGAACGTAAGAAAAACGTGTTAGAAAGTAAGAAAACTGCCTCTGCAGCCATTCGTTCGGATAATCCGGTGTTTTTATATTACGTGACGGCCTGGGTGGATAACGGGCAGACGAATGTGTTACCGGATATCTATAAATACGATAACTTCACGGATGCGAACGATATCAATTGGGATACGGTGAAAAAATACTTATAATTATTGTTGTATTGATAAATATTGTGACGTTATTTCAAAAAAATGAACAGTAAAATAAGCGAGAATAAAAATGAATAAGATAAATCAAAGTCGTCGTAAGTGGTTGTCTCTTGGCGGCATCGTATTGAGCGCCGGTATGTTGCCGAATAGCGTGTTAGCCATGGTTTCTACGCCAAAGCCTCGCATTTTGGCATTTCGCAATCTTAATACCGGCGAACGCTTAAGCGGTGTATTTTCATTAAGCAGCGGTTTCAATGCTTCAATGCTGAAAAAATTAGATTACTTTATGCGCGATAAGCGTACGAATCAAGTGCATCAGATGGATCCAAATTTATTTATGAAATTTTACCGTATTCAAAGCAACCTCGGCTTACAAACGGCGGAAATTCAAATTATCTGCGGCTACCGCTCGGCGGCGACAAATGCCATGCGTCATCGTCAAAGTCGCGGCGTAGCAAGTAATAGTTTTCACGTAAAAGGTCAGGCCATCGATTTTCGCATTGATGGTACGCCGCTTGCTAAGATTAAGCACACTGCGGAAGGTTTAAACAATGGTGGCGTGGGCTTTTATCCGCGCAGTAATTTTATTCACGTCGATACCGGCCCGGTACGAACTTGGCAGGGTGTGTAACATTTTGCAAATTGACCGCACTTCGGTGCGGTTTTTGTTTATGAGGAAAATAAAATGAATATTGAAATTATCCCTGTTACCGCATTTCAACAAAATTGCTCTTTGATTTGGGATGATGAAAAAAATGCCGCAATTATTGACCCGGGCGGTGAAGCGGAAAAACTGATTGGGCGAATTGAAGAACTGGGTTTAAATTTAGAAGCGATTTTATTAACTCACGCTCATCTTGATCATGTAGGGGCGGCTGAGCAAGTGAAGCAACATTTCGGTGTAGAAATTTGGGGACCACAAGAAGAAGATCGTTTCTTATTTGACAGTTTACCTGAACAATCGCAACGTTTCGGTATGCCAACGATTCATGCTTTTTTACCTGATCGTTGGCTGCATGAAGGTGAAACAATTCATGCCGGTGGCGGCATATTTGAGATTTTGCATTTGCCCGGACATACGCCAGGGCATATTGGTTTCATCGAAAAACAGAAAAAGGCAGCGTTTACCGGCGATGTTCTTTTTCAAGGCAGTATTGGGCGTACGGATTTGCCGGGCGGCAATTATACGCAGTTGATTAGCGCGATTCGTGAAAAATTATTCAAACTTAACGGCGATATGATCATCATCGCGGGTCACGGACCTTATACGACGATCGAACATGAAAAGACGAACAATCCTTTCTTAAAATAACTACGAAACAATGTTTACTAAGCATTTATTGCGTCTTGCTGCTCTCTACTCAAAATAGCACCGCATTGGAAGCGGCTCCAATGCGGTGCTATTTTGAGATCCAAATGTATCTCTTGGCCGAAGCCCTTCTGGTAAGCAACGAACATTAAAAAGGCGCTTTTTACAGCGCCTTAGTTTTATTATTCTTTAAATTCTTCCATCATTTCTTGTGCTTTTTCGACCATTTCTTTTGAACCGATGAATAACGGCACACGTTCGTGTAATTCTTTCGGTTGAATATCTAAAATACGGCGATAGCCGTCTGTCGCCAAACCACCTGCTTGTTCCGCTAAGAACGCCATTGGATTACCTTCATAAAGCAAACGTAATTTACCTTTCGGGTAAGTCGTTGCGCTTGGATAAATATAGATACCACCTTTTAATAAATTACGATGGAAGTCGGCAACTAAAGAACCGATGTAGCGCGAAGCATAAGGGCGATTGGTTGCTTTGTCCTCTTCTTGGCAGTATTTAATGTATTTTTTTACGCCTTGCGGGAATTTAAGATATTGCCCTTCGTTAATGGAATAAATTCGACCATTTTTTGGCATTTGCATATTTTCATGGGAAAGGCAGAAAGTGCCGATAGACGGATCGTAAGTAAAACCGTTTACACCATGGCCGGTGGTGTAAACTAACATCGTGGAAGAACCGTAAACAATGTAGCCGGCTGCCACTTGTTTATTACCTGGTTGGAGGAAATCTTCCAACGTTACCGGTGTGCCGATTGGGGAAATGCGGCGATAAATGGAGAATATTGTACCGACCGAAACGTTCACATCAATATTGGATGAGCCATCAAGCGGATCGGTTAAAATCACATATTTGGCATTACGACCGTGTTCGGTATCAAATGCAATGAAACTTTCTTCTTCTTCTGAAGCAAAGCCAGCAACTTCTTCACGCGCCATTAATGCTGCTTTCATGGTGTTATGAGCGAACAAATCCAGTTTCATCTGACTTTCGCCTTGCACGTTTTCCACGCCGGATTGCCCCAAAATATTGGTTAAACCCGCTTTATTAATATCGCGGTGGATAATTTTCGCGAGTAAACGAATCGATGATAAAATGCCGCTTAATTCCCCTTTGGCATTCGGGTATTCCGCTTGGCGTTCAACGATAAATTCGCTTAATGTTTTCATCATGTTCCTCTTTTTTCTTTTAAATACATAACCGTCGAATTATATGCGATTTGATTTTTACTCGGAAAGTCAATTTCCAGTAATGAGAGCTTGATCACAAAAATTTTACAATTTATTTTTTAAATGGAGCAAATTTAAACGATTTAAACTTCATTATTTATCAATTCTTTTCATAAACATATCAAATAAAATTCACATCCGTCTAGACGTCTAAATCTTTTTTCAGTTAGGGATTTTTGATAGACTCTTCCGTAATTTAAACAAAGAACAATAGGAAAACACAATGAGTAAGCTTTTCCCTCAAGCCAAACTTCGTAACCGCGCACCTTATCGTTTTGATATTGTCGGCAGTTTTTTACGCCCGGAAAACTTAAAACTGGCGCGTCAGCAATGTGGTTGCGGTGAAATTTCTTGCGCGGATTTAACTCGAACAGAAGATGCGGAGATTGAAAAATTAGTGGCACATCAAAAAGCAGTCGGTTTGTCGGCGGTCACTGACGGTGAATTTCGTCGTACTTTTTGGCACTTGGATTTCTTAGCCGCATTAGACGGTGTGAACGAAGTGGATGCGGACAAATTCTCGGTGCAATTTAAACATCACAGTGTGCGTCCGAAAACCTTGAAAATCGTCGATAAAGTCGATTTTCCGGAAAATCATCCGTTCGTAGAACATTATCGCTCGCTACAAAAAATTGCCGCCGGAACGGAAGTAAAATTGACGATTCCTTCGCCATCCATGTTGCACTTAATTTGTACTGTGCGCGAAACGGATTATCAACCGATTGAACGTTACAAAAACAACAATCAATTATTGCTGGATGATATTGCCGCGGCTTATATCAAAGCAATGAAGATTTTCTATGCCTTAGGTTGTCGTAACTTGCAGTTGGACGACACCAGTTGGGGCGAATTTTGTGCGGAAGATAAACGCAAAGCTTATACCGAGCGCGGTTTGGACCTCGCTCAAATTGCGCAAGATTATGTTTATATGATCAATAAAATCGTAGCGGAAAAACCTGCGGATATGGCGATTACCATGCATATTTGCCGTGGCAATTTCCGTTCGACCTGGTTCTCAGCGGGCGGTTATGAGCCGGTGGCTGAAACATTGTTCGGTGGTTGCAATGTCGACGGCTTCTTTTTGGAATACGATAGCGATCGCGCCGGTGATTTCAAACCGTTACGCTTCATTAAAAATCAACAAGTAGTGCTTGGTTTGATTACGTCAAAATCCGGTGAGCTGGAAAATCGCGACGAAATCATCGCGCGAATTAAAGAAGCAACGCAGTATGTGGATATCAACCAGCTTTGTCTAAGTCCGCAATGTGGTTTTGCTTCTACTGAGGAAGGCAATATTTTAACGGAAGCGCAGCAATGGAAAAAACTTGAATTTATCCGTGGTATTGCAGAAGAAGTCTGGGGAAATTAAGAAAAGCCTTAATTTGAACACTTAAAATAGCACCGCATTGGAGCCGCTTCCAATGCGGTGCTATTTTTCTTGTAGCCAGCGGGTTAAATGAATTTCCACAATATCTGCCAAATGTTTGAGAAACGACACATCCTGTCCGTTGTGAAAACGCTGTGTATCGCGCGAACGGAACAGTAAAAGCGCGGTTGGTTTATGCGCATTTTTTGTGCCAAGCAAACAACAGGCGATGGAGCCAATCGGCAATTCTTCCGGCAAAAACATCAGTGCTTTTTCTTTATTGCTTAAATCGCCCAAATAAAACTGGCGCAAGCCTAAGCGTTCCAAACGAATGATTTCAAACGCATTGCGATCAATCCAGCCTTGCTCAGGCACATTTTCCCGTTTTTTCCAGCTGTCAGTAAAAAGCAGCATTTTCGCACCGTCTAATTCATAAGATTTCGCCCATTGCTCTAATTTCTTTTGTGCTGATTGAAAATCCGGCGCTTGAAATAATTTTTTTTGTAACGGTATTAAGGCGAAGAATATATCGGCTTCTTGTATGGCGAGTTGGTGGAGTTTTTCTAACTGAGCAGTAAGAGCGCTAATCTGTTTGCGTTGTTGTTTCAGTTGCGCTTCCGCCAAGGAAATCGTGCCTGTGTGCGTGTGGCATGATTTAAGTTTATTAAGTGAGACAGCGTGGCGGCTAAAAAAATCGGGATGAGATTGGAGATAGTCGAGGATGTCTTGTTCATTCATAGTTGTGAAAACTATCTAAAAAAAGACCGCACTTTAGGTGCGGTCAAAAACAGAAGGAAAATTATGCAGCGAACGGATCGCGTAGAATCATTGTTTCTACACGGTCTGGACCGGTTGAAAGAATATCGACGGGCACTCCGGTAATTTCTTCGATACGTTTGATGTAGTTAATGCAGTTTTGTGGTAGTTTGCTTACATCAGTTACGCGGAAGGTGTTTTCTTTCCAGCCCGGTAAGGTTTCATAAATCGGTTCTACGCCCTCCCAGTCTTTCGCTGCTAATGGTGCGTATTCCAGGATTTCGCCATTTGGCATTTTGTAGGCGACACAGATTTTCACTTCCTCGAAGCCGTCTAGCACGTCTAATTTGGTCATGCAAAAACCGGAAATGGAGTTCAGTTGAATAGCACGACGAATTGCCACGGCGTCAAACCAACCACAACGGCGCGGACGACCGGTTACCGCACCGAATTCATTGCCTTTACGGGCGATTTCCGCACCTGTTTCATCAAATAATTCGGTTGTGAATGGGCCACCGCCTACGCGGGTACAATAAGCTTTGATGATTCCCAACACATAATCCAAATTCCGTGGGCCGAAGCCGGAACCTGTCGCCACGCCGCCGGCGGTGGTGTTGGAACTGGTTACATATGGGTAAGTACCATGGTCGATGTCTAACATGGTGCCTTGTGCGCCCTCAAATAAAATGTTGTCACCGTTTTTTCGTGCGGTATCAAGGAGCGTTGTGATGTCGGCGACCATACCGGTGATAACGTCGGCAATTGCCATAACATCATCTAAGGTTTTTTGATAATCCACCGGTTCTGCTTTGTAATAATTTACTAATTGGAAATTATAGTATTCAAGGATGTTTTTAAGTTTTTCGGCAAAGAACGCTTTATCGAATAAATCGCCCACTCGTAAACCGCGACGCGCCACTTTATCTTCATAAGCCGGGCCGATACCGCGACCGGTGGTACCGATGGCTTTTTTGCCCAATGCGGTCTCGCGCGCGTGATCCATCGCCACGTGGTAAGGCAAGATTAACGGGCAAGCTTCGGAAATCAATAAACGATCGCGCACGTTAATACCGCGGCTTTCAAGTTCACCGATTTCTTTTAGTAAGGCTTCGGGCGAAAGTACCACGCCGTTACCAATTAAGCAGGTGACATTTGGGTGTAACATACCGGACGGAATTAAACGTAGAACAGTTTTTTCGCCATTGATGATAAGGGTATGTCCGGCGTTATGGCCGCCTTGGTAACGTACTACATATTTTACGCGATCCGTCAGTAGATCGACGATTTTGCCTTTACCTTCATCGCCCCATTGAGCGCCTAAGATAACAACACTTTTTCCCATAATTTCCGCCTTAAAATTCGGTTAATTAGCTTGAATGAACAGCCGAGTACTTTACTCTTTTTCGGCTTTGATCTCAATGACATAAAAGAAAAAAGTACGGCTATGTTTCACCGTACTTTTATGGTTTTAAAGGAAATTACTCAAATAATGATTTGTGTAACGAACGAACTGTTTCATCGGCATGCTCGCTTTGAACTAACATACAAAGATTATTAGTGCTTGCGCCGTAGCTGATCATACGCACATTGTAAGGCTCGAGCGTATCAAAAATGCGTTTTGCTACACCTGTTGCGATGTGTAAGTCATTGCCGATAAGTGCCACCAGAGATAAGCCCGTATCCACTTTAACCGTGCAATATTCGCGTAACTCTTCCAATAACGCCGAAGAAAGTAATTCCGCGCCGGATGAAGCGGAACCGGTTTTATCCAGAGTTAAAGCGATGCTCACTTCGGAAGTGGTGATGGTGTCCACGGAGATTTTGTGTTTCGCTAAAATACTAAACACATTCGCCAAGAAACCTTGCGCGTGAAGCATGCTTAAGCTTGAAAGCGTTAATAAGGTTTGGTCGCGACGTAACGCGATTGCTCGGAATGTTGGACGCGGTTGTGGATCGCGCGTGACCCAAGTGCCACCATCTTGTGGCGCTTTGCTGGAGCCTACATAAACCGGAATATTGCTGCGAACTGCAGGAAGAAGTGTTGCTGGATGTAATACTTTTGCACCGAAAGTCGCCATTTCGGCCGCTTCTGCGAAACTCATGGTATCGATGCGTTGAGCGCTTGGAACAATGCGAGGATCGGTGGTGTAAATGCCTGCTACATCGGTCCAAATCAGTACATCTTTGGCATTTAACACCTCCGCCAATAATGCCGCAGAATAATCGCTACCGCCGCGGCCTAATGTCGTCGTTTTACCGCTCGGTTCACGGCCGATAAAACCTTGCGTGATAACCAATTCACCGCGATCAATTAATGGTTTTAATATGCTGTCACTGTTGGCTTGGGTTTGTTCGTCATTTGGCACCGCTTTGCCGAAATGACTATTTGTTGCAACGATAGTACGCACATCGACCCAAGTTCCGGTGGCATTTTGTTCGCGTAATATTTCGATAAAAATTTGGGTGGACATCATTTCGCCGTGGCTGATGAGTTCGTCGGTAAGCGCGGGCGATGTGGCGAGGCTGGCAGCTTCAGAAAGGTATTCGATATTTTCGAGATATTTTTCAATGATTGGACGTACACGGCTGTCGTCTTTCAGTTCGGTTAAAATATTTTCTTGAATTTGACGTACTTCGCCGACTAATTGACGGCGTTCTTCCGGCTCCACACCGTTGGCTAACGCGACTAAAAGATTGGTTACGCCGGCAGAAGCTGAAAGCACGACGACACGAGTATTGGGATCGGCAATGATAATTTTTGCGCAAGCCGTCATCGCTGCGTAATTGGCTACCGAAGTCCCGCCGAATTTGGCGACAGAAAGATGAGACATAATTTTTCCTCTAGGTGAATGTTGTAAGATGTTGTGTGGAAAGTAGAAATAACGATTTCATAAAATGTTGTCAAATAAATTTTGTGAAATTTTAAGGATTCTTTATTTTAGATCTAATTTGCTAATTAAATCGTTAAAAAATTAGATAATTTTTAATCTTCGTTATCCGGCATTGGCAGAGGTTCCGGTTCGCCCAAGAAGTACGGTTTAATGCCGAGTAGTAAATCGAGCACCGCTTTGCTACGCGCGAAGATTTCCCGTAGGCGAGTGGAGAAGTTGATTTTTGGCTGTTTGGCAACGAAACAAATGGCGTCGATATCGTTAAATTCAGCGATGAACAGTGCACGTTCGCAATGGAATTTTTGGCTGACGATAGTAAATCCATTAATGTTGAATACTTTGTCGGCACGGATAACGGAATCCAGCGTGCGGAAACCGGCGAAATCACGGAACATTAAATTTTCCGATACGCCCATTTTGCGCAGATCGCGAAACATCATTTTCGGTTCATTATATTGAAGCGTGCGGTTATCGCCGCTTAGCAGTAAATAGCTGACTTTGCCGTGTTCTAGCAAAGATTTTGCTGCTTCAAGGCGGTTACTGTAGTAATCGTTAGTTTTGCCGGGGGCGACGAATTTAGAGGTGCCGAGCACGAGTGCGTAGGGGCGATAAGGCAGATCCTCGAGATTTTCGTACAAATTTTGTCGGACGGAAAAACTGATGTACCGGTCAATCGCAACGCTAAGTAAAATTAGCACCGCATTGAAAGCTATTATTGCGCGGATGATTTTGCCTAAATGAATGCGATGCCAAAGGAGCAGGCGTTCCGTTTTGAGCGGAGTCTTTAAAGTAAACATGAGCGTTAACATAATGAAAAACGCGTATGAGTTCAAGTTGAAATTTGCGAGCGCAAAGTCGGTTTTTATTTGGACGTTTAGACGTCTAAATTATCCTTGACAAAGGCAGCGAGCTGTTGATAATTGGTGCATTTTTTCCTTGATACGATAGGTTTTCAATGTCTGTCCAAAATGTCGTGCTGTTTCAAGACAAGCCATTAAAGTTGGTTATGGGCGGTGAACTTTCGCCCGTTCAAGTGGCTTATCAAACTTACGGAACCTTGAATGCGGACAAAACCAATGCGGTGCTGATTTGCCATGCGCTTACGGGCGATGCGGAACCTTATTTTTCCAACAAAGAAAAGGACGGTTGGTGGCAAAATTTTATGGGTGACGGTTCGGCGCTTGATACTTCGCGTTATTTTTTTATTTGCTCCAATGTGTTGGGGGGGTGCAAAGGCACCACCGGACCTTCTTCCCTCAATCCTCAAACCGGCAAACCTTACGGCAGCCTGTTCCCGAATATCACCGTGCAGGATATCGTACACGTGCAAAAAGCGCTGATTGATTTTTTAAACATTCCCCATTTGAATGCGGTGATCGGTGGCTCTTTCGGTGGCATGCAAGCAACGCAATGGGGTATTGAATACCCGGACTTTGTCGATAATATCGTCAATCTTTGCTCGTCGATTTTCTTTAGCGCTGAAGCTATCGGCTTTAACCATGTGATGCGTCAAGCGGTGATTAATGATCCGAATTTTAATGGTGGCGATTATTATGATGGCGTTCCGCCGGAGCAAGGGCTTTCTATTGCGCGCATGCTCGGTATGCTGACTTACCGCACTGATTCGCAACTTGCCAAAGCTTTCGGGCGCGCTACGAAATCCGAAGGGCAATTTTGGGGTGATTATTTCCAAGTAGAATCT